>NZ_JAQTOD010000001.1 GCF_028713515.1 Sulfurimonas sp. | reverse complement strand
TTACTTAATACAATTTTTACCTATCTTACAAGAAATTTGGCTATATAAAAACCGCTACCTGCCATGAAAACAGAGCCAATTGCACTGAGAGTAATATTGGCTATAGCTAGGGCAAAGTTGCCACTGTGAATGCCGCCCGTTGATAATAGATAGAAAATAGAGTATTTACATATTTTTATAAATTTTAAATTAAATAGGATAATAAGTCACCTTCAAGAGAAGTATAGGTGACTTATTGGAGATTTTGTTGTAAGAATTAATCTAGTTGTTGTCTCATATAAGATGGTATATCAAGGTTATTGCTATCAAAAGTTCCATTCATAACAAGTCTTGGACGAAGAATTTTTGTTACTGGGGCTGGATTTTCGCTAACAAAACCTTCGTTGTTTGCAAAATTCTTCTCAAAGCCTGTCGCTACAATAGTTACTTTCATATAGTTTTCAGGAAGTGAATCATCAGTAGAAGTACCAAATATTACCTCCGCATCTTCATGAGCACTTTCTTGAACTACTATCATAGCTTCTGATGTCTCCATCATCGAGAAGTTTGGATGCATGTTAAAATGAACTAGCACACCCATTGCTCCATTGATTGACATATTATCGAGAAGAGGTGACTCAATAGCTGCTTTAATAGCCTCGTATGCAGCGTTTTCACCCTCAAATTCACCAACACCCATAAGTGCCATACCTCTGTGACTCATTACAGTCTTTAAGTCAGCAAAGTCAAGATTTATATCATTTTCACCATTAGATAAAATAACTCCAGATGTTCCGCTAACGGCCTGTGCTAAAACGCTATCAACAATTTTAAAGCTATCTTTGATTCCTAGTTTTTTATCTATAATTGAGAGAAGTTTATCATTTGGAATAACGACTATGGAGTCACTCTCTTTTTTAAGTTCTTCAAGTCCAGCCAATGCGAGTTTAGCTCTTTTTGGTCCCTCGAACATAAATGGTTTTGTAACGATAGAGATAGTTAGCGCACCAACTTCTTTAGCGATTTTTGCAACAACTGGAGCAGCACCAGTTCCAGTTCCGCCACCAAGACCAGCAGAGATAAAGACTATATCAGCACCTTCAAGTGCATTTCTTATTTCATCGTAACTTTCTATAGCAGACTCTTTGCCTATATCTGGCTTCATGCCAGCACCAAGCCCTTTTGTTAATTTGCTACCGATTTGGATTTTAGAAACTGCTCCGATATCTTTTAAGGCTTGTGCATCTGTATTTACCATTATAAGTTCAATACCAGCAATACCCTCTTTGACCATATGACTAATCATATTTCCACCACCGCCACCAACACCAACAGCTACTATTCTTGCTCCGCTAAGATTGCTTGCTTCTTCAACTAAAAATGGTTCCATAACTTCTCTCCTTAAAATAACTGGGTTGCCCAGTTCCAAAATTTACTAAAACTACCAGCCTCGTCACCTTTTTTCTCTCTTTTGAATGGGATGGTTGGCATTTTCTCTCTATTGTCTTCAGTGAAATTTGTATTATTTGTTGTGCTACTGTTTGAGGTCATATGAATATCAATGTGTTCGCTAAAGTCAATATTGCTTTCGCTTGAATTGATTTCATTAATATGTCTAACCCTTTTATTTGCATCTATCTCGTACTGAGTATAAGAAGATGCTGCATACATAATCAAACCTACTGCACTTGAGTATTCTGGTGAACGAAGATTATCAAAGAGACCATTCATCTCTTTTGGTTTTGCTAAACGAACAGGAATTGATCCGAAGGTGGCTATTGCTAAATCTCTCATCCCTTCCATTTGTGAAAATCCACCAGTTAAGACAATGCCAGCTCCAATTTTATCTTTTAACCCGCTGTTTTCAATAAATTGAGCAAGTATCATAAGAGTTTCTTCAACCCTTGCATAAACAACATTATGAACAACCTCTAGGGATACTTCATGTGTTGTGCTTTCATCACCAATTATTGGAAGTTCTATTAAATCACTACTTGGTGTAAGTAGTGAACCATAATTTATTTTTACGCTTTCCGCAATATTTAGTGGGGTGTGAAGTGCCATTGATAAATCACTTGTGACATGGTTTGAACCAACGCCTAAGAAGTCATTGTATCTTATTGAATTCCCAGAGTGAATTGTTATATTACTAGTGTTTCCACCCATATCAACAACAGCAACACCTAGCTCTTTCTCATCATCATTTAGCACCGCGATAGAGGAAGCATAACCCGTCAAAACTACATTTTCAACTTCTATGCCAGCAGCGCGAACAGCTTTTTTAAGGTTCCCAAGATTTGTTTTTTGAGTTGTTATAATGTGAGTATCAACCTCAAGCCTCGAAGCATTCATCCCAAGAGGGTCTTCTATAAAATCTTGATCATCAACTTTAAATTTATAAGGAAGAGCATGTAAAACATCATATTCATTTGATATATTTGCATTGTATAGAGCAGTTTGCATAACTCTCTCTATCTCTTTAAAACTAACTTCTTTGTTTTGAATATTTACTATGCCATTTGAATTTATACTTTTTGTGTATGCTCCAGATATAGATACAATAGCACTTTTTACATTGCTACCAGAGACTCTTTTTGCATCATCAACTGCCTTTTTGATTGATTTTGCAGCTAGCTCTATGTTGGTAATACTTCCTCTTTTTAAACCTTGTGATTTAGAGATTCCGGCACCAGTAATAGCAATAGAATCATCATTCGCTATCTCGGCAATAATCGCGCATATCTTAGTTGAACCAATGTCTATAGCTAAAACTGTTTTGCTCAACTTATAATCCTTGAATAAAAATCTCAGTTTTGTACTTGTTCTGGAGGTTCTTAATGATACCTTCATTAAATAAAGTACTCTTTAATCTAACAATCGGATTGTTTTGATTAGTGTTAGTTTTATTAAGCAGTTTTTGTTCCAAAATACTATAAATTACAATATTTCCATTGCTTAGAGGAGTATATCCTCTTTTTGTCTCTGAATTAAACACTGTTGCTAAAAATTCAGTTGATAATTTGTTAGTTAAATCTGTTAGCTTGTTTGTATCACTGCTAGTTATAAAATCAGTAGTAGTGCCTTTAAATGTATTGACAGATTTCTCTGCTGTTTCTTTAAGTAGTCTACTTTTTTGCTCATCTACAAAAAGAGGTATTACATCTTTTTTGGCTTCTTCAAAACTTTTTGTTTTGGCGCCGTTTATCTTTGTTAATTGGAATATAAGATACTCTCCATTAACAAGTGTTGGCTTCAAAAATGCAGATGCAGGTGTTAGTTTGGAGATGCTTTGTAACGCTTCAGTTCCAAACGGATTATTTGAAGATGAAATTGTAATGCTATTTATTTGCAAACCATCATTTTTGCCTTTTTTAAACTCTATATATGTTTTGAGTGCTTCGGTTTTTGTCTCTTTTTCTGCAAGTTCTTCTAAGACTTTTGCTTTAGACTCTTCATACGATAATATTTTTGCATCTTCACCTTTAAAATGAGTTTTGTTTTCGTTGTAATATTCAGTTAATTTAGCCTCATTAAACTCTTTTGTAGATTTTGGTTGTTTTATATATTTTAGTTCATAGCTAACTTCACTTTTGAAATTATTTTGTATTTTTTCCCAATACGCTTTTAAAAGGGTATCAGATGTATCGATGATAATTGAATTTTTATCTAAAATTTTGTACTCAATTTTATCAGCTATATTTGCTGTTGTGTCCAAAATGTTAAGTTCGCTCTCTTTTGCATTGACTGGAATCAGTTTGATTGTTTTCCTGATTAATAGGTCTTTTTTAACATCAGTTTCATACTCTTTTGTACTTAGATTATTTCTGAGTAAGGTTTGTCTGTATATCTCTTTGTTAAAAATCCCATCTTTAAAAAAATAATCTTGAGATTTTATTTCTTTTAAGAGCTCATCATCACTCACAGTTAAATCATATGATTTTGCTAAATTAAGTATGAGTGCTTGCTGTGTTAAGTTGTTTAGTGCTTGTGCTTGCAAACCAAGACTTTTTGCTTTTGCTTCATCAAAATTCCCTTGAAGTATTTGATTGTACTGATTGTATAGATTTGAGTAGCTTTTTTGAAGCTCTCCTTTTGTTATCTCTATGCTACCAACTTTTGCAACGGCCCCAGCTTTATCTCCATAATCATATCGTCCCCAACCGACAAAACCAGCTCCAACAAAAGCGATAGTAGAAATCCAAATAGTAATAATTAGATATTTTTTGTGTTTTTGCATCCAAGTGATCATAAATTTATAGCCTTGTGTACGATATTTTTGTAATTTTATGTAAATTCGCATTAAAACTTGATAAACTTTACCTTGTCATGCGTATAAATGAGGGTATTTAATATTAAGTGACCTCTAAAATTAAAGCTTGTAAAATATAAATATGTTGATTAAAAAAGGATTTGTAATGAGTGAAATAAAAAAATATGAAAATATAGAAGAAGAGCTACCAGAATTACCAGAAATTTTGTTAAATACTATTCAGTCGGATGTGTTGGAAATTAGGCGAATTGATAAAAAATGTGAAAAATATATAGCTTCTTGTGAGAAATTTCCTGAGCTTGTAGATGCATCTTTTGTGGTTTATTCAAAGTATATAGATAAAAATAATCATAAATATGAAAAATTTATATTTTTAAGTGAGAAAGGTGCTGAAATTTGTGATGTTAGTGGTTCAACAATCGAACTATATGGACTGCTTTTATGCAATAATCTCTCATTTACGCAAGAGTATGAAAATTTAAATAAAAAATAATGAACAACTTAGAGCTAAAAAAGAGGGATTTGGATGTTCTCTGGCATCCGTGTACCCAAATGAAGGATCATGAAGCACTGCCATTAATTCCAATAAAAAAGGCTCATGGAGTTTATCTGGAGGATTTTGAGGGAAATAGATATATCGATGCTATTGGTAGTTGGTGGGTAAATTTGTTTGGGCATACAAATGGTTATATAAACAAAAAGATAAAAGAGCAGTTAGATAGTTTGGAGCATGTAATACTTGCTGGTTTTACACACGAACAAGTTGTGCGATTGTCAGAGAGGTTAGTGAAGTTAGCACCTAATGGTCTCAAGAAGTGCTTTTATGCAGATAATGGCTCAAGTGCCGTAGAGGTAGCACTTAAGATGAGTTTCCATGCACATAAGAATGACGCTAAAAACAGAACTATTTTTGTTTCACTAACAAACTCATATCATGGTGAAACAATCGGTGCTCTTAGTGTTGGAGATGTTAAACTCTATAAAGAGACATATGAACCACTTCTCATTACAACTGTTCAAACTCATGTACCAAAAGATATGAGTATAGAATCCGCAAGAGAGGCAGCTATGGAGTTTGAGGAGTTGTGTAAAATACGCTCAGATGAAATTTGCGCGATTATTTTAGAGCCTCTTGTTCAGGGTGCTGGATCTATGCATATGTATCATTATGAATTTCTATCTCTTGTGCGTGATATTTGCAGCAGATATGATATTCACATGATTGCCGATGAAGTAATGGTTGGCTTTGGGAGAACAGGAGAGTTGTTTGCATGTAGCAGCGCTAACATAACACCAGACTTTCTTGTTTTGTCAAAAGGGCTTACCGGCGGTTATTTACCACTCTCTGTAGTACTAACAACAGATGAAATTTATGCAAAATTTTATTGTGATTATAATGAGCATAAAGCATTTTTGCACTCTCATAGTTATACCGGAAATGCCCTTGCTTGTGCAGCTGCAAACGCAACTCTCGATCTGTTTGAGATGGGTAATATAATAGAAAAAAACAGAGAAACAGCACTTTATATGGGAGAAAAACTAGAAAAATTTAAAATTTTGAAAAATGTTTTATCCATTAGACAAACTGGCATGATTTGCGCGGTTGAGCTTGATGGCTATAAACAAGAGGAGAGAGTAGGGCTAAAAATATATAATTATGCCCTTAAAAATGGAGTACTGCTTCGCCCACTTGGGAATGTGGTTTACTTTATGCCTCCGTACATTATAACCCACCAAGAGATTGATAAAATGATGGAGACTGCTTACGAAGCCATTGCAGTTTTATGTTAAATGAATGCAGGCGAAGAGTTACTTGAACCAGCTTTTCATCTTCTCGATTGCAGAATCTAAAACGCCCTCATGTGGTTTTGATTCTATTCCAAATGACTCTTGAAGTTTTTTGAGAAGCTCTTTTTGTTCATCACTTAATTTCTTAGGATAAGTGATATTTATTTGCGCTATTAAATCCCCTTTTCCGTGCCCATGAACATCTTCTATGCCTTCGCCTCTAAACTTAAACTGTTGTTTATCTTTTGTACCAACATCCAGTTTTAGTTCTAGTTCACCGTTAAGTGATGGAATAGTCAGGCTCTCTCCAGTAACTGCCTGAGTGAAAAATACTGGGATTGCAATATAAATATCATTTCCTTCTCTTTGAAAATGCTTATCTGGTTTTACGCTAAAAGTGACATAAAGATCGCCTCTTGAGCCTCGTTTACCAATGTTTCCTTTGCCGGAGACTCTTAGGCGGTTTCCGTTATCAATTCCTTTTGGAATTTTGATTGTAACATTTCCTTTTTCTTCCTCAAAACCTCTGCCAGAACAATCTTTACAAGATTCAGTTGCTGCACTGCCTGTTCCTTGGCATGCTGGACATGTTTGAGAGAAAGTCATAAAGCCTTGTTTCATAAAAACTTGGCCTTGACCTTTACAGTGTTTACATGTAGAGAGTTTGCCATCTTTGGCACCAGTTCCTTTACAGCCAGAACAAGAGTTTTTGTACTTAAATTCTATATCTTTTTCGCATCCAAAGACAGCCTCATTGAAGCTAAGATTCATATCTACATTCATATCAAGAGGGTATTTTTCCATGTCTGCCGGATTTTGACGGCTTCTGCTTCTGCCACCTCCAAAACCGCTAAACATATCTTCAAACATTGAGCCTAAATCATCAAATCCACCAGAAGAGCGACGACCGCCACCACCTTGAAGTCCCTCTTTGCCATATCTGTCATAAATAGCCCTTTGCTGATCATCACTTAGGCACTGATAGGCTTCATTGCATAATTTGAATTTATGTTCAGCGTCTTTGTCTCCTTGATTTTTATCTGGATGATATATTTTTGCCATTTTTCTGTAGCTATTTTTAATGGTTGTTTTGTCTGCATCTCTTGTTATTTCTAGTATTTCATAATAATCTAATTCTTGCATAATAAGTCATTGTCCCCATAAATAATATTTTTGCGATTATAGCTATTTTAGTTTAATATGAGTATAATCGCGGTATGAAATATGCCTATATATTACCATTTATTGCACTTTTTTTGTTTGTTGGGTGCTCTAGAAGCCCACAGATTTTACCACTAAGTGTTCCTGAACCAAATCTCATAAAAAGTAATTTCAGTGATTTGCCAAATTGGGAAAAAGAGGATTATTTTGCCGTTGTTTCTTTGTTTATAGAAAATTGTAAAAGCGGTAAAACGAAGAAAATCTATGGTGAATTGTGTACAAAAGCTCCACTGGCATCTGATGCAAAACTTTTTTTAATGGATGAGTTTACTCCATACAGAATCAGCACTCAAAGTAGTGAAAAAAATGGTTTACTAACTGGCTATTATGAACCACAATTAAGAGGTTCACTCACAAAAGAAGAGCCATATTTATATCCAATTTATGAAGCTCCAGCTGATATGTTGACAATAGATCTCGCAGAGCAATACCCAGAGCTAAAGGGATATAGACTCAGAGGAAGAGTTGTGGGAAGTAAAGTTGTTTCTTATTATCAAAGAGAAGATGTGCAAAAGGCAGATGCGCAAAATATACCACTGCTAGATTCAAAAATTATATGTTATGTTGACTCTAAGGTAGATCTTTTTTTTCTGGAAATTCAAGGTTCCGGTAGAGTTTTGCTTGATAGTGGTGAGACAATCTTTGTTGGATATTCTGATCAAAATGGATATAAATATAGTGCCATCGGAAAATATTTGGTAGATGCCGGTGAGATATCGTCAGAGAAGATTTCACTTCAGAGCATTAAAGAGTGGCTTAGACTGAATCCAAATAGAGTTGATGAGGTTTTAAATTTCAACAAATCAATGGTCTTTTTTAAACAGAAAAAAAATCCAGCAACTGGCGCTCTTGGGCTTATTTTAACTCCAAGTCGCTCGGTTGCGGTAGATCCAAAATATATCCCACTTGGTAGTATGCTCTATTTGCAAGCTAAGACAAATAAGACAATATTAAATAGAGTAGTTATGGCTCAAGATACAGGCGGTGCGATAAAAGGTCGTGCTAGAGCGGATCTGTTTTTGGGTTATGGAGCAGAGGCAGAGGCAGAAGCTGGAGATTTAAAAGCACCACTTGGGCTTTGGATATTTTTACCAAAAAGTAGTAAAGAAGAGAGTAAATGAGAGGCTCATTAGATAAGTTTAACAAGTTAGTAGATGCTCTTGGAGAACTTCCTACAATTGGGAAAAAGTCAGCAATTAGACTGGCTTATCACATGGTAATGAGAGATAGTTTTATTGGTATGAAAATCTCTCACGCTATTGAAGAAGCTCTAGGGACGATAAAGAGATGCAGTTCTTGTGGCGGAATGAGTGAAGATGATTTGTGTCATATTTGTTGTGATGAGAGCAGGGATGAGTATGCTTTGTGTATAGTTGAAAATGCAAAAGATATACTGCTTTTAGAAGAGAATGGACTTTTTGACGGTAAATACTTTGTTTTGGAGTCATTAGATGAACTTAGCATGTCGATGCTAGAGAGAATTGTGAAAAATGGCACGAGCGAGATAATCTTTGCGCTTACGCCGTCTGTGTCAAACGATGCCGTGATGCTTTACATTGAAGATAAATTGAGTGATTTTAGTTTGAATTATTCAAAAATAGCCCAAGGTGTTCCAACTGGAGTTAGTTTGGAAAATATTGATTTGCTCTCACTAACAAGAGCACTAAAAAACAGAGTAAAGGTTTAGGGATGAAAAAAATTGTATTTGTAGTATTAATTATGAGCTTTTCGCTCTTTGGTTTAGAAACGAACAGTAAATTTGATATAGGTCCTGTTGAGAACAACGAATCAAGAGAGTATATGATTAATTGGTCAGATGGAGCTTTTGAGCTAAAACCACATAAGGTAAATTATGTTATGCCTCTCTCTTATGTTGATGCTCGTTTTAAAAAAGAGGATCCAAATGCGTATCAATACAAAAGCATAGAGACTGAGATGCAGGTTAGTTTAAAACTAAATATTGGGAGTAATCTGTTGGGCTTAAACGAGAGATATTTTCTTGCATATACGCATAGATCTCTATTTCAGCTTTATGCCCACTCATCACCATTTAGAGAAACAAACTACAATCCAGAAGGGTTTGCTGTGTTTCCAGTAACTGGCAATAAAGAAAATTTAAAATCTATTACTTTGGCGCTTGCACATATGTCAAATGGAAGACCTGAAAATAGTAATTATAAATATATATCTGATGATCCAGATAATCTCTCTAGAAGTGTAAATTATACATACTTGAACTTTGCATTTCAGCATGATTCGCTCATAACAGACCTTAAGTTTTGGACAGCTTTGCCAGAGAATAAAAAGGAAAATAATAACCCAGATATAATGAGCTATTATGGAGATGCATCTTTGAAATTTACATATTTTTTAAACAAACATATGTTCACACTTATGGGTAGAACGAGCTTGACGCATGGTCATGGAGCAGTAGAATCAACATACTCTTACCCGCTGCGCAATGGTGTGTTTGCTTATGCCAAAATATTTAGTGGTTATGGTGATAGTATGATAGATTACAATAACTATGTAAATAGATTTTCGCTCGGATTTGCTTTTTCTAGATAGTTGTAAAGCTTATATATATATTTTGTTTTTATAATTAAATATGATAACATAATACAAATTAATATAAGAGATGCAGATGAAAAAACGCACTAAAATCTTAGCTACAATTGGTCCTGCTTCTGATTCATTGGAAAAGTTAGAGGCTCTTGTTAGGGCTGGTGTGAATGTTTTTAGGCTTAATTTTTCTCATGGTACTCATGAGCATCATTATGAAATTTTACAGAGAATTCGCGAAGTAGAAAAAAAAACAGGCTTGCTTGTTGGTGTTTTGCAGGATATTAGTGGTCCTAAGATTCGTGTAGGTATGCTTGAGTCACCTTTTAACCTTGTAAGTGGTGATATAGTTGAGTTTGTAAAAGATGAAATTATTGGCACACAAATCGCACCAAATAACTATATTTTATCAATAAATCAGGACTCAATTTTAAAACAACTCGGTTTTGGTGAGTACATTTATCTTTGTGATGGAATGATTCGAACAAGAGTAACAGAGATTTTGCAAGACGGCGTTAGAGTGGTAGTTGAAACAGATGGAATACTATCTTCGAAAAAAGGCGTTAACTTCCCAAACACTCGTCTTGGAATTGATGTGTTAACAAAAAAAGATCGCCAAGATATGCTTTGGGGAATAAGGAACAATGTAGATTTTATTGCAATCTCTTTTGTTCAAAATGCTGATGATATGATTAGAGCAAGAGAAATTATCACAGAAAATGGTGGTAATGTTGAGCTGTTTGCAAAAATTGAGAAATTTGATGCTGTTGAGAATATAGATGAAATTCTAAAAGTTAGTGATGGCATCATGGTTGCAAGAGGGGATCTGGGCATAGAGGTTCCTTTTTATGAGGTTCCAGCGATGCAAAAGATGCTGATAAGAAAAGCGAATGAGGCTTCAAAGCCAGTTATAACGGCTACTCAAATGCTTTTGTCAATGATACAAAATGACAGAGCGACCCGCGCTGAGATAAGTGATGTTGCAAACGCTGTTTTAGATGGAACAGATGCAGTTATGCTCTCAGAAGAGAGTGCAGTTGGGCATAACCCTGTTTTGGCTGTAGAGACTATGGTTCAAGCAATCCAAGGTGCCGAGAAAATATATCCATACAATAAATGTAGCACATTTAAAGTTTTGGATGTGACAGACAGCATAAATCAAGCTGCTGTAAAACTTTGTGAAGAGGTCGATGCGTGGGGTATCATCGGGCTAACTGCTTCAGGCTCGTCTGTTAGAAAAATTGCCAGATATAGACCTAGTCATGACATATATGCTGTTGTTCACAATATAAAAGTTGCAAGATTTTTAACAATTTGCTGGGGTGTTGTTCCGGCATTTTTTGTAAAAGAGGACTCTTTGGGACAGATGATGAGTGAAGTAATGAATAAAGGGTTTGACAGAAATATACTTAAGCTTGATAAGAGTTACATACTAACCGCAGGAGACCCAGTTGGGATAGAGGGAAGTACAAATATGATACGACTACTTCGCGCCCATGAGATGGAGTTTTTTAGAACACTGAAATATTAAATAGCTCAAAAAATGAGCTATAGTTAGTTTTTATGCTTCTAGTGCTTGTTTCATGTCGGCTATAAGGTCTGCTATGTTCTCTAGCCCACATGATATGCGGATAAGTCCTGCTGGAACACCGCAAGCTTCGAGTTCTTTTTCTTTCAACTGTTGGTGCGTTGTAGATGCAGGATGAGTTATGATTGATTTTGAGTCGCCGATATTTGCAACTATAGAAAAAATAGTAACTTTATCCAAAATATTTTTTGCAATTTCAAGGTTTTCTATCTCAAAACTAAGAAGCCCACTACAAGCACCATCTTGAAAATACTTTTGAGCATTTTTATAGTTTGCATTACTCTTTAATCCTGGGTAGTTTACTTTTTTGACTTTTGGATGAGACTCTAAAAACTCTGCAAATAATAGAGCGTTTTTAGAGTGTTCTCTCATGCGAAGAGAGAGCGTCTCTAAACCTTGTATCAGTAGCCAAGAGTTGAATGGACTGATTACGGCACCAGTATCTCTTAGGAGTATCATCCTTGCTCTGAAGGTAAAGAGCATTCCACTTACTACGGAATCCGCAAAGACTAAACCGTTATAGCTAAGTTCTGGCTCATTAAAATATGGATAACGACGGTTACCTTTTATTTTATGAGATAAATCTTTTCTCTCTACTATAAATCCACCAAGAGCAGTTCCTTGACCTGTAGTGTATTTGCTAGCACTATGAATAACAATATCTGCACCTAAAAGAAGTGGCTGAAACAGTATAGGCGTAGCAACCGTGTTGTCTACAACCGTTAGAATATTATATTTGTTAGATATTTTTATGATTTCATCAAAATCTGGCACATCGATGCTAGGATTTGATATTGCTTCAAAAAAGATACATCTTGTTTTATCATCAATCAAAGATTCTATTTTCTCAGGCGAGTGGATATCAAAAAATCTTGCTTCTATACCTAGTTTTTTAAGTGTTTGATTAAACAGAGTAATTGTTCCTCCATAGAGTTGGTTGGAAACAACTATATTGTCACCGGATTCTGCTACATTTAAAACAGAGTAAAATATTGCCGCCATTCCGCTAGCAACTGCGAGACATGCACTACCACCCTCAACTTCAGCAAATCTTCTCTCTAAAATAGCGTTAGTAGGGTTTCCAACTCTTGTATAAACATGATCTGTACCTTGCTCGAGGTTAAAACTACTCGCAGCAAATTCCGCCGTTCCAAAATCATATGCAGTTGTTTGATAAATAGGAACCGCCATGGTTCTACTAGAATCTTTTTCATAACCTGCATGAAGTGCTATAGTTTGTAAATCCATTTAATTATCTCGTGTTTAAATTTTTAAAAATATTGGTATCTGATGTTACTCACTTTTGTAAAAAAAGGTGTAAAAACAGTTTGTATTTCTCGAAAAACTTGTTTTTCGTAGCTTTAGGGGATTGGAAGGGACTTTAGTCCCTCCCACTAAAACGGACGCGTTCGTTTTAGTGCATAATACTTAATAGTTAGATATGGTAGTTTGGAGCCTCTTGAGTGATGATGACATCGTGAACATGAGACTCTTTTAATCCAGCACTTGTTATCTCTACGAACTCAGCCTTTTCCCAGAAAGTTGGTATATCTTTGCTTCCACAATATCCCATAGAAGAGCGAAGTCCGCCCATCATTTGGTGGATAATCCCTGCAATGCTACCACGAAAAGGAACGCGTCCCTCGATACCTTCTGGAACTAGCTTATCTGCCGCTGTTCCCTCTTGGAAATATCTATCGTTTGAGCCTTTTTGCATAGCACCAATGCTTCCCATGCCACGGTAAGATTTATATTGACGACCTTGAAACATGATAGTGTCACCTGGAGACTCTTCTGTTCCAGCTAAAAGTGATCCAGCCATAATACATGAAGCACCGACTGCAAGGGCTTTTGCAATGTCGCCCGAGTATTTGATACCACCATCAGCAATTACAGGCACACCATATTTTCTAGCAGTATTGGCACATTCTGAAATTGCCGAGATTTGAGGAACACCAACGCCAGCTACAATTCTAGTTGTACAGATTGACCCAGGTCCGATTCCAACTTTCACACCATCGGCACCAGCTTCTATTAGAGCAATGACAGCTTCTGCGGTTGCAATATTTCCAGCTATAACATCAACCGCTAGAGTTTTTTTAATCTCTCTTACTGTATCTAAGATTCCTTTTGAGTGACCATGTGCAGAGTCAAGAACTAAAACATCAGCACCGGCGTCAACAAGTGCTTTTGCCCTATCTATTTGACCAACGCCGATTGCCGCTCCAACTCTAAGTCGCCCAAAATCATCTTTGTTTGAGTTTGGATAGTCGATTCTTTTTTTAATATCTTTTATAGTTACAAGCCCTTTTAAAAATCCATCCTCATCAATTATAGGAAGTTTTTCTATCTTGTTTTTATTCATAACATCAGCAGCTTCGTAGAGTGAGATGCCCTTAATTGCAGTAATAAGTGGCATTTTGCTCATAACTGCATCGGCTGTTTTTGTCATATCTTTCTCAAATCTCATATCACGATTTGTAAGTATTCCTAGCAGTTTATTGTGTTTATCAACTACTGGCAAACCAGAGATTTTATACTCGCTCATAATCTCATCAGCTTCTGAAAGAGTACTATCAGGATATATAACGATTGGATCTATGATGATTCCGCTCTCGCTTTTTTTAACTTTTCTAACCTGCTTGCACTGAGTCTCAATATCCATATTTTTATGAATAATCCCAATTCCACCAAGTCTCGCCATAGCGATAGCGGCTTGATATTCAGTTACGGTATCCATGGCAGCAGAGACCATCGGTATGTTTAGTTTGATATTGCGAGTAAGTTTAGTCTCTAGGGATACATCTCTTGGCAGTACCTCGGAGTATTGTGGTACCAATAAAACATCTTCAAAGGTTAAGGCGCGTTTACGAATTTTCATGATAATCCTTGTGAGGGTAAAAGTTTATTTATGTTTCAATAAAATTCTTTGGATTATATCTTTGTTGTGATTAAAAATAGGTAAAGTAGTTTTTAAATTATTGTTAAATTTCTTCATTAATCCAAGCTTGTATTGCATCAGAGAGAGTCTCAAATCCACTGACTCGCCCAATAATAAAAACTTCATCAAAAACATAACAGCAGATATTGCTATTTAGCTCCAACATAAAGATAGCATACTCTTCCCCTCGCACATCTTTTGAGATTACTCGCATACCGTCAACTACATCATTTATCTCTATAATCGCGTCATACTCAACATTTAGAAGTTCTTTGCCATTGCTAATATATGTAGCCATGTTTGCCTCTTTGTAATAATGATTTTTTTTATATGCGTGAAGCAATATACATTCTCATTGGTAAATTATTCTACAAAAATCTTGCTTATGATCTGGTTATACTTATTCATACATAGAAATTTAAAAAAATTATGATTTGACTGCACATCAATTATAAAAGCAGTATAATAACACCAGATGTCAGATGTTTTTTTATTGCGTTTTTAAAATAAAGAGGGGTACAGAATGTTTCGCAGTGTCCATGAATATAAATCGAGATTTCGCATATTAAAAGGTGGGAAAATTTCTCTGGTCGTCTCTACATTGCTGGTAGGCTCATCGATGGTTGGAACGAGTCTTTATGCTGCTGAGGTAATTACTGCCACTCAGACAACGACCCAACAATATGATTATTCAGGAGGAGGAGATACCGATGTTGATCTTCTG
This sequence comes from Sulfurimonas sp., assembly GCF_028713515.1. GTDB lineage: Bacteria > Campylobacterota > Campylobacteria > Campylobacterales > Sulfurimonadaceae > Sulfurimonas. Next base: position 821,064 of record NZ_JAQTOD010000001.1, on the reverse strand, counting down.
GTGAGCACAGGAAGTATTGAGTTATCAAATACAGGGCTTCAAACGGCGGTAGATGTTATAAGACCGTCAGCTTCATCATACGCTACTACAATTACCAACAATGGTACAATCTCAGCTGATTCAACAGATAACAGCAATAGCACGGGAATTTCAATCAAGGGGGATTCATCAGCTCCTACAGTCGGTGATGTGACCATTACTAACGCTGGGGCAATAGCTGCTACTACCACAGGTGAGGGCAAAGGGATTTATATTGTATATCATGATTCGCTCATGCATATTCTCAACGATGCTACAGGCACCATAACCTCTTCTACTTTCGGTCTTAATTTTAAAGATATTAATTTTCAGTCTGGTTCAACTATAGCCAATAGCGGACTGATTCATACTGAGACAACAAACGGTAATTATGCTAGTGCAATCTATGTTTATAATGATTCCGCAACCACATTGAGTGGCATGATTACTAACCATGCTGGAGATGGTACTACAACCGGTGTAATTTCGGCACAGGCGGATAATGGTCAAGCTAAAGGCATTGATCTATACGCGTACAATGTTGATGGGCTGCACTTAACCAACAGCGGCACCATCAGTTCTACAGCAGGAAATGAGGCGTATGGAATTCAATTTCGTAGTAATGGTTATTTAAATATAAATAATACGACGATTTCCAATGAATTAGGTGCTGAAATTTCAGCAACATCTACAAGTTCAAGTGCGATTGGGATTGATTTTTATTCAGGTAATGATTATATTTATCTTAATAATACAAGCATCATAAATGCAGGATCTATCAGTGCGGAAGTAGCGGATGGCAGGGCTTATGGCATTAGAATGTATAGTAACAGCGGCACATATATATATAATTCATCAATTACGAACAGTGGAACGATTAGTGCATTGGCGGGTGATAATGGTACTGCGTATGGAATCTATGCCGGAAAAGTGGATGGATCATATATAAGCAATAGCGGAACAATAAGTGCAACGGTAGGTAGTTATGGTTCTTCGAGAGCTATTTATATAGTAGATATGATAACCTCATCATACATCAGTAACAGTGGAACAATAAGCGCAACAGCTGGTCATCATGGTTATGCCTACGGCTTAAATATCGGGAATATGGCTGATTTGTCTTATGTTAACAATATTGGAACAATCAGTGTGTTGGCAGATCATGACAGTTATGCGTATGGCTTAAACATCGGGAATATGTCTGATTCGTCTTATATCAGCAACAGCGGAACGATTAGCGCAACAGTAGGCTATGGTGGTGCAGCAAAAGGTATCAACATAGGAAGCCTATCATCATATATCAGCAATAGTGGAACAATTAGTGCATTGGCGGCAGATCATGACAGTAATGCATATGGCATCTATATTGGAAATATGAGCAGTGCATCACATATCATCAACAGCGGAACAATAAGTGCAATAGCTGGCTACAATGGTTCCGCGAAAGCTATTTATATCGGAAATATGAGTGACTCATCATATATCAGCAATATAAGTGGTAAAACAATCAGTGCTGAAGTAGGTAATAATGGTAGTGCAGTGGGAATTAATATGGGAAATTTATATAATACAGCACACATCACAAATGGCGGAACAATTAGTGTGACAGCGGGTTCTAATAGTACGGCAAGAGGTATAGATAGTGGATATTTGCGTGATAACTCATATATTAAAAACAGCACGAGCGGAACTTTTAGTATAAGCGGTACAGATGCTTATGGTATTATGGCTAGTATGGATACCTCTGCGACGATAAGCAATGAGGGAAGTATTAATATAGATGGTACAAACAGCGCCTATGGAATTATGATTAATAATAGCACTATGGGATCGGCAATAACCAATAGTGGTACGATTACGGCAACTATTAACAATCAAGCTGATGCGTCAGGGTACTCTCTCCAAACACAAGGTGATGTTAGCATACATAATACTTCGACGGGGAATCTCAATGGTAACTTAGCTGTATTTGGAACATTGACCAATGATGGAAATATTAGGCTTCCATACAACGCAAACAGTTCGACATCGCGTGCAACTGTTGGCGATTTCATTCAATCGTCTGCTGGTATTTTGGAAATAGGTCTAAATACAAGTGCGGACGGAGTTGTAACCAATAAGTATTCGCAACTATCTACTAACAATGCTACTTTTGCAAACGGTTCGACAATCAATGTTAATGTCCTAACGAGTGGGGCTAATCAAAATATTTTAGTCGGTAAAACACTAACTGATGTTGTCAGTGCCACTACAAATCTGACACTTGATGGAACATTGAATGTAACTGATAACTCGGCATTGCTGAATTTTGAGTATGTTTTGGACGGAGACACTATCGACTTAAATGTTGTTCAGGGAACTACGCTTCTTGATTCGGTAGTTGCTGGCGGGGGAAACACAAATACACAAGCGGCTGGGCATGCACTGCAGACTATTCAAGATAATGGAAGTTTTACGGCTATGAATAGCTATATCGCAGCATTGAATACTCTAGGAACCGATACGGAAGTTGCTCATGCAATCTTGTCCACGACTCCGATGGCTACTGCTGCAACTTCAACTGCGAGTACTCAGATCGCAAACAGTATTCAAGGTATGGTCGGAGTGCGTCAAAGTAGCACGATGGGTTCAGGTGGGATGAACTCAGGGGATATCGCACTACGCGATCAGAACCTCTGGATTAAACCATTCGGAAGTAAAGGCAAACAAGATAAAAAAGATGGTATTAACGGCTTCAATGTCAAATCATACGGATTTGGAATGGGTTACGACGCCGAAGTGGCACCGAAGCAGCGTTTTGGTGCGGCACTCTTCTATACTGCCGCAAGCGTTGATATCAACGGTATGCCTCAAACCAGCGACCTAAAAATTTACACGGCACTTATTTATGGAAACACCTCGCTTAATAGCAATACTGATTTCCTTTATCAGGCAGGATATTCATGGCAAAAAACCAATAGCGAACGCACGATTCTTCCAACTTATGATCATGCGAAAGCTGAGTACACTTCTAAAACTGCGTCGCTTGATTTGAAATTGATGCAAAACTATAAAATTGATAGCGCTCTTAGCATCCGTCCGCTTGTTGAGACAACCTACCGTCACAATACTAGTCCCTCATACAGTGAGAGCGGAGCAGGGGCCATGAACCTGAATGTTAATGCATTTACCTCTACTCAGTTGATCATAGGGGGCGGAGCGATTATCGACTATAAGTTGGATAAAAAGTCTGCATTAGTAAGTGAACTGGAGGTAGGATACGATCTTCGCCATAATGCCCAAACGGTCACTTCCTCGTACCAAGGTGCAACTGGAGTGGATTTTACAACAGCTGGTATCGATAATGGTGGCTGGCGGTACAATGTGGGTCTTGGGTACGATATGGCAAACATCCTTGGTGGTGAGCTGAACTTTATGTATAACTATCAAGCACAGGGTAGCAGTTTTGATAACCATATGCTCTCAGCCAAATACATATACAAATTTTAAGGAATGCTTTGAGCCATATCGCTTCATTCTCTTTTGCGATCATTCTCCTTCTATTATGGGGGTGTGGCACGGTTCCGACTCCGCAAGAGCGTCAGGAGACACTCAATACTCTGGCGGCAGATGAAAATCTTTCTGCTTCCATAATCCATACAACCCATTTTTCCCTCTCCTCCATTGTTTCAAGTCAGTGTGAGAATAAAGTAATGCGGGTTTATATCGAAGGAGACGGACTCTCATGGATTACCAGCTCCCGTCTCTCTGACAATCCGACACCTATCAACCCATTGGCGGCTAAACTAATGAAGATTGATCCTAGCGGATGCAAAGCCTACTTAGCCCGTCCGTGTCAATATACCAACGACACACAATGCAACCAAGAGTACTGGAGCAATAGACGCTTCAGTCCTGAAGTGATTGAAAGTTATACTCAGGCACTTGATACTTTGAAAAAACATTATGACATTAACACATTCACTTTGATTGGATATTCAGGTGGGGGAGCCGTTGCGGCACTCAGTACCGCAATGCGCAATGATGTAACACTACTTATTACCGTAGCTGGAAATCTGGATACAGATAAATGGGTGCAGATACACGATATTGCGACATTGAGTGGTTCTTTGAATCCAGCTGACTTTACATCTAGACTTGAACATATTTCACAAATACACCTGATTGGAAAACAGGATACTGTTATTCCTAAAGAAGTATTTATATCTTATAGAAACAGATTTAAAAATAAAGAATTGATTCAATATTATGAGGTCAATGCAACCCACCATGACAGGCTGGAAAAAGAATATCAGATATTTTTAACAAAGGTCAAATAATGAAACCATCTAAACTTGATAATCAGAAAATTGATTTTACTTACTCCGTAAATATCGTAGAATTCTTAAAACAGATGAGAAGCACTATTCTTATGAGTACCTACCAAGGTGGTAAAATTATGATAATGGGTCAGCATAATAATGCATTTGACATCCGTTATAAAGATTTTCCTCGCCCTATGGGAATGTTTACAAGTAGTGGGAAGCTTTGGGCGGGTTTGGGACATGGAATTTACCAGTTTGCAAACTACAGCAGTGTGACCAGTAAACTCGAAGATGGAAAGACCTATGATGCGTGCTATCTACCACAGAATATTCACTTCACGGCCGACATCGATATTCATGAGATGGAATATTGCAACAATGAACTGTACTTTATTAATACCAAATTTTCATGTCTATGTATTAAAGAATCCAACAGCAGTTTTAAACCAATCTGGAAACCTCCGTTTATAACACTCCTGCAGCCAATTGACAAATGTCATCTAAATGGTTTTTGTACTCGTGATGGCGAACCCAGATATGTGACAGCTCTTGGCGAGACAGATGAGCCGCTAGGATGGAGATCCAACAAAGCAAATGGCGGAATCTTAATGGATATAAAGACCAATGAGATTTTAGTCAAAGGGCTGAGTATGCCACATTCTCCACGATGGCACCAAGAGAAACTATGGGTTCTTGAGTCAGGAAAAGGAGCTTTATCCTATTATGATTTTAAAAAGAAAAAGCTGATAGAAGTGGTATCTCTTCCTGGATTTACGCGAGGACTTCAAATTGTTGGGGATTTTGCCTTTGTAGGGCTATCAAAAGTTAGAGAGAGCGCGACATTTAGTGGTCTTCCGATCACAAAACTATTAAAACGAGTAAGCGGCGTCTGGATAGTGAATATTAAAACAGGAAAAATTGTCTCTTTTGTAGAATTTACAAGCGGTGTGGATGAGGTATTTGCTATAAGTGTACTTCCATTTTCAAAGATAGAGATATTTGACTTTGATAGTGATTATTCAAAAGCAAATTATATTGTAGCGGCAGAAGATATTGATCAGGTTAAAATGCCCGAGACAGCAATAGAGCAGGCTGCACCGTTGTTTGAAAAGGGTGCAGATTTTTTTAACGAAAATAAAAAAGAAGAAGCGATTAAAGAGTATAAAAAAGCGTTGGCTATTCAGAGTGATTACCTTCCTGCGACTTTAAATATGGCGATTGCACTCGGTGATCTTGAGCGGTTTGATGAAGCTTTGGAAGTTTTAAAAGAAGTAATTGATAAAGATGCTTCCATGCTGGAAGCATATGACTCTTTAGGTTATGTTTATTATAAAAAAGGTGACTTCAAGTCCGCAAAAGAGAACTATATGAATATCCTTGAACTTGACCCTACTAATGCTAAAGCTAAAAATGCACTTTCTATATTAGCTAATGAAACTAAAGCAAAAAAGAAAAAATAAGCCCATTAGCTTATCTCAAATAGCTCGAAGTTGAATTAATTCATATTTTGTAAGAAGTGGTTATTAAGTTCAATAATCCGGTGATACTATACAGCTGTAGTATAATTTATACTGTAGCCATTTTTAGTAACTTATTTTACTGCTTTATATTAGATATCTTATGGATAAGAAGCTTATTTTTTTAAGCTTTATATCCTAGCTTTTTTTCTAAGCTAAGCGCACCATCAAAAAGTGTCTGCTCATCATAGGCTTTAGCAATTAGTTGAAGTCCAACAGGCATACCGTTTTGGGCATTACATATTGGAAGCGATAGAGCAGGGAGCCCTGCAAGGTTTACGCTGATGGAGTACAAATCACTCAAGTACATGTCCATTGGGTTTTTAAGCTCTCCAAATTTAGGTGCGGTACCAGGTGCAATCGGAGAGAGTATCAAATCAACATCCTCAAAGATTTTTACATACTCATCTTTGATGATGTGGCGTACTTTTTGCGCTTTTACATAGTATGCTTCATAATATCCGCTTGAGAGTACAAAGTTTCCTAATAGGATGCGGCGTTTTACTTCATCACCAAAGCCGTTGCTACGAGTTTGAATAAAAGTGTCTTCGAGATTTTTGCCATCAACGCGGTTTCCATAGCGGATACCGTCATATCTAGCCAAATTTGTCGTAGCTTCAGCGGTTGCTGTGATATAGTAAGCAGAGATGTCAAATTTAGCGTCCATTAACTCTTTTTCAACTATCTCATGTCCAGAGGCTTTTAGTGCTTCTATGGCTTGTGCATAAGCTTTTTTTACTTCGTCGCTTGCATTTTCAATATGTTTAGGAAGTACAGCAACGCGAAGTTTTCTAGAAGCGTCTAGTTTATCAGATACTTTGTCGTTCATGTTTGCTGAAGTTGAATCTTTTTCATCATGTCCGCTGATGATGTCATACAAAATTGCGGCATCTTCAACATTTTGAGTCATAGGACCAATTTGATCAAGAGAAGAAGCGTAAGCACCTAAGCCATAACGACTAACTCGTCCATAAGTCGGCTTCATCCCAACGATTCCACAAAACGCAGCAGGTTGGCGGATAGACCCACCAGTGTCACTTCCAAGAGCAGCAATAGCAAGACCAGCAGCAACAGCAGCCGCACTTCCTCCACTACTTCCACCTGGAACGCAGTCACGATTTCTAGGGTTTAGCGTTTTGCCATAAAAGCTTGATTCCGTAGTTGAACCCATAGCAAATTCGTCCATATTTGTTCTGCCAAACGCACTAAGTCCAGCACTTAACATCTTCTCGATAACAGTAGCGTTGTACGGCGAGATGTAGCCTTGAAGTATATTTGAGCCAGAAGTAACAGACCAATCTTTTACTTGAATATTGTCTTTGATGGCAATCGGAACACCATCGCCCACATTGTTGACATCAATGTAAGCATTAAGCTCAGAATCCGCTTCGATTTTTGCTTTTAAATCTTCTTTAAATTTATTTAAATCTTCTTTATTTAGTTTTAGAGCTTCTTTTAATGTAATCATTAAAATATCCTGTTTTTTAAATTATTGTTGGGATTATAGCTAAATGTGTATATGGTTTTAAAGAGCATGTTATATTGTTTGCTATGCTCTGTAGGATGAACAGCAAATAAAACACCAATAGTAGAGATAATCATGAAAGGTATTTTGTAAGTGTAAATTGCAAACTGTGCTTACAAAAGTGGAAAATGTCAGAATTCAGATGGTAGTAGTCTATTCACTTTATAAGAAGTAAATAAAATGGTTATCGTCTGGCTTTATATAGCTTGAAACGGTTGCAATTATCTTAGTTATGCTTTGGCTGCTTGGACTTGCCAGCTCATACACTATGGGTGGATTTATTCATATCCTTCTTGTTATTGCAATCGTGGTGATTTTAATTCGTGTTATCCAAGGTCGTAGTGTACTTTAAATAGAAAATTCTTCTTTTTATTATGATAACAAAAGCGACAGAACTATTTGCTTATAGATGGTGTAATATTTAATGTTGACTCTTTTTAACATATTTTTACAAAAGCGCATAACATCAAATACTAATATGAGTTTTTAGATGCGTGTTTACTTGAATTTTTTTACCAAAAATATTCCAATATTAATTAGAACAAATATCGCAACAATAGTAGTTACGATAAATGAGCTCTCAACAGGCTGTGAAAAATCAGGCATTTACTACCTTTGAGCATCTTTCACAAATACTCTCTTCGTCATGAGATTGATATTTCCAACATCTAGGGCATTTCGCTTTGGTTGCTTTTTGGATAACAAATATATCTCCATCAACCTCAAATTTCCCAAGTTCTTCTGTTGGTTCTTCATCTGAGATACCGGAGACAACAAACCAATCTTCTGCGGCAGTTTTATCCATTTTAGAGACTATTTTAGATTGAGTTATAATTACTAACTCTAAAGTATTTTTAATGATTTTCTCTTTTTTCAGAGTATCAACTATCTCATAAAAGCCTTCTCTTGCGCTGCTCATGTAGTCAATATTGAAATCATAATCTTCTATTTTTATATCTTCATAGACAAAATCAAATATATCTTTTGCATCGCCTTTTATGATTGAAGGAGCATGCTCTATAATCTCATCAGCCGTATAAGTTAAAATCGGAGCGATTAAAACCAAAAGAGATTTCGTCATAATTGCCATGGCACTTTGACTGGAGTTTCTTTTTGGATCACTAACGCCGTCGCAGTAGAGACTATCTTTTGTGATGTCGATGTAGATTCCACTTAACTCATTTACGATAAAGTTGTTTAACATGCTCATACCATGAACAAAGTTGTATTCGCTAAACGATTTATGAACTCTTCCAAATACACCTTTTGCTTCTGTAAGTATCCATTTATCCAGCTCTCCCATTTCACTGTGTGGAGTTATCGTCTTTAAGTCGCTGATATTTGCTAGCATAATTCTAAAAGTATTTCTAAGTTTACGATAGTTTTCGGCAGTTTGTTTGAGAATATTTTGAGAGATTTTCAGATCTCCTTGATAATCACTTGAGGCTACCCAAAGTCTAAGAATCTCACTTCCATACTCTTTTAAAACCTGTTCTGGTGCGACAACATTGCCTTTTGACTTAGACATCTTCTCGCCTTTTTCATCCACTGTAAAACCGTGAGTAAGAACTGCTTTATAGGGTGCTTTATGCTCAACTGCAGCACTTAAGAACATTGATGATTGGAACCATCCGCGATGCTGATCGCTTCCCTCAACATACAAGTCAGCTTGATACTCTCCGGCATCATAGTTGCGAGATTTTAGTACGGCGTTCCATGTTGAGCCACTATCAAACCAGACATCTAAAATATCTGTTACTTTTTCAAGTTCATCAGCTTTATAACCAGAACCTGGGTAAAGAAGCTCTTCTATTGGCATTGAGTACCAAACATCGCTTCCCTTCATTTCAAAAATCATAGCAATAAAATTTAAAATCTTCTCTTCAAATATAGCCTCACCAGTAGCTTTTACTCTGAAAAATGCTATCGGAACACCCCAATCTCTTTGACGAGAAATACACCAGTCTGGGCGATTTTCAACCATAGATCTTAGTCTATTTTTTCCACTCTCAGGAAAGAAAAGAGTCTTTTCAACCTCACTAAGAGCGATTTCTCTTAGTGTCTCATTTTGCTCGTTCGGCTTAGCATCTACACTTATAAACCACTGCTTTGTTGCTCTAAAGATTAGAGGAGTGTGACTTCTCCAGCAGTGCGGATATGAGTGGGTAAATTTACTTACTTTTAGAACACTCTCGCCCATTAGTGTGATTAAATCATCATTTGATTTGAAAATGTGACGACCAACAAAATCCTCGCCATTTGGAATCAGACCAAGAGTAACAACGCTCGTATCAAAACATCCAGTTTCATCAACTGGCATAACAACCTCTAAGTCATAAACAAGACCAACGCGGTAGTCATCTTCGCCATGTCCAGGAGCCGTATGAACACAACCGGTTCCGTTGTCTACTAAAACATGCTCTCCTAAAACGATGCGAGAAGTTCTGCCATTTAGTGGGTTGATTGCTAAAAGATTTTCAAACTCACTAGATTTGAAAGTTTTTGCAATATCACCATTTACAATATTTTGTTCTCTTAGAGACTCCAAAAGTGTTTTTGCAACTATATAGCCGTCCGTTGTAAGTGCATAATCTTCATTTGGATTTAGCGAGATACCTGTATTTGCTGGGATTGTCCAAGGAGTTGTTGTCCAAATTACTAAAGCAGCTTTAGTTGTAATACTAAGTTTAGTTTTTGCATCATTGCTTAATTCAAACGCAATAAAAATAGAGTGAGACTCTTTGTCTTCATACTCAACTTCAGCCTCAGCAAGTGCAGTTCTCTCGGCCCATGACCAAAAAACAGGTTTGCTTCTCTCGATTAAAAGACCTTTTTTTGCTACGCTACAAAGTGTTCTATATATATTTGCTTCAAATTTGTAATCCATCGTCACATAAGGATTTTCCCAATCAGCTAAAATACCCAATTGCTTAAATTCATCTCGCTGTATATTTACAAACTCTGACGCATGAGCACGGCAAAGCTCTCTGATTTTAGCAGTCTCTAGCAGCTCCTTTTTCTGTTTTCCGCCTAGCTTTTTTTCAACTTGTTGCTCAATTGGCAGTCCATGACAATCCCAACCAGGAGTAAAACGAACAGATTTTCCATTAAAATAGTTATGTTTAACAATGATGTCTTTTAAAATTTTATTTAGTGCATGTCCAATATGAGTATGCCCGTTTGCGTATGGGGGACCATCATGAAGAGTGAAACTTGTTGCACCCTTGCGGTTATTTTTCATTTTTTCATATATTTTATTGTTGTTCCAAGCGCTGTATCTTATAGGCTCATTCTTGATTAAATCGCCTCGCATGGCAAAAGTTGTAGTAGGTAAGAGTAGTGTATCTTTGTAATCCATAAGTGCCTCTGGGGGTTTGTAAAATTTCTGCATTGTATCTATAAAGTGTTTAAACGCCTATAAGAGTGATATAATAAGCCAAATAATTTGCTAAAAAAGGCTATAAAATATATGAAATTACATCTTTTATTTATTGGAAATAAGTTTATATATAACCATTCGCTCAGAGAGTATGTAATCAGACAAATAGAGAAAAAAACAGATTTTATTGACTCTGTTTCATACTTTAAAGAGAGTGATAACTCCCTATTCTTATATCTTGAACAGGAGCTAAATTCATCAAATAAACTAATAGTAGTTACAACAAAAAGACTCTTTTCAACCATAGGAAAACTTATATGTACAGCAACGAGTGATAATCAAATATTAAAAGATGGCATTTTGATTCCATCTAAATGTTTGGTCTTTGAGGGGGGGAGTTATGTTGTCAAGCATAATGGTTCTATTGCGAATATTTTACAAGTAGATGAGATGCAAAAATTTCCAGAGATTTTGCTTAGCTTTGAGGACTCTAGAGCAACTCTGCATCTTTTTGAAGAGGATAAAGAGAGTGCAATAGCACTTCTCTCTCCAATATCACAGACTTATGATGTAAAGCTAGATATGATTAAGTTGATAGATGGGTGGTTAAGGGTTGAGATAAGAAGCAAAAAGCATGGAAATATCTCTAAGTTTATTGCAGCGTCAAAGCAACTTTTACCAAAAAAGGTCATTGGTGCAACATCTATTGCTAGTTATATTATAGAAAAATTATTCCAAAAAGATAAAAAAATCACTTTTGCTGAGAGTTGTACCGGCGGACTTTTGAGTTATTATTTTACTAAAAATAATGGTTCTTCAAAAATATTTGACGGCTCTTTGATTACATACTCAAATGCACTAAAAGAGAATTGGCTAGGTGTTGATGGCACTACGCTAGAAGAGTATGGCGCGGTAAGCGATGAGGTTGTGTCTGAGATGAGCGCTGGGGCTCTCAATGTTAGTGCGGCGGATTACGCTATATCTATAAGCGGAATTGCTGGTGATGGCGGTGGAACTGAGTTCAAGCCAGTTGGTACTGTTCATATCGGAGTAAGAAGTAAAACTAAACATAGTGAAATAGAGATTAACCTAGATGGTGATAGAAATTATATTCAAGAACAGAGTGTTCTTTTTGCAATAAAGATGTTGATACTGCTAGATAAAGAGACTTTTTTTTAAATTTAGTCCTTTTTATCTTGACAATCAAAACCTATTTGCCTATAATTTCGTCCTCTAAAGAAAACAGAGAAATCGTCTTGTTAGCTCAGCTGGTAGAGCATCTCACTTTTAATGAGGATGCCGATGGTTCGAATCCATCACAGGACACCATTTAAAAAAAATATTTATGCGCGGTGGTAGATCAGTTGGTTAGATTACCTGCCTGTCACGCAGGGGGTCGCGGGTTCGAGCCCCGTCCACCGCGCCACTTTAGGGCGTTTAGCTCAGTTGGTAGAGCGCTACCCTTACAAGGTAGATGTCACAAGTTCGAGTCTTGTAATGCCCACCATTTTGTTTTATATGCACGAAGCTTTTGACTCATGTACTTTTGTACACTTCGCCAAAACCTTAGCACATCTAAAATCAAAAAACAAGTTTTATTTAAAGCCTTTTTGTTTATGAAAGTGACCCTTTCGTCTAGTGGCCAAGGACACTATCACTTCATGGTAGGGACAGAGGTTCAAATCCTTTAGGGGTCGCCACTCTTTTGGTGTTATGTATTAGTGAAAAATGGGCGTTTAGCTCAGTTGGTAGAGCGCTACCCTTACAAGGTAGATGTCACAAGTTCGAGTCTTGTAATGCCCACCATTTTTTAATTATACTTCGTTAAATTTTAACTCTCATATTTAAGTATGTTCCATTAAAATTTGCTTCTAATAAATGCGCGGTGGTAGATCAGTTGGTTAGATTACCTGCCTGTCACGCAGGGGGTCGCGGGTTCGAGCCCCGTCCACCGCGCCACACTTTTTAAATATTACAAATACTAAAAACTAATCCAGACTCAAGCAAATATTACTAATTCTATAAAAGCACATTTTTGTTTGAAATTGACAAACTTCATATGCCATCAAATCTATTTTTTCATCTATACTGCTTTAAACAAAACTCTTTTTTCCGCCTCTATCGTAGAGATCTTTGTATCTAAATGTTATAAAGTTCTGCATTATCGCAAAAAGAATCATAAAGTTCATAAAACTACTTCCACCATAGCTAAACATTGGTAGGGGGACACCTACTACGGGTGCAAACCCTATGGTCATGGCAATATTTACACCCATATATATAAATATCATAAAGGATATGGACGCAGTGATTACTTTAATATAGTAATCACTGCTAAATATGCTTAAGCTTATGAGATGCAGTATAAGTATGATATAGATAGATATTATCCCAAAAGCACCCAAAAAACCTGTTCTCTCGACAAGATAAGCAAATATAAAATCGCTTGTAGCAATTGGTAAAAACTTCATCTGTGTCTGCGTTGAGTCTTCTTTGCTTTTGCCAGTTAACCCACCTGAACCTATTGCGATTATTGATTGTTGCACATGATAAGATGGTTTTTTGCCTATAAAATCCGTAATCCTCTCTTTTTGATAATCGTGCAGTAAAAACTTATATGCAATTGGTGAAAATAGAAGCATTGCACTAAAGATAAAAGCCCATATCTTCCAGTAAACCCCTATAAAAAAAAGGACGCTATAACAAAGAAGAAAGATAACGACTGCTGTTCCTAGGTCTGGCTCTTTGGCAATTAAGATAAATGGAAGAATTATGTAAAAACTTATTTTTAAAAAATCTTTTATTCTGTATCCGTTGATTGGTGGTGGTTTTTTATTTATAAGGTAAGCCAACATCAAAATAAGGGCAGGTTTTACAAACTCAGAGGGTTGGATTGTTGCATTAATGAATGGTATATCTATCCATCTTTGAGCACCAAGTCTTGAGTGACCAAAAACCTCAACTCCCAAAAGGAGGGCGATTGCAGTCCAATATACAAGCGGAATTAACCAGTTCATTTTACGAATTGGTAGGAAAAAGATACCAATAAATGATAAAGTTGCAACACCAATATAGGCTAGTTGTTTTTGAGCAAGCATTTGAACTGCTTCGTTAATTAGCCAGTTTGAAGTAAGCACAAGAGGGATGATTAGGACAATAGAAAAAAAATCAAATTGTGCCAATATCCGCTTATCAATTCTCCACAAAATTACAACCCCATAAAATTTATAGAACTTCTGTGATAAATGTCAAGAAATCTAACACGAAAGAAGAAACTCTTTGTTTTTTTGAGATTTTATCTGATTTTTATATTTTTATCAACAAAAAGTATAAATAACATCGACAAACAAGCCATTTTGGTTTTTATAATTGAATAATTTTAATTTACAAAATGATTAAATTCAGGAACAATTTCTTTTAATTTTTTCAGCTTATTGTCAATACAAAGTAGCTCTTCTATATCTGCATTTAGCTTGCATATATTGTATTTTGTAGGCTTTGCAACTGTAATAGAGTTATACTCAGTTGTATAGTCAGCTTCATCTACAAGTAACTCTTCAAAGAGTTTTTCTCCTGAGCGCAAGCCGATAAACTCTATCTTTATGTTCTCTTTATTGCTAAGTTCAATCATTTTTTTAGCTAAATCTACAATTTTTACAGAGTCTCCCATATCAAGGATAAATATCTCTCCTCCCTTACCAATAGAAGCAGCTTGAAGTACAAGTTCACAGGCCTCTGAGATAAGCATGAAGAATCTTGTGACATCAGGATGGGTTACTGTTATATTGTTACCATTTTCTATTTGGGACTTGAACTTTGGAATCACACTGCCACTGCTTCCCAATACATTACCAAATCTAACTGACACAATCTCTGTCTTATTTTTTTCTTCGTAAACAGGAGAGTTTTCTGAAGAAACTGCGTTTTGGGCATAAAGCTCGCAGATTCGCTTAGTTGCCCCCATTATGCTTGTAGGTCTTACCGCTTTGTCTGTTGATATTAACACAAACTTCTCTGTGTTATATTTTATAGATAGATCAATAATATTTTTAGTGCCTATAACATTGTTTATAATACTCTCTTGTATATTATCTTCAACTAGTGATACATGTTTATACGCTGCTGCATGAATTACAATTTGAGGCCTATGTGTCTTAAAGCTATTCTCTAAAATATCTCTGTTTACTACATTTTGCATAATTCCAACGCACTCTACACCTTTTATCTCCTCAAGCAGGGCATAGAGGTTATACTCACTATTATCAATTGCAACTATTTTTCTTGCACCATATCTTTGGAGTTGTTTACATATTTCACGACCAATACTTCCGCCAGCACCTGTAACTAAAACAACTTTTTCTTTAATGAATAGAGCAATTTTTTCTTTATCTAAATCCTTTGGATAGCGAGCTAAAAGGTCTTCTATGGAGATATTTTTTAGCTCGGATTGTAGCCTGCCATCTTCTAGTATATTATCGGCAGATGATAGAATTTTAATTTCTAAAAATAGATTACGCAGATCATCATATATCTCTTTTGTTTTATCTTTATGTGTAGTCGCGATAGCAAGTAAATCAACTTTTTTATTAACAGTTTTTTCTTTAAACTTTTCTCTCGAAAGTATAGGAATAGAGTCTATTGAACGGTTTTGTAAAGCTTTGTCATCATCTATGAAAAATTTAATTTTGTATTCACTATTTGCAAGTTCATAACTCAGTTTGATTCCATCATTGCCAGCACCATAAATTACCACTGACTTTGTTTTTATGACATTACTTTTGTTTATTAGATAATGGTAAAAATACATAGCAAAGTTAATACTAAAAAGATATAAGAAGAGTTCAGAAGCCAAAAAAGCAATTGTAATCTTTGTATAAAAGAGTGGGACAGAGATCAAAAAGGCAACTATATAAACAAAGCTCTTTGTGAGAAATGTCTTTTGTGAGGCTTTGGACCAAGAGAGTGAGTAGTCATTAAAAATCAAAAATGAAGCCATAAGGCGAATAGATATGACACTAAAAATAACAATCAGATCAACTTGAATATGAAATATAAAAAATGTCCATAAAAATGTAATTGACGATAGTGCTATTATTGCTAAAATATTTAGTATTTTTTTATCTATGTTCATTAGTATTTGTGTTCTAGCTTCTCTTTTAGTATAATTTTTCCAGCTTCTACTCCTGGCTGATCATACGCGTCAATGTGCATAAATTTTGCACAAACTGATGTTAGAAGCTCATACTCATACATAAGCCCGGCGCAACTTCTCTCGCTTACCCCGCCTATGGTGATTACATCGCAGGGGATATCTTGCAGGTTATTTATGGACTCTATTGTAGCATCCGCTTGTTTGTTTATGAGGGATGAAAATTTTATGTTATCCAGATAATTAAGCTCAGAGAGTCCTTCTAGCTTTATTGGTGGAATTATCAAATCACTGTCAAAATCATCTATTTTTATAACCGTTACTGTTTTGTCTCTTTTGCCCTCAACTATTAGCTGTAAAAACGAGTGTTGGTCTATGGGTCCTATGATTCCTATTGGAGTTAAGCCTTGTCTTGAGTTGTTGATATCTATCTTGCCAAGACTCTCGCCCCAAAGTTGGATATACCATTTGTTGAAACCTTCAAGTCTTGATGAGTAAGAAAAAACTACATTTATATTGAAACTATTTTTATACTCTACAAAAAATCTAGCTTTTTTAAGTACTCTTTTATAGCTCTCCTCTTTCAAGAAAAACGAGTTGTAAACATCTTTAGCGCCATGAAGTAGCTCGTCAATATCTATGCCAACGATAGCAAGCGGGACTAAGCCAACCGCACTAAAAACAGAAAATCGCCCACCTACATTTTTTGGTATCTCAAAACATTTCATATTATTTGCTTTTGCATATTCGTTTAGCTTAGAGTCACTCTCTGTTATGATTAGTGTATTGTTTTTGTCGCATTTAATAAGAGAGTTTATATACTTTAAAATGGAAACTGTCTCAACTGTTGTTCCTGATTTTGATATAACAACAAAGAGCGTGTCGTGTAGGTCTATAGCTTCAACTTTTGATTTTATATCTATTGGATCAGTTGTTTCTAAAAAATATAGTTTTTTGTCGAGCTTTTTTGAGTGTTTTAAAAATTTATATATTGCATAAGTGCCAAGTGTACTCCCACCAATTCCTATGACAACTATATTGGACTGTTTGATGGTTTTTGCATACTTCTTAAAAAGAGTTGTGTCTTGAGTTGCAAGATTATAGTAGCCTATATGCTCTTTTTCTTTTACTATTTGATCAAATATGTTTTTATCTGATAGGGTTGGATTAAAGTTGCTAAAATATTTCATCTAGTTGTTACCATTTTTCATAAAAATAATTTGTAGCTTCCACAAAACCATCTATGCTTCCGCAATCAAATCTCTTGCCTTTAAATTTATAGGCGATTACTCCGCCTTTTTTCGCTTGGACAAGCAATGCATCGGTTATCTGAATCTCTCCACCTTTGCCAGGTTTTGTCTCTTGCAAGATGTCAAAAATATCTGGAGTCAAGATATATCTGCCGATAATAGCTAGATTTGATGGTGCATCTTTTGGGTCTGGCTTTTCAACCATATCTGTAATTCTAATAGCACCGTCTTCTTCTGTTTTTCCAGTTACAATGCCATACTTATTACTATCTTCTAGTGGAATTTCTTCGACTGCAACAATGGAGCATCTGTACTTATCGTATAGTTTTACCATTTGAGATAGTACTGAGTCTCCATCATTATCACACAAATCGTCGGCTAGGATTACAGCAAAAGGTTCATTGCCGATAAGAGTTTCACCACAAAGAATTGCATGACCCAAACCCTTCATTTCAATCTGCCTAGTATATGAAAATGTACATTTTTCTATAACATCTCTAATCTCTGTTAAATAGTGCTCTTTTGATGTCCCTTTTATCTGATGCTCTAGCTCATAAGATACATCGAAGTGATCCTCTATGGCTCTTTTTCCGCGACCAGTGACTATTGCCATTGTCTCTATTCCTGCACTTATTGCCTCTTCTACTCCATACTGCAAAAGTGGTTTTGTAAGTACTGGTAACATCTCTTTTGGGATTGCTTTTGTGGCAGGAAGAAATCTTGTTCCATATCCAGCGGCCGGAAAGAGACATTTTTTTATTTTTGTTTTATCTTTTGGCATATTTAGAACCTTTTGCTCGCTTTTGCTAAAAATTTTATCCAACGGGGGCTTAAATTTTTAGCTTATAAACTTTTGCATGTGGATTTTGTACAACTAGTTCAAATAGCGATTTATTATACTCTTCAAGCACCATCAACTGGATATATAGCGAGTTGTATGTCTTCTCATCAAGGACTAAAAAAGTATTATAGCTTGACATATATATTATGCTTAAGTTTGCGCTCTCATTAAAAACATCCACTCTTTTACTAAAGTTAAGTTCTTTGTCATATCCTGTTTGAACAAACCTCTTTAGTGGGATTTTCTCTTTTGAGACAGTTATCGTTTTTTCTTTTGTGTTAAATAAAAAGCCATTTCCTAGGTCAACAATATCACCTTTTTGTTCAAAATTGTTGCTGCTATAGAGATTTGGCTCTTTGCCCATCTCCCCATTCATAAGGTTTATATTTGAAAAAGAGGCAACAGTTGAGTAGATACTTAACATTCTAAATGGTAGATAAAAATAGATATCTCTTGTTTTTTGTGGAAGTTTTATATCTGTTTGGAGTGAGTATAGAAAATCATTAGTGTCGTCGTAACCATAATCCTTACTTATTTGTTCTATGTTTGAGGTAGCTGTTTCGTTTGTCTCTGCATTTTTTTTGAAACCTTTTTCGGTATATTCGACATCAAGTCTTGCTATTTTTGCTGATAATTCGGCAGGATTTGTCAGCATAAAACTAACTGGAAAATTTACACTTCCATCATGTTTTCCGCCATCAATCAGTGTTTTCATGTCAGCATAATAGCGGATAGGATAACCAAAATCCCACCATGCAACAACATAATCTTCTCTGGATGCTTTTGCTTTTAGCATCTCTAAAACCTTAACTTCATCAGAGTTAAATACGGTCGGAACTCTATACTCCACTATATGCTGGATATTTGGAGATAAAATCACAACCGTGAGTGTAAATATAGTCAAGATTTTTATTTTAATATTTGGTATAAATCTAGCAACTTCTGTTATCAAAAATGCAACACCAAAAGCCAAGATAGGTACGGCGTAGATAGTAAATCTAAGTCCACCAACGCTCGCCAAAAAACCAAGCCCAATAAGAGGAATAGCAATAAGCATCACTTTGTGCCTAAAAACAAGATAGATATAGCCAACAATAGAGAGAGCAAAAACGATAACGCTTCCACTTATCCTCTGCGCAAAAACTTCAAAAGGAATATGACCGGCTTCCCTGACTGTTTGCATAACCGAGAAGAAATGGAGCCTCATTCCATGCTCACCTACGATTAGAGCATCTTTGAAAACATATCCTTTTAATTGATCCCAAACAGGATTAAAACCGCCGGAAACAAAAAATAAAATGATTGAGACTCCCAATATATAATAAACAAATTTATCAAATTTATTCTGTTTATATACGAAATATATAGCAGTAATCAGCGGAAATCTTATATATATGTCAATGTTTAGCATAGCAATCATCATAATTGCTAAGAGTTTATAGTTAAATAAATTTTTTCTATCAAAAACTAGCACATAAAAGAGTATAAGAGTAAAAAATGATAATTCCAGTGAATAGCTCTGTGGATACCACAATCTATAGACTAAAATATCAAGTGCTGTTATGAGCAGATATTTCTCTTCGTCTGTTTTTATTGCCCAAATTATTGACCACAATAAAAACATAGGAAGAACTATATTTAGCATATCTGTGTCAAAGTAGCCTATCATTGTTCTATTATAATAGCTATTTGCAATGCTTGCCAGTAGTGCAGCAATAAAACCAAGCTCTAGATTTTTTAAACTTTTACCTATAAGAATTATTGGTATTACAACAAGAGAGCCGAGCACCATTGGCATAAAAAGGATAATGGTTTCAAATGAGAATGGCAATATATAAGCAAAAAATGCTGCAAATTTTGATACCACTTCGGTGACTGGGGATAGATCATTTAGCTCATGATGTCCAGCTAAGATGTCTCTTGCTCCCTCTGCCCAATAGTAGCCATCATTTGTGTTTATCATAAACTGACCATCATGTATAAATGGCTCATAGCCATAAAATTGGTAGTACCAAATCATTCTAGCCGCAATAGAGAAAAGAAGAGCTATAAATATATAAAGAAGTGTTAGTTTTGTCTCTCGTGTTAATGTACTCAATTTTGTATCCTCAAATTACCAGACTTTTATCTCATTGTATAGACTATCGCGCTCAACTGGCGTAAAACCACTATTTTTTATAACCCCGACAAGCTCATCCAGATCAACTCCATTTGCACTTTTTGCGCCAGCAGCAGAATTTATGGACTCTTTTTCTATAGTTCCATCAAGGTCATTTGCACCAAACTCCTGCGCCACTAAAGCTAGATTTATAGTTGAAGTAACCCAATACGCTTTTAGATTTGGTACATTATCTAAGACTATTCTAGAGATTGCCATGGTTCTTAAAATCTCATTTGCAGTCAGTGGTTCTTTTATGGTTAGGTAGTTGTTTTCAGTCTGATAAACAAGCGGGATGAAGCAGTTGAAACCGCCAGTGACATCTTGAAGCTCTCTGATTCTCATCATATGGTCTATGCGATTTGCTCTACTCTCTACATGTCCAAAAAGCATAGTAACATTACTTTTCTTGCCGCGTTCATGCCACTTTTGATGAATATCAAGCCACTGATCGGATGTAACTTTGCCTTTACAGATGAAGTCACGAACTTTCTCATCAAATATCTCCGCTCCGCCACCTGGCATAGAATCAACACCATTTTCAACCATCAAATCAAGAATCTCTTCATAGCTTTTGCCATATTCGCGAGACAAAAAATCAACTTCAGCTGCAGTGAGTGCTTTTATATGAAGATGCGGATAAGCAGTTTTAATTTTTTTAAATATTTCTAAGTACCACTCCAGCCCAGTATTTGGGTTATGTGCAGAGACAATATGCACCTCTTTTATCCCGCGAGAATCTATATCTTTTACAATATCCATAATCTGCTCATGAGTCATAGTGTATTGGTTTGGATTTTTTCTAGTGGCGCTGTATGCGCAAAATTTACACACATCTGCGCAAACATTGGTTGGATTTATATGACGATTTATGTTGAAATATGTTTTTTTACCGTGCATCTTTTTTCTGATGTTATCCGCCAAATCGCCCAAATCAAACAAATCTATATCATATAGGGTTAATGCCTCATCAAATGAGACTCTCTTGCCTGTTAAAATTTTATCTTTTAAATTCATGTTTGTTTTTTTACCTTAATTTTTCTTATATTTTTGGACTGCTCTAAACGCAAGCTTGTCGATGAGCCGAAATATTATCATCTACTTACTTTATTTGAACTATTAAATCTATTTTATAACTCTTATTTGGGTTGAAAAAATAATATTTTTAAGAGAGTTATATTTCTATCTCTCTCTTTATAAGAATTTATAATGTTGATAATAGAATTAAAATAAATAGCATTAAAAAGTAGTTTTATAATTAAAAACATGTCAATAGTGTTAAAGTCTTTTTTTATTTTTTTCAGATAATATAAGCAATAAATTTTTTAGTAAAGTGATTAAAAATGACCACAAAAGCAAGACTTTTACTCGTTGTAACTTTTATGCTGCTAGGCTTAACGGCGGCTACGATAATTAATATTTCTCTCAACTTTAGAGATTATAGTATAAATAGCGCTATTGAAAAATCACAGATGGCCGCCAATATTGTAAAAGACGGGCTAACGGCTCATATGGTTAATGGCATAATGGACAAACGAGAATACTTTTTAAATAAAATTGAAACAAGTAATAATGTAAAGTCATTATGGATAGCAAGAGGAGAAGGTGTTGTTAAGCAGTATGGAAAAGGTCTTTATACTGAAAATGTAAGAGATGCAATAGATAAAGAAGTTCTGCTAAGTGGTAATAGTATAAAGAAGATAACAGAAAACGCAGATAGTACGATACTCAGGGTAACAATTCCATACAAAGCAACAGCTCCAATTGGTGATACAAACTGCTTGACTTGTCATAATGTGCAAAAAGGTGACACGCTTGGAATTGTAAGCATGGAGTTTGATATAAGTGATATGAGAAATAGTGGCATGATGACTATTTTGAAAATTTTCGGTATCAATTTACTATTTATTGTCGTCGTTCTTTTCCTGATTAACCGATATGTTTCTCCATATATGAAACTCTTCTCAAATCTTCAAGATGGTATTAAAAAAGCATACAGTGGAGATTTTACTCATAATTTTGAGACAAAAGTCGGCGGAGATGCTAAAGATGTTGTTGAGCAGATGAACTCACTCTTTAGTAAAATGCAAGAGACTTTCGGTGATATTAAGTACAATCTTGCAACCTTTATCCCTCAAGGATGTGTCTCATCGGCAGACCCACTTCATGAGGCAAAAACAATCATCAACGAACTCTCTGATATATATAAGTTCAAAAAAACCATAGAGCTTGATGCCTCAAAAGATGAAGTTTATAGAAGAATTATAGATATTTTAAAACTAAAATATCATGTTGGTCATTTTGCTTTTTATGAGACAAACAATATTACTTCTGAGAGAAAGTTAATCTTTAGTACCGAAGATAAAAATATATGTTTTGAGAAAACAAATAAAGATGCAACAAATTGTAGAGCATACAGAACAAATAGTGTAACGATTTCAACAGAGTTTCCAAACTTGTGTCAAGCTTGCATTAATGAAAATATTAATTATGTTTGTATACCTTTTAACATAAATCATGATATTTCTCTAACTGTGTCAATGACATCTGAAAATATAGATGAAGTGCATATGATGAAAAAAAATATCGCAAGTATTAAACACTATTTAGAAGCAGCAAAACCTGTTATAGAGAGTCAGATTCTTATGGAGAAATTAAGAGATACTTCACTTAGAGATGGTATGACTGGATTATATAACAGAAGATTTTTAGAAGAGACTATTGACAAGATTATGAGTCAAGCAAACAGAAATAAAATAGGCTATACAATTATGATGATTGATGTTGACTTCTTTAAGATGGTCAATGATACATATGGACATGATGTCGGAGATAAAGTTATTGTGGCTCTCTCTAAAGTATTAAAAGAAAATATTCGTTCAGCTGATTTGGCAATCCGTTATGGTGGGGAAGAGTTTGTTGTCATACTCAACAATCCTACTGATGAGGGCGCTATGATGGTAGCTAAAAAGATTCATTCTGAGTTTGCGGCTCTCTCTTTTGATGTTGGACATAGTGAAAAACTCAAAAAAACAATGAGTATCGGAATGGCTAAATTCCCAACTGATGGCGATACTATTTGGAAATGTATCAAGTATGCTGACACTGCCCTTTATGTG
Source organism: Sulfurimonas sp. (assembly GCF_028713515.1). Lineage (GTDB taxonomy): Bacteria > Campylobacterota > Campylobacteria > Campylobacterales > Sulfurimonadaceae > Sulfurimonas. The sequence continues at coordinate 797,804 of NZ_JAQTOD010000001.1, read as the reverse complement.
GCAAAAAGTACAGGAAGAAATAAAATAGTTGAGTTCAAAGCAGAGATGTTCCAGGGAGAAGATTTTTAAAATACCGTTTTACTATAGGCTTAATGCTTATAGTAAAAGTAGTTTTGCAGATGGTGTTTAGCTCAAAAGAGTTTTTACACACTCACTTACTCTTTTTCCATCTGCTACTCCAGAGAGTTCTTTCGAGGCAGTACCCATAACTTTTCCCATATCTTTTGCGCTTGTTGCTCCAACTCTGCTTATTATCTTTTTTAGAGCACTGCTTAACTCATCGTCACTCAGTTGTTTTGGTAAGTATGGCATATAGATAGCTATTTCATCAAGTTCTATCTGTACTAAATCATTTCGTCCCGCACTTTTAAACTGAGAAGCTGCGTCGTCTCTTCTTTTAACTTGAGTTTGTATGATTTTGATAATATCTTCATCGTTTAACTCTTTTCTCTCATCAACTTCTATCTGCTTAAAAGCACTCATTAAAAGTCTTAACGCATCTCTTTTTTTTGTATCTTTGGCTTTCATTGCCTCTTTTACATCTTCACTAATTTTCTCTCTTAAGCTCATATTTATGCCTTTTTGTGGAACTGTTATTGCTATCATTATAACAAAAAACTAAAGCGATAACTATGAAAAAAACTTTTTTATTCTATACCATAACTTTTTGTGTTATACTTTTTACATCTGGATGCACTGCAAATTTGACAGACCCTGAGATGGATTTTAAACCGCCGGTTTATGTTGAGCAGATGCCTTCACTTGAAGACAAAAAAGATTTTGGTGCAGTTGGTAGTATCTTTGGGCAGGGCGATAATCCACTCTTTTCAGATCATAAAGCTATGCATGTCAACGATATAGTAACTGTTGTGATTTCAGAGAGTGCGAAAAGTTCAAACACTGGTTCAAAACAGCTAAGCGAGAGTGATACATCGGCTTTGGGTGGTGGCGCTTTTACTTCAACTGGCGCAAATGCGGCAGTTAGTTCTGCTGTTGGGAAGGTAAACGGATTAGCAAATATTGGGTTTAATAGTACTTCAAACAATGCTTATAAAGGGCAAGGAAGTGCCACAAAAGACGCAGCTTTTAACACAACTGTTTCGGCTAGAATAATAAAAGTTTTACAAAATGGGAATTATTTTATCTCTGGAAAGAGAGAAATTTTAGTTGATGATCAAAAGCAGATGATACAAATAGGTGGTGTTATCCGCCCATATGATATTGACCAATACAATAAGATTAGCTCTTCAAAGATTAGTGAAGCAAAAATTTTATATAAAACAGAGGGAGATGTAGAGCGTGCAACAAAACAGGGCTGGGGAACCAAGATTATTCAAGCTATTTGGCCATTTTAGTTTAATATTAATAGTATCGTTTAGTGCGCTTAGTGCAAAAGATAGTTTTGAGGATTTTAAAAAGTCACAAGCCGACTCTTTTAAGTCATATAAAGATGAGAGAGACAACGCCTTTAACAAGTATTTAGAAGAGCAATGGAAGGGTTATGAAGCTTATAAGGGAACACCCCTCTATAAAGAACCAAAACCAAAAGAGATACCGCCAGCCAAGCCAATGGAAGCAAAACCAGTTGGTCCAAAAATCACAATTCAAATTAAAAAAATCATAGAACCAGAAGCCGTAAAAGAACCAATAACTCAGCCAGTAAAAGAGGCTGTTAAAACGCCATCTAAAGAGATATCAAAAGTACTCCCAATAGTAATTGCAGAGCCAAAGATTGATAAAAAAATAGCTGAAGCTATAAAGCAAAAAGATATAACTATCGAATTTTATGGCTCCACTCTTGGCTTTAATGTTTCAAAAGAGCTTAAAAAAGCTTCATTTTATCCTCAAAATCAACAAGGAATATCAAACTTTTTTAGTGCGGCAGCATCTAGTGAACATCAAGATTTAGTCTCTGATGTCATTAGAACTTCAAAAGAGATGAATCTTAATGATTGGGGTATTTATCTGCTTGTTGTGAAGCTTTCAAATGCAATCCACAAAGATCAAGATGATGCAAAGCTTCTTAGTTGGTTTCTTTTTAATAAGCTCGGTTTCGCTGTAAAAGTAGGTTTTGCAGAGAAGCATGTTGTGGTTATGCACTACTCAAAAAAGATTATATACTCAACTCCAAGTTATAACTTTGGAGGTAAAAAGTACTATGTGGTTGATAATTATGCAAAAGGGAGTGTAGGAAAGCTTTACTCTTATGAGCAAGATTACCCAGGATCTACGAAACCTCTGAATTTATCTCTAGATTCACTTCCAAAATTTGAACAAAAATTAGAGAGTAAAACTTTGAGTTTTTCTCAAGCTGGGAAAGAGTATAAAGTTCCATATAACTACAATAAAAATTTAATTGATTTTATGGCAACTTATCCTCAAGCTGACTATGATACATTTTTTAATGCACCAGTTGATACTGCAACATATAAAGCTCTAGTTCCTGCACTTAAAAAATATATAGACGGTAAACAGGCGAGCGATGCTATGAATTTTGTTCTTAGTTTTGTTCAAAAATCTTTTGTGTATGAGCAAGATGATCAACAATTTGGTAGAGAAAAGGTTATGTTTGCGCAAGAGACACTCTTTTTTAGCAAATCAGATTGTGAAGACCGTGCTATTTTATACTCATACCTTATGAAGGAACTTTTTAATGTGTCGATTGTTGGTGTGAAATATGATGATCATATGGCAACAGCTATCTATGTGCCGTTAGACGGTGATAAAGTAAATGTTGAAGCTAAGCAATTTGTGGTAGCTGATCCAACATACATTAATGCAAATATTGGTATGAGTATGCCAAAGTACAAAGCAGTTAAACCGCAAAGCTTTATTTTTGTAAAAAAAGATTGAAGTAAAAATGAACTGTGGCAAAATTGTAGATATAGATGAGAGATCTGCTCTTATAAAATATCTGGATGAGATTCCGTACGCAAACCTGCTTCTAGTTGATGTAGATAATTTTAGTAATTTCAATAATATGTATGGTTTTGACTTTGGAGATAGGGTTTTGATAGAAATATCAAGACTTATAGATATCTCAAAACCAGCACTTTCAAGAGTATTTAGGATTAATTTTGATGAGTTCGCGATTGTTAATTTAGAGATGCTAGACACAAAGCAATTATCTAATATGGCAGAATCAATGATCTCTTTTTTCAATCAAATAGATATAGATGTTGATGATATTTCCGTTAAAGCTTCTATTAGTGTTGGTATCTCGATTGGCAAAGGAAATAATATCCTAAACCATGCAAGAACGGCTATAAAAGAACTTAGAGAACACAGCAGAGGATCATCTAAGATATATGATTCTAATTCTGAATTTATAAAAAAACAAAAAGAGAATGTTTATTGGATAAATAAATTAAGAGATGCTTTTGAAAATGAAAGCTTGCAGCCATTTTTTCAACCAATAATTAACAATAAAACAAAAAAAATAGAAAAATATGAGTGTTTGGTAAGAATTCGCGATGAGGAAACTATTATCTCTCCATATAGGTTTATGGAGGCTTCAAAGCTTACGGGCACATTGTCTCTTGTTACAAGGACGATGATTGAGCAGAGTTTTAAAATGTTTTCAAATAATGATTATGAGTTTTCTATTAATATCACGAATGCAGATTTATACTTAAATTATTTAGAGAATTTCTTATTGAAACAATCTAGAAAATATAATATAAATCCATCCAGAGTGGTGCTGGAGATACTTGAAGATATAGATTCGTTAGATTCACCAGAAATTTTATTACAACTAAATTCGCTTAGATATCATGGCTTTAAAATTGCAATTGATGATTTTGGAAGTAGAAGTTCAAATTTTTCTAGGCTTTTGGAATTTTCACCAGACTATCTAAAAATAGATGGCTCATTTATAAAAAATATTTTAGAAGATAAAAATAGTCTGATTATTGTTGAGTCAATAGTTTTTCTATGTAAAAAAAGTAATATAAAAATAATAGCCGAATTTGTCCACAGTGCAGAAGTCCAAGCAAAAATTGAAGAGCTTGAAATTGACTACTCACAAGGTTACTATTTTGGTGAGCCTAAAGCCGAGGTTAACTATACTTAGTATGTGGGCTAGAATAAGAAGTTATCTTTTGATATTACTATACATATGAATTAGATAACTACTTTTTCATAATAAAGCATAGGTGAAATTTCTATTGTAAAATGGATAAATCTTTGATTGGTGAATTGATTTATTGGTGTGTTTTAGATTATAAAAAATAAAATTCAAACAAACGAGGCATGATGAAGAGTATAAGTTTAAAAATTAGATTATTTGCATTGACAGTAGTTCCAATTTTGGTTGTTTTGGTGTTGTCTGCAGGTAAAATAGCTTACGATATTGGTGTAAAAGAGAATCTTGAGATAACAAAAAATCGTATTCTAGAAGCAGAGTCTTTGGCAAAAGCTATCCATTTTATGCAGATAGAAAGAGGTCTTAGTGTTGGATTTGTTGCTAGTGGCGGAGTAAAAAATGCAGATAAACTATCTGATATTAGAGGAAAAGTTGATAATGCAATTTCTGAAGTTAATAAGATATATGAAAAAACAAAAGGAGACACTTCTGTTTTAAGCAGTTTAAATGAATTTAGTAAAAAAAGAACTTCTATTGATTCACTTAATATAAGTGCTCCTGATACCGGAGCCTACTTTACAAAAATTATTGTTTCTATTGTAGATATCACAACGGTAATCCCATCAAATATGGAAGATAGACAAAGCAGAAACACGATTCAAGCATATACTCATTTAGCTTCAGCAAAAGAGAATTTAGGTCAAATAAGAGCAAATTTAAATGGTGCTTTCACTAAGAATGAGTTTACTGGAGATACATATTTTAAATTTTCTGGAAGTTTTGGTGCATATGGTGTAAACATAAGAAAGTTTATTGCTTTGGCGCCTGATGAAATTAAGAAGTTTTATGAAAATAGCTACAAAGGTGAGGCTGTAGATAAAACAGTTGCTATGATTGATATAGCAAAATCAAAAGGAGTGAGTGGTAATTTTGGAGTTGAACCATCTGTTTGGTTCTCATATGCTACAACTTCCATTGATATGCTTAGAGAAGTTGAAATTGAGTTATATAAAAATATTTATAATCAAATAGATAGAAAAATAGAAGAAGCCTCTTTAAACATAACAATGTTAGCGATTGGGCTTTTTGTGGGTATTTTTATCTTTGCATTCTTTATATTTTTTCTTGTGAAATATTCTATCTCAAAACCAATTGATGATTTTAAAAATACACTTCTTGTAATTGGTTCAAATCATGATTTAACTATAAAGGCTGACGAGAATGCGCCACTTGAGCTTTCTCAAATGGCGCAGAGTTTTAATAGTCTTATTTTAAAACTAAAAGATCTTATAGAAACCTCAAAAATAAGTTCAAGCGAAAATGCTTCTATTGCCCATGAGTTATCCACTACTGCAGTTGGAGTTGGAGAAAATGTTGGTAAGTCTGTAATCGTAATAGACAAGGCAACTAAAAAGGCAAATGATGTAAAAGATGAGATACAAAGAGCAATTTATGATGCGCAAGAGAGTAAAAAGGATATTATTAGAGCAAATGACAATCTAGATTCTGCAAGAAGTGAAATTGTATTGCTTACAATAAAAGTGCAACAGAGTGCAGAACTTGAGACGGAGTTGGCAGGAAAAATGCAAACTCTGTCTCATGAAGCAAATGAAGTAAAAAATATCTTAGGTATTATCTCTGATATTGCAGACCAAACAAATCTTCTTGCGCTTAATGCGGCAATAGAGGCAGCAAGGGCTGGCGAACATGGTAGAGGTTTTGCGGTTGTAGCTGATGAAGTTAGAAAACTAGCAGAAAGAACACAGCGTTCACTTACTGAGATAAATGCAACTATAAATATAATAGTGCAGTCCATCATGGATGTGAGTGGCCAAATGAGTGATAATTCGCAAGAGATTCAGGGATTAGTAGATAGTGCCTCAGATGTTGAGAGAAATATAAATATGAGCGTTTCGATTGTAAAAGAGGCAGTGATGGCAAGCGATAAAACCGTTATGGATTTTCAAAAGGCTGGACTAGATGTAGAGTCTATTGTTACACAAGTATCGGAGATAAATAAAATCTCTTCACAAAATGCTAGAAATGTTGAAGAGATTGCTGCTGCTGCCGAACATTTAAACTCTATGACAGGCGCTCTTCATGCTAAAATAGAGGTGTTTAGAACTTAATGAATACTCTGACCCATAAGGGGCAGAGCCAATATTATTTGATAAGAGAGTTTAACTGCTCTGCGACTTTTGCTTGCTTACTCTCTGCGTCAGCTAGAAGTTCTCTGTTTTTAGCCAGAACATCCTCTGGCGCGTTTGCTACAAATCGTTCATTGTTTAGCATGCCAACCAGCTTATCTATCTCTTTTTGAAGTTTCTCATTCTGCTTTGTTAGGCGGCTGATAATTGGTGCTAAATCTATACTTTTGGTTGGGATAAATGTCTCACAGCTATCCGCAATATCACTAACTGCATCTGCAATTTTTGCATCACAAAACTCAATAATTTCAACTTTCGCCAATTTTGCGATAAACGGAAGCATCATAGCTTTGTCATCTTCGCTGATGCTATCTATCTTAACAAAAGCCTTCTCAATCTTTTGGTTTGCCAAATCAACTAAAATCTTGGCTCTTCTTATGGAGATAATGGCGTCCATAATCAGTTCAAATCTAGCCTCATCTTTTTGACGTTTTTTTGTTTTGAAAGGATACTTTTTAATCATGATAGACTCAGAGCTTTCAAGTGTAGTACCACTTAGTTCATGGTAGAGATACTCTGTAATGAACGGCATAAACGGATGAAGAAGCTTCATTCCCTCTTTAAAAATCGCTCCAAGCTCAACAATAGCGCCTTTATCTGCCTTACTAAGCTCAATTCCCCAGTCACAAAATTCATTCCATAAGAAGCGATAAAGCACAGTTGCTGCATCGTTAAATCTGTACTCATCCATACATGAACGAACCTCTGCAGTTGCCATGTTCAGGCGAGATAACATGTAGCGACCAAGTGAACTCTCAACACAAAAACCTTTTAGATCTGGAAATATTTCAACATTCATTTGTAAGAATTTTGCCGCGTTGTAAAGTTTGTTTGTAAAGTTACGAGTAAGTTCAAGTTTTTCATTACTCATTCTGATATCGCGACCTTGTGCCGCCGAGATTGCTAGAGTGAAGCGAAGAATATCAGCGCTGTACTTCTCAACCATATCAAGTGGGTCGATAACATTACCCTTGGATTTACTCATTTTTTGACCATGTTCATCACGAACAAGCGCGTGAAGGTAGATATGGTTAAATGGTAACTCGCCTATAAAACTCTCACCCATCATCATCATTCTAGCAACCCAGAAAAAGAGGATATCAAAGCCAGTGATTAAGAGTGAGTTTGGATAGAACTCTTGCATATCTTTTGAACTAAAGAGTTTGTCCATGTCTGTATCGCCATTCCCCCATCCAAGAGTAGAAAAAGGCCAAAGAGCTGAGCTAAACCAAGTATCAAGTACATCTTGGTCTTGAGAGATATTTTTAGAGGCACATTTTGGACATGCTTCTTCACTATCTTTTAGACTTGCCCACTCATGCTCACAATCCCCGCAGTAAAATACAGGAATCTGATGTCCCCACCAAAGTTGACGAGAGATACACCAATCACGCAAATCTCCCATCCAAGAGTTATATGAGTTTATCCAGTGAGGAGGGAAAAACTTAGCTTCGCCGTTGTTTGTTTTCTTGATAGATTTTTTTGCTACTTCGCTTCTTACAAACCACTGTTTTGAGATATATGGCTCAACAATGTTTTTACATCTGTAACAGTGTCCTACTTGATGTTTATGGTCTTCTATTTTAACTATAAAGCCTTCTTCATCAAGTCTCTTTACTATGATGTCACGAGCCTCTAAACGCTCTAAACCTTCAAACTCTCCAGCGTACTCATTCAAGATACCTTTTTCATCAAAAACAGTGATAAACTCTAAGTCATGTCGTTTTCCAACTTCATAGTCGTTTTGGTCATGTGCGGGAGTAACTTTAACCACGCCAGTTCCAAAATCTATGGCTACATGAGTGTCTGCGATGATTGTCACTTCTCTATCTGTTAGTGGAAGTTTTACTTTTTTACCGATTAAGTGTTTATAACGCTCATCATCAGGATGAACCATAACTGCACTGTCTCCAAAGTAGGTCTCAGGTCTAGTAGTTGCAACCTCTACAAATCCGCTGTCGTCGGCAAATGGGTAGCGAATATGGTAAAACTTTCCATCATGATCTTCATGCTCAACTTCTATATCACTAAGTGCGCCATCATGTGTACACCAATTTACCATATAATTTCCACGAACGATTAGCCCTTGATTGTAAAGATGAACAAAAGCCTCTTTAACGGATTTTTGAAGCCCATCATCCATAGTAAATCGCTCTCTTTTCCACGCAGGACTTACACCCATTTTGCGGAGTTGGCTTGTCATGATGCCAGCAGATTCTGCTTTCCACTCCCATGCGCGTTTTAAAAATGCTTCTCTACCTATCTCTTCTTTTGTAGTGCCCTCGGCTAGGAGCTGTTTTTCAACCACATTTTGTGTTGCGATTCCCGCATGGTCTGTTCCTGGTTGCCAAAGAGTTTTATATCCATCCATTCTTTTATATCGAGTAATAATATCTTGAAGTGTAAATGTAAGTGCATGACCGATATGAAGACGACCAGTTACATTTGGAGGAGGCATCATGATAGAAAAAGTTTTCCCTTCTTCTACGACAGCGCTGTTTGCGTCTACTTCAAAGTAGCCTCTCTCTTCCCAAATTTTGTAAAATTTATCTTCAGTTTCTTGTGGTTCGTAGCTGTTCGACATATTAAATACCTTGATTTTTCTAATTTAAAAGTTCGCGATTGTAGCTAAAGTGTAGTGAGGCTTTGCTTAGACAAGAGTTTTATGAGCTTTATATGTTACTGATGGGAATGAAAATATATTTAATAATGCCTAAAGAATACAAGGAATACAATCTATTGATATAAAATTAAACTTATAAGAAGCTAGGTAGGTTGGTAGGTTGGTATGTGCTTTCGTTATTATTTTAATTGTCTAGTTTAGCAGTTCTTTTGAGGTTGTAAAAAGATGAAAAAAATTCTAGTTGTTGATAGTTCAAAAGTAACTTTAAACCTTATTAGAAAGATGTTGTCACCTATTGTTGGCTTGGGGATATATGAGGCAAGCTCTATGGCGGAAGCGCAAGTCTTTATGCAAGTACACAAAGTTTTCGTGGTCTTGACTAATTTAATTTTAACAGATGCTCCAGATATGGAGATGTTGAACTATTTGGCAAAAGAAAATATACCTACTATTGTTTTTAGTTCTAATGTTCAAAGTGCACTTTTACAAAGTAATCTTTACTCAAATATTATAGATTATGTTATCAAAGATACCAATGGTTTGTTTTATCTAAAAAGGCTCATAGATGGGCTGATGTATGCAAGAGATAAAGAGGTGCTTTTAGTAGAAGATTCTCAAAGTATGGCTTTGTATGTAAAGAAGATTTTAGAAAAACTTTTGCTTCGTGTAGTGGTGGCACAAAATGGAAAAGAAGCCCTTAAGATTTTAGACAAAAAAAGAAACATCTCTTTGGTTATTAGTGACTACAATATGCCTATAATGGGTGGCTTAGAGTTTACAAAAGTACTTAAAACTGATAGTAGATTTACTAAATTAGTACTCATTATTATAATAAGTGAGAGTGCAGATGAACTTAAAGTACAGCTATATAAACATGGAGCAGACGATCTTATTATAAAACCTATTTTACCTGAAGAACTTAGTATAAAAGTGCTCAATATTTTTTTAAACCTCAAACAAATTGAAGAAATTAGTGAATTTAATGCGATTGTAGATCAACATGTAATCTCTTCTGCAACTGATACGAAGGGAAATATCATTGCAGCTTCTCAAGCTTTTTGTGAGATATCTGGATATACAAAAGAGGAACTTTTAGGAAAAAACCATCGAATTTTAAGAGATCCTAGTATGCCTGATAGTTTGTATAAAGAGTTATGGGATACAGTTACCCATAAAAAAGTATGGAGAGGAGAGATTAAAAACCGCAAAAAAGATGGCGGATATTATTGGGTAGATGCCATTATAGAGCCAAGCCTCTCAAAAGATGGTGGAATCATAGGTTATAAAGGACTTCGTTATGATATCACCGATAAAAAGCGAATAGAAGAGATAAGCATCACTGACGGACTTACAAATATTTTTAATAGACGACACTTTAATAATACTTTTCCAAAGATATTAGAGGACGCAAAAAGAGATTACAAAATAGTTTGCTTTTTGTTGATGGATATAGACCACTTCAAGCAGTATAATGACAACTATGGACATCAAGCGGGGGATAATGTGCTTATAAAGTTTGCGGCTTGTTTGAAAAGATCTTTGCAAAGAGCAGGTGATATGGCATTTCGTTTGGGGGGTGAGGAGTTTGGGCTTGTCTATAAGGTAGATACAAAAGAGAAAGCTTTATTGTTTGCAAATAGGGTAAGAGACGATATTGAAAATCTTAAAATAACTCATGAATATAGCAGTGCGAGCAAGTATATAACAGCTTCTATGGGGCTAGTGTGTGGTTATGCTTCTGAGCTTGGAAACATGGACGCACTATTTAAAGAGGCAGATGAATTGCTTTATGAAGCAAAAGAGAGTGGAAGAAATCAAGTAAAAGGAAATTAGCTATCAATGCTAAATATTTAGAACTCTTTTTAATTAAGTTTAATAGAGATAGAATAATTAGCAAAACATTTAGGGGTAAATATGCCAAATACAAAAGAGAATTTAGAAGTAGCGTTTAGCGGAGAGAGCGGAGCATACCAAAAATATAGTGCATTTGCAAAACAGGCAGAAAAAGATGGATTTACAAATATTGCAAAACTTTTCCGTACAACGGCAGAAGCAGAGAAAATCCACGCAGAAGGACATTTAAAAGCGATGGACAAGATAGGCTCAACGCTAGAAAATCTAGAAGCAGCAATAGGTGGGGAGACTTATGAGTTTGAAAATATGTATCCACCAATGTATGAGCAAGCAGTAGCAGAAAATCATAAAGCAAAAAAAATGTTTGGTTATGCTCTTGAAGCCGAGAAAGTTCATGCTGAGCTTTATAAAAAAGCATTTGCGGCAGTTAAAGAGGGCAAAGATATTGAAGAGATAGGAATTTATCTTTGTCCTATATGTGGCTATATAGAGTTGGGAATGCCAACTGAAAACTGCCCAGTATGTGGCGTTAAACCATCTGCATTTGTTCAAATTTAACCAAGATGCTCCTTTTGGAGCATTTTTGCAATAAATCAAAATCAAGCTTATCTTAGTACAATCTCACTCTTAAAATCTTTGTAGGAGTTGATTTGCCACTTTCTCGTTTAAATGAAGAGCAGTATGCAGCAGCGACTTCCAAAGAGCCTCAAAACCTCATTATCGCCTCTGCCGGTACCGGTAAAACTTCTACTATAGTTGGTCGTATCGCCTATCTTTTAGGGCAAGGTGTAGAGCCTTCACAAATCCTGCTTCTTACTTTTACCAATAAAGCGGCAGCTGAGATGATTGATAGGGTTGCTAACTATTTTGGTAAAGATATTGCCTCAAAGATAGACGCCGGGACTTTTCATGCAGTTAGTTATAGATGGCTAAAAAAAGATAATAAAAAGATAGTTTTAAAACAACAGAGAGAGCTAAAAACTCTCTTTAGAAGTGTTTATGAAAAACGATCGTTTGGGCACATCGGTGCAGAGGTGGCACCTTATGGCGGAAATTATCTTTATGATGTTTACTCCTTTTACCAAAATACAGAACTGCAGAACCATTTTGAGGATTGGGTTAAAAATAGGTACCCGGAGCATGAATTTTTTGCGATGATTTATGCTGATATAGTTGATGAGTTTGAGAGTTTAAAGAAAGAGTATGGTTTTGTAAACTTTAATGATTTGCTTTTGCACTTTAGAGAGATGTGCAAGAACAGAGATTTAGGCTATAAAGAGGTGCTTGTTGATGAGTATCAAGATACAAATGCGCTTCAAGGAACTCTTATAGATGCGATGAATCTGCCTTCAATTTTTTGTGTCGGTGATTATGACCAGAGCATTTATGCTTTTAATGGTGCTGATATCTCAATTATCGGCTCGTTTACTACAAAATTTCCAAACGCAACAGTTCATACTCTTACAAAAAACTACCGCTCAACCGTTCCTATTCTCTCTCTTGCCACGAGAGTTATAGAACATAATGAGAGGATTTATCCAAAAAAATTAGAAGTTACAAGAGAACAGAACTCTCAGGCTCCAAAGCTTCTGGCGTATGATGAACTTTTTGACCAGTACCATGCCATGGCGGCGCAAATAAGGGACTCTCAGACCCCAAGAGAAGAGATAGCGGTAATTTTTAGAAACAACTCCTCTGCGGATGGCATAGAAGTTGGACTTCGTGAACTTGGAATCCCATGTAAAAGAAAGGGCGGAACTAGCTTTTTTGACTCTCGTGAGGTTAAGGCTATTTTGGATTTCTATACTCTGCTTGTAAATGAGGCGGACATGATGTCGTTTATACACCTTTTTGAGTTTGCAAAAGGGGTGGGGAGTGCCACGGCAAAAGAGCTTTATATCGGGCTAAAAACTCTTGGACATGGGAGCATGTTTTATGGACTTTATGCGCCTAATGAATCTATAAACAACCCTTTTGAAAAGAGAAAGTTAAACCAGCAGCTAGGACTGTTTGATGATTTTTTGGAGCTTGGAAGCGTTGGAAAATTTGCAAAACTTGGATTTGAAGATAAGTTCATGAAGAACCCGATTTTAAAACATCCAAAGCTCACGAAAGATAATGCTATGTTTTTATATGACTTTTATCTTCTTTTTCGTGATTTAAAAGGTGTAAAAGAGCCTCGTGTTATTGTAAAAAAGATCTCACATTCCGCCATATATAAAAATATTTCTGAAATTTTAGCAAACCAGAGATCAACACTAAAAGATGGCACGATAGATGAGAAACAAAAAGAGGAGTCACTCTCAAGAATAAGCAGAAAAATGGTTCTCTTGGAAGAACTCTCAAAGCCATACTCGCAACATGATAGGTTTTTAAATGCCATGATTTTAGGCTCGTCAGATTTAACGCAAGGCGAGGGAGTAAATCTGCTGAGTGTGCATGCCTCAAAAGGTTTGGAATTTAAAGAGGTTTTTGTGGTTGATTTGATGGATGGAAGATTCCCAAATAGAAAATTGATGCAACGAGGCGGCTCGCTCGAAGAGGAGAGAAGACTATTTTATGTGGCAGTGACAAGAGCAAAAGATATACTCTACCTAAGCTATGCAAAATATGACAAGATTAAAAAAACAAATTTCCTACCATCGCAGTTTTTATATGAGGCGGGTTTGGTTCCTAAAGATGAAGCATATAGGGCTATGGTTATGAAAGACACAGATAAGGAAGATAGAGATTAATCTTCAATACTCTTTGTGGCGCGAATCCCTCTGACTTCCAGAAAATAGCTATGTCCCAAGTATATGACAAAAAAAACCGCTCCAAAGAATATAGCAAAAGGGATTAGAGATATAAGGTAGAGCGTTAAGGTTTTTACTCTTAAACTTTTTGAATTAAAAAAGCTTATCTGTTTGAACTCTTTTTCTGTTGAGATGTTTGATGAGATGTCATAGAGCATCATTTTGTGAAAAAAATAGTAGAGTGGGAGGTTAAAAGCTATGATATTTATGATAGGGATGAAGTAAAACGGCGTTAAGGCTATGAAAAATAAAATCATAAAAAAGAGGTACTTGACAAGTAAAAACATCGCTTCAATGATGTTTGAGTAACCAATCATCTCTACATCATTGTAATGTTTTTGATGGATTTTTTTTAGAATTGTGGGAGTTAGAAATCCTATGGCTAGAATGGCTACAAAAACAGAGATGTAGAGCGTGAAAATCATACCAACAAAAAAAAGTAAAAACGATGCCATCCAAGATGCTAATATGTGGGTTGTTAGGAAGTTTAAAATAGTGCTTCCATCAAACTTTGCTGAGATATTTTCAGTGTGAGGGACGCCGTTTTGGATAGTTGTTTGAGTGCTTTGAAAGTCAAGAACGCCTATGTGCTGGATTAGAGTTCCATAAAAAGTAAAGAAAAGTACAAACATCAAAATAATCGTAAAAATAAAGGGCAGGGTGGCGAGTTTAAGCATATCTTTCGTTAAAAAATCTTTTATACTCTGTTTAAATATTCCAAGTTCACTGTTCATTTTTTACTCCAAATCTTCTCATTTAATTTTAACTCTTTTACTACGCCAATAGCTAAGTGAAGCGTTTTTACATACTCCATTGCCGTCTTGTGATCCAATAGCGAGCTAAAGACAACTGGCTCAAAGAGATCTTTGTCGTAAGAGATTGCTATGTAGATTTTACTACCAACAAAAGAGATGGATACTCTTCTTTGTGATCTGTTTTTGAGCTGCAAAAACTTCTCCATAAGTGAGTGTGAGAGGATATATCTTGCCTCTATCTGATCGGACGAGTAGACAACAAACTCTTTTTCAAACTCCACACTGTCCATCTTTACAAGCTCATCTCTTGAAGCATTTTTTGATTGTAACCAGTTACCGATGATGTTGCCAAATGTGCCTTGTGCGGAGTCTGGAAGCACAACTGTTTTGCCTATAAAGTTTTTATTAAACTCAGAGACAATAAAAAGCCCTTTGAAGATTGTTATAAGTTCTGAGCCGCCTTTAGAGTTTTTTCTCTTCTCTTGTGCGTGAATGTCTGAAAACTCAATATTTACGCCATCAACTTCGCCTCTAACTAAATCGTTTCCGCTAAATTTATCTGCTTTGTTGAAAAGAGTTGAGCGCTCAAATATAAGCTCAGATAGGTACCCATCTTGCGAGTAGATAAGCTTTTCTCCAATTTCGCCAATAAGTGGTTTGATGACGCCTTGTTTGAACTCCGCTGTGTAATCTTTGGTCATTGACTTGTATAAAATCGTCATAATTCCAATATATGCAAAAATAACAATCTCAAAATGACTCTTGAGTATAGAGGCTATAATAATTGCGATTGCACCTATGATTACCCCGACTACTATAACTCTATGTTTTAGATTTGTTCTGTCGGTTTCTAGTTTTTGAAGGAGTGGAAATAGCTCCTTATAGTAATAATCAGTTAGTTCGCTTATGTTTTTCATATGTTAAACAGATAATTTGTTTTAGTGCATAACATCAGTTAAAAAGCTCTTTAACTGACACATTTTCTCTTTGACTCTCGATTACAATAAAAACATCTTTTCTTTTGTAGTTTATGATAGATGCCATTATACTAGTTGGAATCATCTCAATAGCGTTGTTATAGTCTGTTACTGCCTGATTGTAAGCTCTTCTTGCCGCAGAAATCTGCTCTTCAACCTCATTTAAAGAGCGTTGCAGGTGCATCATAGTTTCATTTGCTTTTAGCTCAGGATAACTCTCAACTGCCACCATAATAGAGCCAAGAGCAGAGCTTACTTTTGCATCAAGTGCAATCTTTTGTGCTTCATTGATATTTGGTCTGGAAGCGTCAGCTCTAAGCTTTGTAACCTCAGCTAGAAGTGATTTTTCATGTTCCATATATTTGCCTACGGATGCAACAAGATTCGGGATGAGGTCGTAGCGTTTTTTAAGAACCGTATCGACACTTGCAAAGATATTTTCAACCTGATTCTTTTTTGCAACAAGAGAGTTGTAGATCAAAACTAAGATAAGAGCAATAACAATTAAAACAATAAGTGTTGTCGACATGTTTAAATCCTTTGTATGAGGTTAGTAGGGTAGTCTATCCAAAAAGGGTTGAAATTTCTATTTTTGAAGTTTTGTTTCTGTATGATAACATCATAAAACCACTATATACGGAGACAAAATGTGGCAGATGTTACTCTTGAAAAAAAGATACTACTCTCATAGCGAGATAAAAGAGGATGAAAATCAGGAGTACTACAGAAGCAGTTTTCATAAAGACTACGACAGAATAATTTTTTCAAACTCATTTAGAAGACTATCAAAAAAGACACAGGTTCATCCGCTCTCAAAAAACGACCATGTTCACAACAGATTAACACACAGCCTTGAAGTTGCAAGTGTCGGCAGAAGTTTAGGGCTTAGGGTCGGAGAATTTTTGAGTAAAAAGTATCCGCACATAGAGATAAACCCTTACGATGTCGCATACATCATCCAGACTGCTTGTTTGGCACACGACATCGGAAATCCGCCTTTTGGACATGCGGGAGAAGAGGTTATAAAAGAGTGGTTTGAGACAAATAGGAATGAGGATTTTTTAAAAGAACTCTCACAAAATGAGATAGAAGATTTTATCCATCTTGACGGAAATGCTCAAAGTTTCAGAGTTGTCACTCAAATAGAAAATAATCTTTTTGGCGGCGGAATGAATCTTACTTTTGCGACACTCGGAGCTTTGGTAAAGTATCCGCACTCTTCAAGCAACTGCAAAAATATCGGTAAATCAAAGTTTAACTATTTTCAAAGTGAATCTGCTTTTTTTAAACTCCTTTTTAGCGAACTCGGATTGATTAGAGCAGACGGAACTTTTAAAAGACATCCTCTCTCTTATCTTATGGAGGCCTCAGACGATATCTGCTATGGTTTGTTGGATTTGCAAGATGCACTAGAGCTGAAAATCATAACGCTTACGGATTTAAAAAATATCTTTACCCTTATCTGCGGTGAAGATGAGGTTGCGAAAATATACTCAGAGAGTAGCATTGAGGATACTAAAAAAGTCTCAAGACTTGTTGCTATATCCATACACCTTTTAGCCGTTCATACGATGGAAATTTTTGAAGAGAATTTTGATGCCGTAGTAAGCGATGAACAGCCGAAAGATTTGATTGAACTCTTTAAAAAACATGAGTTTAAAACCGCCATCAAAGAAGCAAAACGGCTTGGAAGCGCAAAAATATTTAACGAAAAAAGAAAGATAGAACTAGAACTCGGAGCTTACAATATTATAGAAACTCTGCTAGAAAACTTGATGCATGCCACATACGAATTTTATAAAAAAGGCGACGAGACAAAACTCTCTTTTGGAAACAAGAGAGCACTGGAACTTATGGGCGAAAACAGACCTCAAAAAACTCAGAGTCTCTACAATATGTACCAAAGGGTTATCGACTACATCGTCGGCATGACGGACAACCACGCGATGTATGTTGCAAATCAGCTCAATGGGATGGGGAGCTAAGCAAAGGAGTATTTATGCTAAAGTTTTTACTATTTTCTATCATCCAGATAGCTCTTTTTGCAGTCGAACCAAATTTTGGAAAGTATGACGGAAGTGCTGTTATACTAGATCTAAACAGCTCTAAAAGAGTTGTTTTCGGAGAGCGTGAAAATGAGAGATACTCGCCGTGTTCTACATTTAAAATCTTAAACAGCTTGATAGCTCTTGAAGTAAAAGCCGTAGAAGATGAGAATGAGAGTATAAAGTGGGATGGGGTTGTGCGTGAGTATGAGGCGTGGAATCGTGATCACTCTATGCGCTCGGCTATCGCGGAATCTACCGTTTGGTTCTATCAAGAGATGGCAAGACGCATAGGTTATAAGAGAATGGCAGAATATGTTAAGGGGACTAAATACGGTAATATGGATACATCACGCACTCTTAGCGACTTTTGGTTAGGAAGCGGAAGTCTTGCCATCTCACCGAATGAACAGATTGATTTTCTCTCGAGATTTGTTCGCAACGATCTTTTGTTTTTGCAACAGAACATAAATACGGTAAAAGATATTATGACCATAGAAAAAAAAGATGGATACACGATCGCCGCAAAAACGGGAAGCTGCGGCGGTATAGGATGGTTTGTCGGTTTTATAGAAAACGGGCAAAGCGGAAAAGTTTTTGTTTTTAATATAAAAGGCGAGGGAGCAAACGGAGCAGAGGCAAAGCGGATAGCTTTAGACTATTTTAGAGCTAAAGAGTAGTTATGATTTTGCTATATTCCTAGCCGCTAAGTACCCGCTTGCCCATGCAAAGGCGAAGTTGTAGCCGCCACGGCGACCTACTACATCTAAAACTTCTCCGCAGAAGTAGAGGTTTTTTTGTTTTAGCGATTCAAAAGTTTTTGGGTTTATTTCGCTTGTATCGATTCCACCGCCGCTTACTTCTGCGTGACGGAAACTGTGTGTATCTGTTACTTCAAAGCGCCAAGATAAAAGAGAATTTGCTATTTTTTTACTGAGTTTTATCCCGATTTCATCCCCGCTTA
The DNA here is from genome assembly GCF_028713515.1 of Sulfurimonas sp. Classification (GTDB taxonomy): domain Bacteria; phylum Campylobacterota; class Campylobacteria; order Campylobacterales; family Sulfurimonadaceae; genus Sulfurimonas. The sequence goes on along the minus strand of NZ_JAQTOD010000001.1, from coordinate 779,500 downwards.
TTAATGTTTGAATTTTTAAATCTTCCAATATTCCAACTGCGATTTTAATAGGAATAAGTCCGCTTAAAATATCAATAATGCTAAATTTTGGCTCCGATAAAGCCATTTTATTTATATGGTTTGACAGTTTTTGAGCATCAAATTTTGGAAGTAGATTTATGGCTATAGCAACGCTTGAAAACTCCATTAAAGCAATGCTTGCTCGTTGAGAGATATCTAAGATGGCAAAACCAGAGGCGCCATAATCTGTAAAAAGTATATCGCCACTGCATGAGAGCTCTTTTTTATTATTTATAAGCAGCGTTACTTCACCATCAATTTTGGCTCCGCTCATTTTTTTTGCTATTTGAGAGTTTAAATGTAGTTGAACTAGTGATGGATAAGTGGGAATGATGTTGTGTCCAAACTCCTGTGCAAAATTAACTCCATCTCTATTTCCGCCAAGATGAGAGGCTGCTTCAGAGCCAGTAGCGACGACTACCGCATCATAGTCATACAGAAGTTTTTTTATATCAGAGATTTTTGTGTCTGTGTGAAAATTTACACCGAGATTTTTAGCGTGGTTCACAAGAAGTGATGCGACACTTTTTGCCTCATTACTCAGCGGATAAGCTCGTCCATCATCTTTGATATCAAGTAAAAGACCTATGCTTTGGCAAAATTTTTCAAATCCTATAAATCCAAACTCTTTTATGGCAAACTCTACAAATAATGAATTTTCTGAAAAATAGTCGCTTGATGAGAGATTCTTATTTGTTATGTTACAACGCCCATTTCCAGAGACTAAAATCTTTTTGGCACATCTTGAGTTTTGCTCATAAACATCCACAATCAAAGATTCTTTGGCACAAAATATGGCGCAAATAAGTCCAGAAGCTCCACCGCCAACAATCGCTACTTTTTTCATATACTATATTCCTTGTGAGTACATTTTATCAGAACCATAAAAATTAATCAATTTATGCAAGCACTTTGCTGTAAAAACTATATATTAGCGATAATTTTACTAAAATATTGGAGATTTAAAAGAGGAGTTGAGATACAATATAAATATAAATTTTTATAAAAGTCCAATGAGTGTAGTTATATTAATAATAGTGAAGAGAGATACTGTATGTTAAAACCAATGTTAAAACTAATCTTTGCATTAATGGTTGTTGTGAGCGGTTCTGTGGTGGCAAACGAGTTGCCAAATATTTGCAGTAGAGATCAAAATGTCAATGAGTTTACAATACTAAGTTATCACGAAATAGCCGCTAAAGGCGAGACACTAGACTCAACATATACGGTTACTCCAGAACATTTTAATGAGCAGATACGCTGGTTTATAGATAATGGATACCACTTCGTTAGTGTGGATGATATTTTAAGATATCGAAAAAATTCAAAATTATTGCCAGATAAGGCAGTTTTGCTTACTTTTGATGATGGTTATCAGTCTGTTTATGCCAATGCTTATCCTGTTTTGAAAAAATATAAAATTCCAACAGTAATCGCGCTTGTTGGCGGTTGGTTAAAGTCAAAAGAGAAGGTGGATTTTGATGGGCATATGATTGACCGAAGTAAGTTTTTAAGTCAAAAAGAGATTAAAGAGATGGTTGCTAGCGGTTTAGTTGAGATTGCTAGTCATTCATATTTAGCACACAAAGGGATACTTGGAAATCCTCAAGGCAACAAACAGCCGGCAGTTAGAACTCGTCAATGGTTTCCAGATAAACAAGTTTGTGAGGATGAGACATGTTATGAACAACGAGTTCATGATGATTTACTGGAAAACAGTAATTTTTTAAAGCAATACACAGGACAAAAACCTCGCGTGATGGTTTGGCCATATGGATACTATAACACCAAAGTAACTAAAATCGCAAATAAGTTAGGGATGCCTATTGGACTAACGCTAGATGATGGAAGTAACACAAAGATTACGCCACTATCTAGACTTCGACGAATATTGGTTGAAGGGAAAATGACACTTCCTGATTTAAAACTAAATATGTTGGTGAGAAATGCTAATTTCACAGACGATGCTCGCACAACAAAGGCGGCGCATATTGACTTAGATTATATTTATGATCCAGATCCAAATCAACAAGAAAAAAATCTCGGTGGTTTGCTTGATAGAATAAAAAAGCTGGGAATAAATACAGTTTATCTTCAAGCCTTCGCCGACCCTGATGCCAATGGTGCGGCGGATTATGTCTATTTTCCAAATCGAAATATACCAATGCGCGCCAATCTGTTCAACAGAGTATCTTGGCAGATAGCAACTCGCACACAAGTGAAACGAATCTATGCTTGGATGCCTGTCATAGCTTGGGAGTTACCTAAAAATAGTCCTGCCGCAAAAGATTTGGTAGTAACACTGCAAGTTGATCCAACCCACCTAAACATGGGGTATCCACGACTCTCTCCATTTTCTCCAAAAGCACAAAAAGTGATTAAAGAGATTTATGAGGATTTGGCAAAATCAGTTTATATTGATGGAATAATATTTCATGATGATGTGACTCTGTCTGATTTTGAAGATGACAGCAAAGCAGCTAGATTGCAATACAAGAAGTGGGGATTATCACAAAGTGTTGCCAAAATAAGAGCAGATAAAAAGCAGTTTGCTAAGTGGACAAGACTCAAAACTGAGTATTTGGATGATTTTGCAATGGAATTGGCTCAGATTGTAAGAAATGAGCAACCAGGGCTCAAGACAGCTCGCAATCTATACGCACAAGTTGCACTAAGTGATAACGCAGAGGAGTGGTATGCTCAGTCATTAAAAGATTCAATAAAAAAATATGATTACACAGCGATTATGGCGATGCCATATATGGAACAAGCAAGCAATTCGACAGAGTTCTATGATAATATTGTAAAAAGAGTAAAAGAGGATAAGTGCGGTTTAGAGCGCACGGTTATGGAGCTGCAGAGTGTAGATTGGAGAAAAAATAGTGAGGCTATCTCATCTTCTGAGCTTAGTCAGACCATAAGACATCTTTATGACTTAGGTGTGCATCACATCGCGTATTATCCTGATAATCAGTATAAAAACATCCCCAATGCAGATGCAATAAGAGAAGATTTTACAAAAAAACCATTACGAATGCACACGATAGTGCCAAGCAATGTCACATCAAATAAGTAAGGATAGTTTTTGACAGATTTTTATGTATTGTGGCACTTTGTTTGGCATGCAGTTCTTGGTTATGTATTTTACTATCCGCTCTTCATGTCAACTCTATGGATGATTGGCGCTATATTTTTTTACTTTAAAAATGAGAGAAAGTATGTTAATCAGACGATTCCAGAACTCGAAGTTGGCGAGAGTTGGCCTGGCGTATCTATCCTAATTCCATGTTACAACGAAGGTCAAAATGCTATTGAGACAATCTCTTATGCTCTTAATGTTATATATCCTGATTTTGAGGTAATAGCTATCAATGATGGAAGCAAAGATAACACGCTAGAGATATTGGTGGGGCTTGCAAAAAATAATCCAAGACTGAAAGTTGTCAACTTAGCACAAAATCAAGGTAAAGCATTAGGGCTTCAAGCTGGAGCACTTTTAGCAAAATATGAGTATCTTGTTTGCATAGATGGAGATGCCCTGATTGATCCATATTGCCTCTACTGGATGGCTAAACATTTTGTGCATTATCCGCAAGTAGCAGCCGTAACTGGCAATCCAAGAATACGAAACCGTACAAGCCTGCTTGGCAAAATACAAGTTGGAGAGTTCTCTTCTATTGTTGGTATGATAAAGCGAGCACAAAGAAGCTTTGGGCGTCTATTTACGATTTCTGGTGTAATTGCTGGCTTTAGAAAATCTGCAGTTCATGAAGTTGGTTACTGGAGCCCTGATATGTTGACTGAAGATATTGATATAACATGGAAGCTACAGAGAAATGGTTGGGATGTTCGTTTTGAGCCTAAATCTTTAGTCTGGATTTTAATGCCAGAGACTATCAAAGGATTATGGAATCAACGCCTTCGTTGGGCAATGGGTGGTGCTCAGGTAATGTTTAAAAACTTTAGAGTTCTGTTTTTGCATAAACAGACACATCTTTGGGGGCTTATGATTGAGTTGATGTTGAGTATGATTTGGGCTTACAGTATGGTTTTGGTTATCTTGGTGTGGATTGTTGGTCTGTTTGTTCCAGTTAACTATCTGATGCCTAATGAATCACCAATTTTGCCTGATCAAGGTAGCGTAATTTTGATTGGCGCATGTCTAATACAGTTTGCAATTAGTAAATGGCTAGATGGTCATTATGATAAAGGCTTGGGAAAAAATTATTTTTGGATGATTTGGTATCCATTTGCTTTTTGGTTTTTAAATCTTTTTACGGCCGTTGTTGCGCTTCCAAAGGTTATATTTGGCAAAAAAACTCGTGCTAGATGGGTTAGTCCAGATAGGGGTGTTCATCAACAGCTAACAAACACCGAAGACAAATCCTCCATGAAGGTTGATATATGAATCATGAAACTTTGATTATCAATAAGCGCCATGAGTTGCCTCTTCGTAAGAAATTGGTTTGGGACGCGGTGACTGTTTTATTGTGGGCTGGTTGGATATATCTTTGGAAACCACTATTTCATGTTTTTTATAAAATGATTAACTTGGATGCACCTGCTGATGAGATATCATCAGTTATTTTTGATGAAGTTTCGGCAGTAACATTTGAACACGCAGTAGTGATGTTGGTCGCTACTCCGATCGTTTTATTTATTTTGTCATGGTTAAACCGACATGTTGCCCCAAGCGAACATCTGATTTATGAGTTTGATGAGTATGCAGATTATTTCAAAGTAGATAGTGAGAAACTAAAAGAGTCAATGGATACTCAACTAATAACTATACATCATGATAACCATGGACATATAGTAGATTTAGAGAATCAAATTTCAATAAAATAGTAACTAAAGCGATACTATTTTAGCCCCAAATCCACCCATACTTTGCGGTGCATCTTCAAACTTTTTAACACTAGGATGAACACTAAGGAAATTTTTAACTGCATAAGAGAGCTTTCCAGTACCGATGCCATGGTAAACTATAACTTCATCCCAGCCAGCAAGCAGCGCATCTGATAAAAATTTGTCAAGCACTTCTGTTGCTTCATCGGCTCTTAGACCATGCAAGTCGCATTTTAATCCAGCTCTTTTTTCTACACTTACTTTTATATCGGTATTTGGCTTGCAGCTTACTATTTTAGTATGTTTTAGTTGTGTTGTTTTGACTCTGACTCTCATTCCGTCAATCTCTATAATTGCATCTTTTTTATCGTTAATAGCAACTATTGTCCCTTTTTGGGCGTGATACTTTACAACATCTCCCATCTTAAACGCAACATCTACTTTTGGTTGCTCTTTTGGCGGAGGAGGCAGCTTTTTGTTTGCCTTATCCATAGCTCTATGAATAGCTTTGATATCGCCAGCTTTTGCGGCAGATTTTGCTTCATTTATGGCAATCTCATAACTGTGAATTAGGGAATCTTTCTGTTTTTGAAGCTCATCAAAATCTCTTTGTCTCTGCTCTTTTAGCTCTAGTTCTTGTATTTTTAACTTTTCTATTCTCTCGTCAACAACTTTATGTTTTTGTCTTAACTCTCTCTCTAGTTGTGAGCCTCGCTCTATAAGTATATTTAGTTTTTCGCTGTTGTCGCCGTAAACCTTCTTTGCTTCACTAACTATCTTGTTTGAGATTCCATAGCGACTCGCAGTTTCAAATGCGTAACTTTTACCAATAATCCCATGGATAAACTCATAAGTAGGGGTTCTGTTTGTTTCATCATAGATAGCCGCCATAAGCTCAACATCATCACGATCAGCCATTAGTGCGGCTAGGCGTTTGTGATGGGTTGTTACAACTATTTTGTGTCCTCTTTGTATCAGTTCGCTAAGCATAACCTTAAAAAGTGCCGCTGCTTCGTCGCTATCGGTTCCTAGTTCTATCTCATCAACTCCAACAAGAGAGTTGTTGTAATCAAAAATCTTAGAAAATTCCTGCATCCGTCCAGCAAATGTTGAGATGTCATTTTTTACATTTTGAGGGTCATCAATAATAGCTAGGATGTTTTTAAATGAGCCAATATGTGAGTTATTCTCGTTTAATTTCATAGGAATTATATATTTTGCCATAAACACAGATGATAGAATTGATTTCAAGAGCATAGTTTTTCCACCAGCATTTACACCTGTAATCATCAAAATATTTTTAGAAAAGTCCACAAATATGGGCTTTGCTTTATGCAGAGCAGGGTGGATAAAGCCATCTAAGACAATCTTTGAATCTTTTTTTGACTTAACAATCTGCAAATTTGAACTTCTTGCAAAAAGAACTCTTGCCTGATAGTTGTCAAACTTTGTAAACTCTTTGTCTATGAAAGATATGAATGGCTGAAGGTCAAAAAATTTGATAGAAAACTCTTTTGCATAACTGTAAAAGATGGCTTCTCGCTCTTGATTTATATAGCGAATCTGCTCTTTTGCTTTTAAGATAGTGTCAGGAGAGACATAAAAACCACCGCTGCTGCTTCGTCCAATAAGAGCACCTTTTAGAACATGGTTAAAACCGCCACGAACCAAAAGACACTCTTCATCATTTATGAGATGGACTTGCGTGTCAATGAGATAAGAGGAGAGTTTTGAGCTGGTTGTAAGTCTTCTTAGAGAGTCATTTATGTTATTTTTATGCTCTTTTATCTTCGCACTTAAACCAAAAAGATTTGTGTCCAGATTCTCTTCAAATTTTCCATCATGAGTAAAATACTTCTCGACCTCTGTGAACTTTACATCTATAACAAACTTACTCATCCATTCGCCGATGATTCCATCAACTTCCCTGCTTTTAAAATAGCGAAAGTATCTAACAACTTTTACTATCTCAAAAATCTGCTCAAAGTTTAAAATACCATGTTTTAGTAGATGAAGTTTTATGTTTGTAAAGTCAGCAACCTTTGGCGGTGCCTTAAACTCTATAGCATCAAGTGCCTTTATGTAGCGATAGTGAAGCTCTTGGTCGCCCTCGATATAAAGCTCGCTCTCTCTTGAGAAAAAACTTTTAAAAGAGTTTATATGTTCATTTAAATCCAGTTGGTTTATAATAATTTCTGTTTTTGATAATTTATCTGTTTTCATAACTGCCTATAAAAATTTTATATTTATTTGCAATTTTAGCTAAATTCTTTAATCTCTTTATCTTCTTTAACAAATCCATCCTCAACTCTTAAAATTCTGTCAAAAAGTGGCAACATTCGCTCATCATGCGTTACAACTACAATTGCAACTCCTTGCTCAGCTGAGAGTTTTTTAAGCAGTTGCATAACCGAGAGTGCTCGTTGTCCATCAAGTGCTGCTGTTGGCTCGTCGGCTAGGATAATTTTTGGATTGTTAGATAGCGACCTTGCGATGGCTACTCTTTGACTTTGTCCGCCTGAGAGCTGAGAGGGCATATTTTCTAATTTTTCTCCAACTCCGAGATAATCCAGAAGCTCTTTTGCTTTTTTGTTTGCATCTTTAATGGCAACACCATTCATTTGCGGTACAATAGTTACATTTTCTCTTACATTTAAAAAAGGGATGAGATTGTGCGATTGAAAAATAAAACCGATATTTTCACGGCGTAGGCGACGAGTGTCTTTGATCTGCCACTTTGTGTCATAGATTAGTTTTTCATTTAAGTGTAGTTTGCCACCACTAGGTTCCGTAATGCACCCAATCATCGTGATGAGTGTTGTCTTTCCTGAACCACTAGGTCCCAAAAGAGCTACCGTTTCACCTGCGTATATCTCAAATGAAGCCTCTTTGATTGCAGTTACTGCACTATCACCGCTTCCATAAGTTTTACTGATATTCTGCATTTTTATAACACTCTGTCTCAATTTACCCTCCTATCGCGCTGGCAGGATCTATGCGAAGCGCAGTTCTTATGCCTGAGAGCGATGATAAAATACTGACAATAATAACAACAACCATGAGTTTCAAAGCATCATCTGTGAGCAAAATGATTGTTTTTGGAAATTTATCCGCGGTTAGTTGAGCAAAAATATTCCCACCAATAAAAGCAATAGCACCAAGAAGAAGTGATTGTTGAGCAATCATTTTTGTGATTGTAAAGTTTGAAGCGCCGATGAGTTTAAGAATGGCTATCTCTTTTATCTTTCCAATTGTCATAGTGTAGATGATTAGTGAAATGATAACAGAGGCGACTATAAGTAAAATAACCGTAAACATTCCAATCTGTTTAGCAGAGCGCTCTATAACATTTTTGGTTAAGATGTCTTCTTGTTCTTTGGCATTAAAGCACTCAAGATGCTTCCATCGCTTTATCTCTTTTGCGACTTCTGCTGGATTTATGCCAGGATATAGTTTTAAAGTAAAACTGTTTACCATAGCTGTTGCACTGGAAGCACTTTGTCTTTCGCGGTCATTACGAATCTGCGCATTACTAAAGAGAAATTGCAACTCTTGCGCCTCTTTTAAATCCAGATAAATCATAGGATCGCCACCAAATGAAACCGCTTTATGTGTTAGTCCAACTACTCTGTAGATATTACGCCCAAGGCTAATAGAGTCATCAAGTTTAAAATTTGTTTTAGAATCTACAATAATCTCATTGAACGGCGTAGCAATAGGACGCCCTTTTATGAGGTGATATGGTTGAAATGAAGTACGCGTGTCATAGCCAAGCGCAAAAACACGAACAGGCTTTACACCTTGAGGAATCTGAATACTCTGAAAAGTTAGCGGGTTAACCTCTTTTACTCCAGAGAATCCCTTTAGTGAATATTTAAAATCCTCGTGCATTCTTGAGTTTTCAGCAAATGGTCCGAGCGTATCTTTTTGGACAACCCACAGATTAGGCGCTATGTCATTTGGCACAATCATCGCATCATGAACTAGTCCACGATAAACGCCAAGCATAATCAAAACTACTCCGATTAGCATCCCAACACCAAGTGCGGTTGTTATAAATTTACCTAAAGAGTGGGCAATATCTCTTTGAGCGAGATTAATCATAAACGAACCTTGTCTCCGGTTTTAACTTCCCTCTCATCCATAATAATTACTTTTTGTGATTTGTTTATTCCGGAGACAGCAACTTCTCCCTCGCTATTTCGCTCTATCACTTTTAGCGGATAAAAAACAGCTTTTGAATCCTTCTCAATCCAAACCCCACTACCATCTTTTGTTGAAATGACCGTATTGGCTGGCATAGTCAATATTTTTGGGTAGTAAGAGATAATTATTTTACCCTCAGCCTGTTCGCCGAGATGAATAGTGTCTGGGTTTTTATCTAGAGTAAGATAGACAACTCTCTCTTCTGTTATGCGGTCGCTTGTAACGCTAATTCTGCTTATGGTAGCTCCAAACTCTTGGTTTTTTATAGATCTAAGGGTTACGATTGCTTTTTGTCCTACTTTTAACGCTCCAGCCTGATGCTCATCAATATATACTTTTACCCATACTTTTTTAGGATCAGCAATCTTAAAAACACTCATCCCAGTATTTACGGTGCTTCCTTTTTCGGCGTCGCGTGAGATTACTATCCCATCAATGCTAGAACGAAGAGACAAATCATCAACTTTTGCGTTAAGTGCACCGCGAGATGCGATAGAGCGCTCTATCTCATGTTGGGATTGGTTAAGAGTCTCTTTGGCATTTAAGAGTTGCGCGTTTGCGCTTCTTGCTGAGGCTTCCACGCTATCTAGCTCTGCTTGAGTGACATATCCACCTTTTATCAAAGTTTTATAACGAGCAAGCGTTGCATCGGCTAAATCTTTTTTTGCTTGATAATCTGCTATTTGTGCTCTTTGAGAAGCCATTTGAGCACGATTTTTCTCAATTGTTGCCGAACTCTCTTTTAGATTTGCATCAAGTTCTGAGAGCTCCATTTTTGCAAGTATGGAGCCTTTTGTTACTATGTCGCCCTCATCTGCAAAAAGTGTTTCTATCTTGGAAGTTGTTTTAGGGGCAAGAGTGATAACTTCTTTTGCTTCAAGTGTTCCGACACCACTGATACTCTGCATAAATGCCTTCTCTGTTGGCATTGCAAATTCGTGTGTTATTTTAGGCAGATATACTTTGTTGTAGCCAATTGTTGCAATCAAAGCTACGGTTGCTCCGCCAACAATAAATGGTTTAATTTTTTTAAATGTCATTTTTAAATCCTTTATGGTACTAAAACAATAGAGTTTTGAGGTTGATTTAATAGTCGTTGCATATGTGCCCACGCAGCTACTTTTTGAAGTTTTGCTGCTGAGAGTTCTGATTGTGCATTATCTAAAACACTACGAGACTCAAGCACATCCACAAATGTTGCTAGTCCTTGTGTGTATCGTCCAGTGATTAGATCAAGAGCTTTTTGTGTTGAGTTGATTACGCTCATTTTAGCGACAATAGTCTCATCAAAACGAGAAAAATCACTATAAGCACCAAAGAGTTCCTGCCATAAAATTTTCTCTCTGCTCTCATACTCTTTTTGTGCGCTAGAGATGCCAATACGGCTTTTTTGTGCCTGAGAGGAGAGTTTTCCGCCATCATAGATTGGAATTACACCAACAACGCCAACTTGTGAGCTATCATAAGATGAGATAGAGTCGTCATAGCCATAAGATGCCATAAGAGAGATAGTTCCATAGCCCTCTTTATCACTTGCGTTTGAGTTTAGTTTTGTTTGCTCAATAACGGCTTTTAGTGATTTTAATCTTGGGTTATTTTCAGATAGTTGTCCCCTGAGGGTATCTGCATTTTTAACTACTTTTATAGTGCTTAAAAATTTTTCTAACTCCTCTTTTTCAACATCCAATGCCTCATCGTTTCCAACTAAAAGTTCAAGAGAGAGTTTGGCTTTTTGTGTCTCTGTGCGAACTGACTCAAGTCTATCTTTTGCCTCACTTAAAGAGGCAAAAAAACGCGACTCATCCGCTTCTGTTCTTAACCCGCTTTTTCGCATATTAACTGAGCGAGAGTATTGAGCTTCGTAAAACTCAACGGACTGCTCAGCACTGATAATCTGGTATTTTAGATATGCCAAAGTGTAATAACGAGCGATTACCTGCTCAACGAGAGTGTTTTTAGCCTCATCAAGATTTGAATCTGCTTCTCTATTTTTAAGAAGTGCTGCATTGTAACGGTTGCATGAGCGTCCAGCATCCCAAAGTGTATAGCTCGCAGTAATATCAGCGTGAAGTGCATCACTTTGACGAGTTGCAAAAGTGCCAGCGGATGGCATTACTAGTGTTTTGGTTGGATAGTAATTTGCGTTAAAATCTATCTTTGGGCGCAAAGCGGAGAGTGTACTCTTTGAATCAAGTATTGTGCTTTGTTGATTAAGATTTGCAATCTGCATGTCAGGGTGAGATTTGAGCGTTTTGCTTATTGCTTCTTCTAGACTAAGCGAAGCGCAGTCTCCATTTAAAGCTAGTAAAATCGTTAAAATAATGGATTTTTTGTATTTCATTTCTGCTCAATTTTTGTAATTTCTCCTCAATTGTACATAAAAAAATTAAATATTAATTATAAGTATAAAATTTAATAGTAGTAAATTATCTATTTATCTTTTATTATTGAAAATTTAGTTAATCCGTATTCATATCTGTTTAAAATAGTTGATTTTTTTACAACTATGTCATATAATAGTGGCTCCAAAATAATTTGGGCCCTTAGCTCAGCTGGGAGAGCGCTTCGCTGGCAGTGAAGAGGTCAGCGGTTCGATCCCGCTAGGGTCCACCATCTCTATAAGCAAATTTAACATCATCCAAAAAATAAAATGGCTATATTGATTGAAGTCAATGATAACAGTTATCAAAGAATGCTATTATGTTAAACTTTAAAAATCAGGAATAAAAATGAAAAAAATTATCTATATATATTTTATGGTAGTTACACTTTTGCTTGACACAGCTGGAGCTAGTGAAAAGCTTGATAAAATCGTTATCGCAGGGCCTTTTGCATCTGTTTCTCATCCGATTTTGCATATGATTGAGACAGGAGCACTTAAAGATGTTGCCAACAAGGTTGAGTTTAGATTGTGGAAAAATCCAGATGAACTTCGTGCCATGACCATCAAAAATGAAGTTGATTTTGTGGCACTTCCCACAAACACAGCGGCAACTTTAAACAACAAGGGCGTAGATATAAAGTTGCTAAATGTCTCTGTATGGGGTATTTTAGGCATGATTAGCCGTGATAGTACGATGAAAACACTAAAAGATTTCAGAGGCAAAAAGATAGCGGTTCCGTTTCGCGCTGACATGCCAGATCTTGTTTTTATGCAACTGCTTAAAAAAGAGGGCTTAGACCCTAAAAAAGATTTTGAGCTGGTTTATGTAAGTAGCCCGATAGATGCTATGCAGATGTTGATTATGCGCAGAATTGACCACTCGCTATTGGCTGAACCTGCTATCTCTATGGCTCTTCGTAAGACAAAATCTTTCCCAATCAGTATGGTTGCACCTGATTTATACAGAAGTGTGGACCTGCAAAATGAGTGGGGCAGGGTGTTTAATACAAATGGCGATATTCCTGAAGCTGGTGTAGCGGTAACTGGTAAGATGAAAGATAAAAATGTTATCAAGAGATTTCAAGAGGAGTATGACAAATCGCTCACTTGGTACAAATCTCATCCGAAAGAGGCTGGAGCGCTTGTTGCAAAGTCGATTTCTATGTTAAACGCAGATGGCGTAGCTGACTCGATTTCTCATGTAAGACTCAAAAATGTTAGTGCGGTGGATTCCAAAAAAGAGTTGGAGTTTTTCTTTAATGTGCTAAAAAGTGAAGATCCAAAAAGTATAGGTGGCAAACTACCGCAAAATAGCTTCTACTACGGACTGTAAGAGTGAAATTTGCGCTAAAAATCCTTAAAGATTTTCCTGCCTATCTTTGGAGTGGCTGGGGAGCGGTTGCTTCCATACTTCTTTTCATTGCGTTTTGGGACGCAGGAAATCAGGTTTATGGCGATTTAGTTTTGCCATCACCGCTTGAGACATTTAAAACTCTTTCTGTGATGCTTAGTGATGAGAGTGTTATCACAGAGATAAAAACTACGCTTTACCGTGCATCAATAGGCTTCGGTCTTTCGCTTGTTTTGGGCACTTCTCTTGGACTTTTGGCTGGTTTTTTTGCAACGGCGTCGATGATGAGCCGCCCAATTGTTACTATTTTAGTTGGTATGCCACCGATTGCTTGGATAGTATTGGCGATGATATGGTTTGGCATGGGCGATGAGACGGTAATTTTTACGGTAATTGTAGCCTCGTTTCCTATCGTTTTTGTTGGAGCACTTCAGGGAACTCGTACTCTTGATGGAGAGTTAAAAGAGATGGCAAAGAGTTTTAAGTTTCCATGGCACATGAAATTCTTTGATGTCTATTTTCCGCATATATTTTCTTATGTTTTTCCTGCTTGGGTGAGTGGACTTGGCATGGCTTGGAAGATAGTTATCATGGCGGAACTACTCGCTACAAGCAACGGCATAGGGGCTTCTCTGGCGGTTGCAAGAAGTCAGCTTGATACGCCGACTGCGCTAGCAATCGTTGTGATAATGATAGGCTCGCTTATGTTTATTGAGTACATTATTCTAGAGCCTATCAAGAGAGAAGTTGAATTATGGAGAGATTAGAGGTTAAAAACTTAAACCACAGTTTTGGGTTTACAAAAATTTTACAAAATATAAATTTTACTCTGCAAAAAGGTGAAGTTCTCTCCATCGTTGGTCCTAGTGGCGGCGGTAAAACAACACTTCTTCATCTTTGTGCAGACCTCATGGATGTGCAGGAGGGAAGTGTTACAAACTCATTTGTAAGTAGCTCTTTTGCTTTTCAAGAGGCGCGACTTCTTCCATGGAAAAATGTAATTGACAATATCTCTATGGGGCTTTTGGCGGCTGGATACAGACGAAGAGATGCTATAGAGGAATCAAAAAAGATAGCGCTTAGATTTGGGCTAGAGGAACGAGATTTTGAGAAGTTTCCAAAAGATCTGAGTGGTGGAATGAAGCAGAGAGTCAGTTTTGCCAGAGCTTTAGTTCTGAAACCGTCACTTTTGTTTCTTGATGAGCCGTTCTCTGCTCTTGATATAGGGCTTAAAAAAGAGTTGCAAACGATTCTTATAGATATGATAAGCAAAAAAGAGATTAGTATACTTTTTATCACTCATGATTTGATGGAAGCAATAAGATTAAGTGATGAGATACTGCTTTTAAAAGCAGATCCGGGGCATATAGTAAAAAAATTCTCTTATACTCTGCCTCAACATGAGAGGGATGATGCGTTTGTTTATGAGCAGAGTGCAAAGATACTTCAAGATGAAGAGATAATAGATACATTTGAGTTGAGGATGAAATAGTGAGCCAAGAACAAGAGAAACTCCATGCTACAAGTCACTATCTCTACTATCCCGATGAGAAGGATATTCCGCCATATTTAGCTTATGGATTTAGACCCATCTTTCTACTGCTCGCTCCATATATGATAATCTCAATGACTCTTTGGGGAGCTCTTTGGAGTGGTGTGATTTATATCCCTTTTATCGGCAATATCTTAACTTGGCATATTTATGAGATGCTTTTTGGGATTTTAACTGCCGGAACTTTGGCATTTCTCTCAACAGGTTTGCCTGAGCTTTTTCCAGGAATGGTGCCATTTGTCGGTAAGAGACTAAAATATATTATGATTTTATGGCTCGCTGGACGCTTAAGCTTTTGGATGATTGATGTAACGGGTATATATCTGGCGGCTTTTTTAAATCTTTCAATGCTTGGCTGGATTATCTGGTTTGCAAAAGATGCGGTTTTAGACAAGCTCCAAAGACACGCTTCTATTGGTTACACACTTGTGGCTATTTTTGCTATTGAAGTATGGTTCTTTGCATCTGAGCTTGGTTTTGCAAAGAGTTCTAGTTTAGATATACTAAAAGTTGCCGCTGGAGCAATCGTTGTTTTGGTTCTTTTGGCCATGAGAAGAGTAAACATGGAGGCAGTGAACGAGTTGATGGAGGACAAAGGGATAGATGACACTTTTATCTCACGACCGCCAAAAACAAATCTTGCCATTTTCGCTATCTCACTTTTTACTATTGTTGAGTTTTTATATCCAAATAACTCTGCACTAGGTTGGCTGGGACTCGCAACTGGTGCCGCGATTCTCGCTATTACAGCGGATTATAAACTAAAAGATGAGTTCATTTTAAACCAACCGTTTGTTATATATCTTGCTCTGATTTATCTGATGCTTTCTGTTGGTTACGCTCTTATGGGGTGGGATATTTTAAATGTTAATATAAATGGAATAAATCATTTTAGACATTTTATAACAAGTGGTGGAATAGGTTTGGCGTATCTTGTGGTTATGATAATTATAGGCTGGATTCATACCGGACGACACCTGACATCAAATATTTACACACATCTCATGATAGGTTTGATAGTAGCAGCAACTTTCCTGCGAGGTTTGATTCCATTTTTTCCAGAGTACACAAGTGAGTTTTACGCTTATTCAGCAGTTCTCTTTGTGATACCTTTTGTGCTTTATATGAAAGTTTTCTTTGGGTTTTTAATGGCGCCAAGAGCGGATGGGATAAAAGGCTAACTTAGTTTTTTTGTGATAATAAAATAAAATAAAATAAAAGAGAGAAAAATGAAACAGATGCAATTTAAAGATAAATATCCAATTTTTACAATGGAGATTTTAAAAACTGAGACAAGTTTTAAAAATATTGATGAGATTTTTCTGTTTTTAAAACAAAAGATCGAGTCTCATCCAATTGCTACTTTTATAGCAATTTTTGACCACTTCTCACACACAAAATCCTTTAGTGATGGAACTGTGGCTGATGGGATAATTGATGCTAAAAATCTAATTTTTTGTTTTGGAAAAGAGATTCCAACAAGTAAAATTTTAGCTGTTCGTCCCAGAAGTATTGGTGTTTGTGAGTTTGATGATCATTTTGATATCTCTATTTTGGAAGTTCCAAATGAGACTCTTCACAAAGTACTTGAGGGATGGATAAAAGATATATCAAGTAAAAACTAACTATAAAATTTTATAATTTGAGAGTACAATGATAAAATCAAATTATCAAAATGGAGTTTAACATGTCACAAGTTCTTGTTCCTATTGCTACTGGTTTTGAAGAGATTGAGGCTATTACTATCATAGATGTACTGCGTCGAGGTGGAATAAATGTAATTATGGGGTCACTCACTGAAAATCTTTTAGTGCGTGGTGCGCATGGAATTGTAATTCAGACTGATCGATCTATTGCTGGTTTGAGTGCAGATAAGCTTGATATGATAGTCCTTCCAGGTGGATGGGATGCAACTAAAACACTTGCATCCGATAAGGCTGTTAATCATATTCTTAGGGAGATGAATATCCAAGGCAAGGAGATTGGGGCAATATGTGCCGCTCCATATGCCCTTAGCGTCGCAGGAGTGCTCAAAGATGGGTATACTTGCTATCCAGGAATTGAAGATGAGATCTCAGCAGAAGGGTATGACTCAAAACAGATGGTCGTAGAGAGTGCAAACATCATAACCTCTCGTGGCCCAGCTACTTCTATCTACTTTGCCCTTGCTATTGTTAAAAAATTAGCAGGTTATGATACTTATGCAAAGGTGCAATCTGATTTATTGTCTAATGAATGCTAATCTACAATCTCTGAATTTTGCTATTTTTTATGGCATTTTATGCAGATACTCATTGGGCTTTTTGCATCTATAAGTGACGCAGAGTCGGAGGCATGTGGATTGTGACAGCTGATACATTCAATCTCTTTTCCTGGACGAGAAGGGTCTGGTTTATCGCGAGTTGGATGATTTTTGTTGCCAAAAGTGTTGATAACATGCTTTCCTTCTCGTTTGTCTATATGACATGAAGTGCAGATGTCCCACGGTTTAGCCTTTAGATAAAATTTATTCTCAGATGAGTGAGGATTGTGACATCGTGTACACTTTTCTGAGTCCACTGGCATATGATGAAATCGTTTTGTTTCCCACTTTTGGCTCTCTTTATCATGACACTTTAGGCATGTTTTGCCAATCATGGAGGGGAGAGTAAACTTTGAATCGCCTAGCTCTTTTTTTATTTCATGGCAAGATGTGCAGAGCCAGTTTATTGCCGGTGCATGACCATATTTACGCGTTGTGAGTTTTTGGTGGCACTGAAAACAGTTAGAGTCTGCTGGATTTTCAAAGGCAATCTTTGGAATCTCATTGACCTCCATTTTATGACATGAAGAGCAGAACCGTTCATTTGTTGGAGTATGAAAACTCTCTTCCATATACTTTTCTGGAGGATATTTGTATATCTTTTCCGACACAATATCATGAAAAATAAGCACTGAAATATTTTCTATTGTCCCATCTTTTCCAAATCCACTTACAGTTATTTTGTTTTCTCCGGGAGCTAGTTGTACCGTTTTACAGTAACTATTCCTCTCTTTTTGACGAATAATTTTGCTGCTTTGGTTTGATTCAGCAGAGATAATAACGCCATCGATGAGTGGTGAGACAAAAGTAACAACAACAGATGCTGTCTCTTCGTGATATATAGTCGATGGTATTGGAGTAATGAGTTTTATGGCACCAACTTCACCCCATAAAGTGGAAAATGAAAAAATAAATGAAAGCATAAGAGTAAAACGCATTATTTTCCTTTGATGTTATTATCTATTTTTTTATCTACATGTGGAGACTTTAATAAAAAGCGATAATCTGACGCATGAGGATTGTGACACTCCGTGCAGCCATCTTTTTGTTCTCCTGGACATTTTGAGTTTCCTCGTATTTGTTGGGATAATTTTTTATCGGCATGACACTCTAGACATAAGAAGCTAGAATTTACTCGCAAAAACATCTTGTTGTCAGAAGAGTGAGGGTTGTGGCATCTTGTACACATTCCAGCTTCAACTGGAAAATGTTTGTGTTTTTTTGTGTCCCAACTCTGCTTGTTTTTGTCATGGCAAGAAAAACAAGCAGATGCAATCTGTTTGGGAGCGATAAATTTAGATTTCTCAATTATGTTTTTACTCTTATTTTCTATCTCTCCGGTATGACAACTTGTACATAGCCAGTTTGCTGATGGAGCATGGGCATATCTATCTAATGTAATTGCTTTATGGCAAACAAAACAGTTGGAGTCTTTGACATCAACAAAAGCAACTTTTTTTTGTTCATTATTGCTCATATCGTGACATTCTGCACATAGTTTTTCATTTTTATCGGTGTGAAAAAAGCGCTCTTTATATTTAATCGGAGCTTCTTTGTACTCTCTGAAAGCTTGTGAGGCGCAGTAGAGCTCATTTTTTACTTCATAAGCCAGCTCCTCGCCAATATATCCCTCAACGCGAATAGAGTTCTCTCCAAGACGAAGTTTTATTATTTTGGAGCATACATTGTCACATTGGGTGGTTAATTCTATGGGGTAATGTTCATTTTTGTCAGTAACTATTAGTACTTTTGAGATGTTTTTGTTGTTTAGTTTAACAGTAACTGACACATACTGCTCATGAAAGATTTTTTTATCAATTGAAGGAGAGATTTCTATGCTCTCTGCACCCATCAGCAGAGAGAATGTTGTGCTTACCATTATAGTTGATATAAATATCTTTTTAATTATTTTGCTCATTATTTGCTATCTTTTTGACCAATGCCTTTGGGCGTGCTTCGGTCATATTCAAATTTCTTGTGACAAGCTGGGGCACAAGAGCCACCATTTGGCCCATCTATAAATCGAAGCGGAAACTTTATACTATTAAAATCAGTATAGTCACGAATTAAATGTTTATTTTTCGACGCATGCTCATCATGGCAGGCGCGGCAAGAGCGACCTTTTTTATCATTGACATGCAGGTAATGAAGATTTATATCTCCATCACGAAATTTTGTAACATCACTATTTGTTGTGAATCGTTCCGTTATCTTAGTCTCTTTGTGGCATTTAAAACAGAAAAAATCTTTATTTTCAAGATCAGCATAGAAATTTTTGGTAAATGATTTTTTAAGAATACTGAAATTATCTGATCCATGTGCATCATGACAAGCATTACATCCCCCATCTTTGGAGTCTGCTTCTTTAATTGGCTTGTGCCAGTTTGGATTTTCTTTTAGATGTTGAGCTATATTCATCATTGTTCCACCATCTTCTTTAGATTTAAGTGATTTGTTGTGACACTCTAGACAAACCTGTACTGAATCTTTTTTGAGAATATTTGGATGATTTGATGAGTGTGGGTCATGACACTCAAGACATTTTCCTTTGCTATCATCAACTGCGCCATGTTTATATTTCGCACTATTTATCCATTTACGCATATCTTTATGATCTTTTATGGAGCTATGACAATCAAGGCAAAACTCAAGACCAACCTCTTTTTTCATTAGTGTTTTATAGTTTGAAGTATGTGGATCATGACACTCTAAACAGCTTTTTTCGGCCGGCTTGTGCTTGTATTTGCCATTCATGGTGATAAATTTTGTTACACCTTTTGCTCCATTTACTTTATCGTGACATTTAAGACATGTGTCGTTTACTGAAATACCTTTGAGTAATTTTGGTGTGTCTGATTGATGAGGGTCATGACATTTTGTGCATTGTCCATCTTTTACTGGTTTATGGTCAAACTCTTTTGTGTATTTTGTTTTATGACACTCATAACATATCTCATGAATGTTATTTTTAACTAGAGCCGCAGGATTATCTCCCTTTGGGATATGACATATCTGACATGCACCCATTTTAAATGGTTCATGCATATATTTTTTAAGTGGTTTTAGTTTGGCTGGAATATCTTTTAAATCAATGAGTTTTGCTTCTTTAATCATTGTTTTAGTGTGAGTAGGTCGCTCTTCGGCACGAATTTCGTCTCTTGGTATTTTAGTGGGAGCTGCTGGTGTATGTTCTGCTTCAGATTCTCCTCGCTTTTTACCCTCAAGATCGCTGGCAATCTGTCTTACATTAACTTCAGCTAGTTCATCATCACTAATTTCTACTATCTGCTCCGGCTCGCCATTGAGTACTTTAATACTAATATCTTTCATTACAGTGATGAAACGACCAAATTTTTTTCCAGCATCCACTTGGTAAAGCGCAACTGTTCCAATTAGTAGTAGTAAGAAAATAATCGTTTTTGTGCCATGTTTTTTTATCATTATTGACTCTTCTTTTTTGTTTTTGCTTTAGTGACTACTATGCTTTATCTCAGGCAGTGTTGTCTCGGCATCAAACTTCCCTGCTGGACATGTAATTTCAGTAACTGTATTTCGAATTAACTTCTCTTTATCTGCATGATGCGGACTATGACACTTATTGCAGTCAAGTTCTTTTCCATTAGGCTTAATGCCATCAACTGGAGTATGACACTTGTAGCAGAGCTCACTAACGGTGTGAGTTACAATTGCTGCCGGCTTAGAGCGATTTGGTGCATGACAGACAGCACAAGCTCCCATTCTAAAAGGGGAGTGAACATGCTCTTTGAATGGCTTAAGTGCTTCAGGGAGATATTTATAATCTATATCTTTTGTTGTGCCTGTATTGGCTTTGATATAAGCAGTTGTCATCTCTTCAAGTGGACGAGGATCACCATGAGTAGCGTTTATCATGTTTGTTGCTATATCTTTAGTTATAACCGCAAGACGACCTAGTTTTTCAGGCACTCCCATAAGCACAAACGCTACAATAAATATCACTGCCATAATAGTAGCAATTATCTGTTTTTTACTAAATTTTTTCATAACCATCCTCCAAACTACTCTGACTTAACTGTGTCAGCAAGAGTTTCAGGGGCCTCAGGAAGATGTTTTTCAAGTTGATAATGTCCTACATGTTTATGACAATCAACACATCTTGCCAACTCTTTTCCCTCATTTCCCATAACGACTAGTTTTTTAGCAAAGTATGCCTTATGCGCAGTAAATGCTTTTTTATTAGGGCGAGTTCCTCGAAGAAGATTTTCGTGACAATGAAGACATCCAGAATCATATACCCAGTTGCGTCGTTCATCTCGTTTTTCATGCCAATCAATCTTAGAGGTGTCATGCGTTGTCTCTACCCAAACATCCCAACACCCAGTTCTGATTTTTTGAACCAAATAACCCATCGTAGATTCATGAGGTAGATGGCAATCTGTACATTTTGCCATAACACCAACATGCCCATATCCGCCATGGACATCGTTTCTATACGCATCTGCCATAGGCTTCATTGAGTGACATGCAGAGCAGAAATTTACCCCTGATGTTTCTTGAACTGCTACAACTGTAATAAATGAAATAACTAGCCCAGCTATCACTCCGCCACTAAGTAATATACCTACTCCTTTCCATCCAAACCAAAATTTTCTTTTTGGTTTTTCGAATTTGTTTGTGTGATCTTCATATTCCATGAAAGCCCCTTTTTTTACATTTTTTTAATTTATTTATTAATTGTATCAAAAAATACCTGATTAAATAAATTTTTTTATAATAATTAAATGTAATATGTAAAATTTCTATAAAATCCTGAAAAAGCCCTACAATAGGCTCTATTTTGTGATAATATAATTAAATTTTTTTATTGAAATTGAAGAAAAAAATATTTTTTAAATCTATACTTTAAATAATTTTATGTTTTTTGAGAAGTAAAAAATAGAAGCAGCAGAAGAGCAAAAAAATATTTTTTATAGACGAGCTTTAAAGATTTTACATTATATGTATGAGCTGTTAATTTTTCTCTACTGCTTTTAAAGTATGCTTAAACATAACTATCCAAACTAAAGAGAGCGAGATTTGAAACATGGTAGAGGCAAAAAGTTTTACGATGGCAAATATCTCAAAGCCTGAAGCTATTAGGAGCACTGAGCTTTGATCTAAAACAAAAAGAAGAAACAGTGTGTGAGTTGCTATGCGTTTTGTGTTTTCGCTAATAGTTTGGATAAAGCTTAAAAAATGTGTGATTGCCATTAGTGCGATTGAGATAAAAAGAGTGTGCGGAAGTAGAACTTCTAGCAAGCCATGCAAGGATTTTGGGGCGTAGTAGTTGTTGATTGCATCTAGTGAGAAGCCGATAGTGTGGTAAAACAGTAGTGTTCCAAGGAGTGCTTGGAGGATTGTAAGTGCACTAAAACCAAGAGCTAAAAAAGAGAGTAGGCGAGTATTCATTTAGTATCTTTTTCTCATTATTGCTATTATCAAATCTAGTGAAGCGATTATGGCTAGTAGATGGAAGATAGTAAAAGCACCTAGTGATAGGACAACTCCTGTGCCCCCAAGCATTCCAGAA
This sequence comes from Sulfurimonas sp., assembly GCF_028713515.1. Lineage (GTDB taxonomy): Bacteria > Campylobacterota > Campylobacteria > Campylobacterales > Sulfurimonadaceae > Sulfurimonas. The sequence continues at coordinate 757,250 of NZ_JAQTOD010000001.1, read as the reverse complement.
AGAAGTAGCCCAATCGGATAAATAAGTAGTGTGGCGATAGATAAAATCATATAGCCAATTTTTACTACTTCGCTGTGTGCGGTTCGAGTATAGAGTGATGCAATCATAATAAAAGTGATAATTAGTCCAAAAAGATCAGTATGAACACCAAGTAGCAGATCTTTAAATCCAAGTGGTTCGATAAACTCCGCCTCATTCCCAATAACTCTTTTTATCCACTCATCTGGAGCAAATCCAAACTCTATGCCTTTTGTGACAATACTTAACGACATAGCAACGATTAACGCAAAAAGCATCCAAAGTATAGTTGCTCGAAGAGTTTTGTTGTCAGAGAGTTTTTTACCGGCGATAAATTTCATGTTTTACAGCTTTGTAATTTTTAGTAGTGCTAATGCTACTCTTGCGCCATCAGTAATTGCTCTAGCTGAGAGTGTAGCACCCGTTTTAGCTGGAATGTCTTGATTTAACATAAGAGGATTACTTTCGCTTTTGTTATCAAACAGCTCTAGCCAAGTTTTACTCGGAAGATACTCTGCTGGCTCATTGAATGCCACTATCTCAATAGATTTGATTTTTTTATCAGTTGTAATAAGATAAAGAGTAACTGCATTTTTTGTTCGTATTTTTTTGTTAACAAGTACGCCATATCCTGCAACTTTAGAGCCATTTTTTGCGATGAAAACACGATAAAGTTTTGTATCGATTTTCTGTTTTGATGCAGTTGATAACTGTCCTATTTGAGCATCGTTCAAGTTTATATTTTTTGTCTCAATAGATTTCATGCCAAATGTACGCCCAGTTATAGCCACTGGATCGCCTAGATTTTGTGCAGTACCCAATGAGAAAGAGAGAAGTAAAAGTAGTGTTATTTTATTCAAGAGATAACTCCTATATTTTGATGTAAGAGTATAATTATACTTAAAGAGGATAGAAAAACTCTTTTATTAAACAAGCGAAAAAAGTAATAAATATGATAAGATGCAATTATGAGACTAATTTTAATTCTATTTTTTATGGCTTTAACTCTTTTTTCTAGTGAGCGAATGCAAGTTCATATGGGAACCATGATAAGTGTTAAGATAGATGATGAAAATGCTACTGATGCAGTGTTTAGTCTATTTAAAGAGCTGGATGAGAGCCTATCAACATATAAAAGCAACTCCGAAATCTCAAGATTAAACAGATATGGCAAGTTGCAGTTAACTTCGCAAACAAAAACTCTACTTGAGAGATCTTTGGAGATTTCAAAATTAACAAACGGTGTTTTTGATGTGACAATCGGAGCACTTAGCCATGGAGCATATCGCTTTGGTGGAAACGAGAGAGTTCCAAATAAAACCGAGCTCAAAAGAGCGCTCGTAAATGTTGGAGCGGACAAACTGACTATCAAAGAGGATTACGCATTTTTATCTCATGGAGCGATTGTGGATTTGGGCGGAATTGCAAAAGGTTACGCGGTTGACTTGTCTATTGAACTTCTAAAAAAAAGAGGAGTTGATAGAGCAGTAGTGGCAGCAAGTGGTGACATTGGCTGTATTGGAGTATGTGAAATTGCTATAACTGACCCATTTTCACCAAATAAAACATTCGCAACCATCCACTCAGTGCTTCCTATTTTTGCAGTTAGCACGAGCGGAAATTATGAGAGGTTTATAAAAAACAAAACACACAATCATCTACTTAATCCAAAAACAGGCAAATCCGAACAACTCTTCGCATCAGTTACTTTAATGGATAATGGTGACAACACACGACTTGATGCAATGGCTACAGCAGTTTCTATTATGAGTCTAAAAGATGCCATTGCTCTGCTTCGGCGTGAAAAGATCAGCTTTGTTTTGGTTTTAAACAGTAGGGAGATAATTAAGAGCGAATTGCCTGATGGTGTAGTTGTAGATTTTTTTTAAAAACTAAAATCTTTTTCTGTATTGATAAATCTAGGGAAGTCGCACTAGAGAATCTTTTATATCACTAAGACGCACAAAAATAAACCCCTCTTTGCGTAAGGCATTTATAGCCTCAATAAACCCCTCTCTTGTTCCTGATTCTGGATGGTTCATGTGGGCAATAGTAATATCACCAGCATGTGCACTTTTGATTTGTTGTGCAACTTTTAAAGCGTCATATGAAGCACCAGCATCTCCCAGTACAGAAAAGCCGATAACTTTAACTCCACTTGAGAGAGCAATTTCAACTGCCTGCTCATCATAGTGAGCGGTTCCTGCTCTGAAGAAAGTTGGTTTTTTACCTGTTAGTGCAAATATTTTTCTACTGTTTTCATCTATCTCTTCGATTATTTCGGCTTTTGAAGAGGTTCCAATAATACCATAAGCGGCTTTTGCGTTCATAGAGAGAGGTTTATGTCTGGATCCATGATTGGCAATTTCAAAATTTGGACTTGAGGCAAGTTCTAGGAATATTTTAGGATTTGAGTCAATCCATCGTAGGTTAATAAAAAGTGTGGCAGGAATATGGTTGTCGCTTAAAAATTTGATTAGTTGTGCGTCATATTGAGAACTCTGCACACTTCCACCACATGCATCAAAAGTAAGAGCTATCTCTTTTTTTGTTGTGTTAAAAGATTTGATTACTCCTGTAACACTCTCCCCCCACTGTTTGGGTGCAGAATCAGCTAGAAGAGCAGAAGCCATAAAAAATAGATATATAAATTTAAGAGTAGAACTCTGTTTTTTGATTTTATACATAAGAGGCAGTTTTCTCAAAAACTAAATTTTTTAAGCCTCTCTCTTCATTTATGTTTGCAAATTCTTCTAGATTTTGAACTCTTTTTACAAAACTAAACTCTGGCGCGACCTCTTTAAATAGCTCTATTAGATAAGATGAATCTAAATCTGGTGAGTTTAGGCATGCCAAAACAGTGCAATTGTCACTCGCCAATTGCGAGAGTTTCGCGATGATTTTTATATAATCTTTTGAAGCCTCAAAACTCCCTTTTTGCAGTGTTGGCGGGTCAATTATGATAAGCTCATATAGCCCTTTTCTTCTTATGCCAGAGAATGATTTAAGTATGTTGTACGGTAAAAACGAAACATTTTTAGTCTCTAGGTTATTTAGATGATGATTTGCTCTTCCAGTTGTGAGCGCACTTTTGCTCATGTCAACATTTACAACACTTTTTGCCCCGCCAAGCATAGCAGCAATGCTAAAAGCGCAAGTATAGGAGAATAGATTTAGTACATTTTTGTCTTTAGAATTTTCTCTTACAAACTCCCTGCCATTTTTCATGTCGGCAAAATAACCACTATTTTGGTTTGAGCGTAGGTTCAGTTTTATCTTCATACCATTTTCAACTACAAAAATATCCTCTTTTAACTCACCAACTATAACTTCAGTTGGAGAGCCACTTTTATAGCGTCTTTGGAGGATTATGATTGTGTGGGATGTGCTTTGAATATACTCTTTTAACATGCCGATAAGCTCTGTCTCAAGCCCGCTTTGTATCTCAAAATATAGTGCCACGCTAAGTATTTTATCAATAGAGTCAATAGTTAAAAAACTCCACTCATCATAGACTCCACCGCGTCCATGAAAAAGGCGTTTGAACTCGTTTGATAAATTTTTTGAGTTATTTTGTAGATGATTTTTTAGTTCTTCTATTTTCATTTTATGCTACTTTTTAATCGAGAAAGATATTGGCAGTATTAGGGTTGTGACTTTTTTTGGCTTCGGCAAAATTTCATCTTTAAGCGAGAGTACAGACTCTAGTGCTGAGTTGTCTAAAAGCTCTCTTCCTGAGGATTTGTTGATGGTAGCATCTAGGAGCTTTCCGTTTGTGTCTATGATCATTTTTATCTCTGTTGTTCCTCCCCAGCCCATTTTTTGGGCTCTATTTGGATAGTATAGATTTTTGGTTGCCATATCTCTGATTGATGAGAAATTTGTTGTCATAAACTCGTCGTCTTGCTCTTTTTGTATCTGTTTTGGCGTAATTGGTTCACTTTTTTTTGTTATCTCGTGAGTATATTGTTCTATAGATGGTGCTTTTGTTGGTTGCAGATGCAAAAGCTTTGTCTCTGCTGGCTGTATTTGGATAATCTTCTCTTGAATAAACTCTTTTTTTACTAAAGAAGTCTCGCTTACTGCCTCTTGAATAGCTTGTTTTTTAACAACTATTTTTTGGGTTATTACGCTCTCCTTAACAATACTCTTTTTTGGTTCTTGCAGTTTCTTGTTTTTGTTCATTGGACACTTCGGCATATCGCAGTTGCAAATACACTTCATTGGTATAGCTATCTTCCCTTGCTCTTTTTTCTGGAAACTATAAAAGTAAAAAAAATAGAGAGCTATAAGTATTATGTGAAAAATAAGCGATGCGATAAGAGCCTTTTTGTTGTTGCTTATAAGTGTTTTTATATTCATAAACTATCAATATAGCAGAACAAAACCAGTTGGTTTTGTTAAGTTCTCTCCCAAAAAGTACCGTTTGGAGTATCCATCAAGCTAACTCCAAAAGATAAAATTTCATCACGAATAGTGTCAGATAAGGCGAAATCTTTTGCTTTTTTTGCCTCATCTCTCTTTATGATAAGTTCGGCAATTTTTGCTTTTGCATCTTCATTCAAACCAAATTGAAAATATTCAAACGGATTTTTAGCCCCAAAGCCAAGAATTTTTTCTATGTATGTTAGATTTGAGAGCGTCTCTTTTTTTAACTCTTTATGTTTCCCTGCTGTATCTAGCGTCTCATTTGCAGAGCTTATCATCTCATCTATCAGGGCTAGTGCGCTTGAGATGTTCAGATCATCGCTTAAAGTATCTAACAGTTTCTCACAAAAAGCTGTTCTCTCATACGCGTTAGCTAAACCAAAAAGGCGTTTTTTGAGTCTATAAATCCTATCTAGGCGTTTTTTTGAAGACAATAGATCATCTTCGTTGAAATTAAAGTTGCTTCTGTAGTGTGTGCTAAGAAGATAAAATCTTAAAACCTCGCCATCATATGCTTTTAGAGCATCTTTGAGAAAAAAACTATTTCCCAAGCTTTTGCTCATCTTCTCGCCATCAATATTTACAAAACCGTTATGCATCCAGTAGTTTGCCAGAGGATGAGAGGTTGCACATCTAGTTTGAGCAGCTTCGTTTTCGTGATGTGGAAAGAGCAGGTCAGCTCCGCCACCGTGAATGTCGATGGCATAAGGACTACTTACAGTTACAAAATGTTTTTCTATCATGGCAGAACACTCTATGTGCCACCCTGGACGACCAGAGCCAAATGGTGAGTTAAATGAAACACCACCATCATTGACGCTCTTCCATAGAGCAAAATCAGCACTATTTTTCTTCATGGACGAACTCTCAACCCTTTGGAATTTATCGCCCTCATCTTGAACTCTATTTGAAAGAGTGAGGTACTTGCTATCAGATGCTGTGTCAAAATAGACATCGCCATCTTCGGTTTTATAAGCGTGTTTGTTATCTATGAGTTTTTGAATAAGTTCAAACATGGCATTAAGTGATTCTGTTGCTTTTGGCTCAATATCAGGTTTTTTTATACCAAGAAACGCCATTTCTCTATGATAAGCAGTTGTGTAAAAATCCGTAATCTCTTTTATGGTTCTGTTTTGTTCTTGTGCTTTTTTGATTATTTTGTCATCAATATCGGTTATATTTCTTGCATAGATTACACTGTATCCATTTGCTTCTAAAACACGCACTAAAAGGTCAAAAACCAAGGCACTTTTTGCATGTCCTAGATGAGCATCATCATAAACAGTCGGACCACATACATAGAGCGAAACTTTGCCTTCAACCATTGGAGTGAATTTTCGTTTTGTTTTCTGTACAGAATCAAATATATGCATGAAGAAACCTTTTGATTATTAGAAATATTATAGATAAAATAGGTATAGATACAAGTAAATATAGCGAGTATTTTGAGTGAAACATACTAAAAAAATCTTTTGTTCCAAAGGCTTTTATGGTCAGTATAAAACCAACAATTCCGCTTGCAGTTGTTGCAAATGCTAAGCCTTCGACGCCCATCGGTTTAATTAACGCTAAGCTAAGAGCTACATAAAAAACCAGTGAGATTGTAGCTATTTTAGCGGCTCTTAGTTGCATCTGTTTTGCATATATCCAGAGTAAAAATAGTTTTTGTAGTCCAAATGGAAGCAGTCCAATCATATACATCTGCAAAACAGTCGTTGTTGTTTGCGTATTTTCAGCCGTAAAAGCACCTCGCTCAAAGAAAAAATGAACCATTTCGTAGGCTAGGATATATCCACCTAATGTGCTCATCGTCAGCAGGAATGCTAAAAACCAGAACGCTTTTGTTAAAAAGGCTAAAGCTTTTTTCTCATCCGAGTTTTTAAGATATTTTGAGATTTGCGGAAACAGAGCTATAGAGGTGGCGATGGCAAAAAGAGCGAGTGGGAGTTGAAAAATACGGTTAGCATAGTAGAGATAAGAGATAGATCCAGCCGTTAAAACAGAAGCTAAGAAAGTATCTAAAAATCCACTAATTTGAGCAGTTGAGTTCCCCCACATGGCTGGAAAAAATTCTCTACGGAACTTTCTTGTATCTTTTTTTATAATCTTTGATTTTACTCTTAGGTACTTAAATCCACCAAGTAAAATACCCATAAGTCCTAGTTTTTTCACAGCAATGATGTGGACAGCTAGTTGAGCAATCCCGCCGATAACAACGCCAAAACTTAGATAGTAAACTATTTCACTTTGAGATTTATCTTTTGAGAGAATTAGAGCCAAAATTAGTGATATATTTAAGAGCGCAGTTGAAAATGCTGAAGTTGCGAAGTGGTGTTTATATTGCAGCATTGTGCTCAAAAAAGTAACCATAAAGATTAGTGGCAGATACCAGAAGTTTATGGCCACAAACGGTGCCGCTAGCTCTATTGTTGCATCGTTAAATCCAACTGCGATTAACTTTGTTGCAAGTGCAGGAAGTAAATTTACTAGAAGAGTTATTATGAGTATGATGGAAGAAAAAAGTAAAAATATATTTGCCGAAAATACGCTTTTATGGATAGAGCGAGCAAACGCTGGGATAAAAACCTGTGTAAAAGCACCTTCAGCAAAGATACGACGAAAAAGATTTGGGAGCTTAAATGCTATGAAAAATATGTCACTGTATATATTTGCACCAAGAGCTGCTGCTGTCATCAAATCTCGTATGAAACCCAAAATTCTTGATACTAAAATTCCAAAACTATTTGTAAATATTGCTCTAATCATGGGCTTCTTTGTGATTTTTACGAAAGTTTAACAAATATTTGATTAAAATGAACGGTTTAATTTTATAAATTTATTTTTAGGATGGGTGCAGTGGGACTATTTGAAAAAAATGATAATGTCATTCAAAAACCAATAACCGTACATCCAACAATTATTAAAACACAATTTGTTGCAAAAGAGATTGCTGAGCTTGCAAAAAGACATAATATATCACCAAATACATTGGATTTTAAAATACTTGAAGTTGAAACATATACCAGAACCAACAAAGAAAAGAGTGAAGCAGATTGGGAATTAATTGATGATGAAATGCTTCATAAGATAAGCGATGATGCTGAAATTTTAAATAAAAATTTTCAGATAAAACAGATATATGAAGTTAAAATATTTTTAAGAGAAAATGATTCTATTTTTAAAAATTTTAACTCAGCAGTCGGTGCAAATGCAACAAAGTGCAAGATATATCTAAGTATAAAAGCAGGTTCGAAAATTAAAGTTGATAAAACATTTGAGAAAGAGTTTGTGGACTATATAAATAAAAGTAAAGTTCGTGCTGGAATTTTAATCTATGTATTTGACAAAATGCTCAAAGAACTTGTTTTAAAGATTTCAGCACAAGCAAAAGTAGATGGAACTTTAAGCTATGATAAATCTATAACCCTCCTTATTGCCGAGTCTCATGAGCCGGTAGCAACAATACACGACAATCTGATTTTTCACTATAAAAAGGACACAACGCAGCCGATTAATGGTGCTATTGATTACTCCAAAAGAGGTTTTATTAATGGTGTTGGCGAAGGCAATCTGCTTATTGAGTATATAAAGCCAAAAAAAGGTCAGCCTGGTAGAAACTGCTCTGGAGAGTTTTTAGATCCAATGGAACCATTTGTTAGATATGCCCCTTCATTTGGCGTTGATGATACAATAAGTGTTATAGAGAAGGCAGACACTATAGAGTATGTTGCTAAAAAAAGTGGGTACATAGTTTTAGAAAATGGAGTTTATCAGATAAAGTCAGATTTGCAAGTGAATACCATAGATTTTAAAACAACTGGCTCAATCGTCTCTGGTTTAGATTCTGATATAGCTTTGAATGTAAAAGAGAGTGATTTTGAAAAAGATGCTATTGGTGAAGGAATGGAAGTTGAAGTAAATCAAATAGATGTAGAGGGGAATATTGGAGCCAGAGTAAAAGTTAGAGCAAGAAGAGCAACTATAAATGGTCAAACCCACAAAACATCAGAAGTTAATGCAGATGAGCTGACAATAACAGTACATAAAGGTTTAGCAGTTGGTAAAAATATTAAAATTGGACGATTAGAATCTGGAGAAGTTAGAGGTAGAATGGTTTCAATCGGACAAGCAGTCGGAGGAGATATAAGAGGTCAAGAGATAGAAATTTCTCTCTGTGGTTCACATGTTAAAGCGACCGCTTCAAAGCTTATAGAGATTAAAAAATTACAAGGAAGTGAAAATATTTTTACAATAGATCCGCTGGTTCATAAAGAAAAAGAGGAGCTATTTTCAGAAAATATGGATAACATAGATGAGCTTGGAAAAGAGACCAAAGAGATTGCTAAAGAGATAGTTAAATATGAAAAGTTAGTAAAAGATAACACAGCTGCATTCAATGAGATAAGAAAAAAATTAATTCACTATCAGCAAAACAAGATTGCAATGCCAGCGTCTTTTGTTGATAAGTATAAACAATTTCAAAAAATTCAAGAGCACTTAGAGTTAATAAAAAAAGAATATATTGAAAAGCAGGAGAGATTTAAATATTTAACAATGAAAATTGCCTCTTTTCAAGAGAGTATATTTGAAGCAAGAATTATAAATAGAGATAAATGGAATGGATATAATGAGTTGATTTTTAAGTTAGTAAGCCCATCAATAGACATAGTATATAAGCCGTTTGAGGGTTCAACAGAGCAGATTTTTGCTCTTGTTGAAACAGAAGAGGGAACTTTTGAAATTAAACCAGTACATGAGTGAGGTTAGTTTAGGATGATAGTTGGATTAAATGGCAAGGTTGAAAAAAAAGAGCCGTCTTTTGTGCATGTTGAGGTTAATGGCGTTGTGTATGAGGTTTTTATATCTCTGCAAACATTTTCAGCACTTCCAAAAGATGAGGTAAAATTGTTTATCTCCCACATTATTCGTGAAGATGCTCAACTTTTATATGGCTTTTTAGAGAGTGGCGAGAAAAATCTTTTTGAGAAACTTATAAAAATAAATGGAGTTGGTCCAAAGGTAGCGATGGCAATCTGCTCGACTTATACGCCGTCTCAATTTGCAACCGTAATAAGCTCTAGCGATATAAAAGCGGTGCAGAGAGTTCCAGGAATTGGACCAAAGAGTGCAGGGCGTATTTTGGTAGAGCTAAATGGTTTTGATGTTGAACTGCTTATGACAAAAGGTGAACCACAAAATCTAGCCTATTCTCAAGCAAGTGAAGCGCTGGAATCTCTAGGGTTTAAAAAAGATAAAATCTCAAATGCGCTCAGTTCTTGCAGCGTTGGCAGTGATACGGCTTCTCTCGTAAAAGAAGCTCTTAGACTTCTACAAACAATTTAATTAAGGAAAAATATTGAAATTAACAATTTTATTTGGCGGCGCTAGTTTTGAGCATGAGATTAGCATCGTGAGTGCGATAACAGTAAAGGGAAAATTAGCAGGATTTGATTTAGATTTTATCTTTTGTGATCAAGACCATCTCTTTTATTTGATAGACTCATCAAGCATGAAGGCTGTCACTTTTTCAAAAGGTTTGCATAAAAAAATGCCGCAACTCTCTTTGACAAATGGCGGTTTTGTTCAAAAAACTCTCTTCTCGTCAGTTTTACACACAGGTACGGTTTTAAATCTCATACATGGTGCCGATGGAGAAGATGGAACAATTGCTGCACTTTTGGACTTTTTCTCTATCAGATACATTGGACCAAGAGTTGATGCGAGTGTGTTTTCTTATGATAAAAGATACACAAAATGGCTCTGCAGTGCAAGAGGTGTAAAAAGCGTGGCTCATGAAGAGCTAAGTTTAAGTGAGCATAAAAATATAAATATCCAATATCCTGTTATAGTGAAACCAGCTTGTCTTGGAAGCTCTATTGGAGTGAGTATTGTAAAAGAGGATAGTGAACTTAGTTACGCTCTAGATAGTGCATTTGAGTATGATAAAAATATTATAGTTGAACCATTTTTAAACGGTGTAAAAGAGTACAACTTAGCAGGCTTTATGGCAGATGGTAAAATGTATTTCTCAATAGTTGAAGAGCCACATAAAGAGGAATTTTTGGATTTTGAGAAAAAATATATGGATTTCTCAAGAAGCGAGCAGGTTTTAAAAGCCGATGTTGATGAAGAGTTGGAGCTAAAACTAAGAATTAATTTTGAAAAAATCTATAGAAATCTTTTTGAAGGCTCACTTATAAGATGTGACTTTTTTGTAGTTGACGGCGAGGTGCTCTTAAATGAGATAAATCCAATCCCTGGTTCTATGGCAAACTATCTATTTGCAGATTTTAAAGAGTCTATAGCTCTTCTTGCAAACTCACTGCCGCACACAAAAAGAGTAAAAGTAAACTACGAGTACATTCACTCAATCTCTAAAGCAAAAGGTAAATAGTGGCGGTAAAATCTATTTTATTTAATCATCACACCTTGGATATTAGTTATGAAATTGTAAATCCTAACGCAAAAATTGATTTGATTGTTTTGCATGGTTGGGGTAGCAACAAGGGATTGATGAAGCAATCATTTTCACCATATATGGATAGTTTTCGCCACATTTATATTGATTTGCCAGGGTTTGGAGGAAGCACATGCAACTTGCCTTTAACTACGAGAGACTATGCAAGAGCAGTAGAGCTTTTAATGGTTCATCTAAATGCATCTAAAGATATTATTTTAGGGCACTCTTTTGGTGGAAAAGTGGCGCTTATTTTAGAGCCTCAAGTGCTTGTTCTGGTATCAAGCGCTGGCATCTATGTGCCAAAATCTCTTAAAGTTAGAACAAAGATAGTGATATTTAAACTTTTAAAATCATTAGGACTATCAAAATTTAGAGAATTTTTTGTGGCAGCTGATGCAAAAGCGCTGAGTGAGCCGATGTATCAGACATTTAAAAATGTAGTTAATGAAGATTTTTCCGAAGAGTTTTCTCTCTATGGCGGAAAGGCTCTTCTTTGTTGGGGAGCGGAGGACAGCGCAACTCCACTTAGCTCTGGAGAGACTATGAAGAGCCTTATAAAAGACTCCAAACTCATAGTCTATAGTGGTGATCACTACTTCTTTATGAAAAACGCTAAAGATATATCTAAAAATATAGAAGAGACATTTTTAAAAACATTGGAGCACTAGATGCAAAACTATGAAATCTTGGTGGCTTTTGTCACAAATGTATTTTTTGTAACCACGCTTGGCTGGTATCTTATAACAAATCTTCAATGGTATGACTACAGACTCTCTCGCGTTATTTTAAAGCACCACAAGCCGCTATGGCATATTTTTTACTTTCTAATCCCATTCGTTGCATATTACGCATTTCATGACTATTTTTACCTGTTTTTTTATCTAATACTGTTGCCAGCTATGTTTATTTGGCATAAAAAATTGGATAAGAAGCTTATTTTAACTTGGAGAGTCAAGAGATTTCTAATTCTTCTTATCTCTTTGGTGTTGCTTTTTGATGTGTTATGTACTCTGAAATCAGCATGTCATGTTTACAGTGTGTTTATGCCTTTAGCTACTGCTTATATGGGTAGTTTTTTGATAGAAAAATTTCTGTTTATGGCATTTAAAAGAGAGGCAAAAAAAAGGCTTCAAAGTATTGCCAACCTTCAGATTATAGCCATCACTGGAAGTTATGGTAAGACTAGCATTAAAAATTTTATGGCAGAGATACTAAGTAAAAAGTTTAGGGTTTATGCAACTCCTAGAAGTGTAAACACCATCGGTGGGATTATCAGAGATGTAAATGAGTCTTTACCACTTGATACAGAGATTTATATTTGTGAGGCAGGAGCCAGAGAGAGTGGCGATATATATGAAATCACTTCATTTTTAGAGCCACAAAGAGTTGTTGTTGGAAAGATTGGCCTAGCACATATAGAGTATTTTAAAACTCTTAAAAATATTATCACAACAAAGCTAGAAATCATACACTCCCCTAGGCTAGAGAGAGCGTTTATACACTACTCTGTAACAGATGAGCCACATGATAAAGTGATTTTTTTTGGGGATGAGATTCAAAATGTTGACTCAAATCTATATGGAACCAGCTTTGATTTAGAACTTGATGGAGAGATTTTATCTCTTCACACAAGCATATTAGGCTCTTTTCAGACAATGAACATAGCGGTTAGTGTGAGAATTGCTAAAGAGTTTGGCATGAGTAATGAAGATATAAAATTAGCAGTTAGCAAGTTAGCTCCAGTTGAACATAGACTTCAAAAAATAGTTGCAGGTGGAAAAATAATACTTGATGATGGATATAATGGAAATATAGAGGGAATGCTTGAGGGCGTAAGACTCTGTTCACTCCATAATGGCAGAAAAGTTATAGTAACACCTGGTTTGGTTGAGAGTAGTGACGAGCTAAACATAAAACTCATAGATGCGATAAACGAAGTTTTTGACATAGTTATAGTCACAGGCAAACTAAACGCGGAACTTTTTGATAAGCATCTGAAAGTAAAAAATAAAATTATGCTGCATGATAAATCCAAGTTAGTAGATGTTTTAGCACAAGAGACAGCCTCTGGAGATATAATCTTGTTCGCAAATGATGCTCCAAACTTTATCTAGGTAACACTGTTTTTTATTGAAAAAGTCTATTTTTATAAAGGATTATTATGAAAGATATTTTGTATGCCCCATGGCGGGATGAGTATATAAAAAGTCATGATGTTGAGGGCTGTGTTTTTTGCCATATAAGCCAAAATGAGCCGCTTGACGAAGAGTTACATGTTTTATATAGAGATGAATTTTGCTTTTTGGTCATGAATAAGTACCCATACACTCCTGGCCATTTTATGATAATTCCGCATAAGCATACGGATAAACTTGAAGATTTAGAGCCTGAAGTTTGGCTTCACATGAGCACTTTGGCTCAAAAAGGCGTAAGACTTTTAAAAGAGGGCATTAACGCTCATGGAGTAAACATTGGGATGAATCTAGGCAGTGCAGGCGGAGCGGGAATAGCTGAGCATATCCATATGCATCTGGTTCCAAGATGGGAGAGAGATACAAATTTTATAACCTCCATTGCCAACAATAGGGTCTATTCAACCGATTTTTTAAAAATTTATAAAAAAATAAAATCTCTAATACCGAAGTATATCTAGCTTGTTTAAAATCATCTTTTTTTGTACTATTTTTTTTGGTGCCATAAACGGTGCTGAATTTCCTCTGATTTATGCAAATCTAGGTGACCCACTCTACAAAACTATAATACCACTCTCAAATCTTTGTGATATTGAAGAGCTGGGAGATGAGGGAGCAAGATATATAAATGATGCAAGTGCCACCATGGAGCTGGGTCGCAAGGCTGAAGTATCAACCTCAGATAAAGATAAAAGAGAGTATCTCAGTAAACTGCGAATTCTTCAAAAGCAGTATGGCTATGTTTTAAATGTTTTACATAAAAATATCAGTATATCTATAGACAAAGATGAGTATGAACTTTTTTTAAAATTGACTAATTATGAGTTTGACAATCTACTAAAAAGTAGAGCTATATCACAAAAAGCTATTGAGTACTACAAAAAAAAATCATCAGATAAGAAGTGTCAACTTCTAGAAAAAAAGATGAAAACAGATAAATTAATACAGGAGAGTCAAAAAGAAGTTTTTGAAGAACCAACCACAACTACGCTGGTTTCAGATAAAAATGACTCAATATCTTCCGCAAAAAACAGTGTAGAAATAAGAGCTACAAAAGAGCAAAACTACATATCCATAACCATACAAAACAGTAATCCATACAAAATTACTCTCAGGGTTGATGGCAAATATGAGAATTTAGAGTATGACAAAAATCAACAAAATGAAGTAGTGGTTGATGCAAAAAGTAAAGTGGAGTATATAAAACTCTATTTTACAAAAGAGCCATACTCTTATAGCTTTACAACTAGCTGGATAATTGGTTCAAAAAATGCAATTCACGATGATAACTATATCTACAGACTTCCATTTGCAACAAATGCAATCTGCAGAGTAACACAGGGCTATAATGGGCAAAAATCACATAAAGGGCATGGCAAATTTGCTATTGATTTTGGGATGAGTGTTGGAACTAAGATTTATGCTGCACGAGACGGTATAGTTGTGAAAACAAAATCAGACTCAAATATAGGTGGTTTTGGAGAAGAGTATAAGAAATATGGTAATTTTATAACTATAGAGCACAGTGATTTTACATTTTCAACATATTATCATCTTATGCAAAATGGAGTGGCTGTTAAGGTTGGAGACTCCATTAAGAGAGGTCAGTATATAGGAAATTCTGGAAGCACCGGAAATCTAGATGGGCCACATTTGCACTTCGCAGTATTTAGAACAAAAGATGCAGGCTCGGTGGAGACAATTCCAATTAAATTTGAGTGTCAAACTGGGACAATTACAGAGCCAATAAAGGGAGCTTTTTATCAAGCTAAGTAGCTTTACAGAAGTGGTTATAAATAATTTTATTCGCCAATTTTAGTTTGTAGGAGATATTGCAAGTGGACACTCAACTCTTCATAAATCTTATTAATTTTGTAAGCTTGTTTTTAATACAATCTATAAGAGTCATAAAATATCAAAAGGATTTATAGTGGGTGGATTTATTCGCAACTTTTTTTTGTTTTCTTTTTTTGCAGTTGTATCGCTCAGTGCAAAAGAGTTAGATGTAGAAGTTGGCATATGGGAGTGGAAAAGCACTATGGAGATGTCAGGGATGTCGTTTGTATCACCTTCATATAGTGTTTGTTTAACAAAAAAAGATTTAGTACCAAAACAATCTGAAGAAAATAAAGATTGTAAAATGGTAGAAAACAAGATTTCTAAAAATAGTGTTTACTGGAAAATGGAATGTACAAACGATGGTGTTAAGTCCGTCTCAACAGGCACCATACTCTACAACAAAACAACAGCCAATGGTAAAATAGAAATAGATACAAACGGCATGACTATGATATCAAATATAAGTGGTAAACGCACGGGGGCATGTAAATAAGACTATTTGAAGTATTTTTCAGTGAAATGAGTAGAAAATTAGTGAGTTAGTTTAGGTGAAAATTGCACTTGTTGCTAGAATTGGCGTAGTGTTTAATGAAGTTTTAAAGTGGATGGGGTGAAGGGATTCGAACCCCTGAGTGTTGGTACCAAAAACCAATGCCTTACCGCTTGGCGACACCCCAGTGTTTAATTTGAAATGTTGGTTGCGGAAATAGGATTTGAACCTATGACCTTCGGGTTATGAGCCCGACGAGCTACCGAACTGCTCTATTCCGCGGTGTTTCAGACAGCTTTTGTGCTGTTGAGGCGGAATTATATAGCAATTGTCTTTGTTTGTCAAGGACTTTTTTGTAAAATTTAAAATCTATTTCACGACAGAGATGTAGCTGGAATGGAATATTTTTATCTTGATGCAATCTTCATTGCAATTTTGTGTGCAAATGGAAAAACAAGCAGTATGGTTGGGAATGCGATGATATATGCAACCAACCACGCATGAATCCAAATATTAACAAATCCATTTACTGGTCCAAGATTTATAAGCGTAATTGCTCCGGACATAATAAAGCTCATAAATCCAGATAGAAGAAACGCTTGAACCTGATGAAGATATTTGATTGAGACCATATTTTGAGCCTTTTTTATTTTAATTTAGTTAACTGATGTTGTATGCTAAAGTGAACAGATCCACTTTAGCAGGAGGGATTGCCATTTCTTCCAACCCCATAAAGCTAGGAAAAACAATTTTTTCGAGAAATACAAAGTGTGTTACGCTCCTTTTTGCAAAAGTGTGTAACATCAGTTAGCTAACTGTTTTTATATTCTTGTAGAGCTTTTTCCAGTTTTTCCAGTATAAGCGACATCTTTGTGGATGATACCGCAAAATTTAATCTCATAAATCCACTGCCTTCTCTGCCAAAATTAAGTCCAGCACTAAGTCCAAGTCCTGCTTTATGGATAAAGAAGTCTCTTAAACCTTTGCCATCAAGTTTCATGTCTCTACAATCTAACCATGCCAAATAAGTTGCTTCTATCGGAGTTATTTTTATAATTGACGGAAATTTTTCGCACAACTCTTTTAGCATAATATAGTTTTTTAGCAAATGAATTTTAATCTCTTTAAGCCACGCATCACCATTTTTATATGCACTCTCAAAAGCTACATGAGAAAGTGCATTTCCTTGGGCGAAGTGTATGCGGTTATAGCTTTTTAAAAATTTAGCATGTAACTCTTTGTTTGGTATAGCAACGCTACTCATGGCAAATCCTGCCATATTAAAGGTTTTTCCAACTCCAATAGCCGTTACGCTTATTTCCCTTGCTTGCTTACAGAGCGAGGCAAATGGAATATGGATATTTGGTTCATAGACCAAATCAGAGTGAATCTCATCGCTAAAAACCACAATATTGTGCTTTAGACAAACCTCTAAAATTTTCTCCAGCTCCTCTTTTTTCCAGACTCTTCCAACGGGATTATGAGGTGAGCAGAGAAGCAGAAGCTTCGTCTTTTCATCTATTTTTGATTTTAGATCTTCTATGTCAAACGAGTATATCCCATTATCATCAAGCTTTAGCGGATTTTTCAAAATTTCTCGATTGTGCTCCATAACGCTATGAAAAAAAGGCGGGTAAACTGGTGTTTGAACTATAACTTTATCGCCAATCTCGCTAAAAGCATCTATTGCGGTATTCATACTAGCTACAACGGAGTGTGAAAAAAGCATATCTTCGAGCTCAAATTCCACTCCATGAACCATTTTCATCCACTCTATCTGAGCCAAAAATGCACTTGCTGGCACCTCTTCATAGCCAACTATTGGATGCTCTAATCGCTTTTTAACTGCATCAATCACAAAATCTGGCGTGTCGATATCCATATCAGCAACCCAAAGAGGCTCTACATCCTCAGTTCCAAAGAGTTTTTCTCTTAGAGTATATTTTTCTGCGTTTGTGTTTTCTCTTGCTGCTGAAGTTGAAAAGTCATAACTCATCTTTTTCTCCAGACACTAACCTCTGCAACACTATGTTGGTATTTTCGTTGCGTCTCTTTTATGACAAACTCCAAATCCTCAACATGTAGAAATTCAAAATTTTTCTCCAGTATTTCTTTTAAAGTATTGATGGTTTTAATCTCTCTGCCACTATCATCTTTGTATCCACCGAGCCAAAACGCTTTTTTAGTGGAACTCTCTTGCCAAGTGTATGGAGATGTCAAGACTAAAATCCCATCACCATTGAGTCTCTCGTGCACGGTATCTAAAAATAGTTTTGGATTATAGAGTCTGTCTATAAGATTTTTTGCCAATATCAAATCATAAGAGTTAAAGTTTGGTTTCAAATTACAAGCATCACCTTGCCAAAAAGAGACCCGCTCTTTTATATTTTCATATCCAAGCTCCTCAATTGTTATTTTTTTGTTTTTGTATAGCTTACCCTCTTGATATGTTCTAAAAGCTATATAGCCATCATTTTTCAACTTTGAGCCAACTTGAATAAATCTAACTGAAAAATCAATACCTTCAACTTCTTGAAAACTTTTGGCTAGTTCAAATGTTGCGCGTCCCGTTGCACAACCCAAATCGAGCGCCTTATTTGTGTTTTTAACAAATCTTGAAGCTATTTTCACGCTCTCTTTTGCAAAATTTTTAACGCCAAAGTATTCATCTCCATACTGAAATTCACAATATTGCGAGACAAGTTCATCGCTCTCGTAGATGTCGGATTCTACTTTTGTCTTTGCATTTGAGATCACATATCTAAAGCCTGCGTTTTGATAAAAATGTTTTCTAAAAGCGTATCTGGAGTGCTTCATGATAAGATTTCCACTACTTGCCCAAGATGAGCCGAGTATAAGTACATGTCTGTTGTCAAAAGTGGGAATCGAGAAGTCATCATAAGCAGGATGTATCTCAAAGCCGCTAAAACCAAAAATTGGAGTTCTGCTCCACTGCCAAACATTTCCTACAACATCATATATGCCATTAAAATCAAACTCGTTTACAGGACATGAGCTAAAGTAGTGATAAAAATTCAGATTTGCTCTGCTCTCATGAAAATCTGGAATATCTTCTAATTTTGCATGGTTATAAATCAGTCTATACTCTGCTTCACTCGGTAAAGAGTAGGTTACGCTATCTTTTTCTCCTTTATATCTACAAAAAGCCTCTGCTTCAAGTGCGTTTACATCTACAGGCCAATCAAGTGGCATCTTGATTTCTCTGCTTAGGGTTCTGTATTTGTAAGTATCGCCACTCTTAACCCAGAATGATGGATGTTTAGCGCCGCTTATTTTTAAAAACTTTTTGCCCTCGTCATCCCAATATTTGTCATTTTCATATCCACCATCTTCTACAAACGACATATATTCGCCGTTGCTTACAAGGTATTTTGATACTTGAAATCTTTCTATGTTCTCTTTGTATTGTCCATATTCATTATCCCAGCCATAAAGATTGTGCGACTTCTCTTTTCCTAAGATTACAGCTCCACTGTTTATCTGAACCATCTCATTTTTTGGAGTTTTTGAGCTGTGAGAGCAGATATTAAACTCATTTACATCTTTTATAAACTCCAATGGCATCTGTCTGTGTAACACTAGCGATGTTTCTATGTGAATTCGCTCATGCTCAATTCCCATAAGTATAATCCACATATCACTATCTTGGGTTATTGGCAAAGTTAGTGGAATGTCCATGATAAGTTCATTTACTAACTCCCTGACTTTTGCTCTATAATCCCTCACATCGGTAACATTTGGCCATTTGATGTTTGTTGAATCCATATCATCCCATACCATCTCATCAACACCAACTGCAAATATTGACTCAAATTTAGGATTGATTCTCTCTTTGATTATTCTCATATTTATTAGCTTGTTTACAAAAAAAGTTGCAGTGTGACCAAAATAAAATATCATTGGATGTCTGGTAATTTCTGATTTTTTATAGAAAACAGTGTCATCTTTTAACAGTTCAAAAATCTTCTCAAAAATTGAAAATGTATTGTTAAAATAATCTCTAATCTCTTCCCTTTTTGCTTTTGCGTCCGTCCCATCAAGGGTTACTGGGTATAAACTAAAATTACTCAAAAAATGCCTTTGTGCTTAGTGTGGTTATTATTGTAGCGAATAATTAAGATATTTTTTTAGATTGAAGTACTTGTGAAGCTAAAAAACACTCACCAATATCAAACTGCGATTAATCAACAATTTTATATAATTAGCGAACTTTAAAAGAAGAAGAGTTTATGACACCAACAAATAGAGTATTAGAAGCTATAGAAGAGATAAAAAAAGGAAAAATGGTCATCATGATTGATGATGAAGATAGAGAAAATGAGGGCGATTTAGTTTACGCATCTGCTTTTTCAACACCATCACATGTTAATTTTATGGCTACACACGCAAGAGGTTTGATTTGCGTTGCGCTCAGCAAAGAGATAGCAACCAGACTGAATTTAAATCCCATGGTAAGCTCAAACACATCATCGTATGAGACGGCTTTTACGGTCTCTGTTGATGCAAGAGGTGCGGCAACTGGAATATCTGCACATGAGAGAGATGACACTATTAAGATTTTAGCTAACCCAATTAGCCACGCTGATGAGTTAGTTAAACCTGGACATATTTTCCCGTTGATTGCTAAAGATGGTGGAACACTTGTTAGAACTGGACATACAGAGGGTTCGGTTGATTTGTGCCGCCTAGCAGGGCTTAGTCAATCATCTGTTATTTGTGAAATTATCAAAGAAGATGGAACAATGGCAAGACGAGATGATCTTGATATTTTTGGTGAAACGCACAATCTTAAAACTGTTTTTATTTCTGATATTGTTGAGTATCGACTAGCAAATGAGCGACTTGTTAGTGAGATAAGTGTTGAGGAGATGGAATTTTTTGGTGTAAAAACTAACAAACATACTTTTAGGGATCACGATGGAGTTGAGCATACAGCCATAGTGTTCGGCAAGGCCGGTGAAATTGCTAATGTAAGAGTTCACAATATAATCCCCGACATAGAGTTGTTGCTAAATCAGAAAAAATATAACAATTTAATAAATTCAATAGAGTATTTGAAACTAAATAGTGGTGTTTTAATCTTCATCAATAAACCAAATCATCACGATAATGCAACAATGAAAGAGTTTGGAATAGGCGCACAAATACTAAAATCACTAGGTGTTTCGAAGATGAATCTTTTAACCTCAATGAAGCAGGCTGACTTTGTTGGTCTTGGCGGATTTGGTCTTGAAGTTAATGAAATTATAGATATATAATTTGATGTTACGCACTAAAGTGAACAAGTCCACTTTAGTGGGAGGGACTGCGGTCCCTTCCAACCCCCTAAAGCTACGAAAAACAAGTTTTTCGAGAAATACAAAGTGTGTTATGCTCTTTTTTACAAAAGTGCGTAACATCAGAAAATAAAATAGAGTTGGTTGTAGATGAGAGAAATTTTTAGCAGAATAGAAGATGGTAAAATAGTAAAAATTGAGGTTGTTTTTGGTGCAAAAGAGTATCAAGAGCTTAACCCATGGTTGTTTAGTGTATTTATAAAATATAACTCATTTAATGATTCTGATGACGGAATAGATGAGTTTTTTGAGACAAAAGAGGCGCTTATAATTGCGCTTGAGCATCAAGACCAAGCACACTTTGTCGGTAACAGACTTGTTGATGATTGGAGTGAGCTTTACTTTTACGCACCTGACTCCAAGGGACTTGATATAACAACCATGAAGATTTTAAAATCAAGCGGATATGTTTATGAGAGTAGCGTTGTAAAAGATGCAAAGTGGGAGTTTTTTGATTTCAATATATTTCCAACAGAATTAGAGATATGCATTATGCAGAGCAACAAAATAGTTGAACTTTTAGAGGAAGAGGGCGATAATCTCTCGATAGCCAGAGAAGTTGAACATTATGCTTCATTTGATACCCCAACTCAAAAAGATAGGTTTGTAAGAAAAGCACTGGACGCTGGATTTGTTTTTAAAGATGATATAAGTAGTGAAGAGTTTGACCATGGTGTGGCACTTACAAAAGAGCACAGTTTAGCGGAAGAGGAACTCTTAGGCGTCATAGCGGAGATTTTTGCCCTTATAGAAGAAGAGCGAGGTGAATATGAACTTTGGAGTACAACTTTAGCGCAAGAGCTTGAGTAAGTGAAAAAAATGTTTGCTATCGCTGGCGTTATAAACTACCTTTTGGTAGCTTTTTTAAACGCCTTTACTGATTTGGGTCATAAAATAATCATTCAAAATACAATCTTCAAAGTTTACGATGGAAACACGCAGATAGTTCTAACGGCAATCGTAAACGCGCTTATGCTTCTGCCTTTTATACTGATGTTTTCGCCATCTGGTTTTTTATCTGACAGATTTGCAAAAAATATCATCATGAAGTATTCTGCACTTTTTGCTGTTGTTATAACGCTAGTCATAACATACTCATATTATCAAGGGTGGTTTCTCTTGGCGTTTGCTATGACTTTTATGCTTGCACTTCAGAGTGCTCTTTATGGGCCTGCGAAGTATGGATATATAAAAGAGTTGGTTGGCGAAAAGTTTTTAAGTGCAGGAAATGGCGCAGTTCAGGCGACTACTACGGTTGCTATACTTTGTGGAATTATTTTTTATACGGTGCTTTTTGAGAATTTACTGGGTAATAACTTTACTTCAAAAGAGGATATATTAAAAGTCATAGCGCCTTTGGGTTGGCTGTTGGCATTAGGTTCTGTTGTTGAATTTTTATTGGCATCTAGACTTCCAAACAAGATGGTGGAAGCAAGCAAAAGAGAGTTTAAACTGCTTAGATACATTGGAGGCGCATATTTAAGAAAAAATATGTTGATGATAAGGCGAAAAAAAGAGATTTATGACTCTATTGTAGCATTAGCTCTGTTTTGGTCAATATCACAAGTTGTTCTAGCTATTTTTGGAGAATATGCAAAAAGCAATGTTGGCATAACAAATACAATAGTGGTGCAAGGTCTTCTCTCACTTGCTATTTTTGGGATAGTTTTTGGTTCAGTTTTAGCTGCAAATCTCTCAAAATATTACATAAATATGGGCTTATCGGCACTTAGCGCTATTGGAATTACTATAGTTGTTTTTTTGGTTCCTTTTACAACTTCAACCCCATTTTTAGGTATAGAGTTTATATTTTTTGGGCTTTTTTCAGGTTTTTTGATGATTCCTTTAAATTCAAAGATACAGCTTTTATCTTCAAATGTTCATCTTGGAACTATACTCGCCGGAAATAACTTTATACAGACTATTTTTATGTTTGTTTTTTTAGTTTTGACAACAATTTTTGCATATTTTGGAATGGATGCTAAGATTTTGTTTTATCTTATGGGTATTGTTGGCATATATCTTAGCTATAGGCTTTTGAGACGATATTTCGTAGCGCTGCTTTGGGCACTTTTGGAGTTAATCCTTAAAACTCGTCATAGCTATAAATATATTGGTTTAGAAAATATTCCACAAAATAAAGGAGTGCTGCTTATTGGCAATCATGTAAGCTGGATTGATTGGTTTGCTATGCAGTTGCCAATAGAGAGGCGGATAAACTTTATGATAGATAGAGATATATACCATTGGAGACTCTTTAATTGGTTGCTTAGAGCAGGAGAGGCTATTCCTATATCGACAAAAGCTGCCAAAGACTCATTTGAAGAGGCATCTAAAAGACTAAAGAGTGGTAAAGTTGTTGCCATTTTTCCAGAGGGTGGGATAGCTGATAGTTTGGATGTTGGAAAATTTCAAAGAGGTTATGAGTTTATAGAGCTTGGAGATGCTGTGATTGTTCCTTTTTATATAGACGGCGTTTTTGGAAGCTTATTTTCAAGATATAAGGGCGAAAGTAGGAGAAATTTTTTTACAAAAAGAGAAATTATTGTATACTTTGGCGAACAAATTTCAACAAAAATCGCAGCTGATGAGCTTAGAGAAGTAGTTATAAAATTAAAAAGATAATATAAATTTAGGAGATAGACTTTTTATGAGAACAACATTGATAATCGGTGCAGGCGGAGTTAGTAGAGTAGTTGTGTACAAGTGTGTTCAAAACGCTGATGTATTTGGAAAGATAGTGTTAGCAAGCAGAAGCATCGGTAGATGTCAAGATATTAAAAATGAACTTCCAGATGCAAATATAGAGATTGCGACAGTTGATGCTGATAAAACAGAAGAGGTTATAAAATTAATCAACTCTTGCAAACCAGACATTGTTATAAATGTTGCACTTCCTTACCAAGATTTGGCGATTATGGACGCTTGTATTGCTACAAAAACACCATATTTGGACACTGCAAACTATGAGCATCCAGATGAGGCAAAATTTGAGTATAAACTTCAATGGGCAAGAGATGAAAAGTTTAAAGAAGCTGGAATTATGGGGCTTTTAGGCTCAGGATTTGACCCAGGGGCTACAAATGTTTTTTGTGCCTATGCTCAAAAACACTATTTTGATGAGATTCATACAATAGATATTTTAGATTGTAATGCAGGAGACCATGGATACGCTTTTGCAACAAACTTTAATCCTGAAATAAATCTTCGCGAAGTCTCTGCAAAAGGACGCTATTGGGAGAATGGAAAGTGGATAGAGACTGAGCCAATGGAGATAAAGATGGTTTGGGATTATCCTGAAGTTGGAGAAAAAGATAGCTATCTGCTCTATCATGAAGAGATGGAGTCGTTGGTTTTAAACATCAAAGGGTTAAAGCGAATAAGATTTTTTATGACATTTGGGCAAAGTTATTTAACTCACATGAAGTGCTTGGAGAATGTTGGGATGTTAGGGATAGAAGAGGTTGAACACAAGGGCATGAAAATAGTTCCAATGGAGTTTTTAAAAACACTGCTTCCAGACCCAGCATCACTTGGCTCTCGTACAAAAGGTAAAACAAATATAGGTGTTGTTGTTGAAGGCATTAAAGATGGCAAAAAAAGAAAGATATATATCTATCAGGTAAAAGATCATGAGGAGTGTTTTCGTGAAACAAACTCTCAAGGTGTCTCTTACACAACGGGTGTTCCGGCTATGATTGGTGCAAAACTTATGTTAAAGGGCATCTGGAGTGGTGTCGGAGTGTTTAATATGGAGCAACTTAATCCAGATCCATTTATGCAAGAGATGAACACTCAAGGACTTCCTTGGAAAATTATTGAGCTAAAAATATAGTCATGACTTTTAAAAATATCATAACAGACATAGAGTCTTTAGCACCACTTTCAAATACTGCCTTTATGATACAGCAGGTATATAGTTGTTCAACAGAAAATATAGATATCATAAAGCTTGTAAAAATCATAGAGGATGACGCGGCATTAGCCGCTAATATCTTAAAGATGATAAACGCTCCAATCTTTGGTTTTTCAAAGAAAATAGCTTCAGTATCACAGGCAGTAACTCTTTTTGGAACAGATATTATTTATGGTTTAGTTCTGAAATACTCAGCACAAGAGCAACTAAAAGCAGATACATCCATCTATGGGATTGATAACAAAGTGTTCAATGATGTTTGTCAGCTTCAAAGCAATCTAATGCTTCAGTGGTACTCAAAAATTGATTTAAGACATGCTCAACTTATGGCTCCTTTAGCCTTAATTATGGAATCTGGAAAACTTGTTTTAGCCAATGAAGTTATGAGAAGTAATTATGTAAAGAAGTTTAAGCTTGGATACGCAAAGAGCGATGATATTGCTAAATTTGAGCATGAGATTCTAGGTACAACTACATATTATATTAGTGCAATGTTGTTTGAGCATTGGAACCTTGAGCCGTTATATGTCAAGATACTAAAAGGTCTTGATTTTGAAACTAATGGTGGTGAAAAAATTGAATCATTTATAAACTCACTCGATGTTATCAGAGTAGCTGTAAACTTAAGAAATGTACTAACTAAAAAATCCATAAAAGAAGCGTCTTTGGTTGTTGAAGATCTTGGATTTGATCCTGAGTATTTTATAAAAGTTGCAAATAGGGTTAGGGCGCAATATGATAAGGTGCTGATAAATAGAATAAAAAATATTAAATTAGAACAAGAGTAGGGTGATGAACAGATTAGAAACAATAGCCACTCCATACTACATGTGTGAAGAGTCGCTACTTAAGAGAAACCTTGAAATCTTAGATTATATCCAAAAGCAAAGCGGAGCCAAAATAATCTTGGCTCTTAAGGGTTTTGCTATGTGGAGCACATTTGATTTGGTAAAAAAGTACCTAAAAGGGTGCACTGCAAGTGGGCTTCATGAGGCTCTTTTGGCAAGAGAAGAGTTTGCAAAAGATAGTAAAATTTTGGAAGTGCACACATATTCGCCAGCTTATAAAGATGAAGATATAGATGAGATAGCACGGATATCTGACCATATAGTTTTTAACTCTCCAGCTCAGCTGTTTCGTTATTGTGATAGAGTAAAAGAGATAAATCCAACTGTAAGCCTTTCTTTAAGAATAAATCCTGAGCAATCATCTTCTCCAAAAGATATCTATAATCCATGCGGACTTTACAGCCGTCTTGGAACAACACTCGAGAATTTTGATGAGAGTGTGCTAGAGCACATTGATGGACTTAATTTTCATGCGCTCTGTGAACAGGATGCCGATGCCTTAGAGGATGTTTTAGTGGCATTTGAAGAGAAGTTTTCAAAGTATTTTAAAAACTTAAAGTATATAAATTTTGGTGGTGGACATCATATAACTAAAAAAGGGTATGACATTGAGAAACTCATAGCCATCATAAAAGAGTTTAAAGCTAAATACGGCGTAACTATTTATCTCGAGCCTGGTGAAGCAGTTGGATGGGAAACTGGAGTGCTCGTTAGCACTGTTTTAGATATAGTTCACAACAGAATGGATATAGCTATTTTAGACACTTCAGCAGAGGCTCATATGCCAGACACTCTCGCTATGCCATACCGTGCAATGGTGCGAGAGAGTGGCGAAGCGGGTGAAAAAAAATATACATATCGTTTTGGTGGAAACACATGTTTAGCGGGAGACATCATGGGAGATTACTCTTTTGATAAACCTCTGGAAGTCGGAGATAAGGTCATTTTTGAAGATCAAATCCACTATACATTTGTAAAAAATACCACATTTAATGGTATAAAACTACCATCGTTAGTTATAAAAAGAGAAGATGGTGCTTTGGATTTAATAAAAGAGTTCGGTTATCAAAATTATAGAAATAGATTATCTTGAAGGAGATTAAAATGATAGATGATAAACAAAGATGGAATGAGAGATATTTAGAGAATCCTATGCCACAAACTGTCTCGCCTTTGGTTGAAAAATATGTAAATCATGCCAAAGTTGGCAATGCCATTGATGTGGCGTGTGGAACTGGAAGAAATGCTCACTATTTAGCAGAGCTAGGTTTTATAGTTGATGCTGTTGATATCTCTGACTATGCTTTAGGCAGAGTCAAAAACAGCTCAACTATTACTAAAATAGATGCAGATTTGGATAAATACAACCTAATCCCAAATAAATATGACTTGATAGTAAATATAAACTATTTAAATCGTCGTTTGGTTTCTCAAATGAAAGATGCACTAAAGAGTGGCGGAATTATTATTTTTGAAACTTTTATAGTTGCACATGGAGATTTTAATCTTCCAACTACAAATTTAGATTTTCTTTTACGAAAAAATGAACTTTTACACTCTTTTATAGGATTAGATGTTATTTATTATGAAGAAAAAATTGATATAAATTTAAAAGGAGAGAAGATTAAAATCGCTTCTCTTGTTGCTAAAAAAATATAATATTTTATTATGATTTATTATAGTCTAGTATAATATTTTATAATTAGGTATAATAACTTATTATTTTATTATAAAGGATGTGTAGTAGATGAAAAGAGTGCAAATATTTTTTCTTTTTATGATTTTTTCAACGCTATTAGCTGGATCTAATGTTTCAGTTAATTATAATGGTGAAAAGGTTGATGTTAAAGGAAATTTTCCGAGTGTTGGTAAAAAAGCACCGATTGCTCGTGTTACAGGAACTGATTTTTCCATAAGAACTGTTGGGGGTAAGAGCAATAAAGTTCAGGTAATTGCAACTGTACCCTCAATTGATACACCAATATGTTCAGCGCAATCAAAAAAATTTGATGATGAAATCAAAAAGATTCCAAATGTTGATATGATAGTTGTCTCTATGGATCTTCCGTACGCAGATGATCGTTTCTGCAAGGGTCAAGGTATTAAAAACATAACAATCGCTTCTGATTTTGCTTACCAAGAAGTTGGCAATAAATATGGTGTAGCTATTGCAAACGGAGAGTTTAAGGGTTTGCTTATTAGATCTATATTTATTGTTTCAAAAGATGGCAGAATTATTTATCAAGAAATTGTTCCAGAGATAAATGTGGAGCCAGATTATAATAGGGTTATTGAAGCTATTAAAACTGCTAACTCAATGAAATAGATAAATTAAGTGCATTGCTTAATTTTGAATAGATTCAGAGTTTTTATAAAAAATATTTTAGTTTTGTTTTTTCTAATCTTAGTTATTTTACCATCTGTTTTATTCTCTAAAGCAGATGAGTTAGCTAAGGTGAATGTAGTACAAGATAAAAATAATTTTAATATAATTATATCCACAACAAAAAATTCATATATTTTAGAAGATACTCTAGATGTTAGTGTGTCCGGTAAATCAGCTCTTTTAAATAGTGCCTTTTATCAAGATTCAGAACTAGCTGATGGTCATAATGTTTTTTGGAATAAAACAAAAATTAAAATAATTGTTAACTCTAAAGCCGATGAAAAATTTACGATTAAGACCACCTACCAAATCTGTAATGATTTGCATATATGTTCAAAACTTCAAAAAAATGAGAAAACATTTACAATCTCAAAGCCGATAGAAACCGTTGTCGTAGATGAAGCAAAAAAATATGTCGTTGATAGTAGTAAAAATATTGAAGAGATAGATTTGTGCGCCAAGCAAGATATATGCCCTAAGATTTCTGAATTATTGCAGTCATCAGAATTTAAAGCAAAAGCAGCAAATCAAAAAGAGAACAAGAGTACACAGGGTGCTAAAAAGGTAGTTAGTGAACAAGATAGTATTGTTGATATGATTAAGAGCAGCAATTTACTCTTTACGCTACTAACATTTTTTGGTTTTGGATTGCTTTTGGCGTTTACACCATGTATGCTTCCCGTTATTCCTATATTGTCTGCGGTTATTATCTCTAAGAAGGAGCGTATAAGCACTAAAGAAGGTTTTTTGCTCTCTTTGACTTATGTTGTATCTATGTCTGTAGTTTATGCATTTGCTGGTGTTGTAGCTGCTTCCTTAGGAAGTAATATACAGGCCTTTTTTCAACAAACATGGATTATTATAATTTTTAGTTCTCTATTCTTTTTGCTTAGTTTGGCGATGTTTGGGACATTTTCAATAGAGATGCCAAAGAAAATTCAAACATTTCTTAATCGTAAAGCTACTTACGGGAAAGATAGGACATACTATGGCGTTGTGCTTCTGGGTATTCTCTCGGCACTCATTGTTGGGCCGTGTGTTGCACCGCCATTAGCTGGTGCGCTTATATATATTGGGCAGACGGGAAATGAGTTAATTGGAGGACTTTCTCTATTTTTTATGAGTCTTGGTATGGGGGTTCCGTTACTTCTTATAGGTGCTGGTGCTGGTAGGTTTATACCAAAGCCTGGGCCATGGATGGTTGATGTAAAGCTATTTTTTGGTTTTACTATGATTGGTTTTTCTATATGGATTCTTTCTCGTATATTAGAGCCACAAATTGTTCTGTTATTGTGGGGTATATTGCTTGTAGCAATAGCTATTTTTATGAATATTTTTGAGAACAAAGCTTGTGCAAGTATTGACAGTATATATCATTTAAAAAAACTGATTGCATTGCTAATTTTAATGTATGGAATTATACTTATGGTTGGTTCTATTGCTGGTGCAAGCAGTATAAAAGATCCATTGGAACCATTTAAGACAAGGCTTACTCACTCTGAAATTGCTTCAAGGGTTTCGTTTAAAACAATACTATCTGAGCAACTGGACAGTGTTGTGAAAGAGTCATCCAAGCCAATAATGGTAGTTTTTACTGCAAAATGGTGCGATAATTGTAAAGAGCTTGAAGCAAATGTATTTAGTCATGATGATGCAATGCAAGAGCTAAAAGAGTTTGAACTATTTAAGGTGGATATTACTCAGCTAAGCGATCTTGATATAGCGCTATTAAAGAAATACTCTCTTTTTGGTCCTCCTGGTATGATATTTTTTGATAAAAACAAGGAAGAGCTAAAACAATACCGTTTGTCTGGCAAAAAAAAGAAAAAAATCTTTATTGAGCATATACGAAAAGTGAAGAGTAGTTTGTAAAATCCTCTAACCACTTAAATTTTTTATTTATAACCCTTCAAGTAAAACAAGCCATAGGCTATCTATCTCTTTGTCACTAAGAAAAAGAGTAGATTTATTTAAAAACAGCTCCATAAAAGCACTTTGGCTTATACCTAGTTTACGACTACACTCTTTGTGTGTTGGTAAAAAAGCTCTTAAAAGAGATATATCATCATCTATTTTAAAAGAGCATAAAAAACAGCTCAACTCCTTGTGAAGTCTTCCTTCGTGCTCTAGAAGTTTTACATAAGATTCAATGGCAACTCTTTTTGGATTTTGTCTATTCCAGTTTTGTGAAGCACTCTCTATGAGATTGAAGTAAAATTCATCTAGTTCAGATGCATCTTTTAAGTGTTTGTAAAATAGAGCTAAAAAATCTTGCCACAATCTTAAAAGTTTATAATCATTTATCCACTTGTAGCCTATATGAATTACATCTTTAAGTCTAAGTATTGTTGATTTTGCAGAATTCTCTTTTTCATAATCAATTTTGAAGCCAAGATTTATAACCCCATGTCTGGCACCATAAAATCTATAAAGGATGTCTAAGCTCTCTCTTGATAAAATAACTACTATTAAATCTTCATCTTTAACTTTATTGAGATTTAAAATAAATCCTTGCATCTTCCGCTTCTTTTATACACAAATTTTAATTTTTAACAAAAATTTATCTAAGAATTATACTTCTTTAAACCTTTAAATAGTAGAATATAAAGATTTGTCTTCGTATAGACTAAGTTTCTTTAAAAGAATATTAAATTCATAAAGAAATTTGATAAATTATTAAATTTAGGAGTGAAAATGGTTGAACATCATGACTTATTAAGATCATTTAAAGATAATTGTGGTTTTGGGCTTGTTGCCAATATTAAAAATATAGCTTCCCATAAAGTTTTAAATGATGCAATAACTGCATTAGAGAGAATGATGCACCGTGGGGCTGTTGCGGCAGATGGAAAAACTGGTGATGGAAGTGGACTTCTTTTGTCATTACCAGAAGAGTTTTTGCGAGGGGAAGCTTCTGCTAATGGTGTTGAGTTGCCGATGCAGTTCGCAGTTGCAGCTGTTTTTACAAAAAACATAGCAAACATCCAAGTGTTAGAAAAAATTTGTGAAAACAATGATTTAAAGATTGTTTTTACTCGTATTGTGCCTGTTGATACAAAAGCTCTTGGAAATCAGGCCATGGAATCTTTGCCAAATATTATTCAACTTTTTATAGCTCCAAACTCCATTATAGCCACAAATAGATTTGATGCACTTTTATACCTATCTCGCAAAGAGTGTGAGCATAAACTAGTCAATGATAAAGATTTTTATATCGCATCTATGTCTTCAAAAGTTCTTTCATATAAAGGGCTTGTTATGCCTACGCATATAAAAGAGTTTTACAAAGATTTACAAGATGAAAATTTTAAAATCTCATTCTCTCTTTTTCATCAAAGATTCTCAACAAATACACTTCCAGAGTGGAGGCTTGCTCAACCATTCCGTGCAGTTGCTCACAATGGTGAAATTAACTCTGTTGAGGGCAATCGTTTTAATGTTGCTATAAAATCAGAATCTATTAAAAGTGAAGTTTTTACAGATGAAGAGATACAAAGAATTCTTCCAATACTTCAACTTAACGCATCAGATAGTGCCAGTGCGGATAACTTTTTTGAGTTTTTGATAGTAAATGGTATGGATTTTTTTAAAGCTGTTCGTGCAGTTATCCCTGGAGCTTGGCAGAATGCTCCTCACATGGATGCAGAACTTCGTGCATTTTATGAGTTTCACTCTACTGTTTTTGAGGCTTGGGATGGTCCAGCTGCATTTTCTGTAACAGATGGTCGCTATATTGGGTGTGTATTGGACAGAAATGGTCTTCGTCCATCAAAATATATAGTTACAAAAGATGATAATCTTTTAATTGCCAGTGAGTATGGTGTTGTTGATATTGCAGAAGAGGACATAAAAGAGAGAGGTCGCCTGCAATCTGGCGAGATGATAGGACTTGACCTGAAATATGGAAAATTACTTAAAAATGATCAAATAAATGATTACATAAAAAGTTCAAATCCATATATGAAGTGGCTAAATGAGCATATGATTTATCTACAGGAGCATGTTGATGAGCAGTATGTAACTCAATGTAATTATGATAGAGAAAATTTTATAAACAAGCAGCGATATTTTAACTATACCCACGAAGTAATTGAGCAAGTTATTGAGCCCATGATAGTGGAAGGCAAAGAGGCTGTTGGCTCAATGGGTGATGATACTCCTTTAGCTGCTTTTTCCATTAAGCAAAGATCATTTACTGACTTCTTTAAACAAAAATTTGCTCAAGTAACAAATCCACCGATTGATCCAATCCGTGAAAAAGTTGTAATGAGTTTAAACACAGGCTTTGGCGAAGTTCATAATATACTTGATGAGTTGCCATCTCACGCACATAGACTAAAATCAATTTCTCCTATTGTTACTTACGAAAAGCTTCAAGTTTTGAAATCATTCGGAGATCCTAAGTCGCCTCGTTATCAATCTTTTTATAAAAATGAGAAATTTTCTACAGCTTACGATAACAATCTAAAAGATGCGCTAGATAAATTGGTGCTAGATGCTATAGATGCTGTGAAAAATAGGGGCATCAGAATACTTATTTTAGATGATGGTGAGTTTAGCAAAGAGAAGAGGGTTATTCCGATGGCTATGGCTATTGGAAGACTAAATATTGCCCTTTTAGATGCAGGTGTTCGTCATCTTGCATCTATGATTGCAGTAACTGGAGAGGTTTTTGACTCACATGGAGCTGCCGTTTTGATTGGATATGGTGCTAATGCAATATATCCAAATCTTCTTTTTGCAACAGTAGCTGAGCATGTAGAGAGATCAAAGGCAATTACTATTAGTTGCACTGAAGCGTTAAAGTTAGTTCATGAGGCGCTTAATGCAGGTCTTTTAAAAATCATATCAAAAATGGGTATCTCTACAATTGCTTCATATCGTAATGCGGGTCTTTTTGATGTGATGGGGCTTAATAAGGAGATAGTAAAAGATTGTTTTAGCTCATCTCATGCGGTACTGAGTGGACTTAATTATGAAGATATTGACAAACGACTTATTAAGTACCATACAGATGCTTTTGAAGAGAGTGGATTCAATAGAATCTTTCCTTTAAATATTGGTGGTTATTACAAGTTTTACAACGGACAAGAACATCATGATTTTGGTCCAGCTGTGATTCACGCTATCCATGCGACGGCTGGAAGTGGAGATAAAAAAGATTATGAAGTACTTAGAGATTTGGTTAACAAAAGAGGTCTAAAATTTATTCGTGACTTCTTTGAGTTAAAATCTGACAGAAAACCAATTAACATCTCTGAGGTTGAACCAAAAGAGGCTATCTTTAAGCGATTTGCTTCAGCGGCTATGAGTCTTGGTTCTATCTCACCAGAAGCACATGAGACTATTGCAATTGCCATGAATAGGCTTGGTGCGCAATCAAACTCTGGCGAGGGTGGAGAAGATAGTGAAAGATTTGGGACTGAGCGAAACTCTAAAATTAAACAGATTGCATCTGGTAGATTTGGTGTTACTCCGGCTTATCTAAGAAGCGCGGAAGAGATTCAGATAAAAGTTGCTCAAGGTGCAAAACCTGGCGAGGGCGGTCAACTCTCTGGGTATAAAGTAAGTGCGTACATTGGGAAGCTTCGTCACACTGTGCCGGGAGTTACACTTATATCTCCACCGCCGCATCATGATATCTACTCCATAGAAGATTTGGCTCAACTTATTTTTGATATGAAGCAGGTAAATCCAAATGCAAAAGTGGCTGTTAAGCTTGTTTCATCTATTGGAGTTGGAACAATCGCTGCAGGTGTTGCAAAAGCGTATGCTGATAAAATTATTATTTCAGGTGGAGATGGCGGAACGGGTGCAGCACCTCTTACTTCTATAAAATTTGCTGGTAATCCTTGGGAGCTTGGATTAAGTGAAGCGCACAACGCTCTAAAAGCAAACAATCTAAGAGGGTTAGTTGAAGTTCAAACGGATGGCGGACTGAAAACTGGCTTAGATGTAGTAAAAGCTGCGCTACTTGGTGCAGAGAGTTACGCATTTGGTACTGGAGTATTAACGATTGTTGGTTGTAAAATGCTTAGAATATGCCATGTCAATAAATGTTCTGTGGGTATTGCAACCCAAAATGAGACTCTTCGTCAGGAGTTTTTTAAAGGACATGTAGATCAAGTTATTAACTATTTCACGCTTATGGCGGAGGATATCCGCTCTATTATGGCTGAACTTGGCTATAAAACAATGAAGGAGATGATTGGTAGAGTTGATTTACTAAAAGTTGTGGATGATGAGTTTGCTCAAAAGTTTGATTTTTCATCAGTTCTTCATCAAGAGAGTGGTGTAAATACATGTCAACAAAAATTCAATAACCCTTTTGATGACAACAGCTATGAAAAAGAGATTTTAAAAGAGGTTATGGGCGCTATAAAACATCCAGAGCATCCAATGACTTTAAATAGAGAAATAGCAAATGTAAACAGAAGTTTTGGAGCCCTAATAAGTGGTGAGATAGCACAATATTATGGTGATAACGGCTTAAAAGCAGATACTATCAAAATCAATCTAAGCGGTATATCGGGACAAGCATTAGGCGCATTTTTGATTCCGGGTGTTTCAATCTACTTGGATGGTGTCGCAAATGATTATATCGGTAAAGGTATGCATGGCGGTAAAATAATCATCACTTCTAAAAACGAGGGTGAAGCGTTTAGTGCTGGCGGAAATACATGTCTTTATGGTGCTACTGGCGGCAAACTCTATATCTCTGGAAGTGTTGGCGAGAGATTTGCGGTTCGTAACTCTGGGGCATTAGCCATTGTTGAGGGAACTGGTGATAACGCTTGTGAATATATGACTGGTGGTATCGTTGTTATTCTCGGCAAAACAGGAAATAACTTTGGCGCTGGTATGACTGGCGGTGTTAGTTTTGTTTACGATAGAGAGCATAAATTTATAGAGAGTGTTAATCGTGAGTTGGTTGAGGCTGTTCGCATTGATATGGATGATGGTGATGAAGCTAGACACTATCTAAAACGCCTTCTTAAAGATTATGCAGTAGAGACACAAAGTAAAAAAGCAAAAGAGCTTCTTGAAAATTATAGAGTAGAGGTTCGAAATTTTTGGTTAGTTCGTCCTAAAAACCTAAAAAAATTACCTATGAACCTAGAGATTGGAGATTAATATGAGAGAATATTTAACAATTGAGAGAGTTGAAGCTAAGAAGAGATTAGTTGTAGAGAGAACAAAAGATTTTGAAGAGATTTATGATATTTTTGGTCAAAATGATGCCGCTTCACAGAGTGAGAGATGTATTCAATGTGGAGATCCGTTTTGTCTAAATAAATGCCCACTTCACAACTATGTACCACAATGGCTAAAAGCTGTGAGTGAAAAAGATTTGGAATTTGCATTTAAACTCTCAAACGAACCATCTCCATTTCCAGAAGTTATGGGCAGAGTTTGTCCTCATGATAGACTTTGTGAGGGTGCTTGTACTCTAAATGATGGTCATGGTGCTATTACAATCGGCTCAGTTGAAACTCACATAACAGAAGAGGGTTTTAAGGCTGGTTATAAGCCAGAATTCCCAGGAGTTACAACTGATAAAAAAGTTGCAATTATAGGAAGTGGTCCAGCAGGTCTCTCTGCGGCAACATATCTTCTTCGCTCAGGAATTGCTGTTACGGTTTATGAGAGAAGTGATCGAGCAGGCGGGCTTTTAACTTATGGAATTCCAAATTTTAAGTTGGATAAAAAGATAGTTGAGCGCCGTGTAAAGTTTTTGCAAGAAGCTGGAATGGAGCTTGTGTTAAATTGTGAAGTTGGAAGAGACATCTCGTTTGAAGAGATAGCAAGTACACATGATGCAATGTTTATTGGAGTTGGAGCAACTAAAGCTAAAATTGCTCATATAAATGGCGAAAATGCAAAAAATGTTTATAAAGCTATGGACTATTTAACTGCTATTCAGAGAAAGATTTTTAAACTTACATATGATAAAAAATTTGATTTTAAAGATAAAGATGTTGTTGTAATCGGCGGTGGTGATACTGCTATGGATTGTCTAAGAACGGCAAAAAGAGAGGGTGCGAAAAGTGCAACTTGTCTTTATCGTCGCGACGCGCATAATATGCCAGGAAGTCAAAAAGAGTATAAAAATGCAATAGAAGAGGGTGTTAATTTTATGTTTTTTGCCTCTCCAAAAGAGATTGTACTAAACGAAAATGCAAATGCAATTGCAGTTGAGGTTATTAAAACTACACTTGGTGCAAAAGATGAGAGTGGACGACAAAAGATTGAAGAGGTAAGAGGCAGCGAGTTTAGAGTAAATGCTGATATTATTATTTTATCTTTAGGCTTCAATCCAGAAGTCCCACCGTTTTTGCATGAAAATGGTATTGAGACAAACAAATGGGGTGGAATCATCATCAATGAAGAGACTTTTGAGACAACAACTGCTGGAATTTATGCTGGTGGAGATTGCTTTAGAGGTGCTGATTTAGTTGTGACGGCTGCATATGATGGTCGTGAGGCTGCTAGAAATATCTCTAAAAAACTACTAAAATAAACAAATTTATTTTTCCCGCTAACCCCTATATCATGGGAGTTAGTGCTGCTAAAAATTAAATAAACTCACAAACAAATCACAAATTAGATATAATTCCGCTTTATTTGTAACTACAAGGATACTCTATGAATCTCTTAAGCATTTTTTCTAAAAAAGTCGAATTGAAACAGCCTGTAAAAAATGAAGCATCTTCTCACTGGGTAAAGTGTCAATCT
Source organism: Sulfurimonas sp. (assembly GCF_028713515.1). Taxonomy (GTDB): domain Bacteria; phylum Campylobacterota; class Campylobacteria; order Campylobacterales; family Sulfurimonadaceae; genus Sulfurimonas. The sequence goes on along the minus strand of NZ_JAQTOD010000001.1, from coordinate 720,580 downwards.
TGCCAATCTCTCATGTATCACAAAGAGGTTGAAAATCAAAAATTTGTATGTCCAAAATGTGGTTTTCATATTCGCATAGGAGTAACTGATCGCATCGCTCTTTTGGCTGATGAGGGGACTTTTGTGGAGTTTGATGGTAGCTTAAAACCCATAGACCCGCTAGAGTTTGTTGATAAGATATCTTATAAGCAGAGAATTGCAGATGCTACAAAAAAAACAGGTAAAACATCATCTGTTGTAAGTGGCGAGTGTATGATGAACGGCGTACCTGCACAACTTGTTGTGTTTGACTTCGCATTTATGGGTGGCTCTTTAGGCTCTGTTGAGGGTGAGAAAATTGTTCGCGCAATCGACCGTGCAATACAAAAAAGGCAAGGTCTTATAATCCTTAGTGCAAGCGGTGGTGCTAGAATGCAAGAGAGCACATTTTCACTCTTGCAGATGAGTAAAACTTCAGCAGCACTTGCAAGATTAGCAAGTCACAACCTTCTTTATATCTCTGTTTTAACTGACCCAACTATGGGTGGCGTTAGTGCTTCATTTGCTACACTTGGCGATATAATCATCGCAGAGCCAGGCGCTCTCGTTGGTTTTGCCGGACAGAGGGTTATCGAGCAAACTATAGGCTCTGCTCTTCCTGATGGATTTCAACGAGCAGAATTTCTACTTGAAAAAGGTTCTATTGACATGATTGTAAATCGTGGTGAGCTTAAAAAAACACTCTCAGACTTACTAGCACTTTTTAAAGTAGCATAGTGATACTTTATGCTCTTTGCGACCAAGAGTTTCTGGATAAAAAAGCTCTCTTGGTTGAGGAGTTTGTGGAACTTGCAAAATCACAAAATGCAGAAATTTTACAGTATCGAAACAAGAAGGATGATACAGAGTTTATAAAACAACAACTTGTAAAAATTAGAAAAATATTTGATGGTGTGTTGATAGTGAATGATCTTTTTGAACTTGCAGAGTATTGTGATGGTGTACACCTCGGACAAGATGATTTAAAAATGATAGATAAAGATATTTTCAAAGCCGTAGAAATCGTAAGAGCTACGATAGGTGAAGATAAGATTTTAGGTATATCAACACATAATGATTTTGAAGTAATTCAAGCGAACGATATGGACCTAAACTACATAGGTTTGGGTGCTTATAGAGATACAAATACAAAAAAAGATGTAAACAATATCTTAGGTAATAAACTTGATGGAATAGCCTCTAAATCCAAGCACCCAGTTGGCGCAATTGGTGGGATTTTGCTAGATGATAGATTTTCGCATGTAACATATCTCGTAATTGGAAGCGGACTGCTTAAATGAATATAGATATTGTCTCTATAGCCAAAAAAGAGCATTCAACTTATGATCCGCTTTACAAAGAACTAGAAAAAATGATTTCTCGTTTTGCAAAAGTTAATGACATAGAGATATTTAACAAAGATATACTAAAAGCGCATACAACTTCGCCACTTGCTTCAAAGCAGGTATATACAAAAGTTTTAGAGCCATATTTATCAAAGAGTTTCAATATAGCTCTTCATCCAGATGGAAAAATAATAGATAGTTATGAATTTAGTAAGCTACTTGATGGTAAAATTGCAATTAAATTTTTTATTGGCGGAGCTTATGGTTTCGAGGATGAATTTTTAAAGCGTAACGATGCTGTTATAAGTTTAGGTAAATTAACTATGAGCCACAAGATAGCAAAAGTTGTTTTGCTTGAGCAGGTTTATAGAAGTTTTTCAATACTAAGTAATCATCCATATCACAAATAAGGGAAAAAGTGCAAGATAGTGAATTAAAATACTTTAAAGAAATTTTAGAGGGTAGAAAAGAGCAGATAAAGAAAAATATTTTAGGTGTAAATGAAGAACTTTTACAACTAAGTTCATTAGAGTTAAATGATGAGGGCGATTATGCTTCTGTTGGAAATAGTTCAATTGTTGAGAGTGCTATAGTTCATCAGCAAGAACAAGAGTTAAAAGAGATTAATGTTGCTTTAGGGAAAATAGCAAATGGTGGTTACAATGTTTGCGATATGTGCGAAGAGCCGATTGGTATTCAGAGATTAAAAGTTAAGCCACACGCAGCTTACTGCATAGTTTGTAGAGAGATTGTAGAAAAATCTAGAAAAATCTAGAAAATAAGGATTGGATTATGCAGATTAAACGATATACGATTGCAACGCTTATGTTTGTTGTTTTGGTTGGTTGGTTTGTCTTCGCTTATGTAACAAAAGAGAGCATAAGTGTTGACTTTTTTGGAACAATGTTGCCATCGCTACCTATTGCTTTTTTGGTTATTGTTCCATTAATTACCTTTTATATCGCAACTGTTGCTCATATGTTGTTTCACTCTCTTATAAGTATTTTAAATCTACAAAAATATAAAAAAGATCACCAAACTCTAGTTGATGCAATAGTCGACGCTTATCTTGGAAAAATGAATCGTTCACATAAGTTTAAAACTGAGAGATATAAGCTTCTTGGTACGATTGTTGATAACGCTACAATTTTGCCTTTAGGTGAACTTGAAGTAAATATTGATAACAAAAAGGTAAGCGAAGTTATAGGGATAATAAACAGTATTAAAAATGGTGAAGTGGTGGATCTTAAAAAATACTCACTTCTGATTTCTAATAAGTTTGTTATCCAAAATGAGAGAAATAGATATAAAAAAGGTGAGATAAGTGCCGAGCATATAATCAGTAGTAGCAATAAATATGACAATACTCTTGCGCAAGAAGTATATGTAGATTTTGTAAAAGATGCTCCATTTTATGCTATTGAGAAGTACAAGAATTTTTTAACAAAAGATGCACTTTTTGAGATTTTATCAAGAGTAAATGCCGATAAGAACACTTTAGATGTATCAAACGAAGCGCTAATGTCACTTTTTAGTGAATTAGAGCTTAACTCAGATGATTATATAAAAGCATCTCAAAAACTCTCAAGAGGAATGATTCCAGAGCAGAGAATTAAGCTATTTGAACAGTTAAGTGTTGAAAATGAAAACACAATGGAAGCTTACCTGTTTACACTTTTTGATCTTGAAATGTTAGACCCAGCAAAAGAAATTTTGGGTAATTCTCAAAATAAAGAGTATGTCTATTTTAAAGCATATAGCTCGTTAAGAGATTGTGGTAAGCATTTTGACATTAATCTTTTTATGTAAATTATAATTGCCAAAATGTTAAAAAAATTATCTTTCGATAGTCCAATTTATGTTTTGGCGCCACTTGCTGGATATACAGATTTGCCATTTAGAAGTGTTGTAAAAAAATTTGGAGCAGATCTTACTGTTAGTGAGATGTTAAGCTCTAATGCTCTAGTTCATGGCTCCACAAAAACTCTCCATATGATAGAAAAAAGCCCAAATGAAGATCCATACTCTGTTCAAATAGCAGGCGCTGAAGTTGATGTTATAAAAAGAGCTGTTGAGATTTTAAATGAGCAAGATGGTATTGATGTAATTGATTTAAACTGTGGATGCCCAGTTCCAAAGGTGGTTGGTCATGGAAGTGGAAGTTCACTGTTGCTTAATCTCCCACTTATGGGTGAGATAATAAAAACTATAAAGACAACTTCCAATAAAAGCTTAACAAGCGTAAAGATTAGACTTGGTTTTGAGAAAAAAAATCATATCGAGATTGCTAAGATGGTAGAAGATAGTGGTGCTGATTTTATAGCTGTTCATGGAAGAACTCGTGCTGGAAAATTTAGGGCGGCTGTTGATTATGACGCTATAAAAGAGATAAAAGAGAGCGTTGGTATCCCGGTTATCGCAAATGGAGACATAGACTCATACGAGAAAGCAAAATGGGTTTTAGAGCATACTGGTGCGGATGGTGTAATGATAGGAAGGGGCGCGGTTGGTGCTCCTTGGATTTTTCATCAACTCCGCACTGGGAATAGTGACATTGACAATAATCTTAAGCACGCTATAATAATGGAGCATTTTGATAAGATGATAGAATTTTATGGTTCACATGGCGTGCCCATGTTTAGGAAGCATATACATACCTACTCTAAGGGTTATGGTGGAGCATCTGCGCTTAGAAATATGATTAATCATATAACGGATGTTAATGAGTGTCGCGCTCTGATAGATAATTTTTTTAAAAATAGTGAGATAATTTGTTAGATATAAGCAAATCAATTAATTCCCTTGATGATAGTGATATAGCGGATAATCTGCTTCATTATGATTACAATGTTAAGCATCTTTTATCGCTTATAGAGAGTGGCATAGATAAAGAAGATCCGCTTTATCTTAGCTCTTATCGCTCTTTTGAAGGTGAAGTATTTGAGAATTTTGTTTATGAAAAACTGCTTAGATATGCACTTACAAATGATCATGTTGATAAGTTTGTACTAAAGGGTTTTCATCAAGATAAATCAAAAGCTCACTCAAACACTCTCTCGATTAGTGAAAAACAGCAGATAGTTTACAGAACAAAGAGCAGAGAGATTAGTGAATTTGATGCTATGTTTATTACAAAAGATAAAGAGTTGTATTTTGTAGAGATGACACTTGTGAAGTCTGTACTTAAACTAAGGAAAAGACTTAGAAAGAAAAAGGCGTTATTGGAGATTATCTTTCCAGATTTTGAGATTAAAGCCCTTATTATTTTAAACGATGGAGCTACTGGTGTTAAGCAGTTTCCATCATATTGTAAGGTTTGGATTACAGAAGAGTTTTCAGCTAAAAATGTATTTGATTATATTGTAAGCAAAGATAGCAAAAAACTAGTTTCAAAACAGAGAGTAGAATCGCCAAAAATGATAGAGGCAGAGTCTCTAAAGTTGTACCCTTTTAGATATTATAATACTATGAGCTGGATTACAAAAAATCTTAGAGGTAGTAAAAAACATATATTAGATATGAATTTTTTAATGAGTCAAAAAGTTCAAAGATATCATGACTTGTACAATAAGTTTTATATAGGTTATATAGATGCAAAAGATATAAGAGATGAGCTTGGATTAGATAGCAAGTGCGATGATGCCCAAAGAGTTATAATTGCAATTGAGAAAAAACATTCAGATGAGATTGTCTTAACATATTACACGCAACTTGGACGAAAAAATCTACTTTTATATACTTTTGATAACGGTAAGGTCGTAAAAGAGAAAAAAGACCCTTATGGTATTACGATAACTGAAGTTTATCATATAAGCAAGATGATGGACGAGAGCTACAAGTTAAGCATTCAAAATTTAGACATCATAAAAAAGTTGTTAGAAGATAGATTTAAAAGAGCTCTCTAGGCTTCGTAAAGCATAGATGCGGCTCTCTCTTTGTAGGCTTGAATCGGCTCTTTTTTCTGCTCACTCATATTTAAAAAATCATTTAACTCTTTATTTCTATTTTGTAAGACGGTATTGAAATCATCTTCTGTTATGGGTTTGTTGTCTGTAAATTTATCAAGAAGTATATTGCTTTTGCCAATTAGAACAAGATAACTCTGCTCCCCAAATTCTAGTAAAACAACACTGTTCTCGCCATTTATAGGCTTTTGAAATTTTATACTAATCTCATTATTGTTTAGTTTGATATCTGGCGCTTGATATTGAGTTTTAGCTGTTTTTTGTGGATTATTATTAAATAGCCATGAACTATTTAGTTCTAAACCTTGTTTTGTAGCAATTCTTTTTTTAATAAAAAATAACAAGATAATCCCAGCGATAAGAACAGTTATCACTATATAATAACTTTGAGATACGCCCTCATCTTTTTTCGTCGGCAGAGAGCCAAGTTGTGCCACTGGCTTATCCATCTCATTTTTCTCAAACGAAGCCTTAGAGGCAAATCTTAGTCTTAGCCCATAAGCATCAGATGTTTTTGATGCTGATAAGATTGTAGAAGGAGTAACCACGGCAACTATTCTAGTGTTGTTATCCGTTGGGGTAATACTTAAAGAAGTTATGTAGTTTGAAGTGACTGAGTTTAATTTTTCAGACTCTATGGTTGCATCTTCAAGCTTTATTATAATGGAAGAGTCACTTTTTCCCTGCTTTATGACACCGCTGTACGGGGTGTCAAATGTTATCATTACATCAACTCTATCTTCTCTTTCATAAATATTGTAACTCAAAATTTTAGAAGCGTATAGTGAGAATGGCAAGATAGCGAGTAGTAAAAATTTAATCATAATTTCTCTTTTGAAAGGTGATATAAAACTGCACTAGAATCAAGGATTTCATTTATACGAATGGCGAGATTTTTCTCATAAACCATAACTTCGCCTTTTCCTAGAATACGACCATTTACATAGGACTCAACACTCTCTCCAGCTGGTTTTTTTAGATCTATTACGGAGCCCTTTTTTAATTTCAGAATCTCCTCTAGAGAGAGTTCTGTTTGACCTAAATCAGAAACAAACTCAACTTCCATATCCAACAGTCCAGAGTAGTCCATCCACGCCAACTCCTCTTCCGAGTTGAAGGTATGTGATGATTTGTCATATTTATTTTTACTAATCAACTTAATTCCTTGATTGCAATAAGCATCTCACAGCCTTGGATTCTTATAGCCTTTATCTTATCATACTGAATGTCAAATACACTCTCTTCTTTAAAGTAGGGCGTTGACATTGAGTACATATTGCTATTTGTCTCTTCTGCAATAACTTTAGCACTTCCTACAATAAGGTTTAGAGTCTCTAGTAACATATCAACAAGTGTCTCTTCATCACTCTCATCCTCTTCTAGAAAAAGATTAGAGATTTTTTGTATAAACTCTTTGTTGGATGCAATATAAACTCTATGCTTTATCTCTTGGAGTGTTTCTATATCAATATAAGCAATAAGTGTTCTAGTTTTTATGATGTTGTCATGGATTTCAAATGGCTCTCTGATTTGATGTGCACAAAAATTTTGTGAAGCTTCAATTATTTTTTCAAACATTTCCTAATCCTCTTTATGATACCTCGTAGAATATCAAAAATAAAATTAAAAAATAGTTTGGTTATAATTCACGAAAGGTTTTCAGTTGACTATAGAAATTTTAGAATTTATTTTGTTGGGCAGTGGCGTAGGATTTTTGTCTGGATTTTTTGGTATTGGTGGAGGAACTATTTTGGTTCCAGCACTCCTTTATATGGGATTTGTCACCAAAGAAGCCATTGGGATATCAGTTGTTCAGATGGTCTTTAGCTCTATTTATGGGAGTTATTTAAACAACAAAAAAGGCTCGCTTGATATTGCTATGATTTCCACAATAAGTATTGGTGGATTTTTTGGTGCGCAGATTGGCGGTATAGTAACATCAAGTATGAACGACAAGACGCTTGAGTTTCTATTTTTGATATTTGTTATTTTTGCGATTATTAGAATGTTTTTTAAAGTACCACATAATCACCCACAAAAAAATGTAAACAAGATTATACTTTTTATGCTTGGTGTGGTTGTTGGTATCATTGGTATATCTATTGGAGTTGGAGGAAGTATAGTGCTTGTTCCTGTGTTAGTTGGGTTTATGCATGTGGAGTTTAAAAAAGCTATCTCTGCGGGGCTGTTTTTTGTAATGTTTTCATCTATTTCTGGTCTTATTTCCCACTCAATGAGTGGAAATATTGATTTTAAACATGGAATTTTAATCGGTGGAGCATCTCTTGTTGGCGTTCATTTTGGGGTGATTCTTCATGGCAAGGCAGAGTCGGGATTTCAAAAAAAATTATTAATAAGTTTTTATCTTATTATTGTAGCATACCTAGCAAAAAGATTGTTTTTTTAGAGGAAATAAAAATATATGAAAAATTTAGATGTAATCAAAATAACTGGTGCAAGAGAAAATAATCTAAAAAATATCTCACTAGAGATACCAAAAAACAGACTAGTAGTGTTTACTGGACTGAGCGGAAGCGGTAAGTCAACTTTGGCTTTTGATACGCTTTATGCGGAGGGGCAGAGACGATATATGGAGTCGCTGTCATCTTATGCGAGACAGTTCCTTGATCGCATCACAAAACCTGATGTAGATAAAATAGAGGGGCTTACTCCAGCTATTGCAATTGATCAAAAAACAACTTCTAAAAATCCCCGTTCGACAGTCGGAACAATCACGGAAATATATGACTATTTTAGACTTTTATATGCTCGTGTCGGTATTCAGCACTGCTATAAGTGCAGTAAAGTTATCTCCCAGATGGGTGTCTCGGATATTATAGCCGAAGTTGCAAAACTCCCAGAGGGCTCAAAGATAGTTCTTCTTGCACCGCTTATCAGAGAGAAGAAAGGCTCTTTTGCTGATGTCTTAGAGTCACTCGTACATAAAGGGTATGTTCGTGCCATGATAGATGGTGTGATGATAAGACTTGATGAAGAGATTGAGTTAAGTAAAACAAAAAAACATACTATCAAAGTCGTGATAGACAGAGTTGTTGTAAATGAGCAAAACAGAGAGCGGATTGCAGCGGATGTCGAAAAGGCGCTAAAAGAGAGTTATGGTGAACTTGAGATTGATATTTTAAACCATGAAGAGTTAGGTCTGAAGGAGTCTAGCAGATACTACTCTGAGCACAACGCTTGTTTTGATTGTAAAATAAGTTTTGATCCACTTGAACCATTGTCTTTCTCTTTTAACTCTCCAAAGGGTGCATGTAGCGAGTGTGACGGACTTGGACTTCGTTATGCGCTTGATCATGATAAAATAATTGACATTGACCTGAGCGTAGAAAAGGGTGCCGTTAAGATAGTTTATGGATTTAACAAGGGCTACTATTTTACATTTTTAAAAGGATTTTGTTCTGCAAACAAGATAGATATAACGGTTCCATACTCATCCCTCCCTGAACATCAAAAAAAAGCGATTCTTCATGGCGGGATAGATGAAGTTTCGTTTTTGTGGAAAAGCCATGAAGTAAAAAGAGTGTGGCCAGGGATTGTAAAAATAGCGTACGATATGTTTAAAGATGAAAAAGAGTTAGCTGATTATATGAGCGAAAAAACTTGTAATATCTGCGAAGGACATAGACTAAAAAGAGAGTCTTTAGCCGTGAAAGTAGGTAAGAGAGGAGTAGCAGAGCTCTTAGATATGCCAATTTCAAAAACATACGAGTGGTTTAATAGTGAAGAGAATTTTGCTTACTTAAATGATCAAAACAGAAGAATTGCACAACCTATTTTAAATGAGATTAGAGAGAGACTATACTTTTTGTTTGATGTCGGGCTTGGATACATTACTTTAGGAAGAGATGCTAGAACCATTAGCGGTGGTGAAGCTCAAAGAATCCGCATCGCAAGTCAGATAGGAAGCGGCTTGACTGGCGTTATGTATGTTCTTGATGAGCCAAGTATCGGACTTCATGAGAGAGATACACTAAAACTTATCAGAACGCTTAGAAGCTTGCAGGAAAAAGGCAATAGCGTTATAGTTGTTGAACATGACAAAGAGACTATTGAGAATGCTGATTTTATAGTAGATATTGGTAATGGGGCTGGAAAATTTGGTGGGGAAGTTGTATTTAGCGGCACGCTGGATAAGTTAAAAAAAGCAAAAACACTCACAGCAGATTATCTTTATGGACGAAAAAAAATAGAGTATTTTTATAGACGCGAACAGAAAAATTGGATAGAGATAAAGAATGTAACTGTAAACAACATTACTAATCTCAGCGCAAGAATCCCACTTAATAATTTTGTTTGTATAACTGGTGTAAGCGGAAGCGGAAAAAGTTCTCTTATGCTTCAGACTCTCCTTCCAACCGCTAGAGAACTTTTAAATCATGCCAGAAAAGTAAATAAAGTTGCAGGTGTTGAGATAACTGGACTTGATAAGGTTGATAAAGTTATCTATCTAGACCAAAGTCCAATTGGGAGAACTCCAAGGTCAAATCCTGCAACATATACGGGTGTTATGGATGAGATAAGAAATCTTTTTGCACAAACAAAAGAGTCGCAAATAAGAGGTTACACAAGCTCAAGATTCTCTTTTAATGTTAGAGGCGGAAGATGTGAGAAGTGCCAAGGTGAGGGAGAAATCAAGATAGAGATGCACTTTTTGCCAGATATTATGGTTAAGTGTGATGACTGTAATGCCTCAAGATACAACCAGCAAACACTAGAAGTTCTTTATAAAGCAAAAACGATATCTGATGTATTAAATATGAGCGTTGATGAGGCTTTTGAGTTTTTTAAACCGATTCCAAAGATTCATCAAATATTAAAAACATTGGTTGAGGTTGGTCTTGGATATATCACGCTAGGTCAAAATGCCGTAACTCTCTCAGGTGGTGAAGCACAGAGAATTAAGCTAAGCAAAGAGTTAAGCCGAAGAGATACGGGGCAAACCCTCTACATCCTTGATGAGCCGACAACAGGACTTCATTTTGCGGATGTAGATAGACTGACTGGGGTTTTACACAAATTTGTAGAGCTTGGAAATAGTGTTTTAATCATTGAGCATAATCTGGATATGATTAAAAATGCTGACTATGTTATAGATATGGGACCAGAGGGCGGAAGCGGTGGTGGACTTATTATAGCTGAGGGAAGTCCTGAAAAGTTAGCTAATGAGTATGAAAAAACAGGAAGTTACACAGGAGAGTATCTTAAAAAAGAGCTTGCTTTGCATAATACTAAATCTAGCTAACTAGATTTAGTATTGGATTATTTAACAGACAGCTATTTGTTTTCTTCTTCTTCGTCGTCATAATCTTCTTCATAAAAATCATCTTCATTCTCATCACCATCATCTTCTTGTGCAGAAGTTATGTCATCGATAAGCTCTTTACATTCATCTTCTTCAATATCTCCACTTTCTATATCTCTTAGGACATCTTGAAGGTCTTCTTTAAATTCACGAAGCTCTTCTATCTCTTCTTTTGCATCTTCGCCAGCCTCTTTACTGTCTGCAATTTCTTCAAAAATCTCGTCCAATCTTTCATCAATATCTGGAATAACACTTTTTGTAATTAACTCTTTTAATTCTTGCGCGTATGACATAAAAATACCTTTATAAATAAAATTTTGAAATTATACTCTACATAAGAGTAAATCAGGCTGGATATGAGCTACAATAAAGAAAATTTAGTAGGTGTTTGAAATGAGAATATATGCGTGTATTATTGGTAGTGAGATATTAAATGGTAGAAGAGTTGACAAGCACTTTGAGTTTTTAAGAGAAAAATTAAGTGAATATGGACATGAGCTTTTTGCATCTTTTGTCATAAAAGATGATAGAGAGTTGATTGCAAATATATATAATTTGATTAAAAATGATAAGGAAGCAGTTATGTTTTCCTTTGGAGGCATTGGCTCTACACCTGATGACTTAACAAGAGCCATAGCTGCGGAAGTTTTTACATCAAGCAAACTAGAAAAACATAAAAAATTTGAGCAAGATATTATTGACAGATTTGGTGATGAAGCGTATCCATACAGAATAAATATGGCAAATTTGCCAAAAAATTCTGAGTTACTTTTCAATCCCATAAATAATATGTCAGGATTCTCACTAGAAGATAGATACTTTTTTACTCCCGGTTTTGTACAGATGTCGCATCCGATGGTTAGTGCTGTTATTGAGAGATTATTTAGCAAACATATTCAAAAATATAGATTGACGCTTATTGCTCAAACTAGCGAAAATACTCTTATCTCTGTTATGGAGAAGGTGTCCCCAGAGGTTGAATTTTCATCTTTGCCGATGATAGAAAATCAAAAAATATCTGTTGAGATTTCTCTGAGTTCAACAGATAAGTTGCTTGTGGAGAAAAATTTTAAGCTATTTACTGACTTTTTGGATAGTTCAAATGTATCATACGAGTTACTGTAAAGTAAAATTTTAGCTTTTATGGTTATATTATTCTTAAGCTAGAGCTTAAAATGGAATGCTCGCCATCAGTTAGATGAGTACCAACTTGGTGAATATCAACATGTAAAAAAGATAAAATAGTTTCCAGCTATGATAAAATTGCTTATTATCAAAAAGAGGTTATGAATGTTTGAAGAGTTTAAAAAGTTTCTTATTAGAGGAAACATGGTTGATATGGCGGTTGGTTTTATCTTTGGGGCGGCGTTTGCTACTCTCGTGCAGTCTCTTGTTAAAAATATAATTATGCCACCCGTGGGTATGCTTCTTGGAAAGGTTGATTTTTCAAACCTCTTTATCGCGCTTGATGGAAACAGCTACAACACAATTGCAGAGCTTGAGAAGGCTGGCACTCCTGCTATTAAGCTAGGCGTTTTTGTAAATGACACTATCTCATTTTTGATTTTAGGAACTGTTATGTTTATACTCGTGAAGAGCTATAACAAACTAAGAGCTAAAGATCTAGAAGCTGCGCCGCTTCCACCTTCTGAAAAAATCTGTAGCCAATGTGCTATGAGCATTCCAGTTGCTGCAAAAATATGTCCATATTGTTCAAACAAAGAAGTTTAAGTAATCTCTTTGTATCTATAATTTAAATTAATTCCTCTTTTTTGATGGTATAATTATTTGAAGCCATAAATTGGAGGTGTTCATTGTTGGAAAAATCGACAGAGTCGCATGAGAAGTTTTGGGAGATTTTTTCAAAACAAGATAGAAAAAAAATAGATGAATTTCAAAGATATATGGATAAATTTGCAATAAATTTTAATCTCTACAAAGATGGTAATTTTATAGAGAGATCACTTCCTTTTGATGTCATCCCGCGCATTATCTCAAAAGAAGATTTTTCAAAAATAGAAAAAGGGTTAATCCAGAGAGTAACCGCATTAAACATGTTTTTAGAAGATTTGTATACAGATGAGAAGATTATAAATGACGGAATAATTCCTAGAGAGTTTGTGCTTCAAGCAAAAGGGTATCTGGAGAAATTTAAAGGTTTTTCACCCTCAAAAAAAATAAGAACTCACATAAATGGCATTGATCTTGTTAAGGATTCCGTAAATGATGAATGGGTTATTTTAGAGGATAATTTAAGAGTTCCTAGTGGTTCCAGTTACCCGCTTTCAATTAGAGATACATATAGAAAAATATATCCTGACTTTTTTGAGACCATGAAAATTAAGCCAATTAAACAGTATCCAAAATATATAGCAGATGCCATGAATTATGTAAATTGCGGAGGGATAAATATTGTTTTATCGCCTGGTAGATTTAACGCAGCTTATTATGAGCATAGCTATTTGGCAGACAAGATTGGTGCTGAGTTAGTTCGTGCTCATGAGCTCAAAGTAGTTGATAAAAAGTTATATTTTAAAAACTATAATGGAAAGCTTGTGAGAGTTGGTGCAGTTTATAGAAGACTTGATGATGATTTTTTAGATCCAACATTTTTTAATCCAGAGAGTCTCATCGGTGTTCCTGGCTTAGTTGAGGCTTATTTGAGTAAAAATGTTGCAATAATGAATGGTATTGGAAATGGTGTTGCTGATGATAAGGGGATATACTACTTTGTTCCTAAAATGATTAAGTACTACCTTGGTGAAGAGCCAATACTGCAAAATGCACCAACTTATTTGCCATATTTCAAAGAAGATATGGAGTATGTTTTTAACAATATGGAAAAATTAGTTATAAAAGATGTTGCTGAAGCTGGTGGATACGGAGTTTTGTTTGGACACACTATGACGGCTACTCAAATAGCGGATTTAAAGCTAATTATTAAAGCAGACCCCAGAAGATTTATTGCTCAAGAGCTGATAGAGTTTTATGATGAGAAGTGTTATATTGACGGAAAATTACAGGATAGAAAAGCAGACTTTAGAGCTTATGTTGTAATGGGTGAGGATGTTAAGGTTTGGGAGTGCGGGCTTACAAGATATGCTCTTGAAGCTGGAAATTATCTTGTAAATTCATCTCAGGGTGGCGGATTTAAAGATACATGGATTATGGAGTAGAGTATGAAACAACTGTTAACAGCAAATGTAGCTACGCACTTATACTGGCTTGGAAGATATCTAGAGAGAATTGAATCAACGCTTATTTGGGTAATGAAGGCTTATGATTTCGTAATAGATGTTGATAAAAATGCTGGGATTGCCCTTTATAAAAAGTTCGGCATAGATTTAGAGTATTCGGACTCACAAAGTTTTTTAAATAATGCACTTTTGGGTGAGCATACAGCAAATATATATAGCTTAACTTCGAAGGCAAGAGAAAATGCAATTATTTGTCGCTCTCAAATAGATGCGGAAGCGTTTGGTGAGATTATGGAGTTAAACAGTATTTTTGATAAAGCCTACAAGAATAAAATAGACATAAATCATCAGTGTATTGACAGTGCACACTCTCTTATTCGTGAGATTTGGGGGTCGCTCTCAAGAAGGAAAAGCAGACAGTCGAGTGACTACTTTTTTAGACTTGGAAAAATTGTTGAGGAGCTTGATTTTTATCTGAGGTTTGGTGCGGATAGAGATATAGTTGAAATAGTGATTAAAAACATAGATGTAATTATAAAAAAACTTTCATGTGAAAGCGAGTCTGATGCCAAAGAGTATCAAAGCTTAAGTATGGAGCAAGAGAACATTATGTTTGAGATTGATAAGAGAATCGCAAAAATAATAGTAGGATAGTAATGCAGGTAAAAGAGATATTTTCATCGCAACTGCCAGTAGGTGAGACACTTAGCATAAAGAGAAGCAGGTTTGAACCGTTTAAAAAGAGTGATAATTTAAAAAGAATAAGCATAGTGAGTGGTACACACGGGGATGAGCTAGAAGGTCAATATGCTATCTATCTTCTTACTTCTTGGCTAAGTGAAAACCCGGATGCTATAAGCGGAATTATAGATATATATCCGGCAGTAAATGCTCTTGGAATTGATACTATCACTAGAGGGTTTCCTCTTTATGAGGTTGATCTAAACAGAGTCTTTCCAGGTGGAGAGGATGGATTTTTACCTGGACAACTTGTTCACGCCCTTGTGCAGGATGTAAAGGGGAGTGACATAGCAATAGATATACACTCATCTAACATCTTCTTAAGAGAGATACCGCAGATAAGAATTAACAAGGAGTTTTCAAACTCAACGCTTCCTCTTGCAAAAGAGTTAAACTGTGATTTTATCTGGATTCATGACGCTGTTACGGTTCTAGAAGCTACTTTTTCACATACAATGAACTCTTTGGGGACAAAAACCCTAGTTGTAGAGATGGGTGTCGGTATGCGAGTTACAAAAGAGTATGGAAAACAGCTTTTGTGCGGGATGTTGAACCTTATGAAAAAAGAGGGGATTATCACTACCGAGAAATCATTTGAGGCAAGAGAGCCATTTTTGTCCGAGGTTGGAGAGGTATTTTATCTTAACTCCCCATCAAGCGGACTATTTGTTCCAGCCCTTGACCATTGCGCAATTATCAAAAAAAACGAGAAAATAGGTACGATAGTTGAGCCACTAACTGGCACTGTTTTAGATACGCTTTATGCCCCAAACGGCGGTATTTTGTTTACTCTTCGCGAGTTTCCGGTTGTTTATGAGGGTTCGCTGCTTGCTAGAATCTTTGGAGAAAAAGATAGATGAAAATAGTTGAAATAGCAAAATTTACCTCTTTAAATCGTGCCCCTTTGGTAATTGAGGGTTATCTCTTTGAGGGGAGTGACCCAGAGGCTCCGAGCGTTGCCGTTGTCGGCGCTATGGAGGGAAAAAACATACTTCCTCTCTACACTGCCTCAAAGTTAGTCGATTTTCTAAAAAATAAGATTCAAAATGAAGATAAGATAAAAGGAAATATACTTATTATCCCATCTATCAACAGCTATGCGCTAAATATTAACGAGAGATTTTGGCCATTAGATAAAACAGATATAAATATGATGTTTCCTGGGTATGAGCTTGGAGAAACAACACAAAGAATAGCAAAAAAAGTGTTTGACGCAATTTGTGGTTATAACTATGGAATTATTTTGGAGAGCAGAGATGATCTCTCCAACTGTATTCCGTATGTCAAGCTTTTTAAATCTGGTTTTGAGGATATAGAGGGTGCTAAAACATTTGGTTTTAGACTTATCAGTCATAAGGAATTAACCCCAATAGATACTGTTACGCTTCAGTATAATTGGCAGCTTTGGGAGACAAAAGCCTACTCTATAATTTGTCCGAATGCAAATCAGATTGACATAAATAGTTCAAATGAGATTTTTGAGGGTATTGTTCAGTTTCTTAGTAAAAATGGACTAATAGGGTATAAAGTTTTAAATGGTTTTGAGTCAACAGTCGCAACACAAGATGAGGTCGAGATAGTAAAAGCACCCAAAAGCGGTATCTTTATTACTACGAGAAAAGAGGGTACTTGCGTAAGTAAAGATGATGTGATTGGTCAGATTGTTCACTCTCTAAATGGGGAGATTATATATAATTTCCTAGCACCATGTAATGGAATGATTGTCTGCTGTTATAAAAATGGTTTGATTTTAGAAGGTACATTGACATTTAGGCTAATTGGGAGCGGATGAGTTACTGTGATTGCATCTGCATCTGCTGTCTCATAAGCTCCTCTGCATCTACTCTTTTTACATCTACCATAACACTAAGCCGGCTGCTTCCACTGCTTGAAACCACTCCCTTTAGAGGCGATATGTCGTTATAGTCTCTTCCTGAACCTAAAATGATATGTTGATCAGTCGGGATTATATTATTAGTTGGATCAAAATTTGCCCATCCTGCATTTGGTATATATACGCTAAACCAAGCATGTGATGCATCTGTTCCAAAAAATTTCACCTCACCATCTTGCGGCTTTGTTTCGATATACCCGCTTACATATTTTGCAGGCAATCCTATGGCTCTTAGAGCTGATATTGCGAACTGCGCAAAATCTTGACATACGCCTTTTTTTGCCTCGAAAATTGTCTCTATCGGTGTTGTGATAGTGCTAAATCCGCTAATAAACGCAAAATCATTAAAAATTCTTCTCATAAACTCATCCGTTGCTTCAAAAATATCTCTGTTTTTATGAAACGACTCAAGAGCATATTTTTTTATAGCCAAAGAGGCATTTGGAATAAGTTCCGACTCAAAAAGAAACTGTTTTGCGCTTATGTCGTCCGAATGAAAACCGGAGAGTCTCTCCAGCGCTTTAGCATAGGTTATACTGTTTCGCATAATAGAGTTAGTGTTGTTTTGTATTAAATCCGTATAGAGATGAACTTTTGATTTCCCGACAACACTTAAAGATTGGTGAGGCTCTCTGATAAGGAGATGTTTGTTGTTGTTCCCAAACATATCTACAAACTCAAATGACTCAAAAACTTCAGGTTCTATCTCCATAGAGAAATTCAGTAATTTTTGATACGCACTCTCTCTTGGTTTTATTCTTGCTATGTTGTGACTAAAAGTTACTATGCTTTGGTAGTCAAATATTGTTCTGTGGTAAATTTCATAAATCATTTTTTTTACTCGTCATAATGGGAAAAATATGTTTTTGTAAACTCGTTTGAGCACTCTGAGAAGTAGTTTGACAACTCAGATAAAGCACTGTCTAATTTCATATAAACAGCTCCATCGTCATCCATTGCCATCATATCTTTTATGTTTAGTTGTTCTAAAAATATGCGTGCCTGATTAATAGGTTTTTCATAATTTGTTAGATAATTTTTAGATTTTGGAAGCAGTTTGAAATCTTCTGCCAGTCTATCTGCCATATGTGCAATAGACTTTGGAAATTGCCTGTTGAGCACTAAAAATTCTACTACGCTCTCGAGCATTAATGAGCTTTTATATTGCGCCCTGTAGGCATTCATACTCTCCATAGAGTTGAGCATCGCTTCAAGGATATCATATGTAACGGATTTGCTTAGTCTTAAGCATAACATAGATCTGGCTTTTGAGATAAGTACTAAGGTACATTCGATGTTGTATCCTATATCATAGAGTATTAATCCCTGCTCTTTAAATATACTATCTCTAACAAGCTCTTTGTAGGCTATAAGATAGATAAGCAGTTTGTCGAGATCATTGGCAACTTCAATGCTTGTAGAGTCTGTTTTAGGTATAAATTGACCGAGCTCTCTTTGTATATTTTCTAAAAGTTTAGTGGATTCTATAGCTAGTAGATCTTTTAAGCTTATGTTTGAGTTTGAGAGCATATATATTATCGATGAGAGCGAACCACTATATGAACTGTTTTTAATTACAGATAAAATTTCAACCATCGGATCTATGTCTATTTTATCCTCATCTAAAAACCCGGGATATGTCATAGTTAGATGTGTTAAGGCTTTTTGTAGAATATCTTGCGCTTTTTTCGAATTTGAAATCTCGTAGCGATACAGATTTGTCAATTTTTTTACAATGAAAATTATAAATCTTGTTGTGTATATTGCTCTAGAGAGGTATCTTCCCAGCCAAAATAGATTTTCCGCTCTAAGTGTTGAGATGTTCTCTATGGCGGTAACTATATATTTTGTGTGTCTTGAAGCATCATCTTGATACTCAATTTCGTCTTTGCTTGAGAGTATCCATAAATCTTTACTTGTTCCGCCTTTTTGCGATGAGACTAGAGGTGCATTCTCAACATGAGATACCCTGACAAGTCCGCCATCCATAACACTATAGCTATCACTGTTTTTTAGACAAAATGTTCTAATAAGTGCATTTCTTGGCTCAATCTTGCCATTGCCGTAGTATGGTGTTGTCGAGAAGCTTATCTCCTCTTGTGCTATATATTTGCTTGGGTTTTGTCTTATGAGTTTAGCGAGACTAAGAAGCTCTTTTTTTGTTAAATCTTTTCCGAAATAGACTACACTCTCTTGTGTGGTATCTATTTTTTTTATTATTAGAAGGTTTAGATTTTTTAGAACAAATTTTAACTCCTCTTTTTGACCGCACCACCATGTTGCGACTTGAGGAAGGATTAGCTCTTCTTGTAGAAAATACTCCGCAATCTTGTTCATAAAAGGGTTCAGCTCTCTGTTTTCTAAGATGGCACTGCCTATTGGGTTTATGACTCGTAGGTTATTTTGTCTAATCGACTCAATAAAGCCGGCAACACCGAGTTTTGAGCTGCTGTTTAACTCAAGAGGATCGCAAAATCTATCATCAACTCTTCGCAGTAGCGTATCTATTTTTTTAAGACCGCCGAGGCTCTTTAGCCACAATGCGCCATTTTTGCTAAGCAGGTCATCACCTTGCACTAGGTTTATCTCCAAAAAGGAGCTTAGATAGGCATGCTCAAAATATGTCTCGTTATATGGTCCGGGGGTTAGTATTGCAGCCGAAGATGTGTCGCCGTTTGTTAGATTTTTGATCAGCTCTTTAAATTCATCAATAAAATGAAACAGCTTTTTTGTGTTTATATTTGGATATAGCTCTTTTGAGATGATATTCATAGTGAGTCTATTTTCTATTGCATATCCAAGCCCTGAGGGTGCTTGTGTTTTATCGCCGATAACCCACATCTTGCCATCAGGTCCTCTTGCGATGTCTGTTGCATAGAAGTAGAGATTGAAATCATCCCTCTCCCCAAGATTAAATACTTCAGTCGCATAACCTTTGTCTGTATAGATAATCTCAGCCGGAATGATGCCGTCTTTGATTAACTTCTGCTCGGAATATATATCTTTGAGGATTAGATTTAGAAGTTTTGCTCTTTGGACTAGCCCTTTTTTTATCTGCTCCCACTCACCCTCACTTATAACAAATGGTATTGGGTCTAGGCTCCATGAGCGGTTAGTAATATTATCATTCCCATATATGTTGTAAGTAACACCATTATCTTGCAGGTGCCAATCGATATCTGCTTGTTTTTTATTTAGAGTCTCTAAACCGGCAGACTCAAGAGCCTCAAGTATGTTTTTCCAATAATCTCTTATGTTACGGTTGCTATCAAACAGTTCATCAAAAGATGATTCCGAAATATATGAATCAAAAAGAGCCATGATTTACTGTTTTGCCCATTTTCTTCTTAAGTCAAGCGTGTTTGGATACTCTAGACTTTGAGGCACATGCTGATATAGAAATTTTTTCTTCTCTTTGGAGCTCTCTTTTGCTAAAACTGCTCTTTTTGTGCCGTTGATTTCCACTACCGATTGTTTAACGATGGCCGATGAGATATACTCAATCTCGCCTTGCGTATGGTTAAAATTCCAAAATCTATTTGTGCGTCTTGACTCTGCTTCATAGCTGTTTACCGGGAAAGTATCATATGTTCGCCCACCGGGATGAGTGACAAAATAGCTCATGCCGCCAATGGAGCGTTGGTTCCAAGTATCAACCACATCAAAAACAAGCGGAGTATCAACACCGATTGTCGGATGAAGAGCCGACCATGGTTGCCACGCTTTATATTTTACTCCGGCGACAAACTCTCCCTCAACACCCGTTGGACTTAGCGGAACAACAACGGAGTTACATGTTAGAACAAATCTCTCCGGTGTAAAATTACTAACCTTTACTTGAACTCTCTCTAGTGAAGAGTCGACATATCTTGCCGTTCCCTGCGAGCCGCTCTCTTCGCCTAAAACATTCCAAGGCTCAATTGCTCCGCGGAGTTCAAGATGAAAATTCTCAACACTCGCCATTCCATAAAGCGGAAATCTAAACTCAAAAAATGGGTCAAACCAATCAAGTCTGAACTCATATCCCTCGTTATTTAAAAACTCAACTATATCTCTGATATCCTCTTTAACATAGTGTTCTAACAAAAACTTATCATGAAGCTGTGTCCCCCAGCGAACAAGTTTATGCTTATACGGTTTTCTCCAAAACAGTGAAACAAGTGTTCGCACAAGAAGCATTTGCAGTAGTGCCATTTGCGGGTGCGGCGGCATATCAAACGCACGAAGCTCTAAAATGCCCAGCCTCCCAGAGCTAGAATCCGGCGAATAGAGTTTATCTATGCAGAATTCAGAGCGATGCGTGTTTCCCGTGATGTCTGTTAACATATGGCGAAACAGCCTATCCGTAAGCCAAAAAGGAACTTCGCCATCTTCTGGGATTTGTGAAAATGCAATTTCCAGCTCATAAAGATTCTCGGCTCTCCCCTCATCAACGCGCGGTGCTTGAGATGTAGGACCGATAAACGCACCGGAGAAGAGGTATGAAAGACCAGGATGATGCTGCCAAAATGTAATAAGGCTTCTTAGCAGTTCTGGGCGTCTTAGAAGCGGGCTGTCCGATGGCTTCATGGCACCGATTGTTACATGGTTTCCTCCGCCCGTTCCGGTGTGTTTTCCATCAAGCATAAACTTCTCGGTTCCAAGGCGAGATTTTCTTGCATCGTCGTACAGTTTTAAAAGATTATCGCTCAAATCTCCCCATGAAGTCGCCGGTTGGATATTTACTTCAATAACCCCTGGGTCAGGAGTTACTTTTATGGTGTCAAGGCGTAAATCATGAGTAGGTTCATACCCCTCCAGAACAACTTTTATGTTTAGGTTCTCGGCAACTGCCTCAATGGATGCCGCAAGCTCTAAAAATGGTTCAATGCTGCTAAGCGGTGGCAGGAAGATGTGTAGCTTCCCGTCTCTTATTTCAATGTTTAGTGCAGTTCTAACAAAGATGTGTTCTTCATTGTGAGTTATTTGGAGTTCTTGCAACTCTTTTAATTTTTTTCTTGCTTGCTTTCTATATTTTGCAAGCTTTTGCGCATCTGCAAAAAAGTCAGATTCAAAATTTGCCGGAACTTCCGCTTTTGGTTTCTCCATCAGAGAATCCATCGGAAGCCTAAGCCCCAGAGGCGAATTTCCAGGGATTAGATAGAGTTCTCCTCTTCTAAATGCCCATCCGGAACTTATCCATTTTTCTTGCGAAAAGTTTAGCGGCAATACAAATCCAACCGGATTGTTTAGACCGTGAGAGAGAGCTTTTGCTATATTTTGTCTCTCTAGTGAATCCTTCAAATCAACTTTCATTATGTCGATGTCTATCGGCAGAGACGCCTCTTTCATAATGTAGTAAAACGGGTCTTCATAGGCTTTTAGAATATTTTTTCTATTTACGGACAAAGCAAGTGCTAGAGTGTTTATAAACATCTCTGCATCTTCGTTTGTATAGTTGTAACTCTCGTTCATATCTGCAAACAACTCCGGATTTTTCCAGATATTTTTTCTATCTTTTCTCCAGATAATCGAAGTTTGCCATCTCGGAACAGGTTCTCCAGGGTACCATTTTCCCTGTGCGTAGTGAAGCAAACCGCCTCTGGTAAATGAGCCAAGAAGTCTGCGAGAAAGTCTGTCTGCAAGCTCTCTTTTGTGTGCTCCATCAGCCTCTGTGTTCCATTGCGGCGATTCCATATCGTCAATCGATACAAATGTCGGCTCACCGCCCATGGAGAGTCTTACATCGTTTCGCTTAAGTTCGGCATCAACATCAAATCCAAGCTTGTAAATATCACTCCATTGGTCATCTCTGTAAGGTTTGGTTACGCGCGGAGACTCAAAGATTCTAGTCACCGTATTTGAGTAGGTAAATTCTGTTTCACACTTATCGCTCATCCCCTCAATAGCGTGCGCACTCTCAAACGATGGAGTACAAGCAAGCGGGATATGACCCTCTCCTGCAAAAAGTCCGCTTGTTGAATCAAGTCCAACCCAGCCAGCCCCCGGTAGATAAACTTCAGTCCAGGCATGCAGGTCTGTAAAATCATCCTGCGGACCGCTAGGACCATCAAGCGACTCAACATCGGCTTTTAACTGCACAAGATAACCAGAGACAAATCTTGAAGCAAGACCTAAATGACGAAGAGTTTGAACAAAAAGCCATGCGTAATCCCTACAGCTTCCAAGCTTTTTATTTAGTGTAACTTCACATGTTTGCACACCAACTTCTAGCCTGATAGTATATTTTAGATGTTTGTAGATTTCTGAGTTAAGATAGACTAAAAAGTCAATGATCGGACGAGGTTTTAAGTCAAGTGAATTGATAAACTTTTTGAGTTTTTTTCCATCTTCTGTAATCTCAAGATATGGAACAAGCTCTTTTTGTAGCTCTTTGCTGTAGATAAAAGGGAAATTTTGTGCCGATTCGTCTACAAAAAAATCAAATGGATTTATAGATATCAAATCCGTGATAATCTCGACATCAATCCCAAACTCTTTTACTTTTTCTGGAAAAACGATTCTAGCTAGATAGTTTCCAAATGGGTCTTGTTGCCAATTTATGAAGTGGTTCTCAGGCGTAATTTTTAGTGAATATGCTTCAATCGGTGTTCTGCTATGAGGAGCAGGACGAAGTCTGATGATATGTGGTGAGAGCGAAATATATTTGTCATATTTATAGTGTGTTTTGTGAGATAGTACAACTTTTAGTGACATAATTTTCCTTTTGTTCTATTTTGTGCACGCTCAAAGAAGCGTGCAAAGTCAGCTATTAACTGACTTTAATTATCGAAGGCGGGAAAGTTGCAAATGCTTTTTTGAAAGCATTTGCTCTGACATCTTTTAATTTTCCAGTTGCAACTGGAGGTAGGAAATACGCTATCTCTTGACTCTCTTTTGCATCGTAGTTGTTATCATACATAAAAGCAACTTCTTTTCCTAGTTTTGTCGCCTGCGCAGATAGATTTCTTGCATAAGCGATAATGTTCTTATGATGTTTGTCATACTTATTTCCAGAACCAAAGAAAACAAACTTGCCAGTTAGACGGATATTTAGGTAATCCTGATAGTTTAACTCTCTATCGTAGCGAGTGAGTTGGTTGCTGTTATATCCGCCTAAATCTTTATCGAATTCCTCTAAAATTGGCGTTGGCTCAATGTCTGGTCTGTTTATGTTAAAAAGATACTTGATCTCAATCAACTTTCCTCTATATCCATTTTTTATAGCAGATGAGAAGACATTGCAGTTGTTGTCAAAGTTTAGTTCATGAAATTTATTATCAAACACAAAACCTTGAGATACTAGTTTTGTGTTAGTGTTGTATCCAACTGGGGCAATTGTTGGGTTGTATAAAAATATAGTCCCAGCAACCGTTTTACGCCTGTTTTTAAGCATATCTTCAAGTTGCGCTATATCTATAATCTCATCGCTCTCTTGAATGTAAATGTACTGTTCTGTTAGATACTCGATGTCGAAGTTTGTTGAAAATTTTCCAAATGTTTGCAAGTTAAATCCTAGTTGATGGAGCCTGGTATTATATTATTGGTTTATTATACTATAACTAGTATTTTATTTTAGCTAGGTAGAGTCCATTTGCTGGCGCTGGTTTGATTTTATAGTTTTTTTTACACTCTAATTTATCTCTGATTTCATTAGTATTAAGCTTTAAAAGTGCTCCAACCATTAGCCTTATTTGACTTCTTAAAAATCCATTTGCTTCAAAAGTTAAAACAATACACTCTTTATGTTTGTAAGCAAAAGCTCTATAAATGGTTCTGTTTGTTGTTTTAACATCGCTACCACTCTTCATAAACTGCTTAAAATCAAACTCACCACAAAAAAGTTTTATCTTTTCTTTAATCTCTTCAAAGTCAACAGAGTCCAAAAATGTAACAAAATCATCCTCAAAAGGATTACTCTGCCCATGCTTGATTATGTATCTATAAAGTCGTTTTTTAGCACTATATCTCGCATGAAACTGCTCATCAACCTTTTTTATTTTTTTAACATAGATTGAGTTTGGAAGCATCTCGTTTAAAACTCTCTTTAGTTTTTCTAAGTCATTCCAAAATGGTGGTAAGTCAAGATGACAAACCTGTCCAGTTGCATGAACGCCTTTATCTGTTCTGCCACTCGCAACAGCTTCTGAATCAATATGTAATTTATTTAGAGTATGCCTCAGTGCCCCAAGAATGGTATTTTGAGAGCTTTTTTGTGTTTGTGAGCCTAGGAAGTTTGTTCCATTATAAGATATTGTTAATGCGCATCTCATCTAAAACTTTGCAACAATTGTTCTTTTGTAGATGAAGTAGGTCGTGATAAACCAGCTAATCAGTATGATAGGAACAGAGTAAGCACCAACAATCTCTTGAAAACCAAGAGCAAGTCCATAGTAAAGAAGTACACTTAAAAATAGGTATAGATAAACCTTTCCCTTTTGGTGCCTAACATGAACAATCCCAATACTGGCAATTAAAAACAGAGTCAGCAGTGGAAAAAAGCTGAGAATAGAGTTTGTTATAAGCATTTTTCTGTTCTCTTTACTTAACCAATATTCCAGCGGTGTTTGATAGACTCTCTGCTGATTATCCATAGTGTCATTTATAAACATCGTCTCAAAGTTTACTTGTGTAAATTTATCTTTTGAGTAGTTGTAGCCCTCACCAGAGATTAGCTTTAGTTTTAAAACTCCAGAGTCATTGATAACAAACGCTTTTTTTGCTTTTACAAAAATCTCATCTTTTGTTTCGCTTTTGTTAAACAACACTACATCTGAGTAACTCTTGTCTTTGTTTTCCTTGTTTATGTAAAGCAACCAATTACCAAATTTATGTCCAAACTCTGAGGCTGAGAGATTAAATTTTGCCTCACTTTTTTTATATGATAGGAAGTTTTTTGAAAGAATTTTAATATGTGGATATATCATGTAAAAATTAAATATCAGAGTTGCAGATAGAAGTGCAGCTGGGAATAAAAAAACCTTTAGTATTGTTTTTGGCTCTATCCCAAGAGAAAAAATTACAACGATTTCATTATCATTTGAGAGCTTAAAAAGAGTTAGAGTTGCTGCTACGAAAAAAGAGATGGGTAGTGTGTAAAAAAATAGCTCAGGAACCATAAACAAAAACAGAGTTATCATCTCCCATAGGCTTAATTGAATGATTGCCGTATATGTGGCGAGTTTAATTAAGAAAACAATAGATGCTATAAAAAATAGAGGTAAAAATATGGATAAAAAAGTGATAAAAAAAGATTTTTTTATATACTGAGTTAAAATTTTCATTAGTAATTTGCTTCTATGTAGGCTAAAATAGGGCTATCAAACATATATATTATAAAAGTGGCTATTGCTAAAAATGGTACAAATGGGACTCTCTGTTCCTCTTTTGAGCCTCTTTGAACAAGCAACATAACAGGAAGGGCGAGAAGAGCTGATAGGAAAATGGCAACTAGCGTTAGTTTAACTCCAAGCAGAGCACCCATTGTTGCTGCAACCATTATGTCACCTTCGCCCATCGCTTCTATAAATGGGTATCTGTGGTAGTTTTTGCTCCATGAAGTTGTATATTTTTTTGATTTTCTGCGTGCTGATGATGTTAAAATATATGAGAGTCCAAAACGAAGCAGAGTAAATCCACCAGCAAAAAGCAGGGCATTTTGAAGATTTGTAACTACTCCACTAAAGCTCCAAGCCCCAAAAATTGCAAATAAAATAGCTAAAAGATTTAGTGAATCTGGAATCATCTTATATCTAAAATCTATCATTGAAAGTGCTAAAAGTGTTAAAAAACTAAAACCAATAAAGAGAGTATGAATATTTATGCCAAATTTAGTAGCTAGTGCTAAAAAAATAAATCCAGAGATAAGTTCAATAAGCGGATATTGAGCCGAAATAGAAGATTTACAAAAAGAGCATTTGCCTCTAAGGAACAGCCAAGAGATAAGTGGTATATTATGCCAAGGTTTCAGCGGACTGTTACAAGTTGGGCAGTGAGAAGCCGTAAAAACAACACTCTCGTCTTTTGGTATGCGTAAAATTACAACATTTAAAAAAGAGCCGATAAGTGTCCCAAGTATAAAAACAAATAGTGGTTCCATTACTTTAATCCTCCAAATCTTCTCTCAATTTTTGTAAAATCTTTTATAATGTTCTCTAGATTAGAGGTTGTAAAATCTGGCCAAAGCGTGTCTGTAAAGAAAAGTTCAGCATATGCTGCTTGCCAAAGAAGAAAGTTTGAGAGCCTATGGTCTCCACCGGTTCTTATAAGCAAATCAACATCATGTTTACAGTCGAGCGCATTTCCTAGCATTGCTTCTGTTATGTCATTCTCGCAGTTTTTTATCTTATTTATGGCTCTTAAGATCTCATTTTGAGAGCCATAGTTTAGAGCCAGCGACTGAACTAAACCATCACAATGTGCAGTTTTTTCTTCAACATTCTTGATGGTTTCTTGAAGAGATTTTGAAAATGCTCTGATATCACCTATTGACTCAAATTTAACATTATTTTCTATATAAGTTTGAAGCTCACTTGTCAGATATTTATCTAGAAGTTTCATTAAAAACTCAACTTCAAGGCGAGGTCGCTTCCAGTTTTCAGTTGAAAAAGCATAAAGAGTTAATCTCTCAATATCTTTGTTGGCTGCACAAAAGGCAGTTATATCTTTAACAACTTTTGCCCCAATCTCATGCCCATAAGCTCTTTTTTTGTTTTTAAGTTCAGCCCATCTGCCATTTCCATCCATGATGATGGCGATGTGTCTCGCTTGATTCATATGCTTATATCCAAAATACACTCCATATTTGCGTTGTAGAGAGGTTCAATTTTTTCTAGAAGAGAAATTTTTACGCCATAAGATATATCATTTATGCTGTTTTGTAAAAATTGTTTACTTCTCTCAAACGCTACGCTAAGCTCTATGCTTATTTTGCCCTCATCTAGCCAAATAAGCCCAGAAATAGGACCTAAAAATTCTAGTGAAGCGTAAAAATCTATAGCCGTTTTTTTAGTCTGCTTATTGTACCTTTTTTTAAATTGTAAAATAGAAAAATAGCCTTGATAATTAAGCGGAATCGTGAGTGTTTGGTTTTGAAGGGAGAGTAGCATCGAGGCTATGTTTGTAAATTCGTCCTTGTTTGTTGCGCTATTTAATTGCTCTAACAAATCGTATTTAACTATATTTTGGGGATTTTTAGAACTTAAAATAGTTTGCAAATCTTTTAGTGAATACTCCAAAGATGAGCTTTGAAGATTTTGAAACGGTAGTGGCTGCTTCATAGGATTTAGGAGTTTTGGAAGTTCATTTTTTTTATGTGAGAGAAGTGCCCAGTACCTTTCGCCTTCGTTTAGGGGCTTATCGCTTTGCGCCGTGAGAGCATCTTTTGCGGATGAGTTTTTCTCACTAACGAGATATTTTCCATCCCCAAGAGATTTTAAAACATCAATAGAGAGTAGTTTCACAAGCGCTTTCGCCTCATTAGGATTTGTAGTAACTAGGTTGAGGATAGTGCTTAAGGCTGAGATATTCATAAACTCTTTGCGTGCTCTATGATCTCAAATGCAACGCTTAGTTTGTCTGCACTCTCTAGTGATTCTGTCTTATCTGCCACGATAAAATCTATTTTATTTGTATCGCTTCCAAAACTTTGTGAATTTTTTAGAACATTTAGACAAACTGCATCAACGCCTTTGTTTTTAATCATAGCAGAGGCGTTAGATAAGGCATTTTGTTCATCCATTTCAGCTTTAAAACCAACCGTTATAATGTCTGTTTTGTCAATCGAACCTAAAATATCAATATTTTGTTTTAGTTTCAGACTCCACTCTTTACCAAGAATCTCTTTTTTTATTTTTCCATCTTGTGCAAACTCTGGCACAAAATCACTAACAGCTGCCGCCATAAATAGATACGGTTTTTTCTGAATAAGATGGATTTGTTCATCTCTCATAAGTGATGCTTTAGAGAGTTTGCCTTTTTTTGCAACCCTAATTGAGTCACTCAAATACTCGAGCATCTCGGCCGAACTCTCAACAGCTATTGTGTAGAGCTCTTTTGGCAGTTCAGGTTCAAATTTTGTAGCTATTAGGTTTACATCTGCACCCATACAGTAGAGTGCCGTAGCGATGGATGATGCCATTTTTCCGCTTGAGTAATTCGAGATATATCGCACATCATCAATCTTCTCGAGCGTTCCGCCACCAGTTACTATAACTCTTCTGTTTTCCCAGAACTCTTCTTTTAAAAGAGCTCTGGCACAGTGCCAAAAAATATTTAGTGGCTCTGCCATCGCACCATCACCAACAGTTTTACACGCTAACTCTTTTACTTGAGTGTCGATTATCTCATAGTTTGCGATGTTTAGCATCTTTAAGTTGGCTTTTGTTATTGGATTTTCAAGCATATTTGTATTCGCAGATGGAGCAATGATTTTTAGATTTGGATAGGCCAGGGCGCACTGCAAGAGCATGTTGTCAGCTATGGCATTTGCTAGTTTTGCTATGGTGTTTGCAGTAGCTGGAGCTATAACAAACAGATCCGCCCACTGCGTTGTTTTTATATGGTTGTGATTATCCGCCCATGACTCATTTGTGTCATCTAGTACTCTATTTGAGCTAACAGCTTCAAATGTTAGTGGTGTTATGAATTTTTTTGCACTCTCACTCATCACAACTCTCACATCAGCTCCAGCCTTAACAAAAAGTCTAACAAGCTCAAGTGATTTGTAGATAGCGATAGAACCAGTAACACCAAGAACTATTTTTTTATTTTTGAGTAAATTTGATGGGATAAGCATTTTTAAATCCTTTAGGTGTGGCATTATACCAAATCTTATATTTTAGATAAAATAGTGAATAATACCAAACTACATTAACTACACATACTTAAGCAGGATTAGGTTTTGTGTATAGTTAATTGAATTTGGTGTAGGTACCTTTTAAATTGGAAGTTTTATGAAAAATATCTTTTTTCTTATCGTAACTGCTCTACTTTTTTCTGCCTGTTCCGTTGAACCACTTAAGCCAATCATCATAGAAACTTCACATAAAAGAGTTGATTATATTAAGGATGTGAAACCAATACTTGACAAAAGATGTGTGGTTTGTCACTCGTGCTACAACTCCCCATGTCAGCTAAAACTTAGCTCATTCGAGGGTTTAGATAGAGGCTCATCTAAAGAGAGAGTTTATCTTGCCGAACGACTATTTGCGCAAGATCCATCAAGGCTGTTTGTAGATGCAAAAAATACCAAAGAGTGGAGAGATAAAAAGTTTAACAGCGTTACAGAGAGCAAATCTAAAAAGGGTACAAACAACTCAGTGTTGCTTCATCTCTTAAATCACAAAATGAACAATCCAAAAATTGTCGGAGACTATTTTAGCGAGAGTGATAAACTTAAATGCTCAAGAGATGTGGATGAGCTAGCTGAATTTTTGGATGACAACCCAAATCAAGGTATGCCATTTGGATTTCCAGCACTAAAAAAAGATGAGTTTGAAACTATAGCTGCGTGGCTAGACCAAGGTGCAATCTCTCCAACGAAAGAGGAAAATATAGCGATGAAAAAACCATCTGACAAAGCTCAAAAAGAGATAGATAAATTTGAGGAGTTTTTCAACAATCAAGATGCAAAAAATATCATGAGCGCTAGATATATTTATGAGCATCTATTTTTGGCACATATAGTGTTTAGTTCGGCTCCAAATGAGTATTTTGAGCTTGTTCGCTCCAGCACTGCATCGCCGAAAAAAGCAGAGATTATCCCGACTCTTAGACCTTATGATAACCCAAAGATAGAGAGGTTTTATTATAGATTTGAGAAAATTCACTCAACAATTGATTATAAAACCAACATAGTCTATAAGATGGACGACAAAAAACTACAAAGATACAAAGAGCTCTTTATTGAGCCAGAGTGGACAGAAAAACCGCATGTTATGACTTATGATTTAAATACCAGCACACAACCGTTTGTTGCTTTTGAGCAAATCCCAACTCTATCAAGATATAAATTTTTGTTAGATGATTCTGAATATATAGTGCGAACATTTGTACATGGTCCGGTATGCAAGGGTCAAATAGCTCTAAATGTCTTAGACGACCATTTTTGGGTTATGTTTATGGATCCAAAATATGATTTATCAATCAAAGATAACAACTTTTTAAAGAGCCAATATAAAAATCTTGTTATACCTATAAGTGAAGGAAGTACAGTTGGACTCATTCATGCGATTAGTGATCGTTATAATGATGCTTCGATAAAATATAGTGAAGATAGACAAAATATGTATGATTTTTTTTATAAAGATGGGCTTACAATGGAGAGCATCTGGAGAGGCGAAAATGCCCCTGATTCTCCACTTTTAACCATCTATAGACATTATGATAACGCTTCGGTACATAAAGGCGCACTAGGCGCACTTCCAAAAACTGCTTGGATTATTGACTATCCGCTTCTTGAGAGGATTTACTACTCACTAGTTGCTGGCTTTGATGTTTACGGAAACGGCGGACATCAGTTGGTAATTAGAAGATATGCAAATAGGTTGAGAGTTGAAGGAGAGGTTAATTTTGTAAATCTACTGCCAAAAGAGGATAGAAAAAATATGATTGACTCTTGGTACCTTGATGCTAGCGATGATGAAAAGTTTTCTATATCGAAAAATGAGACGGGTATAAAGTATAAAAAAAATAACTCAAAAAGAGAACTCATAGAAAAAGTTGTTGAAAATCATCTACTAAAATCAACAAATATAAGTTTTGACGATATTAACTATCGCCAAGAAGATGAGAGAGTGGTTCCAATGCCAAAGACATTTAGTGTAGTTCAAGACTATATAGATGGATTTAAAGCGCTAACCAAAGATGGAACTGCATTTGCAAGATTTGTAAACTGGCAAAGTGCAAATTCTGCCTACATAAGAATCAAAATGCCAAAAGAGTTGGGTATGCAAGACATCGTGATTTCCGCTGTTTTAAACAGATGGCACAACAATGTCTCGTTTATGTACAACGAAGAGAGCAGGCTTGATGCGTCTAAAAATTATTTTGATTTTATAAGTGGTTTTGTGGGAGCATATCCAAACCTATTTTTTGTAATTGAGTATAAAGATCTACCAGATTTTTTTGATATGATTAAAAATTTTAAAGATAATGAAAAGTATATGAGTAGGTTTTCAAAATACGGAATCAGCCGTGACAGCAAAGATTTCTGGGAAAACTACGACTGGTTTCAAAATGAATTTAACAAAAGTAACCCAATAGACGGCGGGCTTTTTGATCTAAATCGCTACTACAATAAATCTTTTTAGTTTGTTTGACATTTGTAAAAAAGCGCCTAAGCGCTTAATTATATGGTTGTTTGTTTTAGAATTTATAGTTTGCGATAATGCGATATTGAGTAAGTTTGTCATTTTGAGAGATGACACTGCCGTTCGCGCTAGCAGAACTATTTTCTTTAACCCATATTCCTTTGAAGTCTAAAGAGAACTTATCTTTTGTGTACCCAATAACTGCATTTATATCCTCTTGAGCTTTTGGGAAGATGCTGTTGTTGTAATGCGCATACTCTAAAACAGCTTTAAACCCTTTAACTCCAGTAAAGTCAAACTTTTGAGCTACTCCTAGTTTGATGCCTGTTGTGCCACCAATATAGGCAGTATCGCTTGTTAAGCCTTTCCCATAATTAGAGATAAACAGATCATTTGAGGTGATAGTGTTTGTGAAAAGTGGCGTTCCATCCCACGGAAGAACCAACGAATCATGTTTCCCACTACTACTTGCCACATTGCTATATGCCACTATAAGAGTTGTTTCTTGATGTGTTAGTGAAACTTTTGCTCCAATTGCCTTAGCGTTAATCTCGCCTCCCATAATAGCTTTTGCGGCGGCACTGTTTGCATTTCCTATGGAATCCTGCATGATGCCCTGCATAGAAGCGCTGCATGACCAGTCGTTATCAAGTCTGTTTTTAACCATCACATCCGCATATACTGAGTTCATAAAATCTGGAGCATAATAGTCATAAATATGAGTAGAAACATCTCTGTTTTTCCAACCTAGAGAGATAGGAACAATATACCCGCCATCATCACCGGTAATCGCTCTAGTGTTTGCGCCAAGTGCATGTTCTATGATATTTGTAAACACATTGGAAGTACGCTGTTTAAAACGATCAATATATCCAGCACTTACTTCTATGCCGTTCTCAAATGTTGCCGTTCCCATGGCGCCTTGCACCGTACTAGGAAGCATTCTTACATCTTTTGCATCAATGAGCGGTGTCTCTATTATCTTGCGTCCATACCAGATATTATAACTATCTTGAGCATATTGAGCGTATGCTTCTCCTAAAACAGAAAAACCATCATCTGCGTTAGAGGCGTTTGTATTTCCGTTGACTCTAACTCCATTATCACGCCCAAGGATTGAGGTGTCAACATTTGCTGGATTGCTTGGAGTTGCAAATGGATTTGTAGTCATAAATGTCGCGCCAATCTTTAGTCCATAGAGTGATCCTGTTGTATATCCAAGTTGACCACCGACTGAATTTGCGTGTTGAGAAGTTTGTGTTGCGCCAGTCTCTTTTGCTGTATTGATGTAATAGTAGCGAATATTGCCATGCGCTTTCCCATCCTCAAACCATGTATTTATGCTATCTGAAGCTTGAAGTGAAAATGCGCATAGTACTGATACAATAATTATTTTATTCATTTTTTGCCTTTTTTTACTGATGTTACGCACCAAAACAGACTTGTTCTGTTTAGTGCTTAGTATCAGTTGTTTAGTTAAAATTGTAAGCAACAACAAAGAGCTAATACCATACTGTCTTATAGCTTTTTGTTATTTTTATAATACTAGCAAGAATTACTAAATATAATAATAGTATTTGGATTTATTGGCTAAATTAGGAGTTTGTTTGTGTAAAAACTTAACATATTTTATATACTATATTTATCTGAGAAAACTAAATATCTATATTTTTCTAATATATAATGTTTGTTTGTGGTGTAATTTTAGATTATTTTTAAAGAAGGGGATAGTCACTCACGAGAAAGCGTGAAATCAGTCCCTTTTGTCAAAATGATACCAAGCGCTGTTGTTGGGCTTATAGATATGCAAAACAAAAGGTATATATTTATATTCCGATTGACTAGTTTTAAACTCAAAAGAGAGTGTTGCTTTTTCAGTAATCTAAATTTTTTCTAATAAAAGTGGAGATTCACTCAATGGATGTAGTTGAGTGTAGTTTTCATTAAAGTTCAAAATGTGCAAAAGCACCCTCTACGCTCAACACATTTTTATAGCTAGTCTTTGAAATTCTTACATTTTTTGTATTTAAGTCACACACCGCAATACGAAAGTTTGAACTCATGTATGGTTCAACAATGCATATAATCTTGTCATCAATTTGCCTTGTCGCATGAATAACACCGCTAAGTGTATGAAAAAAATATTTTGGATAACTCAGAGGCGTGATTTCTACAACCTCCGCAACTATTTTTTTACCAAGATTTTGTCTAATGAGATTAGCATCTTCATAGTTATCAAACTGAATACACCAGTCGTCAAACTCTTTATTGAAGCGTTTTAAACCCTCATCCAAAAAACCGCCTGCCGCTGATTGTAGAGCAAATATACTCATTTGGTAAATCCTATAAGAATATTCATAATTATACTCGCTAGCCTCTTTGATATCCTTTACAGTTCCACAACTAACTCAAACATCATTTTTGTCTCTAAAGTTATAAAAAAGTGGAGATTCACTCATAGGAATCCCAACTTTTACAGATATCGACATGAGGAAATAAAATGACAAAAAACAAGAACAACTACCTGTGCCAGTTGCAATACTTACAGAGCGGTAAATATATTGTATTAAGAAAACAAAACTGTTTGAACGAAGTGAGTTTTCTGTTTTTAGTAAGTTATTTACTGTTTTTTAGGAACCAGACAGAGTCTGACTCGAAGCCGTTGCAAGAGCTTTTTGCTTACTTTTTTGTGAAAAAAAGCATGAAAAACTAGCTTGGAGATAAAAATTACACCCCCGCGAGTGAATAAGTACCAATCGTTTAGCTGAGAGTTAGTTATGTCCAATAAACAAATCTGGATTATTTTCAATGTTATTTTGTAATTTTTTATATTCTGTTTTTGGCAAGTTTGCAACACTATCTTTGTCAACAATTTCAATATTTACCACACTGCTATCACCATCTTTTCGCAAATATTTTAGTACAAGTTTTCCAAGAGCGTAAACTTCTTGTTTGATTATTTCATCGTTTTCATTGTAGGTTATACTCTCACCATGTAGCTTGCCATCATCGTATGTCTTGGTGCTTTTTACGCTGTTGTTTGCTTTAGCAATAGAGTATTTTGTCTCAATGCCATGCCTCTTCTCTTGTACAAAATATTCTAACTTTGACAAAACACCTTTTACACTAAAGTGTTTAACTTCTTTGATGCCATTTTTTACGCTAATAAGCTCCCTAACATAAGCGTCTTTTGCATTGTAGTAGTGCTTTGTAATGAATGTATCGCCATCTATATAGGTTTCAGTTTGTATGTTTTTGCTTGGATAATTAGTTATTTTATGTTTTTCTTTCATGATAATCCTTATAGATGGAATTATATCAGGATAGATTTAGTGTGAAGATTTAAAAGTCTGATTTTTTTTATAGACTAAAAACTTGAGAAAAAGCATCATAAAAGTCCGTTTATCTGTGGCTAATGATATCTACAAATATGTTATGATTTTAACCTGATGAAACAAACCGCATCAAGCCCATATGAGAGAAAAATATGATTATAGATAAACTACAAAATGCCAAACTTTACTATTTTGGTTCGGCATGGGAGCGGGCTTTTGAGTTTTTGAACTCTTTAACTCCAGATACTTTGGAAGGAAAATATGTGATTGATGGCGAGGATATTTTTGCAATCATTATGAGTTACGAGACTACTGTGGCGGATGAGAAGATTTTTGAGTCACACCGTGAGTATGTGGATATCCAGAGTGTTATTGTTGGAAGCGAGCGGTTTGAGTGTGATTTTGCAGATGCTCTAGAGGTAGAAACCCCTTATGATACTTTAAAAGAGGCGGCATTTTATAGACGAAATATACAGGGGCGGGTAATTGTGGATATTTATCCCGAGACATTTTTGATGCTCTATCCAAATGATGCGCATCTAGCTGGAGTTATGATTGGCGACAGTTCTAAGAGTGTTAAGAAAGTTGTTGTAAAGATACGAAAAAGTTTGCTTGAGTGCTGATTTTGAAAAAGTATCTTAGAGTTATTTTAGTGTGTTTTAGTTAATTTAAAGGGTGAGATAATGAACTGCTTTACATATATAATAAAAGATAGATGATATTTGCCGATATTGCTGTAATAAGATATTAATTATGGAACCTATATTGCTTTAGTAGGTTAAAAGTTTGATAATCTAAAGATTGAGGTGAGGTTTATTATGAGAGTAACATCCAGTATGTATTATAAAAATATCAACACCGAGAGCTCTAGAGCTAACGAGAGGCTGTTCGATGTAAATAAGCAGATTGCTTCTGGGTTGAAGATTCAACATGCGAGTGACGATGTAAATGTTTTTAGTAATACCATGAGATTAGACAATGAAATTACTGCTCTTGGGCAGATTAAAAAGAGTACAGAAAGTGGATCCAAGATAGCGAATCAGACAGATACGACTCTAAATGATTTTGAAGATTCTCTTAGTCAAATGAAGTCACTTTTAAATAGAGCTGCAACAGGGACAAATAGTAACGCTTCTCTTGATGCAATAGCAAAAGAGTTGCGCGGACTAGAGAGTCATTTAAAAAATCTGTCAAATACCTCAATAAACGGACAGTATATCTTTTCAGGCTCAGCAACCGATACAAAACCGATTTCAGATAATGGAATTTATAATGGTAATAGTGCTTCAATGAAATCTTTTTTGGGCTCAAATGTTCAACAGCAGTACAATATTTCAGGCTCAGAGCTGTTTTTGGGAGAAGAGATACTTACCAAAAAGGAGATAACAACAAATGTACCACAGTACAGTTTGTCTGCAAAATACCCAGATTTTACAGATAAGACAAAAACTGGCACAGATGAAGTTATCACTGCAAACAGTAAGATTCGTGACTTGATGGGTGATGTGGATAACGATATTGATAGTACTAACGCGAAACATCATTTTTATATAAGTGGTATAAAAAGTAGTGGAGAATCTTTTAGTCAACAAATCTCAATGCGTGATGATGAGTCTATGCAGTCTTTGCTGGATGGGATTGGCAAGGCCTATGGCAATACTCCAAGTTTGAGCGTTGTAAATGTTTCTTTAAATAGTCTTGGCGAGATTGTTATAGAAGACAAACTTAAAGGATCTAGCAAGTTAGATTTTCATATGGTTGGAGCAACTGATTTAAGTAGAGATGCCTTTCATGATGGTGGTGATGTTGGCGATGGTATGTATGGGGCCAATATTGGAAAAATTGACAACCTAGATGGTGGTGAAACTGATTTTAACAAAATAATATATGGTGTATCGACGGCGTCGAATCCAAAACTATTTGTAAAAGAGTTTGTAAAATCAGATCTTTCTCCAGCTTCTGGTGCGGCTTCAAATATAGGTGGATTGCTTTATGATAGAACACAGTTTGAAAAAAATGGAGCAAAACTATCTTCAAATGTGTCCCAGATAGTTAAAGGCTCTAATGCCTTTGCCTCACCATCTACAAAAATTTCAGAAGTCGCTGATATATCCAAAGGAACAACAACAACTGATGATGATACTCTTAATTTCACTCAATTAAAATTAGCAGGTAAAGATGTTTACGGCTCTGCATTTAATGTTCAGATTGATCTTAGAGATACGGTCAATGGTGGTTCAACATTCTCTCTTGATGGCGGAAATACAAACTACAGTATTTATAACACGCAGACACCAAGAACAGCTATAAATGCCGATGATATGACATATAAGCAGTTAATGGATGTTGTCAATATGGTTGCTACGGGAAATATCCCAAGTTTAGCTAACGACATTACAGCTTATGATAGTGCTATTGAAAATGCATCGTTGATTGGCAATACAAAACTAAGCTACGATGGTAAGATTGAGTTTGAAGATATTAACAGTACAAATACAAAAGCTAGCATCTCTATGTTTGATTCAAATAGCGGAAACTTCAATATAAATAATGATGGAAATGGTGATGGTACAACAGATAAAACAACCTCTTCCGCTTTTACTTTCAACTCCAACAGTGCTCTTGTTATTCGTGACTCAAAGACAGATTTTTTTCAATCAATAGACAAAATAATCAAAGCCGTAGAGAGTTATGATATTCAGCCAGATGCACTAAATGGAGATAAAAAAAACATAGGTATACAGAATGCACTGAAGTTAGTAGATGATTTGAGTAATCATATATATGGAGTGCACTCAAAAATTGGTGCTCAATCAAACGCACTTGCAAAAGCCCTAGATAGAACTAGTACTCTAGAGATAAGTACAATGACGCTTCGATCATCATTTATAGATACTGATCAAGCAGAGTCGTATCTGAAGTTAACACAACTCTCAAATAATTATCAAGCTATGCTCTCTACGGTTGCAAAAATCTCAAAACTTAGTCTTGTTAATTATCTCTAAATATCTTTTATGAAATAGACTAAACCTAATCATCTGCGCATATTTAAGAGTGTAGTTGGTTGAGTTTAGCAACGGTTTAGGCTATACTTCTTTTTTAAAAATCATAATTTTAAAGGCAATAATAGCTTGAGAGACACAATATTTATTATCACATTTGGTTTACTGATTTATCTTGGATTTGCAACAGTTTTAGGCGATAACGCTATTATGGGGAGTTTCGGCGCTATATTTGCGTCAAACAATCACTATTATTTTGGTTATATTTCTTATGTTTATATTTTTGCTCTATTAATCCCGCTCTATTTTTTCTATAAAAATAGCACAATAGATTTGAGAAAAATAGAGCTAATGATGGCTCTGTTTTTAATCCTTTTCTCTTTGTTGTTAGCTCAGGCACTTCTTTTTAATGGTGCATTAAAGGGAGTAATTGGTGAGAGTTTTATAGTTGGTATCTCACCGTTTATCGGGGTGTTTGGTGTATGGATTTTTTGGTTAATTATCACCGTCGTTTCAATTGTAATAGTTGCAAACAAAAGTGCTCATGAGTTAGTTGCTATTTTTAGTGCAATTGTTCAAAAAAAAAACTCACAGAGATTGGAAGCCAAACTCAAAAAAAGATTAGAGACACAAAAAGATGATAAAGCTAAAATAGCTACTAAAAGTGTGCATGTTGAAGAAAAAAAGGAAGAAATCAAAAGAAAAATAGTAAAAAATACTCCACTTGATGATTTTAACGAAGAGATAGAAAAGCCTGCATATCTCAGACATAATGAGACTATCAAACCTCAAAACAGTGATGAGAAATTACACCAAGAAGATTTGCCACAAAGCAAGCCTCATAACATCTTAGAGCTTGTTAATGAGATTAAAGAACATACTGGTGCAATCATTATTGATGAGCTGGAAGAAAATACAAAACTTTTAGAAGGAATCGAAAAAGGAGAGGTCGAGAAACCTAAAAACTTTACTCTTCCTTCAGTTGATTTTTTTCAAAAGCCAGATGTTACATCACACAGCGTTGATGAGAGTGAGGTTGATGGCAAAATCCGTTATCTTATAGAAAAATTGGCTCATTTTAAAATAGATGGAGATGTTGTAAGAACTTACGCTGGACCAGTTGTTTCAACTTTCGAGTTTAAACCTGCTGCAAATGTTAAAGTATCTAAAATACTGAATCTTCAAGATGACTTAGCGATGGCTCTAAGTGCTGAGACTATCCGCATCCAAGCGCCTATCCCTGGAAAAGATGTGGTTGGCATCGAGATACCAAATGACACAGTTGATACAATCTATATGCGTGAACTCCTAGATAGTCAGCTCTTTAAAGAGTCATCTTCGCCACTAACTATTGCTCTTGGAAAAGATATTGTAGGTCGACCATTTGTCACAGACCTTAAAAAACTTCCGCATCTTCTTATAGCTGGAACTACTGGTAGTGGTAAGAGTGTTGGAATAAACTCTATGATTTTGTCTCTTTTGTATAAAAATTCGCCAGATCAGCTAAGACTTATCATGATAGATCCAAAAATGTTAGAATTTTCCATATATAACGGCATCCCACATCTTTTAACACCTGTCATAACAAAACCCAAACAGGCGATTGTTGCGCTAAATAACACTGTTTTAGAGATGGAGCGTCGTTATGAACTTATGAGCGATACAAGAACTAAAAACATTGAAAACTATAATGAAAAGATAAAAAAAGAGGGTGGCGAATTTCTTCCATATATTGTTGTTATTATAGATGAGCTAGCGGACCTTATGATGACGAGCGGAAAGGATGTTGAGCATTCAATAGCGAGATTAGCACAGATGGCAAGAGCATCTGGAATTCATTTGATTGTAGCAACACAAAGACCATCTGTTGATGTTGTAACGGGCTTAATTAAAGCAAACTTACCATCTCGTATATCTTATAGAGTAGGGCAGAGAATAGATAGTAAAATCATCCTAGATCAACAGGGTGCAGAATCACTTCTTGGGCGTGGAGATATGCTCTTTACGCCTCCTGGTTCAACTGGATTAGTTAGACTTCATGCACCTTGGAGCACAGAGTCTGAGATAGAAGCTGTTGTTGAGTTTATCAAGTCGCAAAGAGAACCAAACTATAATAAGAGTTTTTTAGTGGAAGATAGTGAAAGCAAAAGCTCTTCAGGCGAGACATATGAAGAGTTAGACCCACTCTACGAAGAAGCAAGAAATGTGATTCTCTCAGATAGAAAAACATCCATATCGTACCTTCAAAGAAAGCTCCAAATTGGATACAACAGATCTGCTAGAGTGATTGAACAACTTGAGGCTGAGGGCGTTTTATCCCAAGCAAACTCAAAAGGAATTCGAGAAATTTTATAGAAGCAGAAGTTTCACTTTAATCAAATTTGATATAATCTCAAAAAAATAAAAGGCTAAAAAAATGTCAACATATATTTTTGGACACACGAACCCAGACTCTGATTCTATTGTCGGAGCTATCTCTCTAGCGTACCTTAAAAACCAACTAGGTGAGGATTGTATCGCTGTTCGTCAAGGTGAAATTTCCCCAGAGACGGAGTTTATACTTAAAAAGTTTGGAGGAGTTAAGCCAGAGCTTAAAACTTCATTTACAGGAGAGAGCGTTTATATAGTTGACTTCTCAGATATTGCTCAAGCTCCAAAAGATATAGCAGAGGCTACAATCTTAGGTATAGTGGATCATCACAAACTTGGCGACTTAACAACTGACACGCCATTAGAGTGTTGGATAAGACCTATTGGCTGCTCAAATACAGTCATAAAAGAGATGTATGACTATTATAAAGTTGAAATACCAAAAGATATAGCTGGAATGATGATGTGCGCGATTTTAAGCGACACTGTAATCTTTAAATCTCCAACATGCACAAAAATAGACACGAAGGCTGTAAAAGATCTTTCTGTTATCTGCGGTATTGAGGATTATAAGGCTCTTGCTATGGAGATGTTTATAGCAAAATCACAAGTAGAGGGCGCATCTGCTCGAAATTTAAATACAAGAGATTATAAACCATTTGACATGAATGGCACTAAGGTTGGTGTTGGTCAATTAGAGATGGTTGATATTTCTGTTCTTGATAGCAGAATCGATGAACTTTTTGCCGATATGAAACTTATGAAAGAAGAAGATGAACTTCATACTATTATGATGCTCTTAACTGATATTATGAAAGAGGGATCAAAAATCTTGGTTTTAAGCGATGATGCATCCAAAGTTGAGAGCGCGTTTGGTATAAAACTTGAAAATAACCAAGCTTGGCTAGAGGGTGTTTTGAGCAGAAAGAAACAGATTATTCCATTTCTTCAGCCACAGTTTTAATACATAATAAATTTATTAAAATAGATCTCTTCAACCTTTATGGTTGTTAGATTTTTATTTAAAGTCACTATTATTTCTTGCTTCATCTTTTTATTATCTATTGTAGTCATGGGACTTGCAAACATAACGCTAATAACTCTATCTCTTAAAATAGAACTTTTTGCTTTAATCTCGTCTTCTATGCTATCTTCTATTTTAAAGATACCACTACTATTATCATTTATTTTTTTATATTTAAACGATATGTTTGCTTCAAGCTTTCTGTTGTCTGCCAAAACAAAGAGAAAATCTCCTAGATTTATAAACTTGTCATTCGTAACAGTTGCCTCTAGGCACTTGTTATCGCTCTTGTGTGTATCTTTTTTAGATGTAGATTTATCTTTAAAGTTAAACATTTTAATATATGATGAGCTTGAAATTTGAACAACTAAAGCTATTGATAAAATTACAATTAGCGCAATGGTTACTGAAATAGCTTTTTTTATATTTTTATCTATTTTAGTCCACATATAAGTATCTTTTTATTTTTTTTGTTGGAGTTTTTATAAATGGTTCTAACTGCTCCTCAAATTTAACTATCCTAGAAAAAGATGAAACTTGTGAATTTACATTATTGCGCATCTCTTCAAGATAGTTAGCTATATCTTTTCTTACTTTTTCATTTGAGCTGTTTAGCGCATCAAATTTTTTATTAACAAACTCTTCGTCTAGATGAACTTTGGCTACTATTTTTCCGCCACTCTCAATCACAAGAGATTCCACAACCGCTTCTTGTTGATTTATAATAGATTCTATCTGTTCCGGGTATATATTTTCACCACTAGAGCTTATGATTACATTTTTACTTCTTCCATCAATAAACAAGAAACCATCGCTGTCTATATAGCCCAAATCACCAGTCAAAAACCATCCATCTTCCATAACCTCGGCAGTTTTTTGTTTATCTTTATAATAGCCCATCATTACACTAGGTGATTTAACTAATATCTCTCCACTCTTATCATTTGGATCTGTTTTTTTTATCTTTATCTCAACTCCTGCAAAGGCAGTTCCGGTTGATTTTAATCTTGGTTTTTCGCCAATAACAGAACCAGCAATTAGTGGGGCAGTTTCTGTTATCCCATAGCCAACTATATATGGAAAATTTGCTTCTATAAGAAACTCTTCCACAAAAGGAGAAAGAGCTGCTCCGCCAATAGCAAAAAATTTTAGTCTTCCTCCAAATATTTTTAGTAGCTTTTTACCGGCTATCCTGTTTAATATCTTTCTAAAAAATGGTATTTTATAAAGATGTCTCATGATAAAAGAGCTGTTAAAT
Source organism: Sulfurimonas sp. (assembly GCF_028713515.1). Classification (GTDB taxonomy): domain Bacteria; phylum Campylobacterota; class Campylobacteria; order Campylobacterales; family Sulfurimonadaceae; genus Sulfurimonas. Next base: position 677,817 of record NZ_JAQTOD010000001.1, on the reverse strand, counting down.
TTTTCTAAAACTTTGTTTTTGTAAATTTTCTCTATTATAAGTGGAACGCTAAACATCATAGTTGGCTTTACACTGCTAAATGCTTTTATGAGAATAGATGGCGTAGGAATTTTATCAATATAGTATACACTGCTTCCATGAAGTACTGGAACTATCATTCCGGCAGTGCACTCAAATGTATGTGCTAACGGCAAGATAGATAAGAAAACATCAGAAGGCAGTATTTTTACTTTAGAAAAAGATGACATAGCATTTGTGACAATATTTTTGTGTGAGAGCATAACTCCTTTTGAGTTACCTGTCGTACCAGATGTGTATATAATTGCTGCTAAATCATCTTCTAGCGGTTCTGTAGAGATTAGATTTGCCTCGCTTAGATTATCCGCTATGCTATAGTTTGATGGTTTGTTGATTATTTTTAATTCATCTATATTTATGATGAGTTTTATTTCTGATTCTTTGCTATTTTTTATTATCTTAAACTGTTTGTCTGATGTAAAAATAGCTCTTGCTTCCGAGTGTTTGAGTATGCTAATAATATCTTCTGGATGAAAATCTACAAGTACAGGAACAACCACTGCTCCAAAATATGTAATAGCAAAGTATGCAACGCCCCAATTGGGCATATTCTCGCTAAGAAGCAATACTTTATCACCTTTTGAAATGCCATTTATCTGAAGGAGCTCAACTGCTTGTTTTACTCTCTCCATAAACTCGCCGTAACTCATAGCACTCTTATCTACCATACCAAAAGATGGTCTCTCTTTGTAGAGCCTTATAGAACGATTTAATAGATTTGGGAGTGTGTGGTGGTTTAAATCATTATAAGGATAATTCATCTCTCTACTTTATTGTGGTTTTATAAAATATGATTATACATATAAAACATAAAAATATAATTTTTTAAAACTATTTTAAATTTAGCAAAATTATAATGCAAAAATTGTTCCAACTCTTACATTATTTTCAGTTTTAATACTCTACAATACACAAACAATACAATAAATGGTTGGGTGATGAGAATAGATAAGTTTTTAAATTCAGTAAATATCACAAAAAGACGCTCAGTAGCACAAGATATGATAGATAATGGCGTGGTTTTAGTAAATGGCATAGTTGCTAAAGCTAGCAAGAATGTAGAGGTTGGAACTGTAATAACTATCAATTATTTAGAACATATTAAAAAATATGAAGTCTTACAGATACCATCTGTAAAGTCAACACCAAAATCACTTCAAGATGAGTATATCAGGGAGTTATTATGAACTATGAAGAGACAAAAAAAGCATTTACTTCTCTTTTTAATCACGAGATGAGCAATACGCAGATGAGGGATTTTCTACTGAGTGTTAAGCTTGATAAGAGCACCTCTGCGCAGAGTATCTCCGCAGCTGCAGAAGTTATGAGGTCTTACGCAATTCTTCTTCCTATCCAAGATAATCTTCGCGCCTCCGTAATTGATATTGTCGGAACAGGTGGAGATAAGATAGGCAGCTTTAACATCTCTTCGGCGGTTTCAATTTTGGTGGCATCTTGTGGTAGTTTTGTTGCAAAGCATGGAAGCCGCTCTGTTACCTCAAAGTCAGGTAGTGCGGATTTATTCGAAGAACTTGGAATAAGACTAGATTTAAGCATAGAAAATAGCGCAAAATTGCTTCAGGAGAGCGGCTTTACTTTTATGTTTGCGGCAAATTACCACCCTGCTATGAAGTTTATTATGCCTATTAGAAAAACTATAGAAGATAAGACCATTTTCAATATTTTAGGACCACTTACAAATCCAGCTGGTGCTAAAAAATCACTTATTGGTGTTTTTGACAAATCTTTTGTGACTAAAATGGCGGAAGCCCTTCAAGATAGTGGCTCAACCTCAGTCATGGTGGTTAGTTCAAAAGAGAGAATGGATGAGATAAGTATTAGCGATATTACTTATGCTGCTCAATTTAGTGGAGGAGCTTTAAAAGAGTTTATAATTGACCCAGAACAGCACAGAATAAAAAAAGCACCTCTAGAGGCGATAGTTGGAGGTGACTCAAAAGAGAACGCGAAGATTTTATATGACATTTTTGGTGGCACAGCAACAGATGCGCAAAGAGATATAGTGTTAATAAATGCAGCTGCAGCACTTATGGTAGATGGTTTGGCTCGTGATTTCCAAGATGGCTTAGAGATGGCAAAAGAAGCTATAGAAAAAGGAAAAGCCAAAGAAAAACTAAAAAATATTATTGAAATATCAAATAAATTATGATAAAAAATATAGTAAAACTAGATGGTATTATCTTAATTATTGAAGAAATATTTAAAAATTTCAATAATGGTGTGATAATTTTAAGAGGTGATCTCGCATCTGGAAAGACAACTTTTGTAAAAGAGGTTGTAAAGTTTTTAAAAGTTAATGAGGAGGTTACTTCACCTACTTTTTCACTTCAGCATTGCTATGGAGATAAAATATTTCACTATGACATATACAATCATGGACTAGAGCACTTTATATCTTTAGGAATGTTAGAGGAACTAGACAGGGACGGACTACACCTTGTGGAGTGGGGTGATGAGGAACTTGTAAAAATACTTGATTTGGCAGATATAAACACTTTAGTTATAGATATAGAAAAAATTTCAGATGATAAAAGAGAGTATAGGATAAGTTATGCACACACTAAAAGCAATTAATCTAAATAAAAAAATAAAAAATTTAGAGATAGTAAAATCTATGAGTCTTGAAGTAAATAGTGGTGAAGTTGTGGGACTTTTAGGCCCAAACGGAGCAGGTAAAACAACTACTTTTTATATGATCTGTGGCTTAGTTGAAGCCAGTGGAGGGAATGTCTATTTTGATGATGAGAATCTATCTGGTATGCCACTTCATGAGAGGGCTTTAAAGGGAATCGGATACCTTCCACAAGAAGCTTCTATCTTTAAGGATTTGAGTGTTGAAGAAAACTTGCTTGTAGCTGCTCAAGTTACTATAAAAGATAAAAAAGCCCAAGAAGATCGAATACTTGAACTTCTTGATATGTTTAACATTGAGCCGATTCGTTACCGTAAAGGTATAAGTTTGAGTGGTGGAGAGCGTCGTCGTGTTGAGATTGCAAGAGCTTTGATTAATTCGCCAAGATTTCTGCTCTTAGATGAACCATTTGCTGGAGTGGATCCAATCGCAGTTATGGATATACAAATGGTTATAAAACAGCTTGTTTCTTATGGTATTGGTGTGCTCATAACTGATCACAATGTTCGTGAAACTTTGGATGTTTGTGATAGAGCTTATGTTATTAAGTCAGGTGAGCTTTTAGCAAGTGGTACCAGCGATGAGATAGGTCAAAATGCAGATGTTCGCAAGTACTATTTAGGCGAGGAGTTTAAGCTTTAAGAAGCTTAAAAAAATATGGCAACATTAAGACAGAGTGGCAGTTTAGAAAATAAGCACAAGCTTTCAAATACACTTCGTAATTGGTTGCCTATTTTGCACTCAAGTTTAAGTGATTTGAGTGAGGTTATGTCGCCTTTTGTTGAATCAAATCCGCTGATTGAAGTTAAGTCTGGATTTGAAGTAGATTTTGAAAAAAGTATCCCAAAAAAAATCATAAGTGGTTCCGTAAGCAATAGCAGAACTGAGCACATAGAGGCACTTACGGTAGCTTTTCGTTCACTTTATGATGTGTTGGACGAACAACTGGAGGCCCCACTTTTCACAACACCATCCTCACAAGCAGTTGCAAGATTTGTTGTGGCAAATCTAGATGAAAATGGCTATTACGAAGGAGATAGTGAAGAGTTTTGTGCAAAGCATAATACTAGTTTAGATGAATTTGAGAAAATTCGCTTGAGATTCGCGTATGTTGAACCAGTTGGAATAGCAGCAAAAAATCTCTCAGAATCATTTTTGTTTCAACTTGATAGTTCAGATGTAGATGATAAGGCTTATGGCTTGTGTGTGAAAGTAATTAAAGACATTGAAAACATATATAACTATTCGGATGAAGAGAATTTCAGTGAAGTTATGCGAGTTTTAGGTACCTTTAAAAACCCACCTGCCATTGAGTATCTGGAAGAATCAGCACAAGTTATACCAGATTTGATGATATTTTTTAATGAAGATGAATCTGTTGAAGTAAAGTTAAATGACGCATACTACCCCGTTATAACAATAGATACTAACTATAGAGTTGAACATGACTATGTATCGCAAAAGATTAAAGAAGCAAAAAGTTTAGTTGATGCCCTTGAGATGAGAAAGGCAACTCTTTATAAAGTTGGACTTATGATAGTTGAGTATCAATATGAGTTTTTTACAGGTGGGGCAATCATGCCACTAACTTTAAAGACTTTAGCGGATGAGTTTGGGCACAACCCATCAACCATATCAAGAGCAATTGCAAACAAGTATATAGCCTGCAATAGAGGTGTTTTTGCGATGAAAGAGTTTTTTACTACAGCCATAGATGATGATGTCTCAAATGCAGCTATAAAAGAGTTTTTAATTGGAATTGTCAAACAAGAAAATAGACTAAAACCACTTAGCGACATGAAACTTCTGGAGTTAATTCAAGATAAATTTAAAGTAGTGATGGTGCGAAGGACTATAGCAAAATACAGAAAGCACTTAAATATCGCAGGTTCAAGTGAGAGAAAAAAATTATATCATCTGCATTAGGAAGAAATTTACAAGATAGGTTGATTTATGAATGTTAAAGAACTACTAGATGCAGAAGTTGCTAAACGCAATTGCGAAGGTGAGATTTGCGAAGATAGGCTAGACCCCATAATGGTGGCTCACAGACACAGAGATGAGATTATTTCGCTTGTTTGTGCACTTTTTGCTTATGGAAATGTAAAGCAGATTGTAAAGTTTTTAAACTCATTAGATTTTTCTCTGCTTCAAAAAAGTGATGAGGAGATAATCGAAGCTCTAAAAAATCACTACTACAGATTTCAAAAATCCAATGATATTGCAGTGCTTTTTATAGCACTTAAAAGATTAAGCGAAAAAACAACACTGGAAGAGGTTTTTAAAACTGGATATAACAAAAATAAAAGTGCGATAGAGGGTATAAACAAGCTAATAGAAACGCTGCAAAATCTCTATCCGTACCAATCACAAGGATATAATTTTCTAATCTCTCAAGTAACTTTAAAAACAAAAGGAGCAGGTGCACTAAAGAGATGGATGATGTACCTTCGCTGGATGGTAAGAGAAGATAGCATAGATATGGGTTTGTGGAGCGGGATTGATATGGCGGATTTGATTATCCCGCTTGATACACATACTTTCAATGTTTCAAAAAAGCTTGGGCTTTTGAGTAGAAAAAGTTATGATTTAGAAGCTGCAATCGAGCTGACAAGTGCACTGAAAGCATTTGACAACAAAGACCCACTTAAGTATGATTTTGCACTTTATAGGATTGGGCAAGAGAGATTGCTAGAAGAGTAGAAGGTGAACCCTAGAGTTCACTATGGGCTACATCTCTGATTTGAGAAATTCTATCTCCACCTGCTTTTTGAGCATAAAGCATTATTGCCTTTGCTTGTTTTATAGCTTCTTCGAGATTCGTATTATTCGGCTTTATAATATATCCGCCGCTAATAGTTATCTTAACTTCTCCATTAAAATTTAGTTCAGAGATACTTTTTCTAATAATATCCATATCTCTAAATGACTCTTCTTTATTTTTACGAGAAAGAATAACGGTAAATTGTTCACTATCCGTTCTTCCTATAACATCTGTAGCTTGCTCGTTTAGTGATAGCGAAAAAGCTATCTTTTTCAATACGCCATCTATAAATTCTTGAGGATACTTTTTATTATTTTCTGAAAAATTATCAATTTCAAAAACAGTAACTGATGTATAACTATTATCTTTCATCCCTTTTTTTTCAGAATACGAATTCATTAGACCTCTTAAGTTGTTTATGCCAGTAAGTGGATCAATCATTGCTGGATTTTCAGATGAAATGGGCTTTCTCTTCATTCTCATTGCGATTGAATCAGCTTCTTTGGTAGATACAATGTAGCCTTTTTGTTCAGTATTATATAAATATTCTAAATCTTTATATACCAGCTTTAATTTTTTTCTATACCAAAAGGTAACCAACAAGACAATAATAAACTCTGCAAAAGAGATGTCTTTATGGATATCAAATTTTAATTTATCATAAGCAGAGGCTCTTAATAGTAATAAATCTATATGACTTAAAAGAGAATTTTTGCTTATTTGTAACTCTATCTTTTTTTCTTCATTCTCTTTCTTATTTATGGAGCTTATAGAATAGTAGTCATTTGCCTTTTTGTTGAAGGCTACTACGAGAGAATCCAGTTTGTCTAAATCTGCCAGATAAACATGACTATTCATGATTATGTATTTTTCTGCAAAATTATACTCATATAAATTACGAAGTTTTTTAGTGTTGTCTTGAAGCTGAGCACCTTGTCCGCTTAGTTTAATCAAAGATAATTCAATATCATCAAGCGATAGCTTATCTATGGAGTTAACAATTTCTTTTTGACTAAAAAGAGTATTAATTTTTGCATATGAATTATCATAATCAATTAGCATAAATACACTTATCCCAATAAAAATAGTTACTAAAATAAGATAGTTAATAAGGTTGTTAAATATGCTTTTTATTGAGTATTTCAAGGTGATTTTCCTATATAGATGGTATAATATTTACTATTTTATATGCATTGGCTTTAATTGTAACTTAAACCATTTTTAAGAAGTGTCATTGAATCTAGAAAATTACTTTATTTCACTGTTTGATAGCGACCGCATTGGTGATGATGGTGCTTATATTGATGGCTTCATTTACTCTAAAGATGCATTTTTTGAACATGTTCATTTTAAAACTAAATGGATGAGTTATTATCAGATTGCATCAAAAGCTATGATGGTTAATCTCTCGGATGCTATTGCTATGAATGCAAAGCCAAAGTATGCACTGCTGAGTGTTGCAATGCCAAAAAGTATCACAAAAGTACAAATGAGAGAACTTTTTTGTGGCTTTAGAGATGCTGCTTCTAGCTATGGCGTTGAGATAATTGGTGGTGATACCATTAGTAATATAAAACTAGATATAACCATAACAATTATCTCAAAAACAGATAAGCCACTCTTTAGAAAAGGCCTGAGAGATGGGCATTTAGTGGCATATACTGGTAATCTAGGCAGAAGTGCCAAGGATCTAAAAAAATTAATGAATCTTGGTGAAATTCATAAAAAATCAAAATTTGTGAACATAAAACTTAGAGACAGATTTGTATCAAAAAGTGCTAGGTTTTTAAGTTCAGCTATGGATATCTCTGATGGCCTTTTTAGTGATTTAAATAAACTCTCATCAGCAAATAAGATGGGTTTTAAGTTTAAAAAACCAATATCTAAACAGATTGGCTGTAGCGGTGAAGAGTATGAGATGCTTTTGGCATTTAACAAAAGGGATAAAAAAGCAGTTTTAAGACGAGCCAAGCAGAGCAGAACGCCGCTAAATATCTTTGCAAAAAGCATTAGAGGTAAATATAAAAATATGTGTAAAGCACATCACTTTTAAAATTAGGATTATAATATGGATAGATTTTACTCTTTAAACCATGCTAGTATCGACTTTCACTTTAGACAAAACAACAGAGATTTTGTTGTTGATGAGTTACCTCTTTATGAGTTTTCAGGCGAGGGCGAGCATCTTGTTCTTCATGTAAGAAAAAAAGATCTCTCTACTCTTGAGTTGGTTTCCATCATTGCTAGATATTTAGGAATTAAAAACAAAGAGATTGGTTATGCAGGGCTAAAAGATAAACATGCTATGACAAAACAGTACATCTCAGTCCATAAAAACTTTGAAGCTAAAATGGATCAATTTTCTCATGAAAATGTAAAGATTTTGTCAAAAACATATCATCTTAACAAGATTAAAATAGGACATTTAAGAGGTAATAGGTTTTTTATTAGACTAAAAAAAGTAAATCCAACTTCTGGTGTGAAACTAGATGAAGCTCTAAAAAATATAGCAACATTTGGTATGCCTAACTTCTTTGGTTTTCAAAGGTTTGGAACTGATGGTAACAACCATATAGATGGAGAAAAAATCGCAAAAGGTGAGAAAAGAGAGAAAAATCCAAAGATAAAACAACTGCTTATAAACGCCTATCAGAGTCATCTTTTTAACCTTTGGTTAAGTAGAAGACTGGAGATTAACTCTCTAGTTGGTAAATTTGAAGCAAAAGAGCTTGAATCACTTCTCAATATTCCAAACGGTGAACTTTTAAAAATGAAATCTCAAAAACATCCATTTAAGCTAATGAACGGCGACATCATGGAGCATTATCCACATGGAAGATTGTTTGATTTTGATGGACAAGATGAAGATCGCATTAGATTTATGGAAAAGAAGATCTCTCCAACTGGACTTTTGTGTGGTAAAAAAGTTAAGCTCTCTTCTGATATTGCTGGAGTTATAGAAAAAGATTATAACGATACGATTGATGAAGATGGAGCAAGAAGATATGCTTGGGTATTTCCTGAGAATGTTGAGGGAAGATATAAAGAAGATGAAGCGCACTATGAGCTAAATTTTTCTCTTCCAAAGGGATCTTATGCGACGGTATTGCTCGAAGAGCTGGCAAAGCGCAAACTCGACAAGTAATATAAAACTTTTTTTAAGTCAGAAATTTATAAATTATTAGGAAAAATATATATGAGCAAACACATCACCTCGGCAATTTCACAAAGTTTTGCAAAATTTGCAAATAAAAAATTCTCAAAACCAATGCAAAATTTTATAAATAGTTCTTATGTAAATATTATGGGGCTTGATATGAGCGAGTTTAAATCGCCTAACAGCTACAACACTTTAAATGAACTATTCACAAGACGATTGATAAAAGATAGAGATTATTCGCCAAACTATGATGACTTTATATCGCCATGTGACTCGTTTATCTCTGAGTGTGGGAATCTGAAAAGTGATTACGCACTTCAGATAAAAGGCATGAGATACAAAAGCGATGAACTTTTAGGAAGCAATTTTACTCAAGAGGAGAAAAATATAGTTCATAACGGAGTGTTTGTGAACTTTTATCTATCCCCAAAAGATTATCATCGTTATCATATACCGATGGATTTAAGGGTTTTAAAGGCTGTGCATATTCCTGGTAAATTTTATCCAGTAAATATGCCCTCGCTTAAAAAAAGAGTAAATCTTTTTGTTGAAAATGAGCGAGTTGTGATACTGTGCGAGACTAATGAAAAGAAAAGATTTTACATAGTGCTTGTGAGTGCTTTAAATGTTGGAGTTATGAATGTTAGTTTTGAATCAAAAATAAAAACAAACAGTGATGCAACCAAGAGTAGTGCTTATAGTTATGAGGGTGTTTATTTGAAAAAAGGTGATGATTTTGGTTGTTTTGAAATGGGCTCAACAATTGTTATTCTTGCAGAAAAAGATATGTTGGAGCTAAGCGTTAAAGCTGGGCAAAATGTTAAGTATGGACAAAATATAGCAAAGTTAAGAGTTTTTAATCACTAGCTTTGTATAAAGTTTTCCATCTTGCATGTAGATTTGTATTTCCGTTTCTATGGGGTTTTTTAGTACGCTTAGCGCACCTTGGATAGAGTGAAAAACATGATTGAAATTTTGGAACATTGGTGTTATAAGATAATCAATGTGATCTCTTTTTAAAATATCAGCCAAAGCATTAATGGCACAGTAATACACATTTTTGTTAATTGATCTTTGAATCATATAATCATGCATTATTCTTATATTGTTTTGAAGAGCCACTTTATCTGCTTCTGATAAAATTTTATTTTCATGAGCCCTTTGAATATTGTGCTCTATTTCACCTTCAATATTATGATTTTGTTTTTCAAGCAAAGATTCTATATTTGGACAAATTTTTTTTATCTCATCTTCCATCTCTCTTTCTGAGAGTCTTTTAGAGTCAATATCATAGTTGTAAACTCTATTTTCGATATATGGGTGATCTAGAGCGTTGATAAGCTGTATAGCTATGTTTAAATAGCTATATTTGTCATCTTTGTTATTATCAAATTGGATTCCAGTATGTGAAATAATAGGTTTTGGTCCGACATATTTTAATTTCATATAAAAACCTTTTTTGAAAGATTGTTTTTATATTGTACTATTTTTTAAATATTAAATCTAAAGTGCATGACATCACCATCATTTACTATATACTCTTTACCTTCTAATCTCATTTTTCCAGCTTCTTTGGCTTTTGCTTCACCACCAAAAGCAACAAAATCATCATACGCTATAACTTCTGCGCGAATAAATCCTTTTTCAAAGTCATTATGGATAACTGCTGCTGCTTTTGGTGCGGTTGTATTTTTGCGAATTGTCCATGCGCGAACCTCTTTAACACCAGCTGTAAAATAGCTCATAAGACCAAGTTTATCAAAACCTTTTTGAATAATTTGCTCTAATCCTGATTCAGCAACACCAAGATCTCTCAAGAATTCATCAGCCTCTTCATCATCAAGACCAATCAACTCCTCCTCTATTTTTGCACAAAGCTTTATAAGTTCACAGCCGTTTTTAGCTGCATGCTCTTTTAATTCAATAACATATTTGCTATCTTCAACTAAACCATCTTCATCTACATTTGCCCCGTACATTATCTCTTTTTGAGTTAAAAATCTAACTTCACGATTTAAAAGCTGATATGTTTCGCTATCGGCTTGAGGGTAGTTTCTAGCTAAATTTCCATCAGCTAAAAACTCTAAAAGTTCTTCTGCCATAGCTAGAGATGCAGCGGCAGTTTTGTCTGTTTTTGCATATTTTTTGAGCCTCTCCATTCTATTTTGCAAAACTTCAATATCTGCTAAAATAAGTTCGCCTTCAATTATAGATACATCTCGCAGAGGATCAATTCCCCCCTCTGTGTGGACAATATTGTCATCTTCAAAGCATCTAACTATCTGTAAAATTACCTCTGTTTCACGGATGTTTGATAAAAATTTATTTCCTAAACCTTCGCCCTTGGATGCACCTTTTACAAGACCTGCAATATCCACAAAGTCTAGAATTGAGTGTTGAATTCTCTCTGGTTTTACTATTTTTGCTAAAGCATCAAGTCTCTTGTCTGGAACAGGAACAACTGCTTTGTTTGGTTCGATTGTACAAAATGGATAGTTTGCCGCTTCCGCGTTTTGTGCTTTTGTTAAAGCGTTGAAAGTTGTTGATTTGCCTACATTTGGAAGTCCTACAAGACCGATGCTTAAACCCATGATTAAAACCTTTTTTTGTTTGATTAAAAACGCAAAAGAAACATGTTTCCTTTGCTATGTTAGCCGATATGGCACTAAAACTTGTCTGTTTTGAGGCAGAATAAAACGATTGATCTTGTTTGCTACTTAATATCCCTCAAAAATTGTGTCATTAAACGAACCCCAGCTCCTGTTGCACCGTAAACATTACAATCCCATGGAGCTTCTGTGTATGCAGTTCCGGCTATATCAAAGTGCATCCACTTGTTTTTGTTCTCTTCTCTTATAAATTTATCCAAAAACATACCTGCCGTTATTGCTCCACCGTAAGGTTTTGAAGCTGTATTGCTTATGTCCGCTATTTCGCTTTTTAGTAGTTTTTTGAGATGGCTGTTAAACGGTAGCGAGCTGATAAGTTCTCCGGCATCACTTCCTGCTCTTGAGAGGTCATGTTTTAGTTTATGTGAATGACCCATTAGTCCTGTTGTGTACTGTCCAAGAGCAATCATACAAGCCCCTGTGAGTGTTGCAAAGTCAAAAATATAATCAGCATTTACCGCATCTTGTGCATAGTCAAGAACATCGGCTAGCACTAAACGACCCTCGGCATCTGTATTTCTTACCTCAATTGTTGTTTTACTTCTTGAGACTAGAACATCATCAGGCTTATAGGCATTTCCGCCAACCATATTTTCAACTGCGCCTATAAAAGCGTGAACTTCAATGTCAAGTTTTAGTTCACTTACTGCTTTTATCATCCCAAGAACTGCACATGCTCCAGCCTTATCCATCTTCATAGTAACCATTGAAGTTGGTGCTTTTAGACTTAGTCCACCGCTATCATATGTCAAACCTTTGCCAACCAGGGAGATGATTTTTTTAGGATTTTCTGGTTTATAGCTTAAATGAATCAAAGCACTTCCATGAACCGAAGCACGACCAACCGCAAGCATGGCACCCATATTCTCTTTTGCTAAATCATCTTCTTGAAGAATGGTGCATTGCAGTTTATTATCAACCGAGAGTTTTTGTGCAAGCATCGCTAGTGTTTGCGGGTTAATCTCTTGCGGTGCTTTGTTTACTATATCGCGAGTAAAATTTGTAGCGTTTGAGACAATTATAGCCTCGTTGAAAATAGTTTCTAATTTTTCAAAATCCAAATCATCAGTTGTTAAAAATATTTCTTCAAGTGCACTTTTTTTCGGTTTTGATTTGTACTCATTAAACTCATAGCCACCCAAGACAAGTCCTTCAACTAGAGCACTTAGTGTCGATTTGCTGATAACACTTAGTTTTGCAGATATGAAGTTTGAAGATTTTAGAGCTTTTATGGCGCAAGCAGACGCACTTCTTAAGTCATCGCTTTTTTTACTCTCAACACCACAAAAAAGTATAGTTTTCTCATATAAAAAACATGTTGAGTCTTGCTCGGCTTTAAAACCAGCCTGCTTTAAGATTTTTGCCTCTTTATGGCTCTCTAGATCATCTTTTGTTAAGAACTCTACTAACACTTCTGCAGAGACTTCCGATATATTTTTGTTTACTAATTTAATATTCATTTTATCCTCATTTTTAATTATCAAAATTTAGCATCTCTTTTGCTTGGATCATATCTTTATCCCCACGCCCAGAGATATTTACGATGATAAGTTTATCTTTTATATTTTCTATTTTTTTGAGATATGCAATTGCATGAGCGCTCTCAAAAGCGGGAATAATTCCCTCTTTTCTTGATAGCCACACAAATGCATCTAACGCCTCTTGGTCTGTCGCATAATCATAACTTACAGATTTGTTGTCATGATGAAATGCGTGTTCGGGACCTATTCCTGGGTAATCAAGTCCTGCTGAGATTGAGTGAGCTTCTAAAATTTGCCCGTCTTCATCTTGAAGAAGGTAGCTCATTTGACCATGTAAAACTCCAGGACGACCTTTTTTTAGGGAGCATCCATGTTTATCTGTTTCAACTCCAAGACCCCCAGCTTCGATGCCTACGCATCTAACTTTCTCATCCTCTAAAAAGTGTTGAAATGCGCCAATTGCGTTGCTTCCACCACCAATACAAGCGATTACAAAGTCCGGTAAACGATTCTCTTTTTCTAGTATCTGTGCTCTTGCTTCATAACCGATAATGGCTTGAAAGTCTCTAACCATCATAGGGTAGGGGTGAGGTCCTGCAACTGTGCCAATTATATAAAAAGTGTCTCTTGCGTTTGTGACCCAGTGACGAATTGCATCATTCATCGCATCTTTTAGTGTTTTGCTTCCACTCTCAACTGAATTTACTTTTGCGCCAAGAAGTTTCATACGAAAAACATTTAATTCTTGCCTTGCTACATCTTTTGCACCCATAAATATTTCACACTCTAGACCCAAAAGTGCACAGATAGTTGCAGTTGCAACACCGTGCTGACCAGCACCCGTCTCGGCTATAATTTTTTTATAACCTAATCTTTTTGCCATCAGACCTTGAGCGATAACATTGTTTACTTTATGCGCGCCTGTGTGGTTTAAGTCTTCTCTTTTTAGGTAGATTTTTGCACCAAGCTCATCAGAGATATTTTTCGCATAGTAAAGTGGAGAAGGACGACCGACATAATCTTTGAGATAGTAATCAACTTCACTCCAGAACTCTTTGTTGAAACGGATAGTCTCATACTCGGACTTTAGCTTTAAAAGTGCAGGCATTAGCGTCTCAGGAACATATCTTCCACCAAAAGCTACGCTCTCGTCAGAGAAAACTCCGAAGTGCCCATTTTCATCTGGATCAAATTTAGATGCGGATGGGATGTACATTAGCTAACCTTTACTACGGAATAAACAGGGCTTGTTTCACTTAGTTTTTTTGCCCCATCCAAGAAACTAAGCTCGATTATAAAACAAGCTTCCACGCACTGAGCACCTGCTTGTTTTATGAGCTTTGCAGCAGCATTTGCGGTTCCGCCTGTTGCAATCAAGTCATCTATGAGTAAAACCTTTGCATTTGGAATCCCACTAAAAGCATCTATATGAACCTCTATCTCATCTATACCATACTCTAGCGCGTATTTTTCACTTATGGTTGTGTATGGGAGTTTACCTTTTTTTCTTATTGGTACGAAGCCAATTCCTAGCATTTGTGCAAGTGCTGCACCAAATATAAAACCTCTAGCATCAATTCCAGCAATATAGTCTAGATTGCACCCTTTGTATTTTTGATGAAGATGACCCATAAGAACACCATATGCTTCTTTATCGTTTAGGAGTGTTGTGATATCTTTAAATACTATTCCAGCTTTTGGAAAATCTTTTATATCTCTTATGGAGTTTTCTATAATTTCTCTATCTTTACTGCTTAGTGTCATTTTATTCCTTATATTAGAGCGTCTATGCGTGATTCGAGCGCTTTGATTTTGTTGTTTAAGCGATCTATATCGCCTCTATGTTTAGTGTTTCTCTGTTTTAAAATTTTAAGTTCATTTCTTAATTTTATCAGCTCATCATTTAAAATATCAACATTCCCAAGTGCTCTCTCAAGTTGTATTTGGTACTTTCTGATAAGTATTTCTGCTTCTTGAAGTGTTAGTTTCATAAGCTCATTGCTTCGTTGCTCTTTGTTTGTAATACTTTTAAAGTAAAACATCTTAACAAAGAGGTATATAGAAAGTATTGCTAGCGTTGTTAAAAGAGACCATTCAAAAAACATCTATTATCCTTAAACTTTTATAGCTTCAATTTTATTTACTCTATCAAGGTGACGACCACCATCAAAACCACCAGCAATCCATGCATCTAAAATAGACTCAGCAACGCCATATCCAACAACTCTCTCTCCATAGCATAAAACATTTGCGTCATTATGACCTCTTGCAACTGTTGCTGTGTATGCGTCATGGCAGAGTGCCGCGCGGATACCATGATGGCGATTTGCTGCCATGCTCATGCCAATTCCAGAACCGCATATTAAGACACCATGAGCCTCTTTATCTGCTAAAACAGCGTTACAAACTTTTATGGCATAATCTGGATAATCAACTCTATCTTTGTTAAATGGACCAAGGTCTATAACCTCATGACCTTTTTTTTTCAACAGCTCTACCGTGTAATCTTTAAGGTTTAAACCAGCGTGATCGGTAGCAATATAAAATTTCATTTAATCTCCTTTTTATGGTAGTAATAGATTAAGAATCATCCGCACAGGCATCAAAAGTAGATAATCTTTTAGTGGTGTCATGATGATTATAAGAACTACAAAGATACTATATCTCTCGTTTTTATAAAAAAATTCAGCAACGCTGTTGATTTTGTATTTTAGTGATAGGTGCATAACGAAATGTGCACCATCAAACTGAGGAATAGGAAGTATATTGAAAACCGCTAAGAAAATATTTATAATAAGCAGTTGATACACAAGAAGATAGCTAAATATATAAAACATATCATCCGCTGATGTTGGTTGATGCATAGCAACAATAGCCATTGATGCAAAAACGGCCGTAGTTAAGTTAAAAACAATACCCGCCAAATCAACTTGCATAGCTCCGCTGTACCCAGCATTTCTTATAACTGTTGCCATATTTACAGGAACTGGCTTTGCCCAGCCAAATAAAAATCCACTATCGGCACCAAGGAGCATCGGTAAAAAGTACATACTTAGAGGAACTATGATTGTGCCAACCATATCCACATGAACTAGTGGATTTAGAGATAGTCTCCCTGCGTTTTTAGCGGTAGAATCACCGTATTTGTTTGCTACCCAGCCATGCATAATCTCATGACCAATAATAGCAACAGCCAAGGCGATAACGGCGGTTAAAATCTTTAATAAATCAATAGACTCCATGATCATCTTTATCTAGTCTTTTTCTCTCTTCAATAGCTTTGTTTAGATGTTCTGGTTGCTCTAGATCAGTTGGAGTTTTACCAACTCTATCCCATCTAATCTCCCATTTTTCATCAACGCTAAAATAAACAAACCAAGGAGTCCCTTCTATATTATCATAAGGAACTGCTCCCCAGAAACGGCTATCGTTTGAGTGGTCGCGATTGTCACCCATCATAAAGTAGTTATCTTTATTGACTCTTATTGGAGCAAAATTAAAAATTTCCATAGGGTGTTGTCCATCGTCAATAATTTTTTCATCATGATGAATACCTGGGTGCTCTTTTTCGTATGGATTTTTAACCCAAAGTTTTCCAACAAAAACAATTATCTCATAGTTTTTAAAATTGTTTTTAATCCACTCATCACCCTCGTGAAAGTGTATATATAAATTTTTATCTACCAAAAAAAGCTCATCATCAGGAAGTGCTACACATCTTTTTACAAAGTGTTGTTTAATATTGCCTGGATATCTAAAAATTACAATATCACCTCTTTTTGGCTTCTCTCCATCCATAAGACGAAGTTTGTCGCTCCATGGCATGATAGATGTTTCTATAAAAGGAAGGTGTGGCATCGGGATGCCATATGCAAACTTTTTAGCAAAAAGGTGATCCCCTATGAGAAGTGAATCTTTCATGGAGCCAGAAGGGATTCTAAAAGCTTGCGCAATAAAAAATATAACAAAAAGAACTATTATTATGGTTCCAGTCCACGAGTTTGAAAATTTATATGTTTTATGTAGGAATTTTTTCATTTATACTCTTTTGTGTGATTGAATTTGTGCAGCTTTTAGTGTATTGCTCAGCAACATGGCGATTGTCATCGGTCCAACTCCGCCTGGAACGGGTGTAATATATGAGCATTTTTTACTAACCTTTTCAAAATCAACATCTCCAACCAATCTGCCATCTTCATTTCTACTTATACCAATATCCACGATGATTGCGCCATCTTTTACCATATCTTCTTTGATGAGATTGATAACGCCAACCCCAACAAAAATCATATCAGCGTTGAGGGTGTGTTTTTTGAGATCATCTGTGAAAATATGACAAATCTCAACCGTAGCATCTTTGTTTAAAAGTAGTGCAGCCATAGGCTTTCCTACGATGTTAGACGCGCCAACAACTACACAGTTTTTACCTTTTACATCTATGTTGTACTCTAATAAAAGCTCCATTACGCCAAGCGGTGTACATGGAACAAAACCGTCTAAACCAGTCGAGAGTCTTCCGACATTGTATGGATGAAAGCCATCCACATCTTTGCTCGGCTCAACAAGCTCAAGTATTTTTGTTGTATCTATTTGTGGTGGAAGTGGAAGTTGTATAAGAATTCCGTTTATATTTGGGTTGTTGTTCATCATGGTTATTGTGTTTTCTATGGCATCTTGAGAAATATCCGATGGCATCTCGTGAGTAACTGAGTAGAAGCCAACTCTATCGCAAGCTTTTTTCTTCATGTTCACATAAGCCGCACTAGCTGGATCTTGCCCAACTAAAATCACAGCTAGCCCTGGTACTAAACCAGTATCACTTTTAAATTTTTTAACTCCAGCCATTACGCTGTTTTCTATTTTAACTGAGAGTGTTTTGCCGTCAAGAAGTTGCATCTAAACCCCATAAATTATTTTTTTGGTATTATAGCGATTTATTTCATAACCAAAATAAAATGCTAATATGGTTTTGAAAAACAGACTAAAGGTTACTCCGTGAAAAAAATAGTATTTTTCTTATTTCCGCTATATATCTTTGCTGCAACTGACTTTATAACTCCTATGGAATATGCGTCTTCACTATATAAAAACCCAAGAGGCATAGGTTGTCACAAGTGCCATGGTGACAATGGCGAGGGTAAAATAGTTGCTACATATATTCATAAAAAAGAGAAAAAAGAGTTTGGTGGCTCAATCATTAACAATCTTGACTATGATACATTTTATAGAGCTTTGAATGTCAGAAAAAATGGTATGCCTAGATATTTTTTAACAGACAAAGAGATTCAATCGCTATACTTCTATCTCCAAGAAAAACAGAAAAAAGAGAATAAAAAGTGATAGATAATTTCGAGTCAATAAAAAAAGCATATGACGCAAGAGATTTAAAAGCGCTAGATGCGTTTGCGGTAGCAAAATCAAGGACACTTAACAAAAAAAACGATTTTCGCTCGGCATTGATGCTCTCATGCAATAATCTAAATCATCTACTAAAGATAGAATCACTCGAAGCTGACTGTATAATTTTAAATCTTGAAGATGGCGTAAGCAAACAAGATAAGCACTTTGCACTTGTACTATGTGCAATATTTTTGTCATATTATAGAGAGTGTAGTAAAAAACTAGTTGTTAGAGTAAATGCGCTTAACCAAGGTGGATACGAAGAGATAACCTACCTAAATCAGTTTTCGCCAGATGCGGTGAGGGTTCCAAAAATAAGAACAAAAAAAGAGGTTGAGCTAGTTAATGCACTTTTAAATGATGATATAGAACTTCATCTCTCTATTGAGACAAATGAGGCGTGGCAAAATCTGTCACAACTCAAAATTGACAAAAGAGTTACAACATTTTATCTAGGCATTTTAGACCTTTTTGCAGAGATGGGACTCTCTCAAAGCCTTATAAGCAGAGATAACCCAACGGTTTTATATATGCTTTCTCATTTTCTAGTAACTTGTGAGACTATGGGAGTTAAGCCTGTCTCTTTTGTGTACCAAGATTATAAAAATTTAGCAGAGTTCTCACGGTGGATTGAACTAGAGAAACGGATGGGTTATACTACAAAAGGGTGTATATCTCCAGCGCAGGCTGAGCTTGTGAACCAAGCATTTGTAGATGAAGCAAAGCAGATACAAAGGGCTCATGCTATTGTTAAGCTGTTTGAGCTTCATAGAGATGAGGGCATAACTGGCTTTAGTGATGAAGAGTTTGGTTTTGTTGATGAACCAATATATAAGGGTGCTTTGGCACTTATTGAAAAATCTCGTCTATAAACACAGATAGAGAGATCTAAAATCTAATGATGATGATCACACAAAATTTCATGTGTTGCATACTTTAGTGTCTCTGGTTGAAGCAGAGCGTGCGTTATGCCAAGATACTTTAGTGTCTCACGAATCTTCTCTAAAAGTGCTTCAACCTCTTGCAGTCCAGGATTATCATAAAGAACAAGGTGCATAGAGCAGTAAAACTCTTTTGAGTTTGGGCGCGAAATATGTAAATCATGAATACTATGAACTTCATCAAATGCCTTTACTATGGTGATAATTTTTTCAGTTGAGTCGCCATTTACATCCATTAAACTTAAAAAAGATTGTCTCAAAACAGCATAAACTCCCTTTAAAATAAACAGTGAAAACAAAACCGAGAGAAGTGGGTCAATCCACGAGATGTTCCATAACCAAATCGCAACTCCACCAAAAACAACCCCTAGGGATATTGCCGCATCAGCCACCATATGCCAGTAAGCGGCGGAGATATTGGCATCATGATGATGTTCATGAGTCTCTTCACCATGCGAATGGCTATGCTCCATTCCGCTCTCTTTTAGAAGCAGGACGCTTATGGCATTTGCTACAAGTGCGATAGATGCGGCAATAATTACAATTGGTGCATTGATATCTGTTGGATGGAAAAACTTCTGGATTGACTCAAAGATGATAAAAATCATTGTCGTCGATAAAAAAAGAGCATTAACAAATGCCGCCATCATCTCAGCACGAATAAATCCAAATGTCATAGCCTCGCTAGCGACTCTGCGACCATAAATAAGAGCAATAAATGTGATAGTAACTGCTAAAACATCGCCAAGATTATGAAACGCATCAGAGAGAAGTGCCATTGAGTTTGCATAAACACCAGCGCCGACTTCAGCAACAACGATAATCATATTAAGAAGAAGAACAATTTTTATCTTTTGCTCTTTTGTCATTTTAAACTCCTGTTTGCTTTAGATGCTGCTATAAAACTTTTGATTTTGAGAGTGCGGCTTCTATCTCCTCTTTGCTTATTTCTCCGCTGATATTTAGCTCTATAGAGCCATCTTCTCCATCAACTTGCATATCAGTGATTTTAGATTTTGTCTCATCATCCATACATTCACACTGTCCATTTTTGCAGTTTTGTACCATCGTAAAAATGCTTGCTTTTGCAACCGCACCTGTAAAATTTATCTTTACTCCACTGTTTGTTTTCATAACTTTTTTTCTGATTGGATTAAAGAACTCTTCTATTTTTGGCAGTAAAACTGTCTCTATCTCACTGTATATTTTCTCAAATGCCTCATATTCTTTGCCGTCTGGATCTTCAAAACCTACATGGATTTTAGGAGTAGGATGCGGAAATATTGGGCAGGTTTCTTTTGCACTGTCGCACACAGTAATTATGAGGTCAAACTGCTTATCAATAACAGCATCTAGAGTTTTAGAGTGATAATCATCTCTCCATATACCCTTTTCTTCAAGTAATTTTTTGGCGTTTGGATTTACACTTCCACTAGCTTTTACGCCAGAACTAAAAGCTTTTACGCTATCGCTCATTTTTGCATTTATAAGCGCTTCTGCGATGATTGAGCGGCAACTGTTGCCAGTACAAAGGATAAGAACGGTTTTCATAATTTACACTCTCCAGTTTGTTGTGATTTTTTAAGTGGTGGAAGTTCAATTCCAAGAGAACGGATTTCAGCCAATGCCTCAATTCTAAATTTATCTAGTGGGCTTCTAATAGAGTAGTGCGCCCATGTGCCACATCTCTCAACACGCAAAAATCCTCCATCTTTTAGGATTTTCAGATGACGCGAGAGACGAGATTGAATCATCCCAAAACTCTCTTGCATATCACAGACACACAGCGCACCATGAGTATCCAAAAAAGCAAGCAGTTTTATGCGAGTTTCATCATTTAGCGATGAGATAGTTTTCAAAAATATTTCCATTTTTTAACCTCCGAATGAGGTAGTTTAACAAAATAAAAATAATATATCAAGATATGTTGATATATAAATTAATATTGTGGTACTATTTCGTTATCGTAGCAGATACTACACGCCAAGGAGTTTATATTATGATTTTAGCAATAACGGTTTTTTTAGTAACGCTAGTTTTTGTGATATGGCAACCACGCGGTCTGCAGATTGGAACAACGGCTGTAGTTGGTGCAGTCGTAGCACTACTGCTTGGCGTGGTTAGTGTGACCGATATATGGACGGTAACCTCAATCGTCTGGGATGCAACGCTCGCTTTCATAGGGATTATAATCCTCTCAATGGTGCTTGATGAAATTGGATTTTTTGAATACGCGGCTTTAAAAATGGCAAGATTTTCTGGCGGAAACGGGCATCTCATGTTTGTTTATATGCTTATACTTGGAGCATTGGTTTCTGCTTTTTTTGCAAATGATGGCGCAGCGCTCATTCTTACGCCGATTATTTTAGCAAAAATGAAGCATCTAAAAATGGAGCCGTTGCCAATTTTTGCTTTTTTAATGGCTGGCGGATTTATTGGTGATAGTGCTTCTAGTCCGTTAGTCATCTCAAATCTCACAAACATTGTGACAGCTGGATACTTTAACATCGGGTTTTGGGAATATGCACAAAATATGTTTCTTCCAAATCTTCTCTCTATTTTTGCATCTATTGTGGTTTTGTTGTTTTACTTTCGTCACTCGATTCCCTCTCGCATTGACATCAGGGCTCTTGCAACTCCAGAATCTGTTATTAAAAATATGACTATGTTTCGTTTAAGCTGGTGGTTTTTGGCGTTGCTTATGGCTGGTTATTTTATTGGGGACAGATATCACTTGCCAGTCTCACTCTTTGCTCTAGGTGGAGCACTGATTTTTTTAGCTATCGCGACCTACTTCAAAGCAACAAAACCAATTATGACAATAAAAGCGGCGCCATGGCAGGTGGTATGGTTTAGTATCGGTCTTTATGTTGTTGTTTATGGTCTTAAAAATGCTGGAATGACAACATATCTATCATCCATTATTGTTCATATGCAAGAAGCTGGACATATTTATGCTGTAATTGGCACTGGATTTCTCTCAGCAGCCCTTAGTTCGGTGATGAACAATATGCCAACTATTATGATTATGGATATTGCCATAGCTAAAACTGGCGATACAGCACTAGCTTACGCAAATATTATAGGCTGTAACTTAGGACCAAAAATGACTCCGATTGGTTCTTTAGCAACACTTCTATGGCTTCATGTGTTGGCGCAAAAAGGTGTAAAAATAGGTTGGGGTGAGTATATGAAAGTTGGATTGATAATAACTCCACCTGTGCTTTTAGTTGCACTTATTGGACTGATTTAATTATTTTTATCTCTCCAAGGCAGTGAAAAACGGCTCTTTTCTACACCGTCAATAACATAACATAGTTCATAGTAGTGATTAACAATAGTTTTAAAGTACTCTAGACTCGCTTGTGTAGTTGCAAAAAGTAGATGATCACTCTCTTTAAGTAATGTTTTATCATCAGGCAAAAGGATAAACTCTCCATCTGCTCGCTTTAGTCCAAGCATAACAATTTCCAAATCTTCTCCATCACGGTAAGGGTTTTCGAGAAGTTGCCCAATAGTTACGGATGTTTCTTTGAGGTAGTTACTTAATGCATACATCTTTTGCTCGCTAATCTCCATTTCTATCAGTGCTGGTCGTTTATTCACTCTTTTAGTAATTCGCAGTAGTGTGTCAATAAACATATCTTTGCTGTATTTCGCAATTTCATCAATAAACTGATATGTCATTGGACGATCAATATAGTTATAACCATCAAGTGCCGTTATTTGGTCAAGTACAAAGATTTTATCAACCCGTAGGTTTGAGAAAAGACTTCTCTCTTCAATCTCATTTTCACGAACGATTGCAAAAATATTTGGATTTAGCGCACGAGCTGTTGCAACAATCGAGAGATTTATTGCATCATCATTGGTTCCAGCAATAATGCAAGAGGCGTTCATAATGTCTGCTTGCATAAAAAACTCCTGATCAGAGGAGACTTTCTCATGAGTATCTTTGTTTATATCGAGATATGTGTAGTTGATGCTATTTCTATCAAGGGTGTTTTGGATTGTTTTGCCGAACCTGCCGCGAGAACATACAATATATTTTCCAGTTGGTAAGATATCGCTTTTGCTAACATGCAGATTTCCACCCTGAACCCAGCTGAGAAGATTAAATAGATATGGCGATTGTAAGGCAAAATCGATTCTTTTTGCAATTATGGAGAATGCATCTATTACATGATTTACGCCAATATTGATTAGGTTTTCTCTTCCTTGTTTGAGACCTGATTTAGCAATAATCTTAATATTTTCATTTAAAATACGCCCGCGTACTGAAATTTTAAGATTGAGCTGATCATCATCAAAGAGAGTAACAATAAACTTGCATCTAGGAGATTGAATGCCTGATGATATCAAAACATCAGTCATAGAGGCATCAGCTACAATAGCAGGAATGGATGGAAGATATAGTTCGCTATTTAATGATTCAATTTTTTCAAAATTTTTATCAATAACTACAATGCGGTAAAGATTATCTCTGTTTAGTTTATCAATAAGCAGTTTGCCAGCATCAGTATAACCACAAAGAATAATAAAATCTTGTCCGAGATGGCGAACTTTTCTTCGAAAAGCATTCATTTTTAGTGCATATATAAATGTTTTATCTTGCACTAATGCGATGATAGAACCAAGCGCATAAAGCCATGCGGGAACCGTAAGATACATAGTGAAAAGAACTATCATTCGTTGAGTATATGTAAATGCGTATGGAATCTCACCAAAACCGATGGTTGTCGCTGTGTAGCCAACAACATACATTGCATCAAAGAAGCTTAAGTAGTATGGTTTACCTTCTGGAGTGATTCCAGATACTAGAGTTAATAGAAGAACAGGGAAGGCATGTGCAAGATTTAGAACAATGAGAGGTGCTCTCATTTTTCGTAAAAAAAGCCAGATAGATGATTCGTTATTTTGCATCACTGAAAATAGTTATCGTTTAAGAAGTAGTGTTTCACCTACAAAAAGTACTACTGAAATAATATTAGCAATCAATGCTCCAACAGCCAAAGAGACAACAATAGTAAATAGCTCTGGTGTCATGATGCTAGTCATATTGACAATACCCCAAAACAGTGCGGCGGCAATTAGCTGTAAGTCCGCAACAAAGCTTGTTGCAAGTAGTACCGAACCAGTCTGAGTCTTATCTCCAAGTTTCATTATGGTGGCGATTATATTAACCGTGATGGCAGCAAATAGCTCATAAACGCTGTGATAAGCAATCACATCAAAGTCGCCATATACAAAACCAAAATTTAGTGTTAATGAAAAGATAATAAAAAAGCCAGATATAACTTTTTCTGAGTTCATGTTGATTCCTTGATTTTATTGCTAAATTGTAACATTTCAAGAGTGCAACGAACCTTATAGGCTAGATTTTAAAACAGCACTTTTTATATTTCTTATTGCTTTTGCAGGGACACGGTTCGTTTCTCTCTATCTTAGAGTTGAAAAGTTCCCCATCTATGTATAGCCACATCCCATTTTTAAAGATAAAATTGCTTCTCTCATGTTGGACTTTTACTCCATCTCTGTCTCTATAATAAGCTTTAAACTCAACCATATTTTTGGCTTCATTTATGATATCTAGTTTTAACCACACAACGCTTGATGAAAACTCTTGAATCAGTTTTATATCATCTTCATAACGATTTTCATCTACTGTAGTGGTGACTAAATACGCACCATTTCCCAAAATATAGGCACTATATCTGCTTCTCATAAGCTCTTTTGAAGTTGATGGTTTTGATGAACAGTTTAAAAATGGCTCACAACACTCATTAAATTTTTTTTGACTATCACAATAACACTTCATGGCTAGTGATGCCTCCTAGATGATGATATGATAAACAATCCAAGTAGTAAGAAACGAAAGAAGCGTTCCGTATCCTATGATGGATGAGCTGAGTCGTGGAGCTAGACCTGACATACTTGCGACTGCACCAGCGGTTATCATAGGTCCCATACTCGCTTCCATTATGGACACCTGCGAAGCTAAGTTTTGCCATGAAAATAGAGCTGTTATGCCGTAAGCGATTATGGGTGCGATGATGAGTGTTGTCATAAGAGCAAGTGCAAATGGCTTTAGCTCATCTGCATGAATTTTAAACTTCAACTGAAGTCCAACCGCAACAAGAGCAAGAGGGACTATGGTATTTGAGAGTGAAGTAAGAACACTTAAAACTATAGGATGAAACGAGGTTCCTATGAAAAACAGTGCCACAAGAAGAGATAAAAATGGCGGAAATGTTGTTATCTTTTTAAGAATGGCGCCTATGTTTACATCTTTTGTATTTGAATAATAGACTGATACAAAAGTTCCATATGTTGATAGGGCTATAAAAGAACCCAATTGGTCATACATTAAAACATATCCGAGAGCTTCTTCCCCAAGATAGGCTCTAATAATAGGAATACCTAAGAAGGAAGTATTCCCAAGCACTCCTACTAGCATCAGAGCACCTGTTGTGTTTTTTGTAAATCCGAGTAATTTTGAAGTCTGAAAAATAAAAAGAGCGCTAAGACTCATGACACTCCATGCTATTAAAACTGGTATAACAACTTCATAAGAGAGGGTTAATTTTGGTATTTGAAGCAGTGCCATAGCAGGGAGCGATATATAAAGAATAAATTGATTTAAGATGATATGTGTATCTTTTGGAAATATATCTGCTTTGTTGATAATATATCCAATAAAAAGAGCAGTGAAAATAAGGGCGAAGTTTTCCATAAAATATCTTTTTTCATTAAGTTTGGAAGTATATAATCTTTATTATGAGAAAAGATTTAGAGTGTAAAAAACAGCGGAGGTAAAGTTTATGAAAATTGCATTAACGGGGGCGAGTGGTTTTGTCGCCGCACATTTAAAAGAAGAATTTAAAGATTGTGTAGTCATAGAGAGAAAAGATACTCATGAAGAAATTTTGTCTAAGCTGGATGGTATCGATGTTGTTATAAATCTAGCTGGCGCGCCCATTATAAAGAGATGGAGCGAGGAATATAAAAAGGTTTTAATTGACAGCAGGGTTTATAGCACTAAAAAGCTAGTAGATGCTATAAATGAGTCAGATGTAAAACAGCTGATCTCTACTTCAGCAATAGGGGCATATCCTGATAATATAGCTTGTGATGAGAGTTTTGTTGGATATGGAAATGACTTTTTAGCATCACTCACAAAAGAGTGGGAAGCTGAGGCATTAAAATGCAATAAACCAACCGCCATTGTCCGTTTTGGAGTTATTTTAGGTGCAGATGGCGGAGCTTTGGCTAGTATGCTTACCCCGTTTAAATTTGGAGTTGGCGGGATAATTGGAGATGGGAAAATGATGATGAGCTGGATTGATATAGATGATTTGGTTCGAATCTATGGTTTTATAATAGATAAAAAACTCACAGGAGTTTATAATGCCACTTCGCCTAAACCTGTTACAAATTATCAATTTACAAAAACACTTGGTAAAGTTTTGAGTCGACCTACTATTTTTCCACTGCCAGAGTTTGTTTTAAAACTTATTTTTGGAGAGGGTGCATCGGTTTTAACTGGTTCAAAAGAAGTTTATCCAAAAGCGCTAATTGATGCTGGATTTGAGTTTAAATACAGAGATATTAACTCGTCTTTAAAGCATCTTTTGGGGTAAATTTAAAATTGTTATAGTTTAGATTTTTTTTGGTATTCATTACAACCCAACGGTTGCGTTAATGGCAAAGTAAATGACGACGCATCATAAAAAGGGCAATCGCCAAGAATATTGCCGAAACTGCAGCAATCATAAAAGGATAAATACTTCCGTAGTGATCCCACAGCCATCCAGCAGCCGTCAATGAGATGAGGGTGGTGATCCCGACCGCCGTATAATAAACCCCATAAGCTGTTGCTTTTAGCTCATTGGGCGCTGTATCTGATATAATCGCTTTTGCTAATGCGTTAAACCCTCCTGCAAAAAATCCGTAAATTCCAAAACCGAGCCATACCCCTGCAACTGTCCCTGAAGCCATAGCAAGTGCTCCTAAACCAAAAGCTAGATAGACAATAGAAAGAAGAGTCGCTTTACCGAAGCGATCCGCCATTTTTCCAATAGGGATAGCAAATGTTGATTGAGTAAGATTATATAACGCATAGGAAAGAGGGATCATTGCCAATGCAAGACCGTTAGATTCGGCTTTAAGGAGCATAAATGAATAGTTCATTGCAAAGAGGCTAAAGAGGCTCTGAAATCCGACTAGCCAGTAAAATTCGCCAGGAAGTGATTCAGGATGAAAGCGGCGTACAGCAGGGGTAAAAGGGGCATCTGTAACGAGAAAGATGAGAATCCCCATCGAGATGAGTCCAGGGATGAGACTGATAGCAAAAATGCTTCGAAATGTTCCTTCACTCTCCCCCCAGAGATATAAAAGGGCAAATGCGGTCAATGAACCTGCTAATGCACCCGCACCATCCATCATTTTGTGAAATCCAAAGACAAATCCGCTAATCTCTTTTGGAGTGGAGGCACTGATAAGAGCATCGCGTGGTGCGACTCGTACCCCTTTTGCCAAACGATCCCCAATACGGATAGTTGCAATCATCGAGGAACTCTGGGCAAAAAAAGCGAGCGGCTTGATAATGTTGGACATCCCATATCCAAATACCGTTAACCCTTTGCGTCGACCCAGACGATCGGAGTAGAATCCTGATAATGCAATCAACATTGCTACACCGAATTCTGCCAGACCTTCAATCAAACCGATTTCACTTTTGCTTGCATGTAAAAACCTTTCTAAAAAAATCGGCAGAAGTGGGAGAATCATCTCTGTGGAGAAATCAGTAAAGAAGCTGTTAGCACCTAGGGCAATGATATTACGATTAAGGGATAAGAGTTTCATGCTTGTAGCTTAACATTATAAATTTTCATCTCACTGGTAATTTTAAAATGACTTGAATTGAGCCATTTTTATTTATTTTAACTTTTTTGAAAATAAATTTCGTTGAAATTTTGTCTTTATTTTTTAGACCATTATAATATACTAAATTTTAAAAAAGCCACTAAGAGGAGAAACAGTTATGAGTAAAACATTTCAAGAGGCTATGGATTTTAGACATGCTTGTAAAATTTTTGATGAAGATAAAAAAATATCTGACGCAGATATAAGAAGTATACTGGAGGCAGGAAGAGGCTCGCCATCATCTTTCGGTATGGAACCATGGAAATTTCTAGTAATTACAAACAGTGATTTAAAGGCAAAATTAAGACCTTTTTGTTGGAATCAAGTTCAGATAACCAGTTGTTCGCATCTTGTTGTTGTTTTGGCTGCAATTGATGATGCTAGAGTTGAGAGCGGTGTTGTGAAAAAGAGATTTTTAAGGAGAGAGATGAGTCAAGAAAAACTTGATTCTTATATGAATCTATACGCAAATCATCTTCAAAAAACGCTAAGCAGTGATGAAAATATCTATGCTTGGACTTCAAAACAGTGCTACATCGCTTCTGCAAATATGATGACATGCGCAGCAGTTTTAGGGATAGATAGTTGTCCTATAGAGGGGTTTGAGAAGGAGAGCTTGGAGGAGATTTTAAATCTTGATACTAAGAAATATCAACTAGCATTACTGTTACCATTTGGATATAGAATTAAAGAGCAGTCAAAACAGTTGAGAGTTGATTTTGATGATGTTGTAGAATTTATTAAGTAGGAACTAGTATAACTTTGTTACAAAAAATCACACTATTTTGATTGGGTTAATATCTTTTGAGTAGTATTGTAACATATGATATCTACTGTTTTTATATTTGGATATAATCCGACAAATTTCACAAACAGGAACTATTATGGCATTTTTAGAAGAGTATAAGGCACATATATTAGAGAGAGAGAAGCTTGGTGTACCACCGCTTCCACTTTCGGCACAGCAAACAGTAGAAGTAGTTGAGCTAATCAAATCAAACTGTAATGATGAGCTGCTAGATTTGTTAACAAATCGTGTCTCACCAGGTGTTGATGATGCTGCGTATGTAAAAGCTGCATTTTTGAACGATATTGCGTCTGAAAAAATTAGTGTAAGTGCAATCTCTGCGGCTCATGCAGTGAAAATGATGGGTATGATGCTTGGTGGTTACAATGTTAAGCCACAAGTTGATGCATTAACTTCTAAAAATAGTGAAGTTGTTGATGCTGCCAAAGAAGCACTTAAGCATACTTTGCTTGTTTATGATGCATTTAATGATGTTGAGGAGCTATATAAAGCTGGAAACAGCGCTGCTATTGAAGTTATGAACTCATGGGCAAATGCTGAGTGGTTTAGTTCAAAACCAGCGTTAGCGGAAAAAATAACTGTTACTGTATTTAAAGTTCCGGGTGAGACAAATACTGATGATCTCTCTCCTGCATCAGAAGCGTTTACTCGTTCGGATATTCCTCTTCATGCAAACTCTATGCTTGCTGCAAAAATGCAAAATCCACTAGAAACAATTAAAGAGCTTAAAAAACTAGGACATACAGTTGCTTATGTTGGTGATGTTGTAGGAACTGGTTCAAGCCGTAAATCTGGTGTAAACTCTGTTCAATGGCACATGGGTGAAGATATCGCTGGTGTTCCAAACAAGCGCACTGGCGGCGTAGTTCTTGGTAGTATTATCGCTCCTATTTTCTTTGCTACATGTGAAGATTCTGGTGCATTACCATTGGAACTTGATGTTTCACAGATGGAAACTGGGGATGTTATTGATATATTTCCATACAAAGGTGAAGCGCATAAAGATGGAAAATGCATTGCTACTTTTAAATTAAACCCAAATACTATTACGGATGAAGTTCGTGCAGGCGGTCGTATCCCACTTATTATTGGTCGTGGATTAACTTCGAAAGCTCGCAGCATTTTAGGGCTTGGCGTATCAGATATGTTCTTAACTCCAGAGCAGCCTGCTGATAACGGAAAAGGCTATACTTTAGCACAAAAAATGGTAGGAAAGGCTTGTGGTATGGCTGGTGTCCGCCCTGGAATGTATGTTGAGCCAACCACATCAACTGTTGGCTCTCAAGATACAACTGGACCAATGACAAGAGATGAGATTGTTGAACTTGCTGCACTTGGATTTAGTGCTGATTTAGTTATGCAATCATTCTGTCATACAGCAGCATATCCAAAACCATCAGATATTGAAATGCATCATACTCTCCCAGAATTTATCTCTAAGCGTTCAGGTGTTGCACTTCGTCCGGGTGATGGTGTTATTCATTCATGGTTAAATAGAATGGTGCTTCCAGATACTGTTGGAACTGGTGCAGATAGCCATACTCGTTTCCCAATCGGTATCTCTTTTCCTGGTGGATCAGGAATAGTTGCATTTGCTGGTGTAACTGGTTCTATGCCTTTAACTATGCCAGAATCAGTTCTAGTTCGTTTTAAAGGTGAACTACAGCCTGGAATCACTCTTCGTGATTTAGTAAATGCTATCCCTTATCAAGCGATTAAAGAGGGACATTTAACTGTTGAGAAAAAAGGTAAGAAAAATATTTTTGCTGGTCGTATCTTAGAGATTGAAGGTATGCCAAATATGAAGTGTGAGCAAGCATTTGAGCTTTCAGACGCGTCTGCGGAGAGAAGTGCTGCTGCATGTACAGTTCTGTTAAATGAAGAGCCTGTGATTGAGTACTTAAAATCAAATGTTGCACTTTTAGAATCAATGATAGAAGCTGGTTACAAAGATAGTCGTACAATTGCTCGTAGAGTTGAGAAGATGAAGGAGTGGTTAGCGAATCCAACACTTATGAAACCAGATGCAAATGCAGAGTATGCGGCGATTATTGAAATAGATTTAAACACAATCACTGAGCCTATTTTGGCTTGCCCTAATGATCCGGATGATGTTGCTACACTTAGTGAAGTTTTGGCATCAAGTCGCCCAACTAAGATCGATGAAGTATTTGTTGGTTCATGTATGACTAATATTGGTCACTATCGCGCACTTGGTGAAGTTTTAAGAGGTGAGGGTGCTGTTCCTACAAAACTATGGGTTTGTCCTCCAACAAAAATGGATGAAAAACAGCTTACAGAAGATGGTTATTATACTGTTTTTGGTGAAGCTGGTGCTCGCACGGAAATTCCAGGATGTTCACTATGTATGGGAAATCAAGCTCGTGTTAGTGATGGCGCAGTTGTGTTTTCAACTTCAACTCGCAACTTTGATAACCGTCTGGGTAAAGATACTCAGGTTTATCTAGGTTCAGCTGAGCTTGCTGCAGTATGTTCGATGCTTGGCCGTATCCCAACAAAAGAAGAGTATTTAGAAAAAACTAACAAAATTGTTGGTAAAGAGGACGAGATATACAAATATCTTAACTTCAATCTAATCAAAAACTACAAATTATAAAAATAAGAAAATATCACAGAACTCTCTGTGATAAAAAAATAATTTTTTTGCTACAATCATATTAAAAATCTATTTTTAATATGATTTGGAGATGTAATGCAAAAAATATATAAATTCATTATCTTGATTTTACTCCTCTCTGGCGGCTCCCTTTTTCTATTTACTCAGTTCGTATTAAATTATAATCAACAGATCAACAAAACAAAAAATGAGATTAATGGTCTTGCTTTTGCGCAAAAATTACAATTTTTTATTCTAGATATTCAAAAAATAAGAGGTTATGGGCAGTTTGAAAAAGAGTTTTTAGATGATGCGGAGTCTAAGTTAGTGCAGGATGAGATTAGATTCGTAACCCTAAGTATAAAAAAAGATATTAATGAGCTCAAAGCAAGTCAAAAGCTATACCCACAAATATATGACACACACTATAACTCCATAATAGAGGAGCTTGGCGAAACGCTAGGCTCTAACCAAGACAGTGAGATAAAATTTAAAAAACTCACTTATATTATTGAGCAACTAAAAGAGAAGATGTATTATCTTGGCTTTAAATCAGAGCTTCTGCTAGAGTCTGATAATGATAAATACTATTTAGTAGATATGATGTTAAAACATATTCCAAGTCTGATAGAGACAGTTGCTAAGATTCGAGGCGAAGCTTCAAGAGCTATGCTTGAAAACTCGGCCACAAGTGAACTTAAATACTCTCTTGCTAGTAGCTGTTCATCATGTAAAGATAGCAGTAAGCAGATTATGAAAATCTTAAATGACATGAATGAAAATGTGGAAAAAACAAGATTGATTGCTCTATTGGATGGAATTACTTTAGAGTCACAAAAAATGCAGGAGTATATTAAACAAACAGTTGTTTCCGATAATGCAGATTTAAATGCATTTGAGTTTTTCAAAGTATCTACTGATGTCATAAATAAAATACTGGAGTTTTATAAAACCGATGCTGAATTTCTAAATAAACGATTAAATGACAAGCTAGATGCATTAGAAACAGCAAAACTAAAAGGAATAATTATTGGCGTAGCGGTTGTTTTGTTTATAATTTTGATGATATTTTCAATGATTAGAAGCTCGCTTCTTTATATAAAAAGTGAAAAGCGAATAAAAAATAATTTAACATCAATAATAAACCTTAAAAACAGTCTTGAAAAATGCAGTTCGATTCAGGATATATCATCAACTTCACTCTATTTTTTTGCAGATAAATTTAATATCGTTCAGGGAGTAATCTATCTTTTTAATGAAGAGAACAACAAGCTATATCTAGCTTCATCTTATGCAACAAACAAAATGCAACAGATTGTTGAGTTAGGAGAAGGTTTTGTTGGTGAAGTCGCTGTTCAAAAGCGACATATTCATACACTTATGAGTGATAGCAAAAGAGCGACTGGAATAGAGTCTATTATAATAAGCCCATCAAGTATTTATACAGTACCTCTAATAAGCTATGATAAACTTTTTGGTGTATTGCAACTAGGGTTTATAGATGATAACAATATAGTCCACAACGATGACTTTAAATATTTTATTGATATGATTATTGGTTTTTTACGAGATGCAAAAAATTCTGAAACAAGCCGGAAATATATAGATCTTATAGATAAATATGTCATTACTTCAAAAACAAATACAAAAGGTGTTATTACTGATGTTAGTGATGCATTTACTAAAATTACAGGCTATACAAAAGATGAAATTATAGGAAATTCACATTCAATAATTAGGCATCCAGATACTGAAGATGTAATATATGAAGATATGTGGAAAATCATAAAAAGTGGAAAAATATATAAAGGAGAGATGAAAAATCTCAATAAGGCTAATAAGGAGTATTGGGTTGACGCAACCATAACGCCACTGACTGATAGATATGAAAATATATTGGGCTACTCTGCGATATATCACGACATAACAGATAAGAAAAGAATTGAAGAGTACTCTATAACGGATGCTCTCACTGGACTTTACAACAGACGCTTTTTTGATATAACATTAAGTAACGAATTAAGAGTCTCAAAAAGAGAGAATAAAAACTTAATTCTGTTGATGGTTGATATTGATTATTTTAAACAATACAATGATACTTATGGCCATTTAAAGGGAGATGAAGTTCTTAAGGCAATATCTTCGGTAATGAAAACATTTTTTAAGCGAGCAAATGACCATGTTTATAGATTAGGTGGTGAAGAGTTCGCAGTTTCGTTTTACTCGAATAATTTGAAGAACGGGCTCGATAGAGCAGAATCGTTGAGAATAAACATAGGGAACCTAAAAATAGAACACAGCACAAGCCCAATATCTAAATATGTTTCAATTTCGGCTGGAATCTCTTTTATACCAAAAGAGTGCGTTATGGAGATGAATGAGATATATGAAGCGACAGATAAGGCGCTTTATAGGGCTAAAGAGAATGGAAGAAATAGGATTGAAGTATCATCTGTTAATCTCTAATCATATCGTATGTCAAAGGATATGATGGAGCAAAAGTAGTTTCACTAATTTTTTGATTTTGCTTTTGATTTTTAAACATTATTTTAACTCTATTTTCGAACTCATCAATATATGAGATTGATTCTATAAAATTTGCATTTTTTACTATTTTGAATTTTGAATTTTTATAGCTTGTTTCATATGTGTTTTTTTTAATCTCTTTTGAGTTACTTATCATTCTAAAAAAGTTAAAATCAGATTCAACTTTTCTAAATATGACTTGCTCTATTTCTGGCTCAACAACTGTCACCTCAAAACTATTAATATAAATCTCTTTTTTTACTGGCTTTAAATATGTCCACCGTACACTTTGAGGTTTTGAGGCAAACATATGCCCACTGTATGCAAGAACTGTATTTTTTTCATCTGTAATTGTCTGTGTAAAATCAGCTTCGAATGTATTAATATTCTCAAGAGAAGCAAATGCCTGAGATAATAGCATCATGATGAAAATTATTGACTTCATTTTGTTCCTTGTATTTTTGAAAAATTATATCTAAGCAATCGTTTACATATCGTTTGGTATCAATAAAAAAAATATAATTACTCACAACTTAAATCTCTATATTCTGCTGTGTAACTAGTATGTCTAAAGGTTTGATTTATATAGTTATAATTATATCTGTGTTAAAATAAACGCAATTTCAGTGATAGATAATTACAAGGTTAGCTATCGATAATAAGGTTGAAAATGCTACAAGCATTACTAGGTAAAGTGTTCGGTACTACAAATGACCGTGAGATAAAAAGATATATAAAAATAGTTGATAGCATTAATGCTCTTGAGAGCAGATACAAATCTCTTAGTGATGATGAATTAAAAAATAGTTTTAATGAACTTAGAGATAGTGTTTTAAGTAAAAAGATAAGCTTAGATGATGCCCTAATCGACTCTTTTGCAATAACAAGAGAAGTTGGTTCTCGTGTCTTAAATATGAGACATTTTGATGTTCAGCTCATCGGTGGAATAGTTCTACATGAGGGTAAAATTGCAGAGATGAAGACAGGTGAGGGTAAAACACTGGTTGCAACCCTAGCTATTGTCCTTAATGCAATGGACGGAAAGGGTGTTCATCTTGTAACTGTTAATGATTATCTGGCAACAAGAGACGGTAATGAGATGAGACCACTCTATGAATTTCTTGGTTTTAGTGTTGGTGTTATACTTGAAAATATGAATGACTTAGCTATAAAAAGAGAGATCTACGCAGCAGATATAACCTATGGAACAAATAACGAGTTTGGATTTGACTATCTAAGGGATAATATGAGCTATTCAGCTGAAAATATGGTTCAAAGAAGCCATAATTTCGTTATCGTTGATGAAGTTGATAGTATCTTGATTGATGAAGCCAGAACGCCTTTGATTATATCTGGACCAACAAACAGAATTATGCAAAACTATGTAGATGCGAACAACATTGCACTTAAACTTGAAAAAGATACTCACTTTACGGTTGATGAAAAAGATAGAGTTGTTTTGATTACGGAAGATGGAATAACAAAAGCTGAAGAGTTATTTGGTGTTGAAAATTTATATAGTGCAGAAAATGCATCTCTACCACACATGCTAGATCAAGCTTTAAAAGCTAACTATCTTTTTGAAAAAGATGTTGACTATGTCGTAAATAATGATGAAGTTGTGATAGTAGATGAGTTTACAGGTCGTCTTAGTGAAGGTCGCCGTTTCTCGGAAGGTCTGCATCAAGCGCTTGAAGCAAAAGAGCAGGTTCACATAAAAGAAGAGACTCAAACACTTGCTGATATAACATTCCAAAACTATTTTAGAATGTACAACAAACTAGCTGGAATGACAGGAACAGCGGAGACAGAAGCATCTGAGTTTGCTCAAATCTACTCATTAGATGTTGTCTCAATCCCAACAAACATACCTATTTCAAGAAAAGATTTAAATGACTTGATTTATAAAACAGAAAGAGAAAAGTTTGAAGCTGTAATTGAAACTATAAAAAAATTATCAAAAACAGGTCAGCCTGTATTGATAGGTACGGCATCAATTGATAAATCAGAAGTCCTTCATGAAATACTAAAAAAAGAGAAGATAGCGCATACGGTTTTAAATGCTAAGAACCATGCTCAAGAGGGTGAGATTATTAAAAGTGCTGGTGTAAAAGGTGCCGTAACGATTGCCACAAATATGGCTGGACGCGGTGTTGATATTAAAGTTAATGATGAAGTTAGAGAGCTTGGTGGACTTTACATTATTGGAACAGAAAGACATGAAAACCGCCGTATAGATAATCAGCTTCGTGGTCGTAGTGGACGACAAGGTGATGCTGGTACTACTCAATTTTATCTTAGTTTAGAAGATAGTTTGCTTCGTATATTTGGAAGTGATAAGATTAAGAGTATTATGGAAAGACTAGGTATCGAAGATGGTGAATATATAGAGTCAAAGATGGTAACTCGTGCAGTTGAAAAGGCTCAGAAAAAAGTTGAAAATATGCACTATGAGGGCAGAAAACAGATTGTTGAGTATGATGATGTTGCAAATGAGCAGAGAAAAATAGTATATAAATTTAGAAATCAGCTGATTGATAAAAACTTTGATATTGGTACAAAAATTGATGAAATTAGAGCTGAATATATAGAGCATCTCTTTTTCGAGGCAAATATTTTTGGTAGCGGCACTAAAGAGGATTTTAACCTAGAAAAGTTATCAAAGATAATTAAAGAAGAGATAAATCTAGAGTTAGATATCACGGCTCTCTCTTCTTTTGAGTATGATGAGTTACTAAAAGTAGTCACTGATAGCGTTAAAAAATCTTATGATCATAAAATGAGTGTAATTGATAGTGAAACTGCAAGCAATATTGAGAGAGAGCTTTATTTAAAAGAGCTAGATAGTGCTTGGAGAGAACATCTTTACGCTATGGATAATATGAAAACTGGAATTAGACTAAGAGCCTATAACCAAAAAGACCCATTAGTCGAATACAAAAAAGAGAGTTATGGTCTTTTTACAGAACTTGTAAGTAGTATTAAGTTTAATGCAATCAAAACCCTTCAAATTATCCAATTTAGAATGGAAGATCCAGAGGAAGAAGCGAGAGAGGCTGCTGAACATTTAGAGCTACAAAGAAGAGTTGATGAGTTTGCTACAACGCAGATGAATCATCAAGAAGAGACGGACAATAAAAAAGTCTCTAGAAATGAAGATTGCCCATGTGGAAGCGGTAAAAAATATAAGCAGTGCTGTGGAAAAAGTGGTCCAAAAAAAGGTGTTTTTGCTTCTTGAAAAATTCAATAGTTCCATATCTTGTCAAGAGATTTTTACGCTTCGATAAAGAGCAACCATTTATCTTCCTATCGGCACTTCTTGCGTTTTTGGGGATATCTTTGGGCGTTATGGTGCTTTTGATTGCAATGGCGCTTATGAATGGTTTTGACAATGAGTTCAAGAAAAAACTCACTATTATGAACTATCCATTAACTGTTATGCCTAAGTTTTATGGAGCAGTTGATAACAATCTGCTTGTAAGCTTAAAGGCAAAATTTCCAGATTTAAAATTTAGTCAGTATGTTCAGTCTACAATTATGGCAAGAAGTGGGTCTGTCTTGGAGGGTGGTTATATTTTTGGAGTTGATTTTGACAGCGAGGCTCAAGTTAACAGTATTCTAAAAAAAGCTTCAGCGAATAAAAAATTTGAAAAATTTGATGTTATCGTGGGTAAATCACTAAAAGATGAATTTTCTCTTTTTGATGGTGATAAAGTTATGTATATATTTACAGATGTTGAGCCGGGCGGACTCTCTATCACCCCAAAGATAAAAAGATTCCAACTTAAATCAGTTTTTGATTCTGGGCTCTCAGCCTACGACAAAGCCTATAGTTATACAACAATTTCTTCACTTCAAGCTATTTTAAACCTGCCAAGTGGTCAATATGATGGAATTCACATTTTTTCAAACAATCCACAAGAAGATATTCTAAAAATCAAACAATTTCTACCAGAAAATGTTGTTATTAAAGGTTGGTGGGAAGAAAATACAAACTTTTTTGCGGCGCTAGAGTTGGAAAAAGCCTCACTTTTTATAGTTTTAATGCTTATTATTTTAATAGCAGCAATTAATATAATCTCTTCACTTTTAATGACTGTTATGAACAGAAGAAGTGAAATTGCTCTGCTTTTGTCTCTTGGGGCAACAGCTGTTGAAGTAAAAAAAGTATTTTTATATCTCGGTATAGTTATAGGCGTTAGTGGTATTTTGGCTGGAGTTGCTTTTGGTATGGGCGGAATGTGGATTCTTAGCACTTTTGATATTGTCCATCTTCCTAAAGATGTTTATCCAACCACAACTCTTCCGCTTGATTTGAGTGTTAAAGACTTTGTGCTTATTGTTATTGGTGCATTTGGGATTGTTGTAGCATCATCATACTATCCTGCCAAAAAGGCAAGCGAAGTGGATATTTTAACTGTTCTTAGAAATGAGTAGAAAAACCAACATTAAACCAAGCAAGATAGTTAATTGGTTTAATGTGGTTGTTTATCTTTATCTTTTTTAAATAGCTCAAATGGATACATAAGTGTTCTTTTTATAATATTCAGAGGTGCCACAGCTATATCTCTAGCTATTTGTGTATCTACTTTTGGATCATTAAGCGCTCCTGTGACTTTTAATGAAGTAGATATTGCATTGTTTTCCAGCAATATATATCCAACTACTGGTATTTTTGCGATAGAACTACCAAGG
This sequence comes from Sulfurimonas sp., assembly GCF_028713515.1. GTDB lineage: Bacteria > Campylobacterota > Campylobacteria > Campylobacterales > Sulfurimonadaceae > Sulfurimonas. Next base: position 639,100 of record NZ_JAQTOD010000001.1, on the reverse strand, counting down.
TCAGTTTTTAAATTTAAATCTAAGTTTACGGTATTATTTTTTATGCTAGCTTCCCCAAGACCGACAATTGTGACCTCTTTTGACATAACAGAGATATCATCTATCTTGTAGACATCATTTTTGTATTTAAAATTTATATAGGCGCTAGTAGTATCAAATCCGCTTCTGTTATATCCAGGAAGGGAGAATGTCACAAGAGATGGTATTGTGTTCACAAAAGCAAGTACATTGTTTAACACTTTGTGATCTTTAATTGTTGTGTTTTTAGCTTCAATCAGTCCACTGTATTCGTCAACTGAACCGTTTATTGAGAAGCCAAATACACCACCACTAAATTTTGATAAATATGAGATTTTTTTTGCAAACTCATCATCAAAATCTTTGCCATTTAGGGTGAATTTATCATTATAATATGTTAGGTTAGCACTTCCTTTCTTGTGAGTCAATTTGGCTGTTAAAATTTTATCAAGATAACTGAGATTTATTGCGTCAGAGATTATATGTCTATGCTTACTTAGGAATATATTGCTATTAAATGCATCAAAATAAAGCTCTTTATCATTATTATTTTTGACCCTATTTTCTACAATATTATTTGGTGTGCTATCTTTATTGATATCCACAAGCAGTCTTATTAATTCATCAAAGTTTATTCCAATATTTTTAGCTTTTATTTTTATGTCATCCCCAATTAGTACATCCACCGAATTGTTTACACTAAAAGAGATACCTTTTGTTTTGTTATTTATCTCTCCATACGCCATATAGGTTTCTACTGGATTTTCACCGTTAACCAAGACTTTATATTTATAGTTTGTATGCGCAGAAAAATTTATATTTTCCTCATCATCCTTGTTGTAAAAATTTATATTTCCATTTGTTATTCCATATTTTTTTAAAAATTCAGAATTATTAGCTATCTTATCTATGGATTTAAATTTTAGTTCCCACCTGTTTTGCGCCATAACATACTCAATGTCATAATCTTTTGAGTTTATTACTGTTTTGTTATCCCTGTTTTCAATATTTAATCTTATATTTTTATCTTTTTTAAATATCTCTTTTAAGTCATTATCAACAAAAGCAATATTGTACATATCTGTGATTCCGCTTGAAGTTGATGTATTGTATTGCGCATTTATAGATGTTTGTATTAGTTCATTAACATTTAATTGCATATTTTTTATCTGTAGTAGACCATCTGAAATATTTAATTTTGCATTTTTTAAAGAGCACTTTTTATCAGCAACCATAAGATTTATATTACTATTTGATAAAAAAGTAAAATTGTTATCATATGTAAATTTTATTGGTAGTGACGACTGATTGAGTTTGATTTTATTGTAGCTAAATTTAGATAAGTTGATATCTACATTGGCTCTTAATGGCTTTAAGTATAGGTTTCCTGAGGCAGAGGCGGATAAAAATCCACTTGATTCTATTGATGTTTTTGGTATCATTATCTTTAAATTTTTTGTATCAACCAACGATTGCATTGGAGAAACTTTTATTAAATTATCTTTATAGTTCCACGAGGATTCACCAATCTTTATAATCTCCTGTTTTGGAGAGATGCTATAAAGTATGTTTAATGGTGTTTTAGTGTTTGTTAGCTCTAAGCCTATTTCGCTAAAAGCTATTTTGTTGACCTTAAAACTTAAATTTCCACTGGACTCTTTTGTGTTAAAATCTATATCCAGGTACGAAGAGGCAATATCTTGATACTTTGCAAATATATTTTTTGCTTTTACAATGGAGTTGTCCAAAGAGACATTTGCATCAAAAATATCAATATTTAGCCCTTGATATTTTATCTGCGCATTTTCAGTTTGAAAGTTGCCAGTTGCCTTAACATCTACTGTTCTTAGATTTATATCTAGCGTTAAATTAGTTTTGAGCTCACCTTTCGTCTGCAGCAAGGGTAGGTTTATTTTATAGTGATTAAGAAGGTTTAACACATCTTGATTTGCTTGACCAGTAAAAAGTAGATATATAGATAGCAGTTCTTCTTTTTTTGAAAAATCAATCTTTAGCCAGCTCTTATCAAGAAAGAAGTTGTATGTGTGTGTATCTTTTGGTTTTATATATAATACGCCATGAAGTAATTCAATATCTGTCTTACTTGTATTGATTGGCTCTAATTTTGCATCATATCTGTATACAAGGTTGTTGGCGGTTGCTTTTAGTGATATATTTTTATATGCGTCTTCCGTTTTACTGTATTCAACCCATCCGTGAAAACTTTCTAGTGACAGATCTGAGAGTGTCATGGCATCATAAAGCCAATATTTAATATCTGGTTTAAAATTAAATATATCTACTATTTTTTTTATATCTTTTATATTGCTTGGAGATTCTATGTTGTAAAAAAATTCTTTCATATTACTAGTAGCATATAGTTTGAGTGGAGCATTGTCATTTATGCTGATGTTTAGAAGCGAAGTAAGTTCGGCTTCACTTGAGGTATCATATATTAAATTGCCATCTATTTTTATATCTTTTTTCTTGTCTTGAAGAGACTCTATATTTAGATTTAAGTATTTAGAAGAGAAAGATATGGAACTTTTTAGATTAAAGTCAGCAGAAGAGAGCGTAAATAGTCCACTTTTGCCATCCAGATACTTAAATGAACCAGACATATCATTGTAGTGAATTGTCTGCACTGATATTTTTTCAAACCAGTGATTAAAAAGTTTTATGTACTTTAATAATTTTTTTATATCAGTGAGTTCTATAGGCGGTTTTTTTGGATCTGTCTCTTTTTTTATGTTTATTTCATCTATCGTTACACTTAATTTATTGTTCCATTTCACATCTATTTTTTTAATGTTTATGTTTGGAAGCGATACATTATTTAGATATACTCCATTTAATAAAAGTAGAAATAAGACAGAGAGTGTTACAAAAATGATAGAGAGAGTGTTGATGAAAAAAGAGTGGATTTTAGAGATTGTATTAATAATCATTTTAACTTTCATGTACTACCTAAACAAGCCTATAAATTCCCCAAAAGTCATATATGTACCTGAAGGTTCGATAAACAAGATTATAACACATCTGGGCAACAAAAACTACAATGTAAATAAACTAGATTCGCTGATTTTAAGATTTATGGGAACACCGCAGTATGGATGGATTAATATAGGTGCAACTACAAATACAAAAGCTGATTTTTTATATAAATTAGCAACCTCAAAAGCCGCGCTTAAGGAGATAATGCTTATTCCTGGTGAAACAACTTATATCTTTTTAAATTATCTAGCAAGTGAACTTGCTTTAAATAGAGACTTACTTCAAAGCGAATACGACGCTCAGTCCAATAAGCCAGAAGGTGCTCTTGTTCCAAATACATACAAGTTTCCTTTTGGTATAACCGAAAAGATGGTTATAAAAATACTACTATCCAAATCCATTATTCAAATGAAAGAGGCGTCAATTAAGATATTTGGTAACTACGATGAGAAAAGATGGTTTCATTTTGTAACAGTTGCTTCAATTATACAAAAAGAGTCGGCAAATACTAGGGAGATGCCAATAGTTAGTTCTGTAATTTACAATAGACTTAAGCAAAATATGAAGCTTCAGATGGATGGAACACTTAATTATGGTAAATACTCACACGAAAAGGTAACCCCAAAGAGAATCAAGGATGATTATTCCCCATACAATACATATAAGTATAGTGGCATTCCTGCCTCTCCTGTATGCAATGTAAGTTTTGATGCAATTAAAGCAGCTATATTTCCAGCACAGACAAAAAACCTCTATTTTATGAAGTCTAGCAGAGGAACGCATGATTTTACTAGTAACTATTCTACACACTTAACCAATATAAAGCGTGCTACTAAATGAAACATAAACTAAAAATAAATGAATCATAGTCGCTTTATTTAAGTATGTTATTTATCTGGTGGTAATATACATTTCATAAATTTTTATGAAAATTATTTATTTATAAAAATAAAATATTACCCCAAGGAGTAAAGATGTCAAAAATTATTTGGTCTAAAATTGATGAAGCACCAGCTTTAGCAACATATTCACTTTTACCTATAGTAAATGCTTTTACACAAGCAGCAGGAGTTGAAGTTGAAACTAGAGATATCTCATTGGCAGGTAGAGTTATCGCCACATTTCCTGAGTTTTTAAGTGATTCACAAAAAATAGCTGATGATTTAGCATTTTTAGGTGAGGTTGTTCAGCAGCCTGATGGAAATGTTATCAAGCTTCCAAATATTTCAGCGTCTATTCCTCAGCTTAAAGAGTGTATTGCTGAACTTCAATCTCAAGGTTATAAACTACCAGATTTTCCAGAAAATCCATCAACTGATGCGGACAAAGAGCTTTTAGCTAAGTATTCAACTTGTCTTGGTTCAGCCGTAAACCCAGTTCTTCGTGAAGGCAACTCAGACAGAAGAGCTGCAGCTGCTGTTAAGAATTTTGCAAAGAAAAATCCACATAAATTAAGAGCATTTTCTGAAAATTCTAAAACATATGTTTCTCACATGAATAGTGGAGATTTTTATGAGAATGAAAAATCTGCAATTAAGAGCGGTGATGGGAAAGTAAGAATTGAGTTAAATGGTAAGCTTTTAAAAGAGATTTCTGCATCTGATAAAGAAGTTTTAGATGGTACTTTTATGTCGAAAAAAGCACTTAGAGCATTCTATGCGAAAACTCTTGAAGAAGCAAAATCTAAAGATGTTTTATGGTCACTTCACTTAAAAGCTACCATGATGAAAGTTTCAGATCCTATCATGTTTGGACATGCTGTTGAAGTGTTTTTTAAAGATGTTTTTGCAAAATACGCAGCAGAGTTTAAAGAGATTGGTGTAAATGCCAATTTGGGACTTGGTGATTTATATAAAAAATTAGCAAAACTTCCAGCTGATAAAAAAGCTGAAATAGAAGCTGCGATAATGGCTACTTATGAGATCCAGCCTGCTATGGCAATGGTTGATTCTGATAAAGGAATCACAAATCTTCATGCATCAAATGACATTATTATTGATGCTTCAATGCCAGTGGTTGTTCGTGATGGTGGAACTATGTGGAACGCTGCTGGCAAAGTGCAAGAGTGCGTATCTGTAATTCCTGATAGATGTTACGCAACAATGTACAAAGAGATAGTTGATGATTGTGTAAAAAATGGTCAATTTAGTGTATCTACTATGGGAAGTGTTGCGAATGTTGGACTTATGGCACAAAAAGCTGAAGAGTATGGTTCTCATCCAACTACTTTTGAGATAGCAGAAGATGGTGTAGTTAAAGTACTTGATACTGATGGCTCAACTTTAATGGAATTCAATGTTGAAGCTGGCGATATTTGGAGAATGTCAAGAGCTAAAGACATTCCAATTAAAGACTGGGTTAGACTTGCAGTTGAGAGAGCTAGGCTAACAAAAACACCAGCTGTTTTCTGGCTAGATGAAAATCGTGCTCATGATGCAAATATGATCAAAAAAGTAAACGAATACTTAAAAGATTATGACACGACTGGTTTAGAGTTGCCAATACTAGCACCTGAAAAAGCTATGACTTATTCACTAAAAAGAGTTAGAGCAGGGCTCGATACCATATCTGTAACTGGAAATGTTTTAAGAGATTATCTAACTGACCTTTTCCCAATTTTAGAGCTTGGAACATCTGCAAAAATGCTTTCAATCGTTCCTCTTTTAGCTGGTGGCGGTCTGTTTGAAACTGGTGCCGGCGGATCTGCTCCTAAGCATGTTGACCAATTCTTGGCTGAGGGACATTTAAGATGGGATTCTTTAGGGGAGTTTTTAGCGCTTGCTGAATCTTTAAGATTTATTGCTCAAAAAAATAACTCTAAAAAACTTGAAGTTGTAACTGCAGCTTTAGATATCGCCAACAACGCATATCTTGATAACAACAAAGAGCCGAGTAGAAAATGTGGAGAGCCTGACAATAAAGCATCTCACTTCTTCTTAGCTCAATTCTGGGCTGATGCACTCGCAAAACAGACAGATGATGCAGAGTTAGCTGCTAAGTTTGCTCCCGTTGCTGCTGCACTAAAAGATAACGAAACAACAATTATTTCTGAGCTTCTTTCAGTCGAAGGAAAAGCTCAAGATATTGGCGGATATTATCATCCTGATGACGCTAAGGCTGAAGCTGCAATGAGACCATCGGTAACGCTAAATAGTATTGTAAATAAAATCTAGTACTATTTGATTACAAAGAGAATTATTTCTCTTTGTAATTTTTACTTTTTATATGAAACTTTTTTAGTATTATATAAAAGGCAAAATTGTCTTTAGTTTAGTATTGATATGATTTAATATTTTAATGCAAGGAGTCTAAATGAATCAAGGAAAAAGAGTAGGGATCGTTGGTGCTGGTAATGTTGGCGCAACAGTGGCTTACTCTCTGGCTATGCTTGGAGCATGTCATGAAATAATCCTTAGAGACAATAAAATTGATATAGCACGCGGTAAAGCGCTGGATATGAGTCAAGCTGCTTCAGCTGTTAGAAGTCATACGATTGTGACCGTGGCTGAAGAGATGTCTGATTTGTCAGATTGTGATGTTGTGATTGTAACAGCTGGAAGTCCTAGACTTCCAGGCATGAGTCGTGATGATCTTCTTATGATAAATGCAAACATCACAAGAGAGGTTATTTTGGGTGTCGCTAGATACTCCCCAAATGCGATAATCATAATGGTTTCAAATCCGCTTGACGCTATGACTTATGTTGCGCTGAAAGAGAGTGGGTTTGAGAGAAGTCGTGTTATAGGAATGGCTGGTATACTTGATAGTTCTCGCATGGCTAGTTTTATACAAGAAAAGCTAGGATACGGCGGAGGTCAGATTCGTGCATCTGTGATGGGTGGACATGGAGATGATATGGTTCCTCTTCCTCGCTACTCTACTGTGGCTGGGGTCCCACTAGCTGATATTTTAAATAGAGATGAAATTGATGAAATAATAACTCGTACTCGTAATGGTGGTGCAGAAATAGTGAGTTATTTAAAAACTGGCTCTGCTTATTATGCACCCGCAAAAGCAACATCTATAATGGTTGAAGCAATCTTAAAAGATACAAAACAGATCTACCCATGTGCTGTGTTTTTAGACGGTGAGTATGGTTTTAGCGATGTTGTCTCTGGTGTTCCGGTGATGCTTGGAGCAAATGGAGCTGAGAAAATCATAGAGATAACCCTTGATGACGCAGAAAAAGAGATGTTTAGAGGCTCTTGTGAATCAGTAAAAACATTAATTGAAACATTAAATAAAAATAATTTTTTTGAAGGAGAATAGTAAAATGAAGACGCGTACAGAAAAAGACACAATGGGAGCAATCCAAGTTCCAATAGATGCATATTGGGCAGCTCAAACACAAAGATCAATTGAAAATTTTGCAATTGGTGAAGAGACCATGCCTTATGAGATAACAAGAGCTTTCTCTTATCTTAAAAAAGCGGTTGCTTTAGTAAACAGTGATTTAGGCAAACTCGATGCTAAAAAAGCAGAAGTAATTGCACAAGCTGCTGATGATATGTTAAATGGTAAACTTGATGGAAATTATCCTCTTGTTGTTTGGCAGACAGGTTCAGGAACTCAATCAAATATGAACCATAATGAGGTTCTTGCAAATCGTGCTACTGAGATTCTTGGAGGCGATTTTAGGGTTGAAAAACTTATTCATCCAAATGATGATGTAAATAAATCTCAAAGTTCAAATGACACTTATCCAACAGCTCTTCATGTTGCTGCTGTTATTGCAGTTGAAGAGAGAGTTTTGCCTGCGATTGCAAAACTCAAGGCAACACTGATTGATAAATCCGCAAAATTTGAGTCAATTGTAAAAATCGGACGAACACATCTTCAAGACGCTACTCCAATCACGCTAGGTCAAGAGATAAGTGGTTGGGTTGAGATGTTAAATAAGTGTGAAAAAATGGCTAAAACTTCTTTAGAGGCTGTTCGTGAACTTGCACTTGGTGGAACTGCCGTTGGAACTGGACTTAACGCTCATCCAGAGCTAGGCGAGAGAGTTGCTAAAAAACTAACAGAACTAACGGGTCATCAATTTATTACTGCACCAAATAAGTTTCATGCGCTAACTTCACATGACGCATTAGTATTTGCACATGGTGCACTAAAAGCACTCTCTGCTGATATGATGAAAATTGCTAATGATGTTAGATGGTTGGCGTCAGGTCCTAGATGTGGTATTGGCGAAATTGAGATTCCAGAAAATGAGCCAGGTTCGTCTATTATGCCAGGAAAAGTAAATCCTACTCAAGCTGAGGCTGTAACTATGGTTACTTGTCAAGTTTTTGGAAATGATGTTGCTATATCTATGGGTGCATCCCAAGGTAATTTCCAGTTAAATGTTTTCAAGCCAGTTATTGCGTATAACTTTTTACAGAGCTGTCGTTTGTTAGCCGATTCAATTGTCTCTTTCAACGATCATTGTGCGGTTGGAATTGAGCCGGTTGTTGAAAAAATTGATCACTACTTACATAATTCACTTATGTTGGTTACGGCTCTTAATCCACATATCGGATATGACAATGCAGCAAAAATCGCAAAAACTGCTCATGCAAACAAATCAACCCTTAAGCAAACAGCAATAGATTTAGGTCTTTTAACTGCTGAGGAGTTTGATAAGTATGTTATACCTGAAGACATGATTTCACCCAAGGCTTAAAAACTAGAGTAGTGTAAAAACCCATTTAAAACAAGGAGAATATATGAATATACATGAGTATCAAGCAAAACAAATTTTTGCTAAATATGGTGTCCCGACACCAAAAGGAATGTTAGCTAGTTCTGTTGAAGAAGCAGTAGAAAACGCAAAAGTACTTGGTGGTCCAGTTTGGGTTGTAAAAGCTCAAATACATGCAGGTGGTCGTGGTTTAGGTGGCGGTGTCAAACTAGCTCGTTCACTGGATGAAGTTAAAAAATACGCTTCTGAAATTCTTGGAATGACTTTAGTTACTCATCAAACAGGACCAGAGGGAAAATTAGTTCAGAAATTATATATCGAAGATGGTGCTGATATTAAAGATGAGTTATATTTAGGCGTTGTTTTAGATAGAGCAAAAGAGATGCCAATCATAATGGCTTCAACTGAGGGCGGTATGGCAATTGAAGATGTTGCTCATAATACTCCAGAGAAAATTATTAAAGTTGCAGTAGATCCAGCTGTTGGTTTTCAAGGTTTTCACGGTCGTGAGCTAGTTTTTGGACTCGGGATTACTGATCCAGCAGAGCAGGGCAAGTTTATTAAATTTGCAGCGGCGCTTTATAAACTATACCTAGAAAATGATGCAGAGATGATTGAGATAAATCCACTTGTAAAAACAGGAAGCGGTGATTTTATAGCTCTTGATGGAAAAATGGGATTTGATGATTCTGCACTTAGTCGTCATCCGGATATTGAAGCTATGAGAGATATATCAGAGGAAGATGCTGACGAGATGGAAGCTGCAAAATATGGTCTTTCATATATACCTCTTGATGGTGAAATCGGTTGTATGGTAAATGGTGCCGGTCTTGCAATGGGTACTATGGACACAATCAACTATATGGGTGGAACTCCAGCAAACTTTTTAGATGTTGGTGGAAAAGCTAATGCAGAAACAGTTGCAAAGGGCTTTGAGATTATTCTTAAAAATAAAAATGTTAAGGCTATATTTGTAAATATTTTTGGTGGAATTGTTAGATGTGATCGCATTGCCAATGGTATCCTTGAAGCTACAAAATTAGTAGATGTTCATGTTCCAGTAATCGTAAGACTAGATGGTACAAATGCGCCAGAAGCAGCAGAAATTCTTAAAAATGCAAATATTGCAAATATTATAACAGCAACAGATTTAGCAGATGGTGCCGCAAAAGCAGTAGCTGCAGCGAAAGGAAAATAATTTATATGAGTATTTTAGTAAATAAAGATACAAAAGTTATCGTTCAAGGTTTCACAGGTAAAGAGGGTACTTTTCATGCTGAGCAGTGTTTAGCTTATGGAACAAAAATTGTTGGTGGTGTTACGCCAAATAAAGGTGGTCAAGAGCATTTAGGTAAACCAGTATTTAACACAGTTAAAGATGCTGTAAATTCAACTCACGCAACTGTTTCTATGATTTTTGTTCCACCAATGTTTGTAGCAGATGCTGTAATGGAAGCTGCTGAAGCTGGGATAAAACTTGCTGTAATCATCACAGAAGGTGCGCCTGTTCGTGATATGCAAAAAGCAAAAGCACATGCAAACAAACATGGAATGATGACAATCGGGCCAAACTGTCCTGGTATTATAACTGCTGAAGAGTGTAAGATTGGAATTATGCCTGGTATGATTTTCAAAAAAGGAAATATTGGACTTATCTCAAAATCTGGCACACTTACTTATGAGGGTGCAAATCAGGTTTGTAGAGAAGGATTTGGTATAAGCACTGCTGTTGGTATCGGTGGAGATCCAATTATCGGTCTTTCATACAAAGACCTTCTTGCAATGTTTGAGGCAGACACAGAGACAAAAGCAATTGTTATGATTGGTGAGATTGGCGGAGATTTAGAGATTCAAGCAGCATCTTACATCAAAGAGCATATCACTAAGCCTGTTGTAGCTTTTATTGCTGGACAAACTGCTCCTGCTGGTAAGAGAATGGGTCATGCTGGTGCTATAGTGAGTGGTGGTGCTGGAACAGCTAAAGAAAAAATGGCTGCACTAGAGGCTGCTGGTGTAAAAGTTGTTATTTCGCCTGCTGATATTGGAAAAGCTGTAGCGGAAGTTTTGGCTAAATAACTTATCTTGTGCGAGCCCCGTAATGTAACATATTTTGTTATTTAAAGGGCGCTATTAGCACAATTCATAGTAATGTTAAGAAAAATTAGATAACCTAATTATGAAAAAGGTAGCGCTATAAAAATAGTGTAGATGAATCTGCATTTTAATAAAAATAGGAGAATAAATGGGAACTTTTAAAACTGAAAACCCAGGTAATCAGCCTGTGTGGATAAACACAAGTAACTGTAAAGCGTGTGATATTTGTGTTTCTGTATGTCCATCTGGTGTACTTGGTATGGTGTATGAAGTAACATCAACTTTAGGGGCTATGATATCTATAAATAATCCTGAAGCTTGTATTGGTTGTAGTGAGTGTGAGCTTTCATGCCCAGATTTTGCTATATATGTAGCAGAAAAGGCGGATTATAAATTTGCGAAACTAACTGATGACTCTAAAGCTCGTCAAGCGGCAATCGTTGCAAATAATTATATGTCACTAACTGAAAAAGGAGTTAAATAATGGCAAGAGAAGAAATTTCAACTGGTAATGAGCTATGCTCAATGGCAGCGATTGATGCTGGAGCTATGTTTTTTAGTGGATATCCAATTACTCCATCATCTGAAGTAATGCATGTTGCATCAGATTTATTACCAGAAGTTGGTGGTAAGTTTATTCAAATGGAAGATGAAATTGGTGGTATTTGTGCTGCACTTGGCGCTTCTATGACTGGTGTTAAATCATATACTGCAACTTCAGGCCCTGGTATTTCACTAAAAGCTGAGCAGATTGGTTTAGGTTTTATTGCCGAAATCCCACTAGTTATTGTAAATGTTATGCGTGGTGGCCCATCAACTGGTCTTCCAACTCGTGTTTCTCAAGCAGATATTGGTCAGGCGCAATATCCAACTCATGGTGATTTTGCTTCAATAACTCTTTGTGCAGGTAGTTTAACTGAATGTTATACGCAAACAGTTCGCGCGTTTAACTTAGCTGAGAAGTATATGACTCCGGTTTTCATACTTTTAGATGAGACAATTGGTCACATGCACGGAAAAGCTATAATTCCAGATCTTGCAGAAGTTAAAGCAAGTATTGTAAATCGTGCAACATTTGATGGTGCTCCAGCTGATTATAAGCCTTATGATGTTCCAATGAATAAACCAGCAGTTTTAAACCCAATGTTTAAAGGTTACAAATACCATATCACTGGACTACACCATGGACATGAGGGTTTCCCTACGGAAGATGCAGTTCAATGTGAATTTAATATTGAAAGATTAGTTGGTAAAATAAATACAGTTGCTGCTGAGAATGATGGTTTAGATGATTTACCAGATTATGAGGAGTATATGCTAGATGATGCAGAAGTTTGTATCATAGCTTACGGATCAATTGGTCTTGGTGCATATGAAGCTGTTAATAAGCTTCGTGAACAAGGTATTAAAGCTGGTATGTTTAGACCAATTTTATTATGGCCTTCACCAGCTAAAAGATTAGTTGAAATTGGTGCTAAATTTAAAGATAAAATTTTTATTACAGAATTAAACATGGGTCAATACTCAAAAGAGATAGAGAGAGTAATAAAACGAAATGATTTTACAACTCTATTAAAAGCAAATGGTCGTCCAATCGCACCTGCAGAAATGGTAGCAAAAGTTAAGGAGATGATGTAATGGCATTTAATTATGATAAATATTTACGCGTAAATAAGATGCCAACACTTTGGTGTTGGGGATGTGGTGATGGTGTTATTTTAAAAGCTACTATCCGTGCTATTGATAAAATGGGATGGGATATGAACAATGTTTGTGTTGTTTCAGGCATTGGATGTTCTGGGCGCTTTAGCTCATACATTGATTGTAACACAGTTCATACAACTCATGGTCGTACTATTGCGTATGCAACTGGTATCAAACTTGCGAATCCACATATTAATGTAATTGTAGTTGCTGGTGATGGCGATAGTCTTGCAATTGGTGGTAACCACACAATTCATGGTTGTCGTCGTAATATAAATTTGAATTTTATTCTTATTAATAACTTTATATACGGTCTTACAAATTCTCAAATATCTCCAACTACTCCTCAGGGTATGTGGTGTGTATCTGCACAAAATGGTAATATTGACCCAACTTTCAATGCAAGTAATCTTGCAATTGGAGCAGGTGCATCTTTTGTTGCTCGTGAATCAATGATTGACCCTAAGAAACTAGAAAAAATTCTTGTTAAATCTTTTGAACACAAAGGTTTTAGCTTTGTTGAAGTTTTATCAAACTGCCATATTAATCTTGGTCGTAAAAACAAGATGGCTAGTGCAATGGAAAACCTTAACTGGATTGACAGCATTACGGTTGGTAAGAAAAAATGGGATACACTCCCAGAAGATGAGCAGTTAAACTTGCTTCCAACTGGAGTATTAAGACAAGTTGAACAACCTGAATACACTGATATGTATGAAGAAGTTATAAAAGCTGCTCAAGGTAAACGCGGTAAGATTACTCAAGCTGATTTTGTGAAAAAGATATAGGGGTCTACTATGAGAAATTCTTTAAGATTTACTGGTGTTGGCGGTCAAGGTGTTTTGTTGGCTGGTGAGATTATGGCTGCGTGTAAAATCAAAGATGGTGGAAATGGTTTGAAAACCGCAACATACACATCACAAGTTCGTGGTGGTCCAACAGTTGTTGATATAACACTAGATGACAATGAAATTCGTTACCCTTATGCAAATGAAGGTGAGATAGATTTTATGCTTTCTGTTGCAAATGTGAGCTATAACCAATTTAAAAATGGTGTTAAACCAGGTGGAACAATTGTTGTGGATCCAAACTTAGTCCACCCAACAGACGAAGATAGAAAAAAATGGATAATTCATGAAATTCCAATTATCACAATAGCAAAAGAAGAGGTTGGTAATGTTATTACTCAATCAGTAGTTGCACTTGCAATTACAAATACTATGACAAATGTACTTTCAAAGCAATCATTGATTGATACTATGCTTTCTAAAGTACCAGAAAAAGTTCATGCTGCAAATAAGCTAGCATATGAACTTGGCGAAAAATACGCAAACAAAGCTATGGGTAAATAGTTTTAAAAAACAAGTGAAGGCATCCTTGAAAGAGGGTGCCTTTTTTAAATGAGAGCTGTAATATTATTTAGTATCTAATACTTAATAATATTAAATTTTTATTCCTTCCCAGAAAAACTCAACATGTTTTTCAAACTGAGTTGAGAGATTGTTGGCAGAGTTGCTATCAAATCTCATAAGTGTTACCTGCAATCTAATATAGAATAGGGTAGAGATAAACTCATATGCAACCAACATAGGATCAGATGATTTGATAAGTGAATTTTGCATCATAATAAAGAAAGCTTCTGATAGTACTTTTATGTTTTCATTATGAAATTCGCTCATAAACTGCTCTCTAAGCTCTCTGTTTTGGAAAAGCTCAATCATAAGTAGTCTAAACATATTTTCGCTGCTCTTATCAAATGTAAGCAGCTTATACTGCATCGCATATTTTTGTATAAAAGCTTTTCCTTTTATCGCTGATTCTTTAATATTTGATTCATCTTTAGAGAATGGTGTAGTGAAGATATCTTTTGCAACAGACAGAAATATCTCCTCTTTATTTTTAAAGTGATTATATAAAGCACTCTCTCTAATTCCTACTTCTGAAGCTATTTTTCTAACGCTTGTACCTTTGTATCCATGCTCAGAGAATAGGGATATCGAAGCTTTTAATATCTTATCTTTAGTGCTTACTTTTTTTTGAACTACCGTACTATTGGGCATTTATGAACCTTTCTTAGTTGTATGAACAACCGTTAATATATCTAGAATTATATATGAACAACTGTTAATAATAGCTTATTCAAAAAGAACAACTGTTCATATATTATTTTTCTTTAGTGAACAGTTGTTCTTGTATCATTTTAAACGAAAAGCAAAGAAGATTCTAGTAATATTTCGTAGGTACAACAGATAGTGACTTGATGAATTTCAAGAGGAAAGTCCGAGCTGCTATAAGAAAGTGTTCCATTTAACTAATGGCCGTAGTAATACGAGGGAAAGTGCAACAGAGAGCAGACTTCTATCATTTATGATAGTAAAGGTGAAAGGGCGGTGTAAGAGACCACCAGTCTCTATAGTAATATAGAGAGCTTGTAAACCCAACATGGCAGCAAGAAACAGATGGTCAGCTTCTTAATTGTAGAGAGATGTAGAAATACATGGTATCTGCTTATGCTACTGTTTCGCTAGAGTTACTATGTAAATAGTAAAGTAGATTAATACTATCAAAACAAAACTCGGCTTATAGTTGTACCTACTTCTTTAAAAGTCTTATTTTAGGGTTTATTATCATTTTTTAAATTGTTACCTATTTGTTGCAAATGCCATTATTAAATAAATAAAATTAGCTCCTGCGCGAATGTTTTAAATCAATCAGCTTTATATAACTATCCATATTTAAAAGTAGTAAAGATATATTTTATTGTATTAACGACTATTTTGCTCACAAGAGAGTTCAGTTTTTGTTTTGAGGATAGACTGTAACTGATGGGTTATGTAGCATAGATGTTGTTGAATCAGATTATTTCAAACAGAACCCATGATATTCTTTAATATTTATGCAATAAATCATATTTATTTTTTATTATCTGTTTTCATAAGCAACTCTTGTCTGGATTCTACTGTCTGTGTAGCCACGACCGACTGTAAAATGGTATAGAGTTTGAAAGCGATTATCTCTTAATCCTAGCATGTTGTGAACCAAATCATCTAAAAAGCATCCAATTCCAGTTCCTTTTAATCCGATAGAGGTGGCTTCAAGATAAAGCTGTTGGCCAATAGCACCACACTCCCAATGAAGTTCTTTATATCTATGGGCGCCATGAGCTTGTAGTTGATCTGAAAAACTACATAACATCCCAAGGCTAAAGGCCCCATCACTAGCTATCTCTTGCGAGCAACTTACCGCTTTAGAGCTCACTCTTAAATCTCTCTCTTCTAATAGAAAAAGGTTCTTAAGTTCACTCTCTTGCCATTTGAATGATGGGTATGTATGCTCTTTGAGCGCTTCTTTATCCGCGCTGTTTCTAACTAAAATATATAGACCCTCTTTGTACTCTTCTACTCTATGCACAAATAAAACCAAGTGAGCCGAATTTTCTTTGCCATCAAGTGAACCATAAACACTTTTTAGAATCGTATGAAACTGCTTTTTTGTTATAAGAGAAGTCTCGGCTTCCATAACATGAACGCTTCTTCTGTTTATGATGACTGCTTTAGACTCCATTGTTGGTTCTCTTAAGACTTTGCTTTGTTGCACACTCTTTTGAGGTACTTGCATAACAGAGGTTGCATTTTCTACTTTTGGGATTATCTCCCACTCTTGCATTTTAGAGCTTAGCTTGTTTGCGATGCCATCATACCTTAATGGAAGGTTCTCTAACAACGATTCGATGCTAAGCGAAGAGCTAACATTTTCTGTAGAGACAACAAGGAGCATATCTGCGATTTCGCTCTCAAAAAATCTATTTTCCTGCTTAAGTCCTAGTAGATAATTGAGATCCTTATCACAAATATTATCAAGTCTTGTCAGTTTCCAACCTAGCATTTTGGCAGAAATCGTAAGAGCTTGCATGGCGTGACCGGCATCTAGATTTGTATATCTAAATGCTCGCTCACCATATTTCCAAACCTCTCTCCATGAAATGCTAGAGAGCCCAACTAAAAAGCTACCATCTGGTAGCTCATCCCAAAAAGAAGTCTCAAATTCCGCCAAAATATCAAGTCCATGATTTTTTGGAGTATAGTGAAAGATTGTGCTTTTGCTGTTTTGTTCTTCAAGTACTGGAGGCAAAATCACATATGCTTCCGTTGGCTGTAAATTGCCACTAGAGGCGTTACATCTGAGCGCCCATGAACTTTCTCCAGAAACTTTCCAAACAGCAATTCCCATAGAAAACTGTAAAAGCTGAGATAGCGACTCTCTGACGAGCGGTGCACATGGTAAATCTGAGTCTAGCAGATGATAAGGAGGAGTTGTATTTTCTAGCGCCAAAGGCAAAACTATATTTTTTGCGCCGTTATAGCTTCTAAATGGATCCGGTTGAGTAGCCCAATCCATATAGCCAACAGAGCGAGCATACTTCTGTTGTGAATGTTTTGTATCTTCGTGATAGAAAAAGAGTGTTTGTAAGTTTTTATTCATGCAACAATTTTAATTGTTTTTTCTTAAACTATTTAGATGAAAAAATATGGTTAAATAATTTTAACTTACTTTTCTATTTTGGAGATATTGGAAAATGAAAGTTACTTATTGTTTTCTACAAATTTAGCGTGAACTTCTCGTGTTAAAGACTCTATATGTAGGCTTAATTCTTTAGTAAATTCAGTTAATTCTGTATTTTTTTGAAGTAGCTCAAGTAGGCGTGCTGTTTGTTCGCTTTCATAAACTTCACGCTCTTTGCTCTCCTGTGCGATAGCTTCTCTATGTTTTGCATCTGCTTCAGAATTTGCTTTGTCTCGTTCTGCTTGACGCGTTTGTGCTAAGAGTATGAGAGGTGCTGCATATGCGGCCTGAAGGCTAAATGCAAGATTTAGAAGAATAAATGGGTATTGGTCAAATTTTGTAAACCCTAAAACATTTATGGTGATCCATAATGCAACGATGGCTGTTTGTGCAACTAGAAAAAAAGGTGTTCCAAAAAACCGCGCAAAAGCTTCTGCTTTTAAAGAGAACCAATCATTTCCAAATGTAGATGAAAGGTAAGAGTGAGGCAGATGAAAGCGAAAATAGTGATTTTTTGCTTTTTGTTTTTCTGAATCTTCAATATTCACTACATGCTCCTTGATAATTAAAATATTTAATTCGATATACTATTTTAGAAACATTATATATGACTTTAGTGGAGATTTACCAATTAAAGCCCAATTTAGTAAAATCTGTTTAATGCACCATATATCTGTGAAGGTGTATAACTTTGGCTATGATTGCAGCTACATATGCCTCGTTCAGAGAAAAAAAGGAAAAACAACAGTGCTTAAAATGATGATAGGATTTTTTAAAGATCTATGGAAGTATCGACGCCAAGTAAAAAAACAAGATAAGTGGATGCAAAAATATATAACACAGAAAAACTACGCTCTCAATCCTAGCTGGATGATGAGCACAAACCTTAAGGTATGGTTGAGTGATATGGAAGCAACTTTTGGACAACGCTTTTGTCCATGTTTTGAACCATCAAGTGATCCAGTGTTAAATAGAAAAATGATGTGTCCTTGTGAATTTGTTGAAGATGAGATTAGGGAGTATGGAACATGTCATTGTGCTCTGTTTGGTAGGGCTGATTTGGACAAAGCGGGCTGGAATGCTTCATCAAAAAGATTGATGCAAGAGTATCAAGTACCATTGAACCTAAAAGATGGTGTGCTTGACGCAAGAGGCAAACCACTGGATCCTCGACGAAATTTACCTATCCCAGACGCGATGCATCAGCTAAAATCTGCTCTAAATAGTTATGGCGGGAACTCTTTAAAGATAATTGTCTCCACAAAACAAGAAGTTCTAAATTTGGAGAAAATAGCCTCTTACCGTAACTATAAATTTACACAAGCAGAGCATCAAGACCATCATGAAGTAACACTACAACTTAAAGATTAGTAGCTATAAGTGATAAATAATAAGTCTAAATTTTTTCTCTTTACGGATGGCAGTATAAATCCACAAACGCATGTTGGTTATGGAGCTTATCTCTTTCTGAGCGAAAATCAGCTGAATCTTGCAGTATCTATGAATGATGTGAAAATAAAGAGATTTGAAAACAGTAACTCCTCAAAGCTTGAACTTGAAACTCTTTTGTGGGCTTTAGGTGAGATTAGTCTCGATGGCTGTAAGCTCACCATCTATACGGATTGTCAAAATACAATAAGCCTAAAAGATAGGCGAGAGCGCTTTAAAAAAAATGATTATATGAGCAAAACAAACAAGCGCATAAAAAATCATGAGATATATAGAGAGTTTTTTAAAGCAATTGATGCTATTGATTGTGAGTTTGTAAAAGTAAAAGGGCATAAAAAGAAAGAGAATAAAGATAAAATTGATAAAATATTTACTTTTGTTGATATAGCCTCAAGAACTGCTCTAAGAAAACTGTATCCACATAAACAAACAACACCCCTTTAGACTTGTTATATAAAAGAGATTGTGAGTTTATATAGCAATTGGTGTTTGATTTTCTTAAACTATACACAAAATAAAAGCCACTCTTTTTTATCTAGCTTCTTTTAATATTTCTAATGGTAAAAGCTTGTTATGAAATTTTCAAACTTAAAACTAACCACACCATACTTAAATCTTGAACCTATTTTCTACTGTGAAGTGGAGCCATCACCTCTAAAAAATCCATTTGTAATCTCTGTCTCAGACGATGCCGCAAGGCTTTTAGGAGTTGATGAGGAGTTGATGCTTGATGATAAATTGTTGGAGATAATTAACGGTACAAAAAAGCTAAAAGGTTCAAAACCGTTTGCCATGTGTTATGCCGGACATCAGTTTGGCTACTTTGTTCCACGCTTGGGTGATGGAAGAGCTATAAATCTTGGCAAAGTGAATGGGCAGAATTTGCAACTCAAAGGTGCAGGACAGACGCTCTATTCTAGGCATGGAGACGGGCGAGCGGTTTTGCGTTCTAGCATAAGGGAGTATCTTATAAGTGAGGCTATGTATGGGCTTGGAATTGCCACTTCTAGGGCCTTGGCAATTATCGGAAGTGATAGTGATGTTGCTAGACAAACTTGGGAAAAGGGTGCCATAGTGCTTCGTCTCTCTCCAACTTGGATCCGTTTTGGGACATTTGAGTATTTTTATGCAAAAGGTGATTATGAGAGACTGCAGCTTTTGGCTGATTATGTTATAGGTGAGTCATTTGCACATCTGAAAAACACAAAAAATTTATATCTTGAGATGTACAAGCAGATAGTGAAAAACACAGCCGCAACCCTTGCTCATTGGCAAAGCGTAGGCTTTAACCATGGAGTTATGAATACAGACAATATGTCTATTGATGGACGAACAATTGACTATGGACCTTTTGCGTTTTTGGATGATTATGAGTCCAATTATGTTTGCAATCATACGGACACAGAGGGCAGATATAGTTTTAAAAATCAACCTGGAATCGCTCATTGGAATCTTGCCAAACTTGCAAATGCACTCTCGCCAATTATAAACTATGAACACTCTTTGGAAGTGCTGGAAGAGCATTTTGGCACTACTTATGAGAGTAAATATTTAGAGCTCATGTATAGAAAAATGGGACTTTTTGACACTAAAGAGGGTGATATAGATCTGTTAAAGCTGATGCTTAGTTCACTAGAGAGAGCAAATATTGATTTTTCCATGTTCTTTTATAAGCTATCAACTTATAGTGGTAAAAAAAAGTATATTTTAGAGATAGCAGTTTTTCAAGAACCACTGCAAGAGTGGCTTGAGTCTTATGATGAGAGGTTAAGATGTGAGAGTTTACGGCAAGATAGACGCCATGAAGAGATGCTAAAAGTAAATCCAAAATATGTACTGAAAAATCATATCTTGCAAGAGGCGATAGAAAAAGCAGAGAGACATGATTTTGGTATGGTAAACGATTTGCTAAAGGTTGCACTCAATCCCTTTGGCGAGCATAAAGATTTGGAGTACTTGGCAAAACCAACGCCACTAAGCTCTAAAAATATCAAACTGAGCTGTTCTTCATAGAGGTGCAAATAGAGCTGTTTAACCTCTATTTTTTACAAAAAAACTTAAAATAGAAACCTTTGATTGTTCTAATATCCACTCTACTTATAGCCAAGGAGCCACTCTCTATTTTACCGCTTGTAACGGTAGTTCCAGCGGCTATCATGACATTGTCTTCTATGATTAAAGGTGCCACAAGTTGGCTATCACTTCCAACAAAAACATTTTTGCCTATGATGGTTTTGTACTTTTTGATGCCGTCATAGTTACAAGTAATAACGCCTGCACCAATATTTGTCCCCTCATTAACTTCTGAGTCGCCAATATAACTTAGATGACCAGCTTTTACGCTCTTGAGTGAGCTTTTTTTAATCTCTACAAAATTTCCTATATGTGTATCTTCAATATACGAAGCAGGGCGTATATGCGCCATTGGACCGATGTCTGAGTTTTTTATAATGCTATCCTCAATAACGCTGTGAGCTTTTATATGAGACTCTTTTATGAGAGTGCTTCCAGTTATCCGACATCCATTCTCAACAATACACTCACCCTCAAAAACTACTCCCTCTTCGATGTAAATAGTTTGAGGAAGTTGCATTATGACGCCGTTTTCCATCCACTCTGCTTTGATTTTATTCTGCATTAAAACCTCACTATCAGAGAGGTCTTTTTTTGAGTTCACTCCCTTAAAATGCTCTTCATCAACTAAAAGAGGAGTTATTTTTAACCCATCTGCTCTTGCCATAGAGATAACATCCGTCAAATAGTACTCTTTTTGAACATTATCATTTTTTAGCAGTGGGATATATTTCTCTAAAATGGTTTTAGAAAAGAGATAAATCCCTGCATTTACGGTTGTTATTTTTAATTCATCCGCTGAAGCATCTTTTTGCTCAACTATCTTTTGAGCCTCGTCATTTTGTATGATAACACGACCGTATCCATCCGGGTTTTGTAGGTCAAAAATTGACATAATAATATCGCTTGATTTGTTTAGAAATCCTTCTAATGAGGACGCAACAACAAGTGGCATATCGCCGTTTAAAACTAAAACTTTCTCATTTTTAACAACGACACCTTTCATCGCTCCGCCAGTTCCTGGGAAATTTTGTGCATCTTGGGTTACAAAGTTTATATCATCAAAATATCTGCCCATCTGCTCGACTACAGCCTCTTTTTGATGTGCAACAACAACTGTTACATCACTGCTTACTTCTCTAGCTGTTTTTATGATGTGATAAAGCATCTCTTTGCCACAAACTGTGTGTAAAACCTTTGCTTTTGGCGATTTCATGCGACTACCTTTTCCAGCCGCTAAAATTACTATACTTATACTATCTCTATTCATTTTATTTCCATTTTATTTGATGGTAAAAGTATATCTTTTTGAGGCTTGTAATTGAAATTAAAATATAAAAAACTCTCCCTTTAATGATTAGCCTAATAATTTTGTGGTATTATTGCCAGATTTTTAAAGCTCAGATTATTTTAGTGAGCAAGATTGAACAGTCCTGATTTTATGGACAATAAACAAGGCAATAGGTAAGTGATGTTAAGAATTATTCTTCTAGTTTTAGCCATAAATATTGCTCTTTTTGCTGCTAATTCGCCAGTTATTCCTACTATGAATTTTGAGTTATCTGCTCCAAACAGCCCACAACAGCTTGTGAGTTCACTAAATGTTTTAGTTCTTTTAACTATCCTCTTTTTAGCACCGAGTATGGTTTTGGTTATGACAACTTTTACAAGATTTGTTATTGTCCTTGGTTTTTTACGCCAAGCTATGGGAACGCAACAAGTTCCACCTACACAAATTTTAGTTATGCTTGCTATGATTTTGACATTTTTTGTGATGGAGCCAGTTGGGACAAAAGCTTATCAGGACGGGATTAAGCCATATATAGAAGAGAAAATGGGTTACGAAGAAGCTTTTGATAAAACAACTTTGCCATTTAAAAATTTTATGATTAGAAATACAAGAGAGAAAGATTTGGCTCTTTTTGTAAGAATCAGAAAGATGGAAAATCCAAAAACAGTAGCCGATGTGCCACTCTCTGTAATCATCCCTGCTTTTGTAATTAGTGAGCTTAAAACATCATTTGAGATAGGATTTTTACTATTTTTACCATTCTTGGTAATTGATATGGTTGTTGCATCTATCCTCATGTCAATGGGTATGATGATGCTTCCTCCAGTTATGATTTCGCTCCCCTTTAAGATACTTATTTTTGTTCTGATAGATGGTTGGAATCTCATTATCGGTAATCTTATTGCCTCCATCAAGTAAGAATATGAATTGTAAATATTTTGGAAAATGCGGTGCCTGCGTTATTTATGAGGGCGACTATGACTCTTCTTTGAATCAAAAACTGCTTTTAAATCAGCAGAGGTTTAAATCTTTTTATGATGGTGAAATATCAGTTTTTAGATCACAAACAGCACATTACAGATCTAGAAGTGAGTTTAAAATCTGGCATACTGGGGAAGAGATTAGCTATGCTATGGGCAATCTAGAGAAGAATGGCTCTATTTTGATTGATGAGTGTCCTCAGGTAAATCAGTTTATTTTTGAGTTAATGCCGAAACTTTTGCTTGAAATCAGAAGTGAAAATATCGACTTTAAGCTCTTTGGTGTTGACTTTTTAAGTTCAAGTAGTGGTGAGATTGTCGTATCTTGTCTTTATCATAGAACTCTTGATTCGTTATGGCAAGAGACAGCTACTAAAATCTCAAAGAAGTTAAATATCTATATCATAGGTAGAAGTAGAGGACAAAAAGTTGTAATTGGGCAGGATTACATTACCGAGACGCTAAATATTCAAAATAGAAAATATCAATTTAGACATATTGAAAACAGCTTCACACAGCCAAATGCACAAGTAAACGAGCAGATGGTTTCGTGGGCGCTAGAGAATCTCTCAAGCGTTGGTGGGGATTTACTTGAGCTATATTGTGGGGCTGGAAATTTTACAATCCCATTTGCAGATAAGTTTGAGAAAGTTTTAGCAACGGAGATATCAAAATCATCAATCAATGCCGCCAAAGAGAATATGCGATTAAATGGTGTGCAAAATATAGAGTTTGTGAGAATGAGTTCAGAAGAGTTTGTAGATGCACTTGATGGCGTAAGAGTTTTTAATAGAATGAGTCATGTTGATATTAATACATATGATATCAAAAGTATCTTTGTTGATCCCCCAAGAAGCGGGATGAATGAGCTAACTTGTCAATTCGCATCTAGGTATGAGTATATACTTTATATATCTTGTAATCCAGAGACACTATATAGAGATTTGGAGGTTTTGTCTAAGACACACGAGGTCTTAGAGATGGCTCTTTTTGATCAATTTCCATATACGCACCATGTTGAAATGGGTGCAAAACTAATTAAAAAAGGAAAAATCAGATGAAAATATTATTTATATTTATATTTTTACTATCATCACTCTACTCAGATGAAGCACAAAGGATTGAGACTATCATTAAAGATATTGCTCAGTTAAGAGGTGATTATGAGAAGTGCCAAGCTAAATTGCAAAGCAAAGAGTCTCTTAGTGCTCAAAGTAGAAGTTATGTTGCTCCAAAAATAAAAGAAGATAGCTCTAAGAGCAGAGAGTTACTTGCAAGAATTAATAAATTGGAGAAAACAGTAAAAGAGCAAGAAAAACTTTTAAAAACCAAAGAAAATAGAATAAACAATCTAATAAATGAGCTAAAAATTTGTAGTTCTAAAGCAAATACAGAGCAAAAAAAACATAAAAATGAGCTTGAGCATCAAAAAAATATAGCAAAAATTGAGAATTTTAAATTTGCAAATAGAGAACAATCTAAAGAGAAGATAGCAAAAAAAGAGCAGCAAAAAGTGCTAGAAAAAACAGTTGTTCAAAACAAAACAGTTAAAAAAGAGCAACCAAAGTTAGATGAAAAAGTGGTGCCTCAGAAAAGTATGGCAAAAAAAGAACAACTAAAATCAATTGAAAATATTCAACCTAAAGAGAGTGAAACAAAAAAAGGACAGCTGAAACTGGTTGAAAAAACTTTGCCAGAAGAAGATGTTTTGAAGAAATTACAAGATGTAGCAGATAAACATCGCCCAGAAAATAGTTCTAAAAAAGTAAATGAGAGCATAAAAAGCTCACAACTGCAAGGAGTAATAAAATTTGAACCGACATCTTTTCGCTTAAATGCCAGAAGTTCTATTTTTAATGCAATTAATGGTACCAAGGTTGATGAGTGGGAAAAGGATAGAACATTTACTTCTAATCAAAAAACAGATAATTGGATTAAAATAACTGGCTATTTTATTGATAGAAAGTGGCAAAGCACGGGCGAACAGATGTGGATAAGAGAAAAAGATGTTTTTAAAAAAAATATTTCAGATAATATAATTTCACAAAATAAATAAAAGATTGATATGAAAAAGATTTTAATAGTCAGTAATAGCGATACATCAAAATATTTTTTAGATAGGGTACTAGAGACATATATCAGTGATAATATGTACTATATTATAGAAGCAAAAGCCAAAAATTATAAAGATGTAAACCCATCTCGCTTTAAGTTTTATGAGTTTGATCCAACAAACTTTTACAAGTTATCAAACCTACTTAAAATGGATTTTACTCAAATAATTGTACTTATGGATGATATGCTTGAGATGCAGTATATTTTAAAGAATATTAGAACAGTTAGAAAAACAGTTAGAATCATAGTTTTAAACAAGTGGAGCATTGAGAATGAGGACCCTAATACGGTTTTTATAAATTCAGATGAAATCTTAGCTCAAAAACTTCTCAACTATCTGCCAAATGTTCCAATAATAGCGCAAAATATTGGAATGGGCGAGGGTGAAATAATGGAAGTTTTAGTTCCATTTGGAAGCTCATTTGTTTATCGCCATATTGGAGTTATAGAGCAGAAAGATTGGAGAATTGTCGCGATATATAGAAATAAAAAACTTATTTTTCCGAATCGTAGAAGGATGATTCAGCCGAACGACCTGCTTTTGCTTATGGGAGAACCAGCTGTTTTAAAGTCTGTTTATCTTGCAATAAAAAGAGAGCTTGGTCAGTTTCCAGAACCATTTGGTTCAAATATTTACCTCTATATTGATATGAATCTTCTAAATCTAGAAAGTGCTGAAAAACTAGTAAGAAGGGCGATGCTTATACATGAGAAACTTGGCAAAAAGCTCATTATAAAAATAGTAAATCCTGGGCATATTGAGACTATTTGGAAAATAAAAGAGTACAGAAGCAGTGAAGTTATTGTTGATATAGAGTATGCCTTTGAAAACCTAAAAGAGAGATTTCTTAGTGATATAAAAACTCTACACATAGGGTTGGTTATTGTCTCAAAGGAGCACTTTAGAGATGAAAAAAGCAGACAAACACTGTATGAAGCAAATGTACCTGTTTTTAAAATCGCCGATAAAGCACTATCTTCAATAAAAGATGTCTCTATAATACTTGGTGAAGATAGAGAAATTGAGAATATCTCTTCAACTATTTTTGATGCTTCTGCTCAAATGGGTCTCAATATAGAGCTTTATAATTATCTCAACGAGCATCAAGAGGAAAAAGAGCAGGTTATTGAACATTTTAATAATCTATCATCAATTTTTTCAAAGAGCATTAAAGTTGTACAAGGTAGTGAAAATCCAATCAAGGCGCTGAGAAAAAGAGATAATTTTATACAGATTTTATCCTTTTCAAAAAGCATTACGGAGTCAAGATTATCTTCACTATTGTCAACAAACAGCGAAAAGTTATACTATAAGTTTGATGACTATCATCAGATTTTTATTCCTACTCAGATGTAATATTGAGCCCAATAAGTAATAAGTAAATATAGTTCAAAAATTCTAATATCTGTATTGTTGCTATAGACTTACAGGCTGGTGATTTGTTGATACTACTTCAAAAATAGATCTGCACACCATTTTAAAGCAGTACTATAAAAATTAATCAGATAATTAAATATAAAAATAGCTATTTTGTTTTATGTGAAAATTGCACCCGATTTTAGAATTGGTAAAATAAATTTCACTAAAAATTTAAGCTATTGCAGAGTTTAGAATGTTTCACTTTTTAACAACTGTTTTATATATTTTTGTTAGAATGGTTTGGTATATTTTAATTTTTATAGGAGTTTTTATGGCACTTAAAGTAGCAATTAATGGTACGGGGCGAATAGGGATTATTGTAGCTAAAATTATTTCACAACGAAGTGATGTTGAGCTTGTTGCTCTTAATACAACGGCGAAGCCAGAGATGCTTGAGTATTTGTTAAAATTTGACAGTGTCCATCGTGGTGTTGATGCAAAAGTAGTTGATGCAAACACTATTGCCATAGCTGGTAGAAATGTTAGGATGTTTTGTGAACGCGATATTAGCAAAGTTGATTTTGGTGGCACTGGAGCAGAGGTTGTGATTGAGTGTACTGGTGTATTTTTAGATCAAGTGAGTTGTCAAAAACATCTAAGAAATGGTGTGCGCAAAGTTGTAATGTCGGCCCCAGCAAAAGATGATTCGCCAACCTATGTTTTGGGTGTAAATTCAGATAACTACAAAGGAGAGGCAATTATTTCTAATGCAAGCTGTACAACCAACTGCCTAGGACCAATCTGCAAGGTTCTTGATGACGCTTTTGGAATTGAAAATGGTCTTATGACAACAATACACTCCTATACTAACGATCAAAACATCTTAGATACAAAACACTCTTCTGATCCTCGCAGAGCTCGTGCAGCAGCACTAAATATGATTCCTACATCGACAGGAGCAGCAAAAGCTATTGGCAAAGTTATGCCACAGCTTCTTGGAAAATTAAATGGCTATGCGATGCGCGTGCCGACGCCAGATGTCTCTGTTGTTGACCTGACGGTAAATCTTAAAACCAATGTAACAAAAGAGGAGATTGATGTCGCATTTAACACTGCTGCAAATGGGATGCTAAAGGGTCTTCTTGAAGTAGATAGTGATAAGCGAGTGTCATGCGACTTTATAGGATCAACTTATAGCTCAACTTATATCCCAGATATGACCAGCGTTGTTGATGGAAAGACAGTTAAAGTTTTAGCATGGTATGACAATGAGTGGGGATATAGCAGTCGCCTTGTGGATATGACGGTTCTTATAGGAAATCATTAATGCTGTACTTCACAAACCATTTTGATACAGCATTGATTGATCCTTTGTTGCTAGAGAAGGGGTTTGAGGCACTTAGATATGAGGCCAATAGCAATCAGGTTGGATACTATAATCTTCCAGTAGTGTCACAAGCTTTTGTTGCTGAAGCATCTCTTTTGCGTAGTGAGATTGATAAAGAGATTAACACAATTGCTATTATTGGAATTGGTGGCTCTTCGCTTGGGATTAAAGCAATAGAGCGGCTGCTTCGTCCAAGCACTCCAAATACAAAAAAAATTATCTATCTTGAAAATTCTGATCCAGTTAGTATTCAGCATGAAATTTCAGAGATTGACCCAAAACGAACTCTTTTTATTATTGTTTCTAAATCTGGCGCAACCATAGAGACTCTTTCTATCTTCAAATATCTTATTGTAATATTTACTCTTATTGTTAAGGATTCAGAACAGATTTTAGTGATTAGTGACGAAGATTCGATTCTCTCTCGTTTTGCAGATGAGAACCATTTACGCCGTTTTGTGATTCCTCATAATGTAGGAGGTCGTTTTTCAGTCTTGAGTGCTGTTGGAATTGTGCCATTAACGATAGCTGGATTTGATACTCAAAAATTGTTATTGGGAGCACAATCTTTTTTAGAGAGTTTTTGGAGTAGAAAAGAGGATCATCTTCTGCAAAAATCAGCCTATTATGTATCAAATAGTGAGCGATTTCCCATAAATGTTCTCTTTGCTTATTCTGATATGTTTGAAGAGTTTGGAAAATGGATGGTGCAACTTTGGGGCGAATCGTTAGGAAAACGAAACCGCAATGGAGAGCGTGTTGGTCTAACGCCAATCGCATTAATCGGTTCGGTAGATCAGCACTCTTTTTTACAGCTCATAATAGATGGCCCATTAAATAAGACAGTGACTTTTATGCACATAGCGCACTCCATGGAAGAGTTGATGATACCAAAATTATCGCTAAAGTATTTAGAAAAGTCAGATTTTCTTAATGATCACTCATTTAATGAGCTTATTAATGCTCAGTGTATGGCAACTATGCAGAGTGTTATCGAGGACGGTGTGAGTGTTGATGAGATTCTTTGGAGCCAGATTAATGAGCAAACAGTAGGAAAGATGGTGATTTACTATGAACTTCTTACCTCTGCTAGTGGTGCTTTATTTGAGGTAAACACATATGATCAGCCTGGTGTTGAACTCGGAAAACAAATCTTAGCAAATCATTTCAAAAATTAAACAGACAATAAAGTTCACCTCTTTAATCTCTATGAGATGAGACAAAAATAAGCAGTATCTATTGTTATATGCAGTGTTTTTTAATATCTAACATCAAAATGAGATAAATTTATATACAATAGGTTTATAAGATTAAATAATAAAAGTGAGAAAATATGATTCTGAACGACTATGAAATAGATTCAAAATATGCTACTAGTGTTGCCTATTTTTCAATGGAGTTTGCCATTGAGCAAGCACTAAAAATTTATTCAGGTGGTCTGGGGTTTTTGGCTGGATCACATATGCGAAGTGCTTATGATTTGCGTCAAAATATAACTGGCGTTGGTATCTTATGGAGCTATGGCTACTATGATCAATCACGAAATGAGGATGATAGCCTTAGGGCTGAGTTTATTAGAAAGAATTACTATTTTTTACAAGACCTTGGAGTTAGAGCAACAGTAAATATTCACTCAAAAGATGTGCATATTAAAGCTTTTTATCTTCCGTCTGATGTGTTTGGTTCTGCTCCACTTGTACTGCTCTCTACGGATATTCCTGAGAATGATTTTCTATCTCGTACAATCACACATAAGCTCTATGACGCCAACGAGGATACTCGCATCTCCCAAGAGATTGTACTTGGAATAGGTGGAGTGAAAGTTCTAGAATCTCTAAGACAAAAAATTGATATTTATCATATGAATGAAGGACATGCACTGCCTTTAGTCTATGAGCTTTATGCAAAATATCGTGATATTAATGAAGTTAAAAAACGAGTTGTTTTCACAACACACACCCCAGAAGACGCCGGAAATGAACAGCATAATATTAATCTCTTGCATAAATTTGGTTTTTTTAATGGCCTAGATTTAGAAACTGTGCGCTCAATTACAATGGTGCATGGCGATATGTTTAACTTAACGGTTGGGGCATTAAGATTATCTAAGATTACAAATGCCGTATCAAAATTTCATGGTGAAGTTGCAAATCGTATGTGGCAAAATTGTGAGGGCAAATCAGAAATCATCTATATCACCAATGCTCAAAATCGTCGTTTTTGGACAGATAAACTAATGATTTCTGCTCTTGATGAGTATGAAGATTATGCTCTTATTGGGCGAAAAAAGCATCTTAAACATCTGCTTTTTAACCTTGTTGCCAATCAGACAGGAAAAGTTTTTGATCCTGATGTTTTGACAATTGTTTGGGCTCGTCGTTTCGCTGAATATAAGCGCCCAGGGTTATTAAAATATGATTTTGACAGGTTTAGAACTCTTATGGAGCGAACCGATAAAAAAGTACAGGTAATTTGGGCGGGAAAACCTTACCCATTTGACACAAGTGCCATTAATGCGTTTAATGAACTTCTGCATATTAGTCGTAACTTTAAGAATATGGCGGTATTAGTTGGTTATGAATTAGAGTTGTCAGCCATACTTAAAAAAGGTGCTGATGTCTGGCTTAATACACCGCGAGTTTCTCGTGAAGCAAGCGGCACTAGTGGGATGACTGCAAGTATGAATGGAGCTGTTCACTTCTCTACAGATGATGGATGGCATCCAGAGTTTGCTAAAAATAGAATAAATGCCTTTACTATACCAACAACCAGTAATAATATTAGCATTGAAGAACAAGACTACCTTGACAATAAAAATATGATGGATATTCTTGAGAATGAAATCATACCAATATACTATAATCATTTAGATCAGTGGACACAGATAATGAAAGCAGCAATGACTGATGTTATCCCTGCGTTTGATTCGGGTAGGATGGTATACGAATACTACACTAAGATGTATGACTATAAAGTAAATGCAGAAACTCATCAAGCGGTGTAGTTTTATAAAAATTCTATCAATTAGTTGTTTTAAGAGTGGAATAATGCCATCGTTTGGCGCACAGCTTAAATCAACTATTTAAGAAACATATAACAAAGGTGGCAATGTGATTAATAATATTGTGATAATGAACAGAGTAAAAAGTTTAAGAAATGTTAATGTAAGTGGAAAAAGAGTTTTAATTCGTGTTGATTTTAATGTGCCAATGGATGCGCAATTTAACATCTCTGATGATAGTCGTATTCGCGCGGCACTTCCTACTATTAACTACTGCATTGACAATGATGCTCACTTTATCATTTTAGTGAGCCACTTAGGTCGTCCAAAAAATGGATATGATGAGCGTTATACTCTTAAACATATCCAAAAAAGATTAGAAAATTTGATTCAAAAACGAGTTGAATTTATGGATGATTTAGAGACACTAAAATCACAAAATGTTCAAGATTGTGCTAAGAGAATTTTTTTGCTTGAGAATGTTCGTTTTAATGAAGGGGAAAAAAAGAACGACCCAGAATTTAGTAAGCGCTTAGCAAGTTTGTGTGATATTTATGTTAATGATGCCTTTGGTACTTCTCATCGTCGTGAGGCATCTAACTATGGAATAGCTGATTTTGTTAAAACAAAAGTAGCTGGTTTTTTGATGGTAAAAGAGATTGAAGCATTTGCAAAAGCATTAGAAAAACCAATTCGTCCAACTGCACTTATTGTTGGGGGATCTAAAGTGTCATCTAAAATTACTCTTCTCTCATCTATCATGCCAAAGATTGATAAGTTGGTTATTGGTGGAGCTATGAGCAACACATTTCTGCAAGCACTTGGTTATGATATGAAAGCTTCTTTGGTTGAACCAGATTTTATAGAGACAGCCAAGGAAGTTCTAGAAGAGGCAAAGCAACATAATGTTAGTGTTTATTTACCAGTAGATTTAGTTATTGCTGATTCGATTGATCACCCAGTAGTTATTGAAGTTGCACCTATTCAAGATGTTTTGGACGGGTTCCATGCGGTTGACATTGGACCTGCTACACTTAAGCTTTTTTCTGAGGTAATTGAGCTTTCTAACACAATTATTTGGAATGGACCGATGGGAATTTATGAAAAAAGCCAGTTTTCAAAAGGTACATTCAAGTTAGCTACTACTATTGCTGACTCTTACGCATATAGCATTATTGGCGGAGGAGATACTGCTGATGCTGTCGAGAAGGCTGGTGAGAAAGATAAATTTAGCTTTGTATCGACTGGTGGAGGGGCAAGTTTAGAATTGCTTGAGGGTAAGATTCTTCCTGGATTTGAAAAACTTGACATTAAAGAGGAGGGTTAAACAGATGAAAGCTGTAGTTATGGCTGGTGGATTTGGTACTCGAATTCAGCCACTTACAAACTCTATACCTAAACCAATGTTGCCAATTATGAATCGTCCAATGATGGAGCACACTATTGTGAGCTTGAGAGACTTGGGAGTTAAAGAATTTATTATCTTGCTCTATTTTAAACCAGAGATTATCAAAGAATATTTTGGTGATGGAAGCGCGCTTGGTATCAATATCACATATATTACCCCAGATAGTGATTACGGTACGGCAGGTGCAGTAAAAAAGGCTCAAGAGTATATAGGCGATGAGAGCTTCATAATTATTAGTGGCGATTTGGTTACTGATTTTAATTTTCAAGAAATTTTTGATTATCACAAGGCAAAAAACTCTAAATTAACAATCACACTTACCTCCGTTGAAAACCCGCTTGAATTCGGTGTGGTTATCGCCAATGAAGAGGGTAAAATTGAAAAATTTCTTGAAAAACCAAGTTGGGGAGAGGTGTTTAGTGACACAATAAACACCGGTATTTATATTATTGAACCTGAGATTTTAGACTATATTCCAGAAAATGAAAATTTTGATTTTGCTAAAGATCTTTTTCCGCTTTTGATGCATAAGGGTGTTGACTTGATAGCTGGTTATGCCCAAGGATATTGGCGTGATGTTGGAAATCCAGAGAGCTATCGTGATTTATATGATGATATCTTTAGCAAAAAGATAAAATTTCAACTTAGTGGTAAAGCAATTAAATATCCAGATGGTATATTGCTCTATGATGAAAACACTCAAATTGATAAAAGTGTTGAAATTACTGGAATTGTGCTTATTGGAAAAAATGCAACAATAGAAAAAGGTTCAAAACTTAACAATGTTGTTATGGGAAATAGCGTTCATATTGGCGACTCTTCTAAAATTTCAAATTGTATTATTTGGGATGATGTAGAGATTGGTAAAAATGCAAAGTTAGACGGATGTGTTATCTGCAATAAAAATAAAATTGGGAAAAATGTAACCGCAAGAGCAGGGTTAATTTTAGCTGAAGAGTGTGAGGTGGGGGAGTTAGTTACAATAGAAAAAGATGTAACGATATGGCCTAGCAAAGTAATTGAAGATGCAGCAATCGTTGGTAGAAGTATTATTTTAGGAAGTAAATATAAAAATTCAATCTTTGAATATGGCATGGTTGTTGGAAAATCAAATGTTGAACTCTCATGTGAAATGGCAACAAAACTAGCCGAAGCGTTTGGTGCACAACTCCCGCTCGGTTCTACGGTATTGGTTTCGCGCCATCATGGTAGAAGCTCGCGAATGCTTAAGCGGGCATTTTTGGGTGGTCTTCTATCTGCTGGTGTTAATGTTGTTGATTGTAATGCCATGCTTACAGTTGTTATGCAGAGCAGAATCTCCCTTAATGATAACTATGTAGCAGGTGTTAGCTTCCATCAAAAAATTAATGACCCTACTAGCACTGTGATTACTTTTTATAACAGTGAGGCATTGCGGATAAACAATGAAGTTGCAAAAAAAGTTGAAAAAGCATTTTTCAAAGAGACATTCCGTCGTGTTGAATACTCACAAATAGGACAAATCTACGAGATTGATCAAAAAAAAGAGTATCAAGAGTATAGAAAATCAATAGAGTCAGTACTGCAAGCGCGGCAATTTAAGTGTCATGATTGTCGTATCGCAGTTGATCTTACACATGGACTAGCGGCAGAAATTTTCCCTGATATATTAAATGATTTAGGAATTGAACACATTATGTTTAACTCCTATGAGGATGATAAACGACTTTTAAATATTGACACTCTACTAAAGAGATCATACGAAGATATGGGAGCTGTAGTTAGAGCTCTTCATCTTGATGCTGGATTTATTTTATACCCACATGGACAGCGCTTAGATATAGTTTGTGATAACGGGGTAACACTCTCAAAACAGACAGCACTACATGCAATACTAAGTCTGCTAGACATGGAAGCTAAAGTGTTAGGGACTAAAAAAAGTGTATTTTTACCGACTTGGGCAGCAGATATTATGAGGTTTGAGCATTTGATCATCATATATGGACAATCTTCAAATTTTGAAGTATCTGAGCTAAAAAAATATGATTTGGTCTCTACTGAAAATGGGAATTATACATTTACTGAATTTTCAGCGCATGGTGATTCAATGTACTCAACATTGAAGATTTTAACTATGATTTTAACGCTTGGGCAAAAACTCTCTGATATTGTAAAGTCATTGCCAAAGTTTTTTTACACAACCATTCAACTTGAGTGTCAACAATCACTTAAGGGCAAAATGATGCGAAAGTTCCTTCAGCACGCAAAAGGAAAGAGGTCATCAACACTTAATGGGGTTAAAATATGGCTTGACGAAGATGATTGGATTTTAATGATACCTGATCAATATAACGACAAGCTAAATGTCACTGTTCAAGCCGTAAACGATGAAAAAGGTGAATATTATATGCAAAAATATAGAGAAAAAATCAAGGAGTGGAAGGCATAATGGGAAAGCCGCTTCTTAATCTCTCTTTTTTTTGGCACATGCATCAGCCAGATTACAGGGGACTTGATGGAGTGATGAAGATGCCGTGGGTATTTTTACATGCAATCAAAGACTACTATGAGATGCCGTGGCTACTGAGCGAGTATTTAGGGCTTAAAGCAACTTTTAACCTTAGCGCCTCACTTATTGAGCAGATTAAGCTTTATGATAAACCGATTGAGAATGACTATTTTTTAAGTCTCTGGATACAACATCCATCAATGCTAGATGCCAATGAGCGAGGGTGGCTAATTAAACTTATTGGTGCTATGCAGTTTGAGACGATGGTTCGACCGATAGGCAGATATGCTGAGCTTTACTACAAGAACAATCTAAGTGATGATGAGTTTATTGATTTGGAAGTGGTATTTATTTTGGCATGGTGTGGGAACTATCTACGACTTCATAATACTTATGTGAAGATGTTATTTGAGAAAAAGCAAGGATATACGCAATCCGACAAAACTATTTTGCTCGAATCTCTTGCTGAGTTCATTAAAGGTATACTCCCTTTTTATGGCGAACTTCAAAAACAGGGAGTAATCTCTATCTCAACAACCCCATATTTTCACCCAATATTACCACTATTGCTGGATATGCAAAATGCTTCTTTAGCAAACAGCGCAACAGCACTGCCAAGTGGAGCTTTCTCACTACAAGAAGATGCAAATGAGCAAGTTGAGCGCTCAATTGTACTCTATAAAGATACTTTTGGATGCAATCCAAATGGATTTTGGCCTGCAGAGGGCGCAGTTGATGAAAAAAGTGTTCTAATCTATAAAAAGCATAACATCAAATGGATAGCAACAGATGAAGCTATTTTATACAAATCATTAAACAGATATGACCCATCGGCACACTATCAGCCATATATATTTAATGATGTTGCCATAGCTTTTCGCGACCATGGACTAAGTGATCAAATTGGTTTTGAGTACCGTCATAAAGATGCAAATGAGGCGAGCGGACAATTTATGAATGCACTTGAGCAAATAGCACAAAGTGAAGTTAATCCGACAGTTTGTGTTATCGTTGATGGAGAAAATGCGTGGGAATTTTACGAGAATAATGGATTGAATTTTTTCAAATCCCTCTATGGTTCTCTCTCTTCATCCTCTTGGTGTTCTACGCTAACAATGGATGAAGTTGCATCTCTAAAAACAGCAGGTCATCTTGACGCCCTTGCTCCTGGGAGTTGGATACATGGTACTTTTGATACATGGGCAGGACATCCTGAAAAAAATCGAGCTTGGGAGTTTATATTTGGCGCATATCGTGATATGAAAGAGCACTCAGAAAATATTAGCGATGAAGTTATGAAAGAGATTCGTTATCATCTATTGGCATCAGAGTGTAGTGATTGGTTTTGGTGGTATGGAGAGGATCATTTCACTGGTTTTTCTATCGAATTTGATAAACTTTTTCGTGATCATCTAATTCGTATATATCAACTTTTAGATATTGCTATCCCAAAAGAACTGTTTGAGCCAATCATCTCAAGCATTAAACCAAAACCTTTTTGGATTAAACCAATCAATGCTATTTCACCGACGCTAAGTGGAGGAAAGACACTCTTTTTTGAGTGGATGGGATGTGGTGTGATAGATGAGCGCCACGCTTTTTCAACTATGGATCGCCTGCGTGGCCCAGTTGATATTATGTACTATGGTCTTGATAAGAACAGGATTTATTTTGCGTTAGAGGGGAGTTTCAGTAAGTTTAAGGAACCACAAATTAAAGTGAAGATAGCTGAGTGCAAAGAGACAGTTATAGTGGAGCCAATTATACTAAATAGGCGAGTTGAATTTTCGCTTTCACGAGACTCTTTAGATGGATTAAAGTCTATTCATCTGCGTATTTTTCTTCTAAATGAGGCAAAAACAGTCCAAAGTCTTCCAGGGTTTGGAGTCTTAGAGCTAAATTTAGATGATTATTTTACAACTAACTGGTTTATTTAGGAACACGCTATGAAAACGACACTGCTATTTGGTATCCACATGCATCAGCCGGTGGATAATTTTGAATGGGTAATAGAACTAGCCATAAAGACCTGCTACGAGCCTTTTTTTGATGTGATGAGTCGTTACCCATCATTTCGTTTTAGTGTTCACTGTAGTGGTTGGTTAATGCAGAAAATAGAAGAGTTGCGTCCATCACTTTATGAGCAAATAACAACATTAGCAAAAAATGGAAGCATAGAGTTTTTTAGTGCAGGATATTATGAACCGATTTTAAGTGTTATCCCATCAAAAGATCGCGTAAGTCAGGTTGAACGGCTAAACGCATCAATAGAGGAGCGTTTTTCTCAAACTCCACATGGTTTATGGCTAACGGAGCGAGTGTGGGAATCCTCACTTATTCCAGACATCGCTAAAGCTGGTATCCGATATACAGTTATGGATGATTACCATTTTCAGTGTGCTGGATTTGATGAAGATGTGCTTGATGGGTACTACATGAGCGAAGAGGGCGGAGTTGAGATGGGGCTTTTTCCTATTAGTAAAAAACTTCGTTATTCGATTCCGTTTTTAAATGTAGAAACTGCCATTAATGCAATTAAATCCTTTAATCGCGAAAACAACTCTGTTGCAATTATTTTTGATGATGCTGAAAAGTTTGGAATGTGGCCTGGGACTTACGAGTGGGTTTATGAGAAAAAATGGCTAGAGCGATTTGTTGAGGCGATTTTAGCTGATGAGATGATTACAACAAGCCACTATGGAGAGTATTTTGCATCTAATACTCCTCGTGGAATCGCCTACTTGCCAAATGTTTCGTACTATGAGATGGGAGAGTGGAGCCTCAGAGCCGATGATGCACTTGCTCTTGCGGCGCTTAAAGATGAGATGGGTTTTGAGCGCTATGAAAAAGAGGGAGTTAAGTTTCTAAAAGGCGGGATTTGGAAAAACTTTTTTGTCAAATATCCTGAGAGCAACCGACTGCATAAGCGGATGCTTGAACTCTCTCTTGCATATCACGAAGAGGGTGGAGATTTCCAGACACAACTCTACAAATTACAAACAAATGACTCTCTGTGGCACGGTGTTTTTGGAGGGCTCTATCTTCCCAATTTGCGTGATAACAGCTATCGTTATTTGATAGAGTGTGAAAACATCCGTTATGGTAAAAAAAAGGGGCTCTTTTGTGATTTTAATGAGTTAGATGGTTTTACTAAATACAAATTCGTAGTACCAAAACTAATAGTACGGTTTGACTCTGCTCATGGTGGGCAGTTGGTTGAGTTGGATGACAGAGAAAACTGTTTTAATTATCAAAACACTCTTACGCGCAGGAAAGAGGCATATCACAAAAAACTATTTGATGCACCAAAAGAGCCATCAACACAAAACGAAGATGGAATCAATACTATCCATCACTCATCAGTTGAAATAAGCGATGTATTTCGTGACGCGCTGATTTACGATTGGTATCTCAAAAATTCATTTATTGACCATATCAGCGATGAGTATTTTAATGAACAAAATTTCCGTTACTGTAATTTTAATGAACTAGGTGATTTTGCCAATCAACCTTATGAGTCATCTCAAGCAAAAAACAGTGTGACATTTAAACGCGATGGCGGCATATATAAAGACGATAAATCCGCTACAACTCTAGAGAAAAAATTTACTTTTAACTCAGATAAAATAGACTTTTCACTTCACTTAAAAACTCAGGCCAAGGGAGAATATACTTATATAATGGAGCACAACTTCCATTTTTCTGAATATGAACAGCTTTGTATCAATGGAGAAGCACTTCAAGAGAGTTTAACGATAGAATCAACTAATACTCTTGAAATCCTAGACCTCTATTTGAAGAGAAAAATAACCATTGAGGTTGATAAACCTTTTAAAATTCACTACTTTAAACTCCAAACACTCTCTCAAAGTGAGCAGGGGTTTGATCTTAGTATCCAAGGAGTTAGTATAGCTTTGGTATTTGACTTTGAGACAACAGTTGAGCTTAACGGTGCATTAGAGATAGCCCATGTCTGAAATTCGCTATAATCAACTGCACGACACTTATGTCATTATGGCTCCACAGAGACTTCGCCGTCCAGATTTTGCCACAATTAAAACACAAGCTGAAAATGACAGACTATGTCCGTTTTGTGAGGGAAATGAAGCTTTTACACCAAAAGAGATATTCGCTATGCGTAATCCTGAATCTATGGCAAATCATAGAGATTGGTATACTCGTGTCATTCCAAATCTATATAAAGCCGTAGAGATAGAGGCTCCATATCAAAAATATGATGGAAATTTTGTGCATTGGGATGGATTTGGTGCGCATGAGATAATTATTGACACGCCTTCTCATAAAATATCTATGAGTGAGTGGAGCCTTTGGGAGATGGTTGTTTGGTTGAAAACTCTGCGTAGTCGTGTTGAGGATTTGCGCCGTGACCATAGACTTGTCTTTATCTCACTATTTAAAAACGAGGGCGCAAATGCTGGCTCAACTATGAGTCACTCTCACACACAGTTGATTGCTCTGCCTATTATCCCAAAAATTCAACATGAGATGAATGTACGCTGTTGTGAATATTTTGAGAAAAATTCACAAACACTTATGGAGTCGATAATCCTAAATGAAGAAGAGGCAAAAGTTCGAATGGTTGAGAGCTATGGAGAGTTTAGTGCATTCTGCCCCTATGCAAGCAGTTACCCGTTTGAAGTCATCATAAGTTCGAAAAAAAATATTGGTCAAATAGATACTATTAATGATGTTCATATTAATGAGCTAGTCACACTTCTTTTTTCCATAATACAAAAGATGAAAAACATACATGGAGATGTCCCATTTAACCTTTGGATCTCTACTCCTCCACTTGGAGTAGATGCTCCATCATCTGAGCCATATCGACTAATGATTCGTATTATGCCGCGTATCTACCGACTAGGTGGGTTTGAAGTTGGCACACAGATGATGATTAATCCAGTAGAGCCAGAATTCGCAGCTAAACTTTTAAGAGGAGAAGAAGATGTCTAGACGCATATTGTTTGTATCGAGTGAAGTATATCCTTTTGCAAAAACTGGAGGATTAGCTGATGTGTCGCATAGCTTACCGCGTGCTCTAAATGCTATCTATAATGTCGAAGTTGTGATGCCCCTTTATCGCTCTATTGATAAAGAAAAATACAACATCTCTCCTTGGGGGAAGCCTTTTGATCTGCTTATGGGAGGAGTTTCTTACCCACTGCAATTTCATAGCTGTACATTTGAGGGAATTAAGTATCTTTTTATCTACACTCCTTGTTTGTGTGATAGAGAGTTTTTATATGGAACGCATGAGGCTGGTTACGAGGACAATGCTATCCGTTTTGGGCTTTTTTCTTGGGCAATTATGCTGTTGCTAAAAGGTGAACATTATGATATTGTCCATCTAAATGATTGGCAGAGCGCATTGGTTGCTCTGCTAGTAAATGAAGAGAGTTTGATTTCAACTAAAACTATCTTCACTATTCATAATCTAGCCTATCAAGGGGTGTTTGAGCACTCTGTTTTAAAATTCATCGGAATAGATGAGCGATATTTTACGATGGATGCTCTTGAGTTTTATAATAAAGTGAATTTCATAAAAGCTGGAATCGCTTACGCACAAAGCGTTACAACAGTCAGTCCTACTTATGCAAAGGAGATTTTATCTCATAAATATGGATGTGGACTGGAGGGTTTTTTAGAACTTCATTCTTATAAACTAAGAGGCATACTCAATGGCATTGATGCAGAGCATTTTTCCCCTGTTAGTGACACGGCTTTAGTTGCTACCTATAATAGCGTAAAAGGCAAACGAGTATCTAAGAGTGCCTTTTTAAAGCACATTAAACTCAAAGGAGTGACAAAACCACTTTTTGTGTTTATTGGTCGTTTTGCTGAGCAAAAAGGGATGGATTTGTTGATTGAATCTCTTGATAAAATTGCCCATATGGATTGCAATATCGCACTTTTAGGGGAAGGTGCAAATCACTTTCATGAAGAGCTAACGCTTCTCTCTCAGCGCCATAAAAATATACATTTAACGATTAAGTATGATGAAGCATTTGCACATCAGATGTACGCCGCAAGTGACTTTTTACTGATGCCATCACTTTTTGAGCCGTGTGGTTTAAATCAAATGATTGCTTTTGCTTATGGGTCTATCCCAATCGTCCACCATGTTGGAGGATTGGCGGATACTGTAAAGCGTTTTGATGGTTATGATGCTGCGAGCTCGTATGGATATGGAGTGCTGTTTAACACCCCAAAATCTCGTTCTTTTGTAGGGGCAGTTCAAAAAGCACTTGATCTTTACAGTGATAAAAAACTCTTTGAAGAGATTGCCAATCACAATATGAAATGTGATTTTTCTTGGACGAAAAGCGCGAAAATTTATAGCGATCTTTATGAGAAACTTCTAAAATGAAAAAACTTTTTATAGATGTTGGTGGCACCTATCTGCGAAGCGAAATCTATAGTGACGGAGTGGTTTTGCAGGAGAAAATCAAAACTGATTCTACAGGGTTAATGCAGTATATTGACACTATAATTATGGCTCATAATGATATTGAATTTATTGGGATTTCGTACGCTGGGCAGGTAGATGGTGGGGTTATTATTGCTGCTCCAAATATTCATATTGATGAATATGAGATTATGCACCGTGTAAAAGAGCGCTATGGCGTTGAGCTTAAGATTGACAACGACCTCAACTGTGCTATTTTTGCAGAAGCGGAGTATTGGAAATCAGATAATATCGCTCTGTTGTTTGTAGGAACTGGCATCGGTTCAGCAGTTATAGATAACAAAAAATTAGTACGAGGAAGTAGAAATATCTCTTACGAAATAGGGCACATTCCCTATAGGAAAGCTCCATTTTTTTGTGGATGTGGACGAAATAACTGCATTGAACTCTACTCATCTGGCTCTGCTATGGCTAAATGGCTAAACTATTATGGGAGCAATAAACTTTCAAATCTTACGGAGCTTAAAAATTCACAAATCAAAGAAGAACGCCAAGTTGCAGAGAATTTTGAGCAGGGACTACTTTATGCCATTGGAACGCTAATAACCATCTCTAATCCAGAAATAGTTGTTTTAGGTGGAGGTGTTATAGCTCAAAATTCTTATCTAATTGACTTTATAAAAGAAAATATAAAAAATTATGCGCTAGGTCCATCCCTAGAATCACTTCGCATCGAACAGAGTTTTTTAGAAAATGCATCACTTGAGGGTGCAAAATTATTAGGAAAAATTTATGAATAAATTAAAGATACTCATAGCAGCCTCAGAGGTTGTTCCTTTTGCCAAAACTGGCGGTTTGGCTGATGTGGTTGGCGCACTTCCTAAAGCGCTCCACTCTCTTGGACATGATGTGCGAGTGGTTATGCCTCGTTATTATGTTGTAGATATCAAGAAGTATAAGTTAAAACCATTAGTAGGTGCCCTTGGAGTTCCTATGGGAATTATGGGCGAAATTTGGGCTTTGGTCTATGAGGGAGTTTTGCCTGATAGTGCGGTCCCTGTATATTTTATTGAGTACGAAGATTTTTTTGGTCGCAGTGGTCTGTATGATGATGGTGTAAATGGATATGATGACAATGATAATAGGTTTATCTTCTTCTCGCGTGCCGTGATGCAGTTGGCAAAAAAGCTTGAGTTTCATCCAGATGTGATTCACGCAAATGATTGGCATACCGCAACTATACCAATGCTACTAAACACAATTTACGCGTTTGATAGTAATTTCGCCTACACAGGCTCTCTTTTGAGTATCCACAACCTCCAACATCAAGGGAAGTTTTACAAAGGAGTGATGGATGTTATGGGAATCGGCTGGAATCACTTTTATGAAATGCAAGAGCATGACAGCGTAAATCTTCTTAAAGGTGGTATCGTTCACGCAGATGCAGTGAGTACAGTAAGTCAAAAATATGCGCAGGAGATTCGCTCAAACGAGTTTGGTTGGGGGCTTAATGGGTTGATTGACTCATACTCATATAAACTTCATGGGATACTTAATGGCGTAGATTATGATGAGTGGAATCCTTCACTTGACTCATTTATTGCCAAAAAATTTGATACTAAGAATATGAGTCCAAAGGCTATCTGTAAAGCGGATATTCAGGCGAGTTTTAACCTTCCCCAAAGAGGAGATGTCCCTCTGATTGGATTTGTTGGCAGGTTAGTTGAGCAAAAAGGAATCCACCTGCTTGCATCTGCTATTTACAAAATTTTAGAGATGGATATTCAGATTGTGATGCTAGGTGCAGGAGAGAAGTGGGCTGAGCACTTTTTTGGAGAAATTGCGTTTAAATATCCCGAAAAATTTAGTTGTTACATTGGATACAGAAATGATTTAGCACACAAAATAGAAGCTGGAAGTGACCTCTTTTTGATGCCTTCACTTTTTGAAC
This sequence comes from Sulfurimonas sp., assembly GCF_028713515.1. Lineage (GTDB taxonomy): Bacteria > Campylobacterota > Campylobacteria > Campylobacterales > Sulfurimonadaceae > Sulfurimonas. Next base: position 596,114 of record NZ_JAQTOD010000001.1, on the reverse strand, counting down.
CATGTGGATTAAACCAAATCTATAGCCTTCGCTATGGAACACTTCCCATTGTTCGCGCAACTGGTGGCTTAGATGATACGATTGAGAGTTACCACAACGATTCAAAGTACGGCAACGGATTTAAGTTTACCGATGCTACGCCAGAGGCTCTTTTTAATACAATTGGCTGGGCTGTTTATACCTACTATAACGATAAAGTAGGATTTGATAATTTGCGTAAAAATGCTATGTCCGCACGCTTTGACTGGATTGCTGCAGCTAAAGAGTATGAAGCACTTTACTATAAGATTGCAAAAGGGAGAAAAGGACATGTATAATCACCCTATATATCACGATATATCTCTGCTTAGCGAGATGGATATTTACCTATTTAAACAAGGTAATCACACTAAACTTTACAACAAATTTGGGGCTCACCCAATGGAGCGTGATGCAGAGATGGGAGTTCATTTTGCAGTGTGGGCTCCAAATGCGGCGTCTGTAAGTGTTCGTGGCGATTTTAACCACTACAGCACAACAACACACCCTTTGGCTCTTAGGAGCGATGATTCTGGGATTTGGGAAGGGTTTGTTCTTGGTGTTACAATGGGAGTTACCTACAAATATCACATTGTCTCAAAATTTCATAATATCATCCATGATAAGAGCGATCCTTTTGGATTCTATGCAGAAGTGCCAGCAAAATCAGCATCTAAAGTTTGGAATATTGATAAAAATGTTTGGAACGATGGCGAGTGGATGGCAAATAGATTTAAGAAAAATGCACATGACGCACCAATCACTGTTTATGAGATACATCTAGGCTCGTGGCGAAGAAAGGTGGAGGAGGATAATCGCTCTTTAACTTATTTTGAGCTGGCAAATGAGCTTGTAGAATATCTTAAGATGATGAATTATACTCATGTTGAGTTTATGCCACTCACGGAATTTCCGTATGATGGCTCATGGGGATATCAAGTTGTTGGATATTTCTCAGCAACAGCGCGTTTTGGAACTCCAAATGATCTTATGTTTTTGATTGATACTCTTCATCAAAATGGCATTGGCGTTATTATGGATTGGGTGCCTTCACATTTTGCGGTTGATATGCATGGACTTATAAACTTTGATGGAACGGCACTTTATGAACATGACGATCCGCGTCAAGGTTTTCATCCTGAGTGGGGTAGCATCATCTTTAACTATGGACGAAATGAAGTGCAGTCATTCTTGCTAAGTTCCGCAATGTTTTGGTGTGATAAATATCACATTGATGGGATTCGCGTTGATGGAGTTGCATCTATGCTCCATCTTGATTATGCGCGCAAAGAGGGAGAGTGGATACCAAATAAACATGGCGGAAATAAAAATCTTGAAGCCATAGAATTTTTAAAAAAGCTAAACACGCTCATCTATGGTGAATTTTGTGACATTGTGATGATTGCTGAGGAATCAACTGCTTTTCCGATGGTAACTCGTCCTGTTAGCGTTGGAGGATTGGGATTTGGATTTAAGTGGAATATGGGCTGGATGCATGACTCACTAAAATATATGAGTTATGACCCAATCTACCGATCGCATCATCATCATCAGCTCACATTTAGTATGTGGTATGGATTTGATGAAAACTTTATGCTGCCGCTTAGTCATGATGAAGTTGTCCACATGAAAGGCTCTTTGATTAACAAGATGCCAGGCGACAACAACCAGAAATTTGCCAATTTACGCTCTTTGTATGCTTACATGATGGCTCATCCTGGAAAAAAATTGCTCTTTATGGGAGGCGAAATTGCCCAGTTTGCAGAGTGGAATTTTGAGCGCTCACTTGATTGGCATCTGCTTGAGTACCCTCTGCACAGTGGTTTGCAAAAAATGGTTAGTTCTCTAAACCAACTGTATCGCCTTGAGCGAGCTTTACATCTATATGATGAGAAACGAGAGGGGTTTGAGTGGATTGATGATAGAGACTACAGCCACAACTGTATCAGCTTTATGCGCAAAAGTGATAATCCCCTTGAGACTATTTATGTTGTTTGTAATTTCTCTGATATAACGCGAGATGGTTATCTTTTAGGTGTTCCCCATGAGGGAGAATACGAAGAGATATTTAACTCTCAATCCACTGCTTATGATGGGTGGAACATTGGAAACACTAAACCAGTTCAAGCAACCAGAGAATCAGCCATGGGAAGAGAGCTTTCCATCTCGCTAACTCTACCTCCGCTTGGGGTAATTTATCTGAAGCGTAATAGCTAAGAGTGTCATAGGTATAGAGATTTTTATCTATACCCAGATAAAATAGAAAGCTCCACTAAAGATAGAAAAATGAAACCGCGCCACCCTAAAGAGACGCAAAAAACAGCTAAAAAAACTAAAGAAAAATAAGCACTCTTTAAAAATTTAAAATAGTTTTTTAATTTTTGTCTATATCAGATTCTTGATTTGGCACTTTATTAGCGATTTATTAGTATTTTTTAAGTATCATCTACGAGATTATATAAATTATTTATGGATAAAAAATGCAAGTAAATATCGCTCTTAAAAAGATTGTTGATGATTCGTATGACATTACAATCGACACACTTCCAAAGCTTCATTTTGATAAAAAAGTAGCTATTGTTACAAACTCCACTATCTCTAAACTTCACTTAGGGTATCTTCTTTCAAAAATTAGTGCAAAAGAGCTTCATGTCATAACTTTAAAGGATGGCGAAGAGTATAAAAATCAAGAGAGTATAGATGAGATTTTAAACTCTTTGTTTGAACATAGATTTAACCGTAAATCTATGTTGATTGCCTTTGGTGGCGGTGTTATTGGTGATATGACGGGATACGCTGCTAGCATCTATCAAAGAGGGATTGATTTTATTCAGATTCCAACAACGCTTCTCTCTCAAGTAGATGCAAGCGTTGGTGGCAAAACTGGCATGAATAATGCCTTTGGGAAAAATCTTATTGGCTCTTTTCATCAACCAAAAGCGGTCTATATCGACCCATATTTTTTAACGACTCTACCAAAAAGAGAGTTTGGTGCTGGTTTTGCTGAAATAGTCAAAATGGCAGTTACTTTTAATGAAGTTTTTTTTAAATTTTTAGAGGGCGCAAATCTTGATGATAAAGAGATTTTAGTTGATGTAATAAAACAAGCCGTACAAACAAAAGCTAGTGTTGTGGCGCAAGATGAGAAAGAGCATGGGCTAAGAGCTGCTCTTAATTATGGGCATACTTTCGGTCATGTTATAGAAAATGAGACTGCATATAAAGAATTTTTACATGGTGAAGCGGTGGCTATTGGCATGGTGATGGCAAATGAACTAGCTGTTGAAGTCGGACTCATGAACGCCGAAGAAGCATCCAGAGTTAAGGTGCTTTTGGAAAAATATGCACTGCCGGTGTCTTACGAGATTAAAGATGCAGATGCTTTTTATGAGCTTTTCTCTTTGGATAAAAAAAGCTCTGATTCATCGGTAACTTTTATTTTGCCTCGTGGAATAGGTGATGTTGTTATAACTGACAAGATTGATGCTAGCACTGTTGTTTCTGTTTTGAATAGATTTGGAGATAGATAGATGAATAGAACACTGTTTTTATTGCTGATTGCTTCCACATTGCTTTTTTCAGCCACCATTAAACAATTTGATTCAGGCAGTAAACAAAAAACAATAGAGCTCACAAAAGAGCAAAAAGAGTTAGAAAAAGAGAACTTTAAAAAAGAAAATGTTTCCTTATATTTGTCTGATTTAAAAACAATTGAGGCAAAAATAGCTAACAAAAATAGTGTTTGGATAAAGAGTCGTGACTCATACCTTACATCATTGGAAGTTTCCAAAAATTTAGAAAAAGTAAAAGAAAAAATCAGCTATCTTCAAAGAAAACCAGATAAATCACTAGATGAGATTGATGAGTTAAATACACTTGTTTCAAAAAGAAGTATTTTGATATCACAAACAAGCGAGTTAAAAAAGAAAGATGGCTCTCCATTTTCAAATCTACTAACTCCGCCAATCATAGAAAAAGCACAGCCAATAACCAATCCAATTGATATATTTACCGGTATATCTCACATTAAGGCACTAGAAAAGAATTTTGATGACTATGAATTAAAAAAGAAAGAGCTTAGTGAAATTATCGCTCTTTTAAAATCAGAAATGCAAATATACAAAGAGATAGAGAAGTTAGACCCAGAAAATAAATTTTTAAGCGATATTAAAAATAAAAATAAGCAACTTGAACAGTTTGAAATTGCCATAGATACAATGGTTGTCGCTTCTGAGGTCTACAGACAGAGGCTTGATATTGTAGAGATAGAAGTTGATAAAAGCATAGATGCACAGATAATCAAGCTTGTAAAAATAGGAATAACTGTTCTAGTAATATTTGTTATATTTTTTCTTCTTAAGCTCTTCATAAAAAAATATATCACCGATAATGATAGATTTTATATGGCCAACAAAGTCATTACTTTTATAAATTTTACTCTGATAATTTTAATTGTGTTTTTTAGTTATATTGAGAATGCAGGATATCTAGTAACAATACTTGGATTTGCATCTGCTGGTATCGCTATTGCCATGAAAGATTGGTTTATGAGCATATTGGGATGGCTTGTAATAGTGTTTGGCGGTAGTATTCGCGTTGGAGACAGAATCCGTGTGGATATGGATGGTATGCAGTATATAGGGGATGTTATGGATATTTCGCTTCTTCGCATGACTATACTAGAAGATGTTACTTTAACTTCTATTATGAAAAACAGAAGAGCCGGAAGAATTATATTTGTACCAAATAATTACATATTCACTAGAATGGTTGCAAATTACACACACGGTTCTTTAAAAACTGTTTGGGATGGTGTTCAAATAACCATAACATTTGATTCAAATCATAAAAAAGCCATGCATCTTTGTAGAGAAATAACAAAAAAATATGCCAAGGGCTATACTGATATAACTAGAAAGCAGTTGGGTAAATTGAGAAGTGAATATAGTCTTAAAAATACAAATGTGGAGCCTAGAATATTCTCTTTTATAGAGCCAAACGGTATATCTATTGACTCTTGGTATTTGACTAATGCTTACGGTACATTAGTGTTAAGAAGCACTATATCTACTGAAATTATTGATGCTTTTAACAAAGAAGATGACATTATAATTGCTTATCCTACTCAAAAAATCAATATTGAAGGTTCTGAGACAAGAGCACTTTTTACAGAATTCGGAGATGTTCAGTGAAGCAAAAAGTATATTTTAAAACATTCGGCTGTAGAACAAACCTTTATGACTCGCAAGTTATGATGGGCGCTTTAAAAGATTATGACATTACAGAAGATGAAAACGAAGCAGATGTTGTTGTTGTAAACTCTTGCACCGTTACAAACGGTGCCGACTCCCATGTTCGCTCATATATCTCGCAAGTAGAAAAAAATGGCGGGGCTAAAATATTTTTAACAGGTTGTGGAGCGCATACAAAGGGTGAAAAACTCTTAGAACAAGGCAGAGTTTCAGGCGTATTTGGTCAAAGTGAAAAGCTAAAAATAGATGAGATGTTAAAAAGAGAAGAGCCATTTTATGAGCTTGGCGATTTAAACTACATAGATGAAGCTGTTGTTGATGATTTTATCGGCAAGAGCAGGGCGTTTATAAAGATTCAAGAGGGTTGTGACTTTCGCTGTTCATACTGCATAATCCCATCGGTTCGTGGAGATGCCAGAAGTATGCCAGAGAGCAGAATTTTAGAGCAGATCACAAAGCTTGCAGGAAATGGCTTTGGAGAGTTTATCTTGACGGGTACAAATGTTGGAAGCTACGGACAAAAAACAGATAGTTCTATAGCATCTCTTATGAAAAGAATCTCACAGATTAGAGGTGTTAGACGCATTAGACTTGGGAGTGTGGAACCTGTTCAGATGAGCGATGAATTTAAAGAGATTTTGAGTGAACCTTGGCTTGAAAAACACCTGCATATTGCACTTCAACACACCTCTCCTCAGATGTTAAAGTATATGAATAGACGAAATATTTATAAAAAAGATAGAGAGCTGTTTGAGCTCTTGGCAGAAAAAGGGTTTGCGATAGGAACTGATTTTATCACAGGGCATCCAGGAGAGAGCCAAGAGCTTTGGGCAGAGGCTATGAGAAATGCTAAGGATTTGCCACTAACCCATCTTCACGCATTTACCTACTCAAAAAGAGATGGGACACCAGCAGCAACCATGAAACCAGAGGTAAGTGGAAATATCGCAAAAGAGAGACTTCATGAGCTTGAAACACTGGTTGTATCAAAAAATCTTGAGTTTAGAAAGAGTTTTAGCGGGGAACTTGATGTTTTGGTTGAGAGTGAAAAAGATGGTTTGTTTGTAGGATACGACCAGCATTTTAATAAGATAATTATTGAGTCCGATGAAGATTTGGTTGGAAACTGGATAAATATCACAAAGTATGACGCAAGAGAGGATGCCAACTATGCTAGAGTCTAAATCAAACAGAATTGCACTCTATACATCTGCTTTTTTGATAATCATCTTGATTTTATTTGCAATGTTAAGAGATAGCGCAGATCCAATAACACTTAATAATGCAACTGATATTTTAGAAAATCACAAAGTGAAAAAAGTGATAGTATCTAAAGAGTATGTATATCTTAAAACAGACAGCGAACTATATAAAATTGCTTCTTCACAAGTCACCCCAAAAATGTTTGTAGATTATGAAGTAGAAGTGCAAAGTGGTCCAAGCATCATTGTTTATCTTCTCTTTTTAGTTTTGTTTTTGGGCATCGGCTCTCTTATTTTTAGATGGTTTCAAAGAAGCAACTACTCCATAGGTACTAAGACAGAACAAAATTCAGCAAAATCAATGCTGGAATCATCATCTGTAATTGAATCAATCAAGAGTGATGTATCCTTTGGCGATATTGGTGGCATAAGTGATGTAAAAGCAGAACTTGAAGAGATTATAGACTTTATGAAAAATCCAAAACGATATAAAAGTTTTGGTGCTAGAATGCCTCGTGGTGTTCTTTTGGTTGGTCCTCCGGGGGTTGGAAAAACTATGATAGCAAAAGCTGTGGCACACGAGGCAGGTGTACCGTTTTACTATCAAAGTGGTGCATCTTTTGTCCAGATTTATGTTGGGATGGGAGCAAAGAGAGTTCATGACCTTTTTACAGCTGCCAAAAACAACTCTCCTGCTATTATATTTATAGATGAGATAGATGCTGTTGGTAAAAAAAGAGATGGACAGAGAAATGATGAGAGAGAAGCCACTCTAAACCAACTTCTTACAGAGATGGATGGTTTTGAGAGTTCTAGCGGTGTAATTGTTGTCGCAGCTACAAACAAGATAGATGTCCTAGATTCGGCACTTCTTAGAGCTGGACGATTTGATAGAAGAGTTTTTGTAGAACTTCCAACAAAGAAAGAGAGGGAGTCAATCCTCTCTAAATATCTAAGTAAAATACCAAACAATGTAGATTTAAAAATATTGGCAAATATGACAGTCGGTTTTAACGGCGCATCATTGGCGGCACTGGTAAATGAAGCAGCACTCCTTTCAATCAGAGAGCAAAATTTTCAAGTTACATTAGAGCATTTTCATCAAGTCAAAGATAAGGTAATGTTTGGAAAGAAAAAACTCCAGATTTTAAGTGAAAAGCAAAAAGAGTATCGCATAACTTACCAATCTGGAAAAGTTATCTGCGCTACTTACTTCGACTTGCCATTTGAGAAATTGATGCTATCAAGCGAGAAACTTACCCCAGCAACTGATGAGCCATTGATTGAGCATGAACTAGAATCAAGAGTAAAGATGCTCTTAGCTGGTTTAGTAGCTTGTGATATAAAATTTAAAGAGCATGTAAGCAGTGCCAAAGATGATTTGGATGAAGCAAAAGAGATAGTCCATAAAATGCTCAAAGAGTATGGCATGGGAGCAACGCTTATCTCTAAAAATGGTGAAGCAGAGGTTTTGATGAGTAGGTTATATGAAGAGACAAGAGTTTTTCTTAGTTCTATGCTTTTGGTTATGAGACAAGTTGAGAATATTCTTTATGAGAGGGAAAGCATAACAAAATCGGCAGTTAGAGGGTTGATAGATGAAGTTTTATAGTGGATTTTCTCTAAAAAATGATGAGCACTTCTTCAAGGAGTATATAAATAGTTCAGATTACAGTGTTTGCGGATTTAGCTATGGAGCTACCAAAGCACTAAAATACGCTAAAGAGCAGTTAGAGAACTCCAAAAGAGTAGATACTCTGCAACTGTTTTCCCCAATATTTTTTCAAACCAAAAGTAGAGAGTTCAAAAAAACCCAGATTTTGGGCTTTATTAAAGATAAAAAAAGCTATTTGGAGGAGTTTGTAAAAGTTGCTTTTTATCCATACCCAAAGAGAGATTTGGAGCATTATGATGCAAGCTTGGATGAACTTGAAGAGTTACTAGATTATGTGTGGGATGCAAAAGAGCTACATTTTTTGGTTAGTAAAGGTATAAAACTAGAAGTTTATCTTGGCGGTGAAGATAAAATCATAGATGTCGTTGGAGCAAGAGAGTTTTTCTTAGAAGTAGCAACTGTGACATATATTAAAAATGCAAACCATTTTTTACAAACGAATTAGGAGATATTATATTGAGCAAGATTAAGATAGGCGTAATAACGGCAAGTGATAGAGCAAGCAAAGGCATATATGAGGATATTTCAGGAGTAGCGATTCAAGATACTATGAAAGATTATCTAAAAAGTGAGTTTGAGATAGTTTACAGATGCATCCCTGATGAGCAAGATATTTTAGAATCTACAATGATAGAACTTTGCGATAAAGAGGAGTGCTGTTTGGTCGTTACAACAGGCGGAACAGGTCCAGCCCTAAGAGATGTAACTCCAGAAGCAACTGAGAATGTATGCGAGAAGATGATGCCGGGATTTGGTGAACTAATGCGTCAGGTGAGTCTTAAGTATGTACCAACAGCAATCCTATCTCGCCAAAGCGCAGGCATAAGAGGCAAAAGCCTAATCATAAACCTACCGGGAAAACCAAAATCAATAAGAGAGTGTCTAGATGCAGTCTTCCCAGCAGTTCCTTACTGTATCGACTTGATTGAGGGACCATATATTGAAACTAACGAGGAAGTTATAAAAGCTTTTAGACCTAAAAACTAAGTGCTATAAATTTTGCCTGTGTCTAAAATAGTTGAAACTATATTGTATATTTGTACCTAATCATCAAGTCTCATTATATCTTTTAGTAAGTTTGTTTGGATTTCGTTTTGTGTAAATTATTGCTAGTAGTTAGTTAGTAATGAAATTTGCATTGCGCAATCACAAGCAAATCGTCAATTATTTTATAAACCAGCCTATGTTCTGCGGTTATTCTTCTAGAAATATATCCTTGATAGTTTTCTTTTAGTCTCTCAGGTTTACCTAATCCATTTGAGTCAATCGGATTTCTTTTTATATCCTCTATAAGCAGATTGATTCTTTTTACTATTTTTTTGTCATTTTGCACCCAAAACTGATAATCTTCCCATGTATTATCAGAAAATCCAATAATCATAACTCAATTTCTCTTTTTGAAAATTTTAAATTCTCAATTTGATCCATGGATTCATTTAGTCTATCTCTATTGTTTTTGGATGAGAGCAGATACATGGTCTCTTTCATAGAACTATACTCCTCGTAAGAGATCAAAACCGCTGATTTGTCATCTTTTGTTGTGATGATATACTCATCAAAATCATCACAAACTTTGTTGATAAGATCTCTTAAATTGTTTCTAGCTTGTGAATAAAATACTGCTTGCATATTAAAACTCCTAATTGACAAGATATTGTCATTTTATCTTAATATTTTTAGGATGTCAATTTTTCTAACTTCCATATTGTTAGTGTTGGTTATATACATTTCCATTGAGGACGATGAGAACAAGCAACACATCTGTTTATACTATCTTTTTATCTCTCGCAAGAGTCCAAGCTGAAGCGTGTTGTGTAAATCCTACTTTTGGATAATACTCTGTTGCGCTTGGTGCAGATAGTAAAATAATTTTACATTTTTCACCCAGTTGTTTTTGTGTCATATCTATAAGTTTCTTACCAATGCCTTGTGCCTGATATTCTTTATCTACCGCTAAATCAGATAAATAGCAACAGTAGTTAAAGTCAGTTACTGACCTAGCTACACCAACTATTTTTTCATTCTCGGTTGCTATAACAATAATATCTGCATGCTTTATCATGCCATTAATGCACTCTTTGTCATCAATAGGTCTTCTTTCGCCTAAAGTTGAACGATTAAGAATATCTATAAATTCATTTTCTGTTAGGCTTGGATTTAATTTATACTCTATATTCAATGTAAGTTCCTTTTGGTGTATAACATTTTACTTGAGAAATATGAATCCCGCTAGGGTAAACTATTTCTTTCCAAAGTTTTGTTATCAATATCAGTTAATTGGTACATAAAGCTCTGTTCGTAAATCTTCTTCTTTTATTCCTGTAGGGTCAAGATTAAGATATTTTTGAAATGATGGTTCATCTCTTAAACTTACACCACTTTCAACTATCCAATCACCTATGTTTCTAAAAGTTTCACCTATAAGTGCATAAGAACCTTTATGCATAAAAAGAGCATATTTACCGCCGGCAATTTGTTTGATAGATACTTCTCCCATTGGATTTACACTTTCATTTAATTCCAAACAAGCATCATATCTCAAATTATGTTCTTCTATCACATTTGGATTATCATGAGAAATACCATACCGTGCAACTGCTTTTTCAAATAGCTCATTCTGACTAACAAATGTTACCATCGTTTTCCACGCCTCATCAGCAGAATGCATATAACTTCCAGTTTTTCTCACATACAAAACATCAATAGTTTCTATCTCTACAATTTTTGGTTCTAACATTTTGTTTCCTTTTTTCTTTTTTGCATTTTTTGAAAACTCTTTTGGAGTTATCTTAAAATGCTTTTTAAAAGCTTTAGAAAAAGAAGCGTGAGTTTCATATCCGCTTGTTTGTGCTATTTGGGTGATGCTTAGATTTGTTTTAAATTTCATTGTTGTACTTGAAAGTCTTACTCTTCTTATATAGTCACTCAAATTCTCATCAATTACAGAGCTGAAAATTCTATGAAAATGGTATTTTGAAAAACTTGCAACTTTTGACAACTCTTCAAGAGTTAAATCATTATTATAATTTTGTTCAATATAATAAATAACTTTATAGATACTTTGAAGATATTCATCTTTAGTTGTTTTTTTCATAGAACCTCTTTTTAAAACTTTGTAGGAGAATTATAGGAAATAGCAAAATTTAAAACTACTCTGAGATTGCTATTTTTATGGATAATGTTTGTAAATTACACCCCTTTGAGTGAATCTCCACTTTTGCTTTTTACAACTTTACATATCAATGATTTTGATAGATTCAAATATGAGGCTATGCTTACTTGAGAGTAACCGTCTTGGTATGCATTAAGTATTGCTAAGTTTCTATCTGAATTTGTGGAAATATCATAAAAATGCTCTTGAAATTGTTTTTCTTGCTTCACATATAAAATACCATCTTCTTTGAGTATTTTTTGCTTCTCTTTTGTTTTTATACATTGTAGCTCTTTGTCATTCATAGGTTCTCCTAAAAATTCGTTCAAAGTTTTGAGGTCAAATTGTTTGATTAAGATAGAATCACTACAGCATGGATAGTAATCTTTTGCGTTAAAAATCAGAAATGATAATGTGTATGGATAAGCACCTATCTTATGAACCATAGAGGCCTCAAGAGGATTGTTTTCAATATATCTGATTAGTGAATAAAGATAGTTTTCAGAGGTAATGTATTTTGATTTGTATCTATCTTGCCATAGATGCCCACTGCGTTTATATTTTTTGTTAAAATATTTTGCATAGTTTGCGTTAACTACTCTCATAAAAGATGATAGATTTTCCTTTTGTGTCTCTATCAGAAAGTGATAATGATTGTCCATTAAACAGTAATCATGTAGTGTTGTCTTATAAAGCATGGCACTTTTATTGATGATTTGTAAAAATATTTCTTTATCCTCATTGGAGTTGAAAACATCACAACGATTTACTCCACGATTTACAATATGATGATAACCAGCTAAGTCCACTCTTAATCTTGTCGGCATTTGTCAATCCTATATTTTAATCATGCATCTTAGCCATTTATATTCATTACAATAAAATATATGGCAAATTGAAAGATTTTAGTTTAGTTGAAATTTAGAGTATATAATTTTTTGATAAAAAGTGGAGATTCATTCACAGGGGTGTAATTTAAAAAATTGGGAAAGATGGAAGAAATAATAAAACTATAATAGCAATAAAAGAAATAATAAAAAGAATAGGGCCAAACAGTATATTCTGTGTTCTAATATTGTATAAATTTGCATTACGCACATAGTTGATACCCTCTTGTTTGGCTCTAACAAGCTCGAAATCAGAAATAGTTTCTAATGGGGTAATATATGCAGAAATTAATTTTTTCAAATCATTAGGTTTTACAAAGAGTAGTGGAGCAGAATTATAATAATCTTCGTATAATTTTTTGAGCTCTGAGAAGTAATCTTCTTTTTCAATGCTTTTCAAAGTAGGTAAAGATTTAAGAAATGCAAAAATTTTATCAAGTTTTGAATCATTTTTTATTAAAAAAAGTCCATCAATAGTAATTAACATAGCAAAAATCATTAGTAAATACCAGATTATATTTATAGATTTGAATCGTTTGGTTATTGTTGGATTTTTAATTTCATTAACGAACGTGATCGTTTTAATTTCTTTAATTTTTTGATGGATATTCAGTTTGATTGGTTCAGTTGAAAAAATTAAGACATTTATACTTTCATCTGGATTAAATAAATCCCATTTAATAGTTATTGAGTCATTTGTATGAGTTAGTAGATGATTGTTTGATGTTACTTTTAAAATACTATTTTTATTACCAATAGATATTTGGATTGGCTCATAAATATAATCTCTAGTTAATGCTCTTTTCCCAGTATTTTTTAGTGTATATTTAGTTAGGTAAAGAGAGTTGATTCCAACCCCATTATATGCCATAGTTAGGCCAATATTAGAATGTTCATTTTCAATAAGTTTTTCTTCACTTTTCAAAAAAAGAGATAGCTTATAATCTTCTAATGAAACTAATTCATTATAAAAAGACCAAACTCCACCTACTACTCCTATGAAGATAAGTAATGCATATATTGACCTTGCCATTATTTTGAACATTGAAATTCCATATTTTTAAATCATTGAAATATTATATCTAATATTAATTACACCCCTGTGAGTGAATCTCTACTTTCACTTTTCACAACTTTACTTATTAATGATTTTGATAGATTCATGCTTACTTGAGAGTAACCGTCTTTTCTAGTTTCCACGCTCTGTGATCGTCAGTATTAGTTGTGTGTGTTCCCATCGAAGACGATGGGAACGAGTAAAAGGTGGAGATTCATTTACAGTAGTGTAATTTTATGACAAATTGAAAGACTGTAGTTTAGTTGAAATTTAGAGTATATTATTTTTGACAAAAAGTGGAGATTCGTTCACAGAGAGTAATCTAATATTTACATATAACATTCAAACTCAGTGGCATGCCGCTTGAGGCATATACCTATGTAGCGGAGGACTTATAGCCTTATTGGCTTACTTTTTCGAGTTTTGAAAAAAATGCCCCTGTGAATGAATCCCTACTTTTCGCTCAATCTGTTCTGTTATGACGGTTTATTTTTATTGAATATTTTCATTATTTCTATAGTATTTCTTTCTAATACCACTTGATAGACTATAGTATATTTTTTATATGTCATGTCTCTTACATCTTTATCATTAAAATACTGTGATGGCGGATACATATATGGGTTATTTGGAATATTTTTGATGTTTTCTTTTAGCTCTTTAGCAAATTTTTTGCTAGCGAGTGGCTTATCGTTTGCTATATTTTTGAGTATATCTTTTAATTCTTTAGAAAATTCTGGATTATTTATAATTCTCATTTTTTCAGAGTTTCTACATAATTATCTATATCATCCCAAAAATCATCATTTTCTATCATTTTAATTTTACCATTATCAATATCATTTTTTATTTGATGTAACTCTTTTTGTCTCTCATAAAAATATGGGTCACATTCTAAGTTTTTATCTTTTGCGATGGCAATATGCTCACTATGACTATTAACATACTTCATAAACTTCTGAACATAATCATTTTTAATTTGCACTGCTATTGTTTGCATAATAAACTCCAATAATTTATTGATATACCATTTTATCAAAACTTAAGTGAATTTCACAAAAATTAAAATTATACTGTGAATAAATTTTCATTTTAACAACTTCTGAGACTAATTTACGCGATAAAAGGAGGAGAGAAAGAAAACAGAGAGAAAACCTCTCTATTTTTTAGTTTTAGATAAAGTTAACTTCCGTAACATGGTGTTTTAGTCCAAGTTCGGCTGGAGTACATCCAAGAGCCAAGCCTATCATCTGTTGCATGTGAAGAACTGGGAGTGAAACTTCTCTTCCGATTGCTTTTGATGCGTGGTGTGCTTGCGTGTCTAGTTTTAGGTGGCAAAGTGGGCATGGTGTTACCATCATGTCTGCGTTTTGGTCAGTTGCACCTGCGATAGCATTTCCTGTTAGAACTGCTGCTGTGTGCGGTGCTTGTAGCTCGATGTGGAAACCACAGCACTTATTTTTTTGCTCATACTCAACATTTTTACCACCACAAGCGATAATCAAATCATCAAGTGAAGTAGGGTTGTATGGGTTTTCCGCTGTTTTGTGAGACTCGTTGTGAAGCTCAGATGGGCGGATATTATGACATCCGTAAAATGGAGCTATGTTGAATTGGCTAAGAGGTTTTACAACCATCTCTTTGATTTTATCTAAACCAAAATCATCAATAATTGCATAGAGGAAGTGAGTTACAAGTGAAGTACCCTTGTACTCTAAGCCAACTTCTGCAAGTTTTTCATTTACTCTTGCTTTTAGCTCTGCATTGTTGTCGAGTCTGTGTTTTGTCATAGCTGTGTTTAGTTGACAAGTATTACAGATTGTTACCATTGTAAGCTCATGTTTTTCGGCATAAGCTATATTTCTAGCGTTTAGAACAAGAGATAAAAAGTCATCATAATCTTGTAGATGCGAAGCACCACAGCAAGATGCTTCTGTTAGTTCGATTAGTTCTATGTTTAACTTGCGAGCTACTGCCATTGTTGACATCATCTGTTCTGGAGTACTCTGTTTTGCTGTACATCCTGTAAAAAGTGCATATTTTAATTTTTTCATTTATCTACTCCTAGAACTTTACTGTTGACGATGATTTTATAAGTTTTTGAATCTCATCTAGATTGTCAGATTTTGGCATATTCCAAGGCATTGTTATTTTACCTTTTCTAAACATTTGAAGTGCGACAGGTATATGTTTTACGATTGATGGACCCTCAGAGTATAGAACTAAGCCGCCCTCATCAAGCACACCGCGCTTTTTGATTGAGTGGAAGAAACCAACGGCGTGGCGAGTTGCAACATTGTTTTTCGCAACACCTTTTTTAAATGCCATTTGGTGTAGTTTTGTGATTTTTGAGATAGGGTTTACATCTTTTGGACAAACCTCTGCACACTCAAAACATTTAGCACAATCCCAGACACCTTGTTTCTCTTCATTTACCGCTATAAGTCTATCTGCGTCACTATCGCGAACATCGGATTCAAAGCGATATGCCGCAGCAAAAGCAGCTGGACCGAAGAAATCTTCATTTATCTCAACAACAGGACAAGCGTAGTGACATGCACCACACTGAATACAAAGATCCGCTTCATCTAACTCTTCTGCTTCATGAGGCGATACAAGATTTTCACAAGTCGGAGCTTCATCTATGTCTGCAACAAGGTAAGGGTTCACTTTTGCATGTTTATCCCAGAAGTCAGCCTTATCAATAATCATATCTTTAACAGCTCTTTTTGTACTTAACGGCTCAATTGTAAGCTCGTTTCCAAAGTACTCAATCATAGTTGTCATACTCTCTTTACAAGCAAGAGTTGAACGACCATTTACTTTGATAGCGCAAGCCCCACAGATGCCATGACGACAGCTACGGCGGTATGAAAAGCTACCATCATGATCCCATTTGATTCTGTTTAATATGTCTAAAACAACCTCTTCAGATGTAACATCCATGCTGTAGTTTTCATAGTATGGAAGATAATCATCTTCGGCATTGAAACGAAATACTTTAAAATTTACTTTTTGTGTGGTGATTGTATGTGTACTCATGCACCTCTCCTTAATAAGTTCTAGCTTTTAACTCATGTTTGCCGAGAACGACATCCATATAATCAAGCGTAATATCACCATTTTCATCCATATAAGCCATTGTATGTTTTAAGAACTCTTCATCGTTACGAGTTTCAAAATCTTCTCTATAGTGTGCGCCACGACTCTCGTTTCTAGCAACAGCACTCTCAACAATGAACGCAGAGTAATCAATCATATGACCAAGCTCTATAGCTTCTTGAAGTTCTGTATTGAATACTTTTGATTTGTCTTTAATGCGAATATCTTTATATCTTTGACGAAGCTCTTTTACTTTAGCAATAGCGATTTCAAGAGTCTCTTTTGTTCTAAATGCACCAGCATTTGCAGTCATACACTGTTGTAGCTCTTCGCGAAGAGCAGGCACAGTCTCATGACCATTTTTGTGTAGTAGAGATTCGATTTCATGCACAGCAGTTTTTGCATCTTCTTGCGTTGCAACACGAAGTTTAATGTCGTCAATTTCGCTAACCATTGTTTTACCAACATAACGACCAAACAGAAGTGCTTCAAGAACTGAGTTTGCTCCAAGACGATTTGCTCCATGAACAGATACGCAAGAACACTCACCAGCTGCATAGAAACCTTCAATCAATTCTGAGTTGTTTTTACGAACATTTCCAGCGATATTTACAGGAATTCCACCCATTGAGTAGTGAGCTGTTGCAGAGATTAGAATAGGCTCTTTAATCATATCAAGACCTAAGAATGTGATAGCCAAATCACGAAGCTCTGGAAGTCTTTCCATGATTTTTTCACGACCAAGATGAGTAACATCTATAAATACCGCATCTTTTCTAGGTCCAACACCGCGACCCTCTCTGATTTCATTTAAGATTGCACGAGAAACAACATCACGAGATGCTAACTCCATAGCACTTGGAGCATACTTTTCCATAAATCTCTCGCCTAAAGAGTTAAACAGTTTTCCACCTTCACCACGAGCAGCTTCAGAGATTAAAACACCATTTCCTGAAAGTCCAGATGGATGAAATTGTACAAACTCCATATCTTCAAGCGGAAGACCATGACGAGCTACAATAGAGAGACCGTCACCAGTGTTGGCGTGAGCGTTTGAGTTGATTTTGTATGCACGAGCATATCCGCCAGTGGCAAACATTACCGACTTAGCGTTAAAAATCGCCATTTCCATATCTCTAATGTTAAAAGCTACAACACCTGAAACTTTGCCATCTTTGTAGATTAAATCCGCAACATACCACTCATCCCAGAACTTAACGCCAACACGGAAAGCTTGTTCGTATATGGTTTGAAGAAGAGTAAGTCCTGTTCTATCTTTTGCATAGCATGCACGAGGAGAAGATTGCCCACCAAAAGGTCTTTGAGCGATTTTGCCATCTGGCGTTCTACTAAATGCAGCACCCATTCTCTCAGCCCAACGAATAGTCTCTGGAGCATTTTTACACATAAACTCTACAGCATCTTGATCAGCTAAATAGTCGCTTCCTTTTACTGTATCAAACTCATGAAGCTCAACACTGTCTTTATCACTAAAAGCGGCATTTATGCCACCTTGTGCAGCACCTGAATGGCTTCTTAGTGGATGAAGTTTTGTAATGACAGCAACTTTTTTACCTGCATTTTGTAGCTCTCTTGCAGCAGCACAGCCAGCCAATCCTGCACCAACTACAATCGCGTCGTAAGTATAAATGGGAATACTCATATAGCTTTCCTTTGTTTTTTAAAATGGTCAGGATTTTACAATCTCTACCCTTTATCTAGCCTAAATATGCGACTTTAATGATATTAATTACATATATATTTCTATTATATTTTTCTAACTTATTTTTATTATAAGAAGCAGATAAATTTTTATATAATATTGTTTAATATCTAAAATATTAATACTTTTATTTTAATTTATCTTAAAAGATATAGTCACTCTGGTATAATCACTGATATTTTTTTAAAGGATGTCTTATGGAGTGCGAATTTCCACTAGTAAATTCAAATAAAGAACAAATCAGAGAAATTTTTAAAACAACTAAAACAATTGCAATATTTGGCTTATCACCCGATGAGACAAAAGATAGTAATAGAGTGGCGAAGTACCTAAAAGAGCAGGGCTTTAAGATAGTGCCAATCTACCCTAAAGAGGATGAGATTTTAGGTGAGAAAGTTTATCGCACACTTCTAGAGGTACCTTTTGAGATAGATATGGTTGATGTTTTTAGAAAGCCAGATGCACTTCATAGCGTTGCTGATGCTTGTATAAAACGAGGCGATGTTAAGATTTTTTGGGCTCAAAAAGGAGTTGTAAACAACGAAGCTGCGCAAAAAGCTAAAGATGCAGGAATGCAAGTTGTTCAAAATATGTGTACGATGGTAGAACATCGCGCACTTCAGTAGAAACATCCATAAAAAAAGGTTTTTAGTTGTTAGATATAAATAAAATATATGAAGCAAGAGATCGAATAAAGGGCGTAATCGTAGATACTCCTCTCTCATATGCACCAAATCTTAGTCAAGTTGCAGAGTGTCAGGTTTATCTTAAAAAAGAGAATCTCCAAGTGACTGGAGCCTTTAAAATAAGAGGTGCGTATAACAAGATAGCAACTTTAAGTGACGAGCAACGGGCATCTGGTGTTGTAGCTGCGAGCGCTGGAAACCACGCTCAGGGAGTAGCACTCTCAGCCTCTTTGTTTAATATAAGGGCGGTGATTGTTATGCCAGAGTCAACACCTCTTACTAAAATAAATGGTGTCAAATATTATGGCGCAGAGGTTATCCTAGCTGGCGGAAATTATGATGAGGCTTATGCCTATGCAACTAAGTATGGCAAAGAGAATTCACTTATTTTTGTGCATCCGTTTGAAGATGATGAAGTTATGGCAGGTCAGGGCACTTTAGCTCTTGATATTTTAGATGGTTGTAGCGACTTTGATGCTGTCATTATTCCCGTTGGTGGTGGTGGACTTATCTCTGGTATGGCAAAGGCGATTAAGAGTAGAAATCCCAAAATTGAAGTGATTGGAGTAAGTGCCAAAGGTGCTCCAGCACTTAAAAACTCATTTGATTTGGGTCAAGCCATTGATAGTTTAAGCGTGAGAACTATTGCGGACGGAATTGCTGTCAGAGACACTTCAACTATTACACTAAACTATATGCTTGAGAGTGTAGATAAATTTGTAAGTGTTGATGACGAAGAGATTGCAAGTGCGATGCTGTTTCTGCTGGAGAGACAAAAACTTGTTGTTGAGGGTGCTGGTGCGGTTGGTGTTGCTGCGCTTCTTCATCATAAACTAGAGCATCTTAAAGATAAGAAAGTAGCAGTTGTGCTTAGTGGCGGAAATGTGGATGTAACACTGCTCTCTGTGATTATCGAAAAAGGATTGTTGAAATCCGGTAGAAAAATGAAGCTAACCGTTACGCTTATCGATAAACCCGGTTCGCTTATGCGTTTTACGGAGATTTTACAACAACTAAATGCCAACATAGTACATATTGCATACGATAGAACTTCTGTTTCTCTTGATTATGGCGATGCAAATGTTACGGTTCATGTAGAAACAAAAGGTGAAGAGCACCAGCAGATGATAAAAAAAGTACTGAAAGAAGAAAATTACATAAGAGAGTAGCAGTTAATTAAAAATATAAAAAGATACACATTGTTGTTAATTAACAGATTATGTAACAATGTATATCGAAGTTTTTTTTTAAATATTCTGTAATAGAGTTAAATTCAACATCTCAAACTCAACTCCTCATGAATAGTTAGATGTCATATACAATGATTAAGTCCGTATTATAGTGGAAAACTAGATTTAGCTTTAAACTGCGATATAACTTGATTTGATATAATTAAACAATTTTTTTAAATAGGAGACTTCTCATGCAAATTAGTGGCGCACAGATGGTCATTGAGGCTTTAATCGCAGAGGGTGTTGAGACAATATTCGGCTATCCAGGCGGAGCTATTATGAATGTCTACGATGAGATATATAAACAAAAAACTTTTAAGCATATTCTAACGAGACATGAGCAAGCCGCAATCCACGCAGCCGAAGGATACTCAAAGGCCAGTGGAAAAGTTGGTGTTGCTATTATAACAAGTGGCCCAGGTTTCACTAACGCCGTAACAGGTTTGGCTGACGCGTATATGGACTCTATTCCGCTTGTTGTTATTAGCGGACAGGTTCCTATGAGTCTTATTGGTACGGATGCATTTCAAGAGATTGATGCTATTGGAATCAGTCGTTCTTGTACAAAGCATAACTATCTTGTAACAAACGCAGCTGACCTTCCTGGAGTTTTAAAAGAGGCGTTTTATATTGCTTCTAGCGGTCGTCCCGGTCCTGTTCATGTTGATATACCAAAAGATGTAACGGCACAAATTGCAGAATTTGACTACTCAATTGAGCTAGACCTTGAAACATACAAGCCACACACAAAAGGCAATCCTCGTCAGATTAAAAAAGTGATGGAAGCTATAGCAAACGCTAGAAGACCGCTTTTTTATCTTGGCGGAGGTGTAATAAATTCAAATGCAGCATACGAAGTAAGAGAGCTTGTTAAAAAAACAGGTATTCCGGCTGTTGAGACTTTTATGGCTAGAGGCGTTTTGAGCCATGATGATGAACTTCTTGTTTCTATGCTCGGTATGCACGGCTCATATGCCGCAAATATGGCGATGAGTGAGACTGACTTGGTTATTGCCCTTGGTGCTAGATTTGATGACCGTGTAACTGGAAAGCTATCTGAATTTGCTAAAAATGCAGGTGTTGTTCATGTTGATATAGATCCAGCTAGCATCTCCAAGCTTGTAAGTGCTGATTATCCAATAGTTGGTGATATTAAAAATGTTGTTTGCGAGATGCTTGAGCAGTCGATAGTGATAAAAGCCGAGAAATATGAACAATGGAGAAAGACAATCAAAAATTTTGATGAGCTTCATCCATTGGCATATCATGATGACACTGAAAATATAAAACCTCAATGGGTAATTGAAAGGGTAGGCGAACTTCTCGGAGACAGCGCAAATATCTCAACAGATGTTGGACAACATCAGATGTGGAGTGCGCAATTTTATCCATTTTCTCGTCCACGCCAGTTTATAAGTTCTGGTGGACTTGGAACCATGGGCTTTGGTTTCCCTGCTGCCATAGGTGTTAAAGCAGCATCTCCTGAGAAAATAAGTATAAATTTTACAGGTGATGGCTCTATTCTTATGAACTGTCAAGAGTTGATGACTGCCGTTGAGCAAAAATTGCCAGTTATTAACATTATCTTAAACAACAACTATCTTGGGATGGTTAGACAGTGGCAAACACTATTTTATGATAAAAGATACAGTGAAACAGATTTAAGTATTCAGCCTGATTTTGTAAAACTCTCAGAAGCTTTCGGCGGAATCGGATATAAAGTTGCCACAAAAGAGGAGTTTGATATAGCTCTTAAAGATGCGATTGAGAAAAATATTGTAGCCTTTATAGATGTTGCCGTAGAGAGACTTGAAGATGTTATGCCGATGGTTCCATCAGGTGGTTCACTTTACAACATGATGCTACTAGAGAAAAAGGAGAAAAAATAATGCAAGACGAAAATGCAAGAAGAGTTATCTCTGTTATAGTAGTTAATGAAGCTAGCGTGCTTTCTCGTATTACAGACCTTTTTTCTGGTCGTGGGTATAACATAACATCTCTAACTGTTGCTCCAATCCCAAACAGTAAATACTCTAGACTAACCATAGTAACATCTGGTTCAGTGAGAGTAATAGAGCAGATAACAAAACAGCTTCATAAGCTTATACCGGTTTTAAAGGTTTATGAACATGCTGACTTGGTTGAAAAAGAGATGGCGTTGATAAAATTTCCAGTAACTGAAAATATCACAGATATAAGCACTCTTTGTGCTGCTTATAATGGCAAAATTGTAAATGCTAGTGAAAATATAATTATAGTTATGGTCGCAGACGAGCCAAAAAGAGTTGAAAACTTTTTAAATCTCATACAGAGATATAATCCTAAAGAGATAGTTAGAAGTGGCTCTGTAGCGCTGGAACGCTAATATATTTTTAGTCAAAGTGGCGTGATAAATACTATAGATAATGAATAATCCAGGGTAAAATTGCAGAATTAAATTCTTAAGGTAGTTAGTATGAAAATAAAAGAGATAGCTTTCATAATTGGTGCAGAGTATCATGGCGTGGACTTTGAGGTAACTAGAATGAACACTCTCGCCGACGCAACAAAGGACGAGATATCTTTTGTTTCAAACTCGAAGTACATAAAAGATATTCAAAACTCTAAAGCTGGTGCGGTTATTGTAGATGAGGCAACAAAGGTTTATGTTCCAGATGGTTGTGTCGCTTTAGTTGTTGATTTTCCATACTATCAAATGGCAACTTTATCAAAACATTTCGCTCCACCTATTGAAGAGAGTGATTTACAGCCTGCCATAGTTGGCAAGGGTACCACTGTGTCGCCAAAAGCTGAGATTGCAAATGGTGCTGTTGTCGGTAAAAACTGCACCATTATGGCTCATGTTTATATTGGTTGTAAGGCTGTAGTTGGAGATAACACTATAATTTACCCAAGTGTTACAGTTTATAGAGATTGTAAAATTGGCAGCGACTGTATCATTCATGCAAACACAACTATTGGAAGTGATGGCTTTGGTTTTGCTACTTCTAGGATGGGTGAGCACAAAAAGATTTATCAAAATGGAATCGTTATCATTGAAGATAATGTTGAGATTGGAAGCTCCACCACGATCGACAGAGCTGTTTTTGGTGCAACACTTATAAAAAAAGGTGTCCGTATAGATAATCTTGTTCAAGTCGGTCACAACTCTATCATAGGTGAGCACTCTGTTCTTGTTTCTCAAACAGGAATCTCTGGCTCAACAAAAATGGGTAGAAATGTTGTTATGGGTGGACAAAGTGCAACAGCTGGGCATCTTGAAATAGCTCCGTTTACAACAATGGCCGCAAGAAGTGGTGTAACAAAAAGTATAAAAGAGAGTGGCTTAACCTTCGCTGGCTTTCCACTTATGGAACATAGGATGTGGCTAAAGCTTCAAGCAAGGCTATCAAAACTAATCAAATAAAAAGCACAATAGAGCCAGTGCTATTTTTTTCTAAACCGGAGTTTCATTGAAGAGAAAATTACTTATATATTTTTTTCTCTCATCGCTGCTTTTTGGTGATAAATTGCCTCTTTTGCTTGAGGGGAACAAGAAAATAAGCTCAAGAGAGTTATATAAGTCTATCAATCTAGAAAAACCATACTTTTATGAGTTTGGAAAAGAAGAACCATCTATCAACATAAAAACAGTCTCGCTGATAACTCAAACACTTAAAGACTACTACAAAACAAGAGGTTATTTCCATGCAGAACTTTCACACAGTAGTAACAACAAAAATATAACTATCCAAATAAAAGAGAACGAACCAACAATCATCAAAGATATAGCGATTATCTCAGATATAAAGCTCGATGGCACGCTAAATATAACAGATGGAGAAGTTTTTGACGCAGATAAGTTTGCACAAAGTAAAAAGGATATAACCACCATGTATGCAAATAAAGGCTTTTGCGATATTGATCTGGAATCAAAAGCATGGATTGATAAAGAGGAAAACAGAGCATATATTGTTTATGAAATAAAACCAAAAAATATATGTCATTTTGGAAAAATAGAAGTAGTTGGCTCTAAAAATATAGATAAAAATATAGTAAAATCTCTTTTAAAGATAGAAGAAAATGAGCAATTTTCTCTAAATAAAATCGCACAAAGTTATGAAAATCTGTATGCAAATGACGGCATATCAAAGGCTATTATAGATACAACCATCCACTCTGAGGACAACAAGGTTGATGCAAAAGTAACGATTACGGAAAATGAGAAGCCGATTCGTTTTCAGGCCAGCATTGGGGCTAGTAGTAATGAAGGTGCTATGGCTAAACTCAGTATAAAACATAGAAATTTCTTTGGAAATCTAAAGACATTAAGTCTAAATACAAGAGTAACTCAAATAAAGCAAGAGATAACTACAAACTTTGATATGCCACTAAATAATAAAAATTCTATGGGGACAGAAGTTGGTTTATCCAATGAAGATTTTATAAGTTTTAAAGAGAAAAGTAGTTTTGGTTCTGTTTATACCAGACAACTTTTCTCTTCTAATACCTTTAAGGAGAGTCTAGTTTTTGATAGTTCTGTCTCTTATGCTAGTGAAAATATTTATGAATTTCCAAATAAATCACTTTTTGTAATATCTCCAAAATTAGAGTGGGGATACGATGTAAGAGACAATATTTTTGACCCAACACATGGACACTACATAAATGCAGAAATAGCTGGTTCTGTGTTGAGCAATATCTCAGATGCCTCGTACTACAAATATAAGATAGATGGTGGGTATATTATGCCTGTCTCATCTCTAATCTTGGCTTTAAAGGCAGGTTATGGCTCAATGGATGTACAAGAGGGTAGCATTCCAAACTCATACCACTTTTTTGCAGGTGGTATGAATTCAAATCGTGCATATGGATATAGAAAATTAGGTCCAGTAGATAGCCAAAACAATGCAGTTGGCTCAAACTCTATTTTTGAAACAACAGCTGAGCTTAGATTTAAAATTTATGGAAATGTTGGAGGCGTTGTTTTTAACGACAACACTTTTTTAGGAGATGGAACCACTCCTGATTATAGCATTGGCTACTATAGCGCTGGATTTGGGGTTAGATACAAAACCCCGATTGGACCATTGGCGATTGATTTTGGATTTAATGTTGATAATCCAAGAGAGAATTATGCCGTACACTTTCATATTGGAGAGTTATTTTAGTGAAATACCTATATCTTTTTCCAAGATTTATCACTCTTGTTTCGCTTACAATTTTAGGAGCCATCTTCTTTTTGCTGTTTAGTAAAAGCATAGTTCCTTATCTAGCAAAAGAGTATTCGAAAGATTTTGGCATAGAGTATAAAACTATCAAAGGAACCATATTTGACGGCTTTATCGTTGATGAATTTAGATATAAAAACGAAGTATCAATTGGAGTATTGAAGGTAGAGTATAATTTTTTATCACTCCTTAGCCCAACTCCAACGCTAAAGAAGATAGAAGCAGAGGGAGTTGCTTTAGATATAGATGAGATACAAAAAGATAAGACTAAAACAAAAATAATAGCTTTTAACATATCGAAATTAACAGTAAAAAGTGCAAAAGCTATTTTTCATAGTAACGAATATCTGTTTGATTTGAATGGCTCAAAGATAAACTATAGAGATGAAAATGTAGATATGGCTACAATTTCTTCAAATTTAAAGACACCACAAGCAAATGCTTATATCAATGGACATATAAAATCTAACAACATTATTGTTGATGCGGATGCAGAATTAAGCAAAGATATAACTGATAAATATTTATACTTCATAAAAGTGGTACCTAAAAGATTAAATGCTAGAGTTGACATAACTAAAGATAGAGTGATTCTTACAACAAAACTAAAAGATATAGCAATAAACAGCGAGCAAAATATAAGCATAAGCAATACTGATATAAATCTCTCATATTTTATAAAAAAAGATAATTTTTACCTAAAGACGAAATATAACCTATCCTACAATGAGCACAGAGCTAAAATAAAGCAAGAGGTTTCATTTAATACAAAAAAAGAGTATAGCTCAAATGTTGATCTGAGTATAACCTCGCAACTACCGCAGTATCTACTAAGAAATATAAAAATTACGATAAATGGTAATGTTAAAAAACATACTGCAAATATCAGCGTTGGTAACACAAAAGCAAAGTTATCGACAGTTGATTTTAAAGATTTTTTGTTTGATTTGGATTGGTTGCATTTTAGTGCTACTGGCAGTTTAATTAAAAATGGGGATGAACTCTCTTTAAATAGTATAATTTTTCCGAAAAAAGATAGCAGATTTCTCAAGAATATCGATATTAAAAAGCTTCTTCCTATAACTTTAAGTGCACACCGAAAAAACAAAACGACAATGCTTAAGATTGATGCAAATATATTTAATATTGCGCTCAACGAAAAGAGCGCAAAAATAGAAGGTTCTGGTAATTTAGGAGCAAGCAGATTCGCTCTTCTTGGAGACTTGAATAGCAAAACTCTAGAGATAAGATCAAAAGCAAGATCTCTAAAGAAATTTTTAACAATTTTTGGTGTGGAGCAAAACAGTAAAGAACTTGAGTATGAAGCCTCCTTAGAGGCACAAGCAACTCTCTATTTTGGGGATAAATTGGCTGTTAAGGGCAGGGTAGATGTACCGTTTTATAGAGTCAAAATGAAAGATGATGAAAAGTACAGTGGAGATAATGGATTTTTTGAGTTCTCTTTCGTTGAAGGCGAACTCAGTATTGATAGATATGATTTTATGGTAAGAGATTATAAAATTTACTCAAATAAAAAATCTAAAATATTGATAGATTCTCAAAATAATTTAGAGTTAGTAGAATTTTATCTGTTTGATAATTTGCTTATACGCGGCACCATCTCGCCATCAAAAAAGATAGCAGATCTTGAGCTAAAAAGTGATGGGTATCATTACAGAAAAAAAGATATAGATATAACGCTCAAAGCAGACCTAAAAGGTAGTTTTAACGCCAATGGCAAGCAGGATATTAGTGGAGATATCACTATCTTGGATGGTGAAATCAGCTATGTACTTCAAAATGATTATAAGATAAGTGATGAGGATATTATCATTATCCAAGATTTAAAAGAGAAAAAAACAAACACAAATAGAACTTTAAATATTCATATAGACTCAGCTAAACCAATCAGATACAAAGTAAAAGGAATCGACCTTTTGTTTAAACCAGATATTGTTGTATACCAGAACGATACAAAAGGTGTGCAATTCTTTGGCATAATCTCTATAAATAGTGGTAAGGTTAAAGTTGAAGACAATATATTTGAG
Source organism: Sulfurimonas sp. (assembly GCF_028713515.1). GTDB lineage: Bacteria > Campylobacterota > Campylobacteria > Campylobacterales > Sulfurimonadaceae > Sulfurimonas. The sequence goes on along the minus strand of NZ_JAQTOD010000001.1, from coordinate 568,871 downwards.
TTTGATAAAAGTGAGATATATCTTTATGGAGAGAGACCATTAAACCCACATCTAAACCTAACTCTTCATTTTCAAACACCAGACAGTAAAGAGATAGAAATTTATATCACAAACACAATGTCCTCGCCAGTAATTCTATTTTCATCAAAGCCAACCATGAGTCAAAACGACATCATCTCATATATTCTTTTTGGAGAAGCTTCCTCGGAGCTCTTCAATAATAATGAGAAAAACACAAATAAAATTTCATTAAATACACTCTTTTTAGGGACTGGTCTTAAAAATATGTTAAGTGAAAAAACTGGAGTCAGAGTTGATACGTTAAGTATTTTAACTAACAAAACTGGAAATTTGGGATATGAAATTGGTGCTAGATTTAACAAAGATTTTAGACTAGTTTATAAAAATAACACCATTTCAAGCATAATCATCCAATACAATCTAAGAAAATCTTTAAGATTTGATGTAGAAGTTGATGAAAACGATCAAGGTGTCAGCATAGTTTATGTGAAGGATTTTTAAACTCTTTATCTACCCATATTGTAGTAGACATTATATCTGATAAGTATCTTTTCAGTTGGTCGTGGATACCTGCTGTACGCGTACTCAATAGTCTCTTTAGTCGTATCATCTAGTACATAAAACCCACTATTTTTTAGAAATTTAAAATCGCTCATGTCTCCATTTGGATGAAGATAAAACTCTATCACATTTACTCTATTTGCATTAAAATCTCTTGGTATATTTACCCTTGCAACCCTAGTTAAAACCTCTTGTGTTATTCTTCTCATAACCTCTTGATTGTCAATAATATATTTTTGTTGCCCAGCTGTTAATTTTGAAAATTCATCTCCATATAGCTCTTTTATACTACTGCTAATGCTGCTACCGCTTTTTTGTATGCTTTTTTGTTGTTGAGATACCTCTGAAGATCTATCTTCGCTCATCCATGCCAATGGATCTTTTGGTTTTTTTGGCTCAACATGTATATACGCTTCTTTTTTTGGAGGCGACTCTTTTGTGGGTACTGGCTCTGGCTTTGGTTCTACCTTTGGTGCTTCTGTAGCTTGTGATTTTTTTTCTACTTCTTTTGGATCAAACTTAATAAACTCTTTTTTTTCTGGTTCTGCTTTACTCGATTTATTCATCTCTTTCAATTGTTTACCATGAGGCATAGCAGCTGTTTTTTCATCAAGAGGCTTTGGTTGCTCTTTAGCTGGAGTTGGCTCTTTGTCCCTTTTTGGCATCTCTTTGAGGGATATTTTGATTTTGTTCTCTTTTGGTTCAACTGATTTTTTTATATCATGCTTTATACTACCTAAAAACAGAAATAGAAGAAGTAGTAAAGCGTGAATAAGAAGTGCCACAAAAAGTGCAAAGTATGAACGATTCAAGGTACCTCTTTTTTTAAAAAGGATTATATCAAATCAAGATTAATGCTACTTCGCTATAATTGCAAAAAATATTAAGGTATTCAAATGAGTAGAGATGGTTCACTAAAAGCTTTTAAGGAAGCACAAGATTTAATCCCAGGTGGAGTTAATTCACCTGTTAGAGCATTTAGTAGTGTTGGTGGAACTCCCCTGTTTATTAAAGAGGGTAATGGCGCATACTTGACTGATGTTGATGGCAACAAATATATTGATTATGTTCAAAGCTGGGGACCTCTTCTTTTTGGACACAGAGATGAGAGCATTGAAAAAGCTGTCATAGAGGCTGTAAAGCATGGACTTAGTTTTGGCGCTCCGACTCAGGCTGAGAGTGATTTGGCAAAACTTGTTATCTCTATGTTTGACTCGATTGAAAAGATTAGATTTGTAAGTAGTGGAACAGAGGCAGTTATGAGTGCCATTCGTCTTGCTCGTGGATATACTAACCGTGATGATATTGTAAAGTTTACAGGGTGTTATCATGGTCATAGTGATTCACTTTTAGTTCAAGCTGGAAGTGGGGCGGCTACATTTGGAAACCCAAGTTCTCCTGGAGTTCCAGCAGATTTTACAAAACATACACTTTTAGCAGAGTATAACAATATAGAGAGCGTTAAGAAGTGTTTTGCTGATTCTAAAAATATTGCTTGTGTCATAATAGAGCCAATTGCTGGAAATATGGGACTTGTTCCTGCCGATAAAGAGTTTTTACATGAGTTGAGAAAACTTTGTGACGAGAATGGAACTTTGCTTATTTTTGATGAAGTCATGAGTGGTTTTAGAGCATCCGTAAATGGTGCAGAGTCTATAACTGGAGTTAAACCAGACATAGTTACACTTGGCAAAGTTATAGGTGGCGGTATGCCGGTGGGTGCTTTTGGCGCAAGAAGAGAGATAATGGCAAAACTCTCACCAGAAGGACCGGTTTATCAAGCAGGAACGCTAAGCGGAAATCCAGTTGCTATGGCGGCAGGGTATGCATCATTATCAAAATTAAAAAATAATGCAAAAATTATTTCAGTTCTTAATGAGAGAGCAGAGAGGCTTATGAACGGTATGCAAAAAGAAGCATCTTTGTGTGGAATCCCAATGCAGATAGATACAAGAGGAAGTATGTTTGGATTTTTCTTCAACGAAAAACCTGTAAAAAATTTCGCTGATGCTTGCAACTCAGATGCAGAACTTTTTGCTAAATTTCATGCGGGTATGATTAATGAAGGTTTTTACTTCGCATGCTCACTTTATGAGACAGGATTTATTTCAACTGCCATAACTGATGAGATGATAGAAGATACCATCAGAGCGAGTGCTAGAGTATTTAAAGCTATTACAAATGGCTGAGAAAAATAAAGAGGAGCAAAAAGCTCCTAGAATAAAACCTATTATAGAGGCGGCTGATAATCTATCTTTAGGAATTTCTATAGTTGTGGCAGTTGCTATGGGTGTGGGAATCGGGATACTGCTTAAAAAATATACTGGAATTGGATGGACACTGTGGATAGGTATTTTTATAGGTATTGCTGCAGCTATCTCAAATGTTTATAAGGCTTACTCAAAGCAGATAAGAGAGTATGAAGAGCTAGCAAAAAAACCTCGCTACGCTATCAAGAAAAAGCTAAAAGAAGATGATGACGAGGATTATGGTGAAAAAAACTATTAGATTTATAGCTCTTGTAGAATTTTTTATTCTTCTTACGAATATAATTTCATTTGAATTTTTTATTAATCTTCAAATCTCATTTCTTAGTAGTTTTTTTATTATCTTAGGTTCGTCAATCGCCTATAAGAAGATGATAATAACGCAAGTTTTAGCAGAAAATATAGATGAAAAAAGAGACATTCTTGATGAGATAGAAGATCCGTATGAACTTTTTAATGATGAAAAACAAGAAGAGTCATTAGTAGAAAAGGATTTTAAAGATGTGATCAAAGATGAGAGAGAAAAGATAAAAATTTTAAATATAAAAGATATCAAAAAAGGCTCAAAAGCTGGTTTTTCACCATTTAGACTTGTTCCATATCTGTTTTTAATTTTAGGATTTATTGCTCTAAAAAACAATGAACTTTTAAATATTGCAGTGTACCTTCCATCATTACTGCTAGGTATAGTTATTGGGCATATCGCTTCTAAAGATTTTAACTAAGCAGTAATCATTGGAATATTTATGAGTATACTCTTTTTTATCTCTATATAAAAACTAGCAGTCGCCGTTAAAGCCTCTAAAGTATTTATTTTTTGTTTATCTATAATTTCTGCACTTATTTCAATAGAAAAAATACTATATTTTTTATCCTCATATTTTATATGCTCACCAACTCTATAAAATATTTTTGTATTTATTTTACTGTTTTGCTCAAAACACTCATATGCTTTACTAAGAACTTTTATAAAACTGTTTGAGTCGATTGTAATCTCTGGGATAGTTGGGTCAAAATCTTTTGTAAACTCTATTTTTGAGTTGATGGATTTGGATGAGATACACAAATCAACTAAGGCATAGATATTTATAAGCTCGCCACTTGGTTTTGGTTTATTTATCTTAAATGATGGTGTTCTGTATAGTTTTATACCTATTTCATTCTCATTTTCATATCCAATGGTAATTGCAAAAAAGCTATATCTTCCAAATTCTAACTCTATAAATGTTGTCTTAAAACCAAACGAAACATTGGCATAAGTTGTTGCAATACTAAAGAGCTCATCCGTAGTTGCAACGCCTAAAAGAAACTGAGCCTCAGAGTTCAAGGACAATACTTTTGCATTTTTATCAAAAATAACAAAAGGATTGTAATCGTTTTCTATCCACTGTTGCTCAAAAGTCATCTGTTATTTGACTACTCTTCCATATAATTTTTAAGTTTTCTACCAACTTTAGGATGTTTGAGCTTCTTAATAGCACTTGATTCTATCTGACGAACTCTCTCCCTTGTAACATTTAACTCTTTGCCTATCTCTTCTAGGGTTCTATCAGATTCATCATCCATAATTCCAAAACGAAGTTTTATAACAGCTTTCTCTCTCTCATTTAGTTGTTCTAAAACACTCTCAATTTGAACTTTTAAATCATCTTTTAATATCGCATCTGAAGGAGATAGTGATGTTTTATCTTCAATAAAATCACCAAATCTTCCATCATCTTCGCTTCCGATTGGAGCTTCAAGGCTTATTGGCTCTTTTGTGATTTTTATTACATTTTTAACTTTCTCAACAGAGAGTCCAACCTCTTCGGCAATTGTCTCAACATCAGGCTCTTTGCCATTTTCTTGAAGATGTTTACGGATAATTTTGTTGATACGGTTTATAGTCTCAATCATATGGATTGGAATACGAATAGTTCTTGCTTGGTCTGCAATAGCGCGAGAAATCGCTTGACGAATCCACCAAGTTGCATATGTTGAAAACTTATAACCTTTTTGGTATTCAAACTTATCAACCGCTTTCATAAGTCCAATATTTCCCTCTTGGATAAGGTCAAGGAACGGTAATCCACGATTTGTGTATCTTTTTGCGATTGATACAACAAGTCTAAGATTTGATTTTGCCATTTTAGTTTTAGAGATTTCAGAGATATTTTTACCTCTTTTAATCTGCTCTAAAATATCCATAAGTTTCTCAGGTTCCATGTCAAAACTATTTTTTGATGCCTCTTTGGTTTGAACTAGTTTTTTAATCTCCATGTATGTGCTAACCATGGTCGCCTCTGGAACCATACCGGAAATATCTTCTTTTGTAAGATCACAAATTTTGCTTATCAAAACTTTATGATTAGCCTTTAGAGTCGCATTAAAAAGTGGAAGTTTATACTCCAGTCTTCTTAACTCTTTATCATAACCCTCATCACTCTTAAGCGCTGTCTCCATAGCTTTAACAAGCTCATTTATAAGCTTTGAAGTTGGTCCTAGTTCTAAAAGTTTTTCTTTTAAGATAGATTTTTTGAATGTTACATTTAAAAAGTATTGAAAAATCTCTAAAGTAAGTTCGCCATCTAAATTTTCTGGCATCTTCTCAGCGAGCTTTATCCACTCTTTTTTTGCTTTTTCTAACTCTTTAAAGCTGATTGTTACTTTTTCAACCCTTGTTTTATCTTTTACAGTTAAAACCTTCTCTTTCTCTTCACCTTCTTCATCATCTTCGTTTTCATCAACCTCTTCGCCGCTATCTGCATCTTCTTCTTTTTCATCTTCAAAGCTTCTAAAGAGCTCTTTTACTCTTCTTTCACGGTTGATGAGAGGCTCTTTATAGTCTAAAATAAACTCTATCAAGTATGGAACAGAACATATTGCATCTATAATAATGCTCTCTCCACCCTCGATTTTTTTAGATATCTCTATCTCTTCTTCTTTGCTTAAAAGTGGAATTTGACCCATTTCACGAAGATACATACGAACTGGCGAATCAGAACGAGACCACTCAAGAAGCTCATGCTCTTTTAGTATGTCAAACTTATCTGTTTCATTATTTTCAAGCATCTTTCTTTGAGCATTTTTTCTAGCTTGAGCTTCTTTATCATTAAGAAGTTTTGCATGCTCAGAAGAGGTAAAAATACATGATTTGTTTTTTACTGCAAGTTTAAACATATTGTTTATCTGTGCAGTTGATGGCTGTTTGTCAAAAAGCTCTATGATTGATTCGTAAGTTAAACACTCTTTTGATTTCTGATTTGCAAAAAATGCGTCGATAGATTTGTTGAGATCTTTAGCTGTCATATAGATTATGCCTTATGGAGTTGAAGGATTTTTAAAAATTGGATTATACCCAAATATTTTAATTTTGTGTTTTTTATGGTAAATTTGTATAAAATAAAAATTTATTTTGGAATGTTCCCTATAAACTAGACAGTTTCTAATCAAATAAAATAGCAGGGGTAAATATGAGTTTTGAGATAACAAAAGCAACCAAGGGTGAGAGAGTGAAGTTTAATAATCCTAATCCTGCCTTTTATGAAGCACTAGGTTACAATGGCATGCAGGAGCTTATGTATAAATTTTATGATGAAATCTACCATGGTGATATTGCTCACTTTTTTCCACAAGATCATGGAGAGTTTGAAGAGGTTAAAAAGAGGAATACAAAGTTTTTTATTCAAATCTGTGGTGGACCCTCTATTTATGATGATGAGATGAGAGGCAAGGATTTAGACCAATACATGATTGATATTCATAAAAACTTCTCTATATATTTAAAGTCTAGAGATGAGTGGCTTGGTACATTTAGAAGCGTGCTTATGGAACTAGATATTGACCAAGCCATAAAAGATGATTTTTGGGACTATCTCGATAAGTTTTCAAAACTTACGGTAAATAGGTGGCCAAAAGAGTCTGCTTATCTTTACTAAGCAGATATTTTACTCAATTAACACAACTTGGAACACACATTGCTTTAGCTACAAAAAACAGAGCTAAAGGGCACCTATGCAAAGTGGATATTATAGTTCAGCGGCTGGTATGGTCACTCAATTTAATCGTCTAGACACTATTTCAAACAATCTTGCCAATATGAACACTATTGGTTTTAAAGAAGACAATATAGTCATAGGAGATTTTTTGCGTCTTTATAAAGAAGCGAGGGATGATTTACCACTTGCAAATCAAACCAAAGAAGCAGCTCAATTTCTAAATAGATCTCTAAATAAAGCGCCACAAATAGTAGATTCATACACAGATCACTCTCTTGGCGTTATGCAAAAAAGTGACAATCAACTAGATTTGGCTCTCTCCAAGGAAGGTCTCTTCTTTTTAGTAAAAACACCCCAGGGGATTAGACTCACACGAGATGGTGCTTTTACAGTAAATGATGAAGGAACAATCACAACTAAGGGCGGTTTTGAGGTTTTGCCAAGTGACTATTTTACATCTAAGAAATCTATGCGAATAAATCAAGAGGATACTGCTCTTCAAATAAGTAAAAATGGCGAGATAGTCACAGCCATACCAAATAGTGCTAAGTTTGCTCAAGGAGCTAAATTTTTTATCGCCCAGCCAGACAATATGGCACTTTTAAAAAAAGAGGGCAATAACCTATATAGATATGATGGGGAAGGTGAGCTAAAGAGTGCAGACAACAGTGGTGCTGTTCTACAGGGTTTTGTTGAGAAAAGCAATGTTAACGCAATTGGTATGATGACACAAATGATAGAGACTAACCGCCTAGTAGGGATGTATCAAAAGGCTATGAGCACACAGATGGATGATATGAACAACGACGCTATAAATAAAATTGCCAAAAAAGGATAATCTATGATGCAATCACTCTACACTGCTTCTACCGGGATGATAGGAATGCAGACACAAATAAACACGACTGCAAATAATATTGCCAATGTCAACACGATAGGTTTTAAGAAGTCTCGTGCAGAGTTTGCTGACCTTATGTACAAAGTAATGGAGTATGCTGGAACTTCAACAAGTGATGCCACCAAAAGTCCTACTGGTATAGAGGTTGGTCTTGGTTCCAGACCTACAGCTATCAATAAAATATTTGCAGAAGGTAGCTTAAAGCAGACAGATAATCAACTAGATATTGCAGTTACCGGCAGAGGTTTTTTCAAACTTGAGCTTCCAACTGGCGTTGAGACATACTCAAGAAACGGTGCTTTTAAAGTTGATCAAAATGGAACACTAGTAAATAGTGATGGATATAAACTTCTTCCTGAAGTTGTTATACCGCCAGATGCAACAAGTATAACAATTGGTACAGATGGCACAGTTACTGTTGTTCAGCCAGGACAAGCTCAAGCAGCTCAAGTTGGACAAATTACGCTAGTTAACTTTATAAATCCTGCCGGACTTCACTCTATGGGAGATAATTTGTATGTTGAGACAGATAGTTCTGGTCAACCGTTAGAAGGAACTCCAGGTTTAGACGGCTTAGGCAATTTAAGACAAGGTTTTGTTGAGCTTAGCAATGTTGAACTTGTTGTTGAGCTAACTGATTTGATAACGGGACAACGAGCCTATGATTCAAACTCAAAAGTTATCACAACCAGTGATGAAATGCTACAAACTACAAACAATCTAAAAAGATAAAAATCTCCTAAAAACAGCTTAATACTATTAAATATCAAGCTGTTTATCCCCAACTGTTTTTTTATGTTTTATTAAAATAAAATTTCATTTTAGCTACAATCGCAAACTTAATTAAATAAATACTTAGGATTTTTATATGCAAAAAGCAAATATTGACGGGAAAGTTTGGACTTTTGGAAAAGATATTGATACAGATTTAATTATAGCAGCACGCTATTTAAATACATCAGTACCAGAGGAGTTAGCTAAACATGTGATGGAAGATGCTGATCCAGAATTTGTAGCTAAAATGAACAGAGGCGATGTTATAGTTGCTGGTGAGAATTTTGGTTGCGGAAGCTCTCGTGAACACGCGCCAATCGCACTAAAAGCTGCTGGAGTCGCTGCTGTGATTGCTCCAACTTTTGCAAGAATATTTTATCGCAATGCATTCAATATGGGGCTTCCTATATTTGAACTAAAAGAGAGTGACGAGATAAAAGAGGGCGATGAGATAACTGTTGATATGAATAATGGAACAATCACAAACAAAACAGCAGGTAAAACTTACAACTTTATTCCTATTCCAGCATTTATGCAAGAGCTGATTGACGCCGGTGGATTGATGAATTTTGCTCAAAATGAGATTAAAGGTAAATAATGAAAACATACAAAATTGCACTAATTAAAGGTGATGGAATCGGTCCTGAGATTATAGATGAAGCGGTTAAGGTTTTAGACTTCCTTTCATCTTGTTTTGATTTTAATTTTGAGTACAAAGAGGCTTTGATGGGAGGTTGTGCTTACGAAGCAACTGGCGATCCTCTGCCTCAAGAGACTATTGATATCTCACTTGAGAGCGACGCTGTTTTATTTGGCGCAATCGGTGGATTTAAATGGGACAACCTTCCTCGTGAAAAAAGACCAGAGAGCGGACTACTGAGATTTAGAAAAGAGCTTGGCGTTTATGCAAACCTTCGTCCAGCAATAGTTTATGATGAACTAGTAAATGCTTCATCTCTTAAGCCGTCTATTGTTCAAGGTGTCGATTTGATGGTTGTTCGTGAACTTATTGGTGGAATCTATTTTGGTGAGCCAAAAGGGCGAGATGAAAACAGAGGCTGGAACACCATGGTTTACACGCGTGATGAGATAGTAAGAATAGCTCATCACGCGTTTAAAATAGCTATGACAAGAACTAAAAAAGTGTGCTCAATCGATAAAGCAAATGTACTTGATGTTTCTCAACTTTGGAGAGATGTTGTTACTGAAGTAGCAAAAGAGTACCCAGAAATCGAGCTTTCTCACATGTATGTTGATAACGCAGCTATGCAGCTTATCCGTGATCCAAAACAGTTTGATGTAATGCTCACAGGGAATATTTTTGGTGATATTTTAAGTGATGAGGCAAGTATGCTCTCTGGCTCTATCGGACTTCTTCCATCTGCTTCAGTTGGTGCTAAAATAGGAGTTTATGAGCCAATTCATGGTTCGGCTCCAGACATAGCTGGTCAGGGCATAGCAAATCCAATCGCTACAATCTCTTCTGCGTCAATGATGCTTAGATATGCGTTTGGCGAAAATGCGGCGGCAGATAAGATAGATAACGCTATAAAGTTGGTTTTAAAAGAGGGTTACAGAACAAAAGATTTAGCACAGTTTGATGCTAAAGTAGTCTGCTCAACAAGCGAAATGGGCACCATTATTGCCAACTATGTAGCAAAATGAAAACATTAACTCTAGCAAATATCTATGAGCTTCAAGGATTAAAAGATGATGCTCTTGAAATTTACAAAGAGATTTTAAAAAAAGACCCAGCAAACAGCGATGCAAAAATTGCTATCAGAAGACTCTCTGGAATGAGAAAAAAGTTTCTAAATGTAAATGCAGAGATGAAAAATTTCTTCCTAAGGATGGAAGAAGAGATTGAGTTTTATGAATTTGAAAGGTGGTTGTTAAAATCATGGAATTAAAAGATGTAATACTGTCAACTTTAGCAGAGATGGAAGAGATAGGGGTTGAGAAAAATAGTTTAATACAAACGCATGAATTTAAACAAAAAATAAACTATGAGCAAAACACAAGGGAAGAGTATATATCTGAGCGTGAGCAAAAATATGAGCCTTTAGTGGAGGCTCAACCTGAAATACAACGAGAGCAAAACAGTAATAATGAACTATTTTTCTTAGAATCAATAAGAGAGAGAATGCTTGTCCTTTTTGAGGGGTTTCAAGCACCAAACAACACAAATATAGAAGCAAAAGTAGATATGACGCTTAATTTTTTAGAGTATGTTTTAGTCTCTATCGATTCTAGAGTTAGCGAGATTGAAAAAGGATCTAAGAAATGAGTCAATACAGAGTTTTGATAGATGCTGATGATGAAAAAGGGTTGGTTTATAAAGTTTCTACAGTTTTTTACAATAATGATCTGAATATATTGTCAAATAGTGAGTTTGTCGATAAAGATAATAATAAATTTTTTATGAGAAGCGTTGTTGATGGTGAGATAGCACTAGATAAACTAAAACAGCTTATTGTAGAAATATTACCGAGCAATGCAAATGTTAAAGTTATAGAACCAAAGAAGAAAAATATAATAATTATGGTTACAAAAGAGATGCACGCTCTAGGCGATATTCTTATCCGTCATGAAGCAGATGAGTTAGAAGCTAACATCTTGGCTGTTGTATCTAATTATGATGAGCTAGAATCTCTTGTTGGTAAATTCGGAATCCCTTTTATCACTATCTCACACATTGATTTAAGCAGAGACGAGCACGAAAGTAAAGTTTTAGAGTGTTTAGCCCAGTTTAAAGATGTTGATTATATTGTTTTAGCAAAATATATGAGAATTCTAACACCAAAATTTGTAGAAGTGTATGAGAATAAAATTATCAATATTCACCACTCATTTTTACCTGCATTTATAGGCTCGAATCCATATAAGCAGGCTTATGATAGAGGCGTGAAGATTATCGGAGCAACATCACATTTTGTAAACAACAACCTTGATGAAGGTCCAATTATTGCGCAAGAAGTTATCCGAGTAGATCACGCTTACAGCTGGAGAGATATGCAACGCTCTGGCAAAGATGCAGAAAAAGTAGTTTTATCTCACGCCATCAAGTTAGCGCTTGAAGATAGAATCTTTGTTTTTGCAAACAAAACAGTAATCTTTTAGGGTAACTTTTTTGTTTAATATAGTTTTAGTCAATCCTCAAATACCAAACAATACAGGTGCAATAGGGCGCTTGTGCGTAAATGCTGGTGCAACGCTACATATCATAAAGCCGATTGCATTTGATATTGATGAAAAAGCCGTAAGAAGAGCAGGACTTGACTACTGGCACAAGTTGGATCTAAAAGTTTGGGAAAATATAGATGAGTTTTTTGCTAACAATGAGATAGAAGATAATGCACATTTTGCGACTACAAAAACAGATAAACCTTACTTTCAAGCAAGTTTTAAAAAAGGTGATTTTATATTTTTTGGAAGCGAAACAGCAGGTATTGCGGAAGAGATTTTAAATACATACAAAGAACAAAACATAACAATACCCATGACAAAAGATGGCAGAAGTTTAAATCTAGCAATCAGCGCTGGCGTGGTACTTTATGAAGCTATAAGACAAAACTACAATCAGTTCATGGATATAGAGTGAGCACAATAATCAACATAGTCGTAATCTCTCTTTTTATTCTGTTTATGATTTTTATTTTTGGCGGCTATCACAAAAATAAATCATCTAAAAGAGAAGAGTTAAGGGAGCTAGAAGAGATGCAAAGCAGTGAGAATCTTAAAAAATAAATCTACTCTTGCGTTCTAACAATTAAACTCTTAGGAAGATTAAACTTCTCTATAAGCCTAGCTTCTTCGTCTCTCATCTCTCCGCTATCAACCTCATGATCAAAACCAAGTAGATGCAGTAGTCCATGTATAAAAAGAAGCCCGCACTCATCGTTTATGCTATGACCAAACTCTTTTGCTTTATCTTCTATATGGTTTGCTGAAATTACGATACTTCCAAGTGGAGCAAGCGGCATCTCCTCAAATGGAAAACTAAGCACATCAGTATCTTTGTCAATGCCTCTAAACTCTCTATTTATCTCTCTTATCTCTTTGTTATCTGTGATGATAAGCTCTATCTCTTTTTTTGTTAGAGAGAGTGCGATATTTTCTAAAATATCTATATCTATTTTAAGTAAAGTTCTGTTATCAAATTCAATCATAAACGCGATTATATCAGATATTATGCTAAAATATTTTTATGATTTTAACAAATAAAAAAGCCGTCTGCGTTATGAGTGGTGGCATGGATTCAACACTTTCTGCATACATGATGAAACATGATGGGTATGAAATTATTGCCCTGCATTTCAACTACAGCCAAAGAACTCAGTCGAAAGAGCTTGCCTGCTTCAACAGTATCTGCAACGAATTAAATGTTACCAATAAGTATGTACTTGATTTGGATTTTTTTGCTCAGATTGGTGCATCTGCATTAACTGATAAAAACATAGAAGTACCAACTGGTGGTATAGAGCACGGTATTCCAGTAACTTATGTGCCTTTTAGAAATGGAATATTTTTAAGTATGGCAGCTGCAATTGCAGAGAAAGAGGGTGCTGAAGCTATATGTATCGGTGTTGTAGAAGAGGATAGTAGTGGCTATCCTGATTGTAGAGAAACTTATATAAAAAGTATGCAGGAGAGCATAAATCTTGGAACAAAAGATGAAACAAAAATAGAGATAAAGATGCCGTTGGTTCATCTTAGTAAATCCCAAATAGTTCAAAAATCTCTGGAATTAAATGTTGCATTAGGTTTGACTTGGAGTTGCTATAAAAATGAAGATGAGGCCTGTGGCGTTTGTGATAGTTGCAGGCTAAGATTAAATGGTTTTAAGTTAACAGGAGTAAAAGATCCAATTAGCTACAAATAGAATACACTTCAAAGATTTACAAATCCAGCATATCTGTAAACCAAGACTAAAAAACAGCTATATAAGTGTTAAAAAAAGTGGCGAAATTACACTTAAAACCCCAAAAGTATCAAGCATATTTATCCAAGATTTGCTTACAAAAAAAGAGTTATGGATAAGGGAGCGACTATTTGCGTTAGAGCAAAATCAGCCAATAAAAGTAAATTTAGAGGATGAAGTTTTACTTTTTTATGAAATCATCAGTATTGATATGGATGAAGCTAGAGTCTTAAGAGAGTATCTTGAAAAAATCAAAGTTCAAAATGAAAAAAATATTTTAATCTGTTATGATAAATTTTATATGTCTTATGCGAAAGAGTACTTACCATCAAGAGTTGATTATTTTGCAAAGCTTATGAACCTAAGTTATAGCGAGTTAAAGTTTAGAAAAATGAAGGGCAGGTGGGGAAGTTGTAGCTCAAAAGGAGTAATTACTCTCAATACTCAACTGATTAAAATTGATAAAAAAATAATCGATTTTATAGTTGTTCACGAGCTCTCACATCTAGTACATATGAACCATTCAAAAATGTTTCATGGTTTAGTTAAACAGTATATTCCAGATGCAAAAGCATTAAATAGGGCTTTAAAAGAAACTAATATTATGTGATGCCATAAAACTTAAAACTCAAACAATAGTTGCTGTTTACTTGTTGTTGGTCTATTTAACAGTGATTTATCAACGCCTACAATAAGAGCAAAATGAAAAATAGAACTCTTAAGTATCTCTATTATCTCTCTCTCGTCTTTGTAATAAAAAATATTTTCATCATTTTCACACTCTATATTTTTTGGAATTATATATATTATTTTTGCCCAGTTTGCATTTTTTTGAAGAAATTTAATTTCTGAGTGAATTAGTTGGCTATTTTTTTCAAAAATCAACACTTTATCGCTTGTTCCAAACTCTTTTGGTTCAAAATTTCTGTTAGTAAATACCGCCATAAAGTGCTCAATCGGTACAAATTTTTTAACCCTATACTCTATTTTAAGAATTTCTAGTGTATTTAAAAGCTCTTCGAGGTATGGTATAAAAAAAGGCGACAGTAGTTGTCTTTCGTAAAAAATATTTTTAAATATAAAAGATGTTTCAAAAAGTGTTTGCTCCATAATTTCAATAGGCTCAACTATTGTTTGTGGTAGTTCTTTTATGGAGACAAATATATCTTTATTTGTTAGGGTAGGGCAAAACAGTACAGTAGCTCTATCTTCAATGTTCCAGAGTTCTTTAAATATGACTCTAACATTACCAGACAGAGCAAGAAAGTTTGTTTGGGTTATGATTTGCAAAGAGAGCTTCAGTATAATTTCATTACACTCGTAAACAGTAACTTCTTTTTCAATCATCTTAAATCTGATTAACAGATTTAATGCAACATCGAGATTATCTACTTTTACCCAAGCAATTTCACTATCACTTACTTTAGCAGAAGTGTCAAAAACTACACCATACGCACCATTTAAAACAGCTAGCTCAATCTCGCCACTGTCATAAGCAAAGAAAAGATCTCCTCTTTTTACTTTTGAAGCTTCAAAGATTATGTTCTCAAAACTGTTTATACATGGTTCGTTTATAAGTGTAGCATTTGTGAGTGCTAGAAAATTTTCAAGTCTCATCCAATAGGCGTGCCAGCTTTTTTAGGCTTTTCTGGCCTAATTAGAGATAAGCCATCCTCATCTTTGGCAGCAAGAAGCATTCCTTCTGAGAGCATTCCCATAAGTTTTGCGGGTTTTAAATTTGCGACAACACAAACTTGCGTACCAATAAGCGACTCGGCACTATAAAATTCTTTGATTCCAGCCACAATTTGTCTGATTCTGCCATCACCCAAATCAACTTGAAGTTTTAGCAATTTAGTACTTTTAGGAACTTCCTCGGCCTCAAGAACAGTGCCAACTTTTAGAGATGTTTTAAAAAACTGACCTATCTCTATTAGATTATCTTGCTCTTTTATGCTCTCTATTGTATTTTTACTCTCTTCTTTTAGTAAAACAGGCTGAGCTGCTGGAGCTTCTGGCATTAAAGGCTCCTCTACACGAGGAAACAGAGGTGGAACTTTTTTAATACTAAATAATTTTAATAATTTTCTATCTAATACAAGCTCTCTATAGCTAATATTATCAATTGTAAAATTGAGTGCATCGGCTATAATATTTGTCGTTTTTGGCATAACTGGGCTTAGCATAATTGCGGCTTTTGCGAGTATATTTGCAACCAACGCCACTGTTGCAGCTGCTTCATCTTTTTTACCATTTTTCATCTTAACCCATGGCGCATGTTCTTCGATTGCTTTGTTTCCAATCGAAAACAACTTCCATAACTCTTCCAGATATCTATGTGCTTGAACTTGCTGCATTAGAGAATCAAGTGAATCAAGCACGATATTCATGGCATCTAGCTCTTTTTTGTGGTACTTTTGTACATCAACACTGTTAATTTCATAGTCTGAATACTTCTCGCTCATGCCAATAATGCGGTTTAGGAGATTACCAAGATCATTACTCAGCTCAGAGTTTATTCTATCTATAAAAGCCCGCTGTGAAAAATCGCCATCTTGGCCAAATGGAACTTCTCTAAGCATAAAATATCTTAAATTTTCAACCCCATAAGCATCTGCAACCTCTTTTGGAGCAACAACATTTCCCTTAGATTTTGACATTTTCTCACCATCTCTAGTCCACCAACCATGCGCACCAATATGTTTTGGAAGAGGTAAATCAAGGCTCATTAAAAAAGCTGGCCAATAGATAGCATGAAAACGAAGAATATCTTTGCCTACAAATTGAATAGATGCTGGCCAATATCTCATATTAGCATCATCTTTTCCATATCCAAGAGCCGTAATGTAGTTCATGAGAGCATCTAACCAAACATACATAACATGTTTGTCGTCATTTAACGACTCTGGCATTTTAACGCCCCAAGTAAAAGATGTTCTTGTTACAGAGAGATCACGCAAGCCAGTCTTTACGAAGTTTATAACCTCATTTGTGCGAGAGCGAGGAAGAACAAAATCTGGATTATCTGCATAATGTTTTAAAAGTGCACCTTCATATTTTGAGAGTCTGAAAAAATAACTCTCTTCTTTAACGATAGTCGTAGCTCTTCCACAATCAGGGCAAAATTGACCATCTATCAGTTGCGTTTCAGGGAAAAAAGTCTCACAGCTCACACAGTAGTGACCCTCGTAAAAATCTTTATAAATATCACCTTTTGCGTACATAACTTCAAATGCCTTCTGGACACCTCTTTTATGATCTTCATCGGTAGTTCTTATAAACTTATCATAACAGATATCAAACTCATCCCATAAATTTTTAAAAGTAGCACTGATTTCATCCGCAAACTGTGCAGTTGATTTATTGTTTTTTATAGCAGACTCTTCTATCTTCTGCCCATGCTCATCAGTTCCAGTTAAAAAGTATGTATCTTCTCCCTTTAGCTTCTCATATCTAGCCATAGTATCTGCGATAAAGGTCGTATAAGCGTGCCCAATGTGAGCCTCGCCATTTACATAGTATATGGGTGTCGTTATATATTTACTCAATTTTTTATCCTCATCTAAAATTCAAATCCGCCAGTATCGCCTTTTGACATACTGTTGTAAACTGATTTTACATAATCAGTTCTTAGCTCACAACTAAAATACTCTTTGCAGTCACTACAACTCTTTAGATTTTTACTGCTTTGGCACTCTTTAACTTTGATTATCATCTCATCAAGATGAAGATCAAATCTATCTTTGTTTTGCATAGACATCTTTTACTCTTGCGGTTTCATATTTTGAGCCGAAAAAGCAGACTGCTGTATCATGAATATGAGCATGTGAGAGCGTCATTAAATCATTAAAACCATCAATTGCCTCGCCACCAGATGTTTTAAAAATAAAAGCAAAAGGGAAAACTTCAAAAAGTTTGCGAAGCTTACCATTTGGTTTGTCGGAGGTTCCAGGATAACTAAATAGTCCGCCACCTTTTAAGAGTATTTGATGTAAATCAGGAACCATTCCGCCAGAGTATCTTAGACGATAGCCCTCATTAAAAAAACTATCAACCATTTCTTTATGATAAGGTGCCCAGTTTTGTTGGGTGCCGCCAGGTGCGTTAAGATTGCCTTTCTCTTTTAAGCGAATCTCTTTTACAAACTCAAACTCACCTGCTTGAAGTAGATAAAGCTTTGTTTTGTTCTCTGCAAAAACCATCTCAACTCTTGGTCCGTAAACAACATAGCAAGAAGCAACCATATTTTTAGAGCCGAAATCATTTTCATAAATTCCAAAAATAGAACCTACACTAAGATTTACATCTACCAACGAAGAGCCGTCTAATGGGTCGTATGCTATGAAATATTTTCCATCTTTATGCATTGGCATAGGAAGCTCTTTCTCTTCGCTGGCAATTGTATTTACTGATAAAACTCTTGAGAACTCTTCCTCAATAATCATATCGCACTTAATATCAAGCTGAAGCTGAGTCTCTCCAGAGCTATTTTCTTGCTGTGAATAGCCTATATCTTTAACATCTATAGCCTCTTTTATTCTTATTGCGCTTCTTTGAATGGCGTCAAATATATCTCTCAATTAAACTTCCTTTGCGTTTTTTAAAATCCACGATATAACATTATCGCAGTTATTTACATCTAAAATATCAATATTCGCTGGTAAATCATATTTTTTAATATCTATGCTGTTATCCGTTGCCAGAGCATCCATATATGGAAAATAGTCACAATCTAGTGAATTTCTAAACACGCTTATTCGCGGTAGTGGTAGGTTTTTAAGTCCCTCAACCAACAAAACATCAAAATCATCAAAAAGTCTAATCATCTCATCAAGTTCTTTTTGTTTTTTTGAAAAATATGTCGTTCTGTTTGGGGAAGTGACAATAACTTCAGCACCAGTATCCGAAAACTTGTAGCTATCTTTCCCCTCAACATCGAATCTAGCCTTGTCTTTTGGATCATGCTTGATGATAGCAACAGCTTTTCCATGCTCATGAATAAGCCTTCTTGCTACTTTTAATATAAGTGTAGTTTTTCCACTATTTGATGGACCTGTAAATGCGACGGCTAATCTTTTTTTCAATCAATATCTCTTTTATTGTTTAAGTGATTATACAAAATAGTCTTTAAAAACTGGTTTAACTAAGATATAATTCCTCAATTTTCAACAGGATTAAAAATGAAATATTTTTTTATAATCTCTATATTTTTGCTATTTTTCACAGGATGTTCAGAAAAAAATGCGTTTGTTAAATTTAAGATGAGCAAAGATGAAGAGCAAAGTGTTTCAAGTTTACAAACAAGTCAAATCAAATTTAAAAATGCAGAGATTGCTGGAGTTATTTCGGCTGTATATTTAAATGAGATTTATCCAGAAAGATTTAAAGAGTATGACTCATTTTTTGTATATATCTACATGAAAGACTCAAAAAACACAGACTCCATAAATCCTAAAATAAATCTAGAGATGAATGAAGCAATACCTAAAAATATAACAGAACTCTCAAGCAATAATGAGTTTACGCATCTAGTAGATATTAAAAGCAGTTGGAATAGATACTATTTAGTTGAGTTCGAGAAGGATTGCAATACGCTTAATCTTACTTTTGATAATGGATTATCTATGTCTAGTGTATTAAAATATATAAAAGGCGATCAGTAAGAAACCCATACGCCCTAAAGCGTATGAAGTAGCGAATTTATAACTACGATAAGAAGCTGCAGCGCAATTATAATAATCATTGGGGCCAAATCTAGGCCGTTAAAGTTTGTTTTTATATATTTTCTAACCAATCTATATGCCGGATTTGTAACTCTATATAAAAACTGAACTATTGGATTATATGGGTCAGGATTAACAAAACTAAGAAGCGCCGTTATAATAACCAACCATATATATATATTTATAAGGCTTAGAATGATAGCACCAAACCCTTGTATGATTTCCACTAATATGCTCATTTAACAATCTCCCCAATATAATTTTTCAAATATTTATAGACAGCAGCTAGATCTGGTCCATGCTCAACTCCAGTCAATAAAAGGCGAAGTGTTTTAAAGAAATCCTTTCCTTTAAGTCCAGACTCTTTCATGATGAAGTTCTTAAAATCATCATATTCCTCAAAGTATGGTGCCTTTTTAATAGTTTCGATGAGGATTAAAGATGCTTCCTTAAACTCTTGTGGAATCTCTTTATTTGCAAAAATAGGAGCTATTTTAGCTCTTAACTCTTTTATAGTTGAAATCTCTTCAAGATATACTTTTGCTAGTTCGCCTATCTCAATATCTGCAAAACCAACATATCTTGATAGCTCTTTTGCATCTAGATTTTTAAGATGCTCTTTGTTTATATATCTTAACATGTCAATACTAAAGCGGGCAGGGGATTTTGATACACTGTCTAGATTGAACCACTCTACTGCTTCACTCATATCAAAAATCTCTTTGGGAGGTTTATTTCCCATGAGAATTAGATAGTTTGCTATAGCTGATGGTAAAAAGCCCTCTTCTAAGAGCCATTTAACGCTCGAAGCATCATCTCTTTTACTCATCTTTTTACCATCATCGTTTAAGATAATAGGCAGATGCGCGTACTCGATTTTTTTACTGTAACCTAAAGCAGTGCGAATATGATCCTGTTTTGGTGTGTTGCTCATATGGTCTTCGCCACGAATAATTAAAGATATATCAGCTAGCATATCATCAACTGCACAAGCAAAGTTGTACATAGGTGTTTTATCTTGTCTCATAATTATAAAGCTGTCAACCGCATCTGGCTCGAAACTAACATCACCTTTTATGTGATCATGAACAACCACTGTACTGTCTGGTCTTTTGATTCTTATAGTAAATGGGTTTGGATTATCTATAACTAACTCATCTGGTAAGTTTCTACATGCATCGTCATATCTATATGCAGTTTTGCTATCTTTAGCTTCTTGTCGTTTTTTATCTAGCCAATCAGAAGAGCAAAAACAGCTAAATGCTTTTTTGTCATGTATGAGTTGAAGCGCCATAGCCACATGAAAACGAATATTTTCACTCTGATAAATAACTTGTGAGTACTCTATGCCAAAGAGAGCTAACATCTCTAATATCTCTTGGTCTTTACCCTCTATATTTCGTTCTTTATCGGTGTCTTCAATTCTGATGATAAGCTCTTCGCCTCTCTGCTTTGAAACAATATAATTAAATATAGCAACTCTCAAATTGCCTATGTGCATATCGCCAGTTGGGCTTGGTGCAAATCTTAACATTAAAAATCCTATGAATAATTTTTTTGTGATTTTATCGTAGCTAAGGTTTTGTTTTGCTTGATTGTTTTATTGTGCCGAAAATACGACAGTTTCGAGGAAAATTGAACTTCACAAAATAATTATCGTCCAGCGTTAGCTGAACTGCTCAATACAAATAGAAAACTATTTACCATTACCATAGTAAGTAGTTAAATAATTTTCAATAGTTTTTGCATCTTTGTCGGATATAGGTGCTTTAAACGCATCTACCATTTTAATAATTTTTTCTCTCCAAAAAGCACGAGGCTGTGGTCCTTGGTTTATAATATATCCAAAAGAGTGACACATAAGACAATTTGTATTAACCTCTTCAAAGCCTTTGCCCATTTTAATTGAGTATGAAACATATGGAACTTCTATGTTCTCTTTTACTTGCGCAAAAAGCGATGTTATTGTTAGAATTGTTATAAGTATAATTTTTCTCATTCCGTCTCCTTTTTATATGACTTCAACGGTCACAATATCTATGCCGTTGTATTTGTAACCACCATGGTTCCATAAAACATTTTGGGCAAAAGGTTGTTCATGTCCAAATCTATCCACAGCTTTTGCCATAATTTCCAGTTTACCGTATGTTTTTGGCTTAAAACTGAATCTAAATGTTCTATAGGCATAGCGTCCTCGTGCATCATTATCAAGCAGTGATGCTTCCCAAGTTGTACCACCATCTAAAGAGATAAGAACATTCTGTATACCAATCCCACCATCAAAGGCAACACCACGAACTACAAGTTGTGAATTAATTGTGATTGTTGACTTGTCTTCTGGAAAGCCGATAACAGACTTTATATTCATCCTTGTAATTGGCTTTGTTTTTTTAACCAAATTGTCAGGTAGCTCACCTTCTGTTATGTTATCTGGAACGCGATAAGCCTCATCCATAAAGAAATGGTGCTGATAATCACTTGTTACAGTGATATTTTTAAGCATTTTGACCCAGCTATCAGAAAAGTATCCAGGAAGAACAAGACGAACAGGATAGCCGTTAAGATATGGGAGATCCTCGCCATTCATCTGATAGGCAACTATGACATGGTCGTCAAGCTCATCGATATTAAGTTCACGCACAAAACCAGGGGTTTTATAATAAGCGGCGGTTTCCATACCATTAAATCCTATCCACTTGGCCCCATCTTTAAGTCCTGCTCTATGCAGAAGATCACTTAATCGCACACCTTTCCATTTTGCACAACCCATTGCTCCGCTACCCCATTGAACACCGCCAGTAATAGGCACAAATGCCGAACGACTATTTCCACCGCACTGCAAAACAGCTGTGACTTCTACTTGCTCAAAGTCATGTTTCAACTCATCAAGAGTAATAATATAATCCTTTTCTACAAGTCCGTTGACGCTAATAATGAACTTTTTAGGATCAATATATGTAGGAATTTCGGGCATATGCCATCTCACAAAAAACTCATCATTAGGCGTAATGGCTTGAGTAAAAACATCACGCGGAGCCTCTAAAAGCGGAGGGCGATCTGAATGTGTAATCATTGGTCTTTTTTCTGGAAAATTAAACTTTAATATAGGCTGATTATCAATCGGCTGTCTCATCTTAACTTCACCACCAAAAGCACTAGCGCCAAGAGTAGAAACTCCTACAACAGCGGCAGTTTTAAAAAAATCTCTTCTTTTCATTAAGTATATACTCCTTATCTTTTTTGGGAAGTTTATCGCAAAGTATCGCTTATCGATATATCTATTTTTTCATCTTCTTATTCAATTTTTTTGTATATAATTTTAAAAGTCACAAAGGAAAAGTAATGTTTACACTCAAACAACTTGAAGTATTTATCTCATTGGCATATAAACAAAAAGTGATAGATGTTGCTATGGAGTTTCAATTAAGCCAGTCCGCAATCTCAATGTCCATAAAAGAGCTAGAGAGCATAATTGGTGAGAAGTTATTTGAACGCATCGGAAAGCGTTTGACTCTCAATGAAAGAGGAGTACTTTTCTTAGAGCTAATCACCCCGCAGGTCGATGCTTTACGCAAAATTTACGCTAATTTTTCCTCACAAAAAATTGAAGGAAACCTCCGGCTGTGCGCAAGTGCAACAATAGCGAACTATCTTATTCCAAAATATATCAACAAATATAACGAGACACATCAAAATGTAAAATTTTCATTAAAATCCACCAACACAAACGATGCAATAAAGTTAATCAAAGATGGAACTTACGATATTGGCTTTATAGAAGATAGATGTAATGATGAGATGCTTATATGCAAAAAAATAGCTTCGGACGAGCTTGTCGTTGTTGTTGCAAACAGTGAACTTGCCAAAGTCAAAGAGCATTTTATAGATACTCTCGCTAGCATGCAGTGGATTATGAGAGAGGTTGGCTCTGGAACAAGGTCAACATTTTTAAACACAATATCTCCAGAAAATATTAACATATATATGGAATTTGACCATACAGAAACTATCAAGAATTTTCTAAAATTGAGCCCAAACTATATTAGCTGTCTGCCTCGTATCTCTGTTGAGCAGGAGTTAAAAGATGGCTCTCTTTTTGAGCTTCCGATACGAGGATATGATTTTAAACGCGATTTTATTCTTATAATGAGAAAAGAGAAAAAAAACAGTATGCTGGCTAACGATTTTATGAAGTTTATTTTACATTAAATAGAAGTTCTTCCAAGAGAAAAATAAATATAACTCAATAAAAGTTTAAGATTTGGAAACACTTGTTTTGTTGATTTTAAAAAGTGAGTGAGTGGTGACCCCGAGGAGAATCGAACTCCTGTAACATGGATGAAAACCATGGATCCTTACCGCTAGACGACGGGGCCACTATTCGGTACTAAACCGAGCCGAAATTATATATATATCTTTCTTAATAAATCATAAAACTATCAATCTTGATGCTTTTTAAACTTCTCAAGCCATTCTAAGTCTGACTCTTTTGAGTGCTCTTTTTGATTAAGCAGAGAGTCTATAATGCTAATCAAAGTATTTTCATCCATAAACTCTAGAAGAGCAGGGTTTATAGTCGTTTTATGTATGCCATCATATGTGTTTAGAAGGTTCTCTATATCGTTTATTAGTTGTTTTTTTCTGCTCATTTTTTCCTCTGTATTTACATCTTCTTAATATTTTTTTTATTTTTTGCAAATTATACACAAAGCAACATCAAAGTGTTTTTGAGTAAAACTTATCATCTTGAACAGCCTGTTCCTAAAATTTATATTTTCATCTATTTTCCTTATAAATTTAATTTTATACTTAGTTAGCTTTTTTTTCTACATAAGGTCTAGCATCTCTTGTGTCTTTATTTTCATATCTTTGGTTTCTTTATAATCAAATCCTTTTTGGTTAACATAATGTAAATTCTCTTAAGTAATACATACTCCACTTTTATTCTTTTATAGTGTGATTATTAAGGTAATTTTATGATGATGGCTTATGTGTATATCTTATTTTAAT
The DNA here is from genome assembly GCF_028713515.1 of Sulfurimonas sp. Lineage (GTDB taxonomy): Bacteria > Campylobacterota > Campylobacteria > Campylobacterales > Sulfurimonadaceae > Sulfurimonas. The sequence continues at coordinate 544,719 of NZ_JAQTOD010000001.1, read as the reverse complement.
ATTTCTTTTTGTATAATCTCAGTCTTAAAAAGAAAAGCCGCTGTGGTGGAATGGTATACACGCTCGATTCAAAATCGAGTTCGAAAGAATGTCGGTTCGAGTCCGACCAGCGGTACCACACCTTTTAAAAATTAAAATCTTAACTCCGCCAACTCTAGCAACAATCAAATAAACACTTACTTCATCTTAATATTGCCAATCTACAATAACAAATACTCTTTAATATATAAATTACTACTTTTGAAGCTTGCTTAGTGCATCTAAGATATCTTTCTCTTTCTCTTTCACAAGTGGTGTATCTTTAGAGATAAATATATAGAACTCAACTCTTCTGTTTTTCGCCCTATTCTCTTGCGTTGTGTTCTCTGCTATTGGTTTCGATGAGCCAAAACCTGCCGTAGATATTCTCTCAGCAGATATGCCGTTTTTAATTAATTCTTGTGCAACAGTCTCAGCTCTTTTGTTAGACAGCTCCATACTATTGCCTGCTGCTGGTTGAGCATCTGTATACCCACGAACAGATATATCAATATTTTCAGGAAGCGTTTTAATTATTTCAGCGATTCTTTTTAAAAAAAGATGGATATCCTGATTGCTTATAGCAGCTGAAGAACCAATAAAAGGCACAGAGGTAGGTAGTTTTAACAGTACGCCATCCATGCTTTGCTCCAGTGAGCCTTCGCCACCAGCAGATGCATCTTTCAACTCTTGCTGAATCTTAACAATAGAATCATTTATGCTTTTTTGTTCTTTTTTTTCATTTGAATCAGAAGAACCGCCATTTTCTAAAACAGAACTTCCGTTATTCTTACCTTTTGCATCAGGGTCAAGCTTTTTCTCTTCTGGAGTCATTTGCTGTACCGGTGTAGCTCGCTCAGGAGTAGGTGCAAAATCATAAATTTTTATAAACTCTTCTTTTACGGCCTTCATTTTTTCTGTATTTACAGAAGCAATAGCAAAAAGAGCAATAAAAAGTGCCAACAAGAGACTAAAAAAGTCAGCAGTTGGAACAGCCCATTTTTCAGCTGGTGGACAAGCCGGACATTTTTTACATTTTTTCTTTGCCATTATTATGCTTTGTTACTTAAATTGACTATGTTTTGGTTCTCCAGGAGGGAGAAAGTTGAGTAATTTTGCCTCAAGCGTACGAGGATTATCACCATGTGTGATACCAATAATGCCCTCTAGAATCAACTTTTGTTCTTTTACAATATGGTGTGATTTAGCTATCATTTTTGCTCCCATTGGACCAAATAAAACATAAGAACTAAAAATACCAGTTACAGTCGCTGTAAACGCCCCAGCAATACCGATTGCCATCTCAGGTGGATTGTCTAGCTTTTGAAGAGCCAGAATTAGACCCAAAACTGCTCCAATAAGACCCAAAACTGGTGAAGTCTCTCCTGCTAGAATCCAGTAATGGCCACATCCATGATAGTAGTGTTCAGTCTCTTCTATAGTTAGCTCAAGTGTTTCTGTGATGGTATCAATCTCATTACCATCAACCGCCATACTAAGTCCTTGTTTAAAAAATTCATTATCCATTTGCATAACTTTAGGCTCTAGTGATAGCAATCCTTCACGACGAGCCATAATTGACAAATCAATTATCTCTTTAATTCTTGCTTCTAAATTAATTGGAGATTTTTTAAAAATCATTCCAGCATTCTTAAAAGCACCCTTTATATATTCTACATCAGTACTAACCATAGCAGCAAGAAGTGTTGTTGGCATAATGATGATAAGAGAAGTTATATGAACAATATGAACTGGATTTCCACCCTCCATCAAGTCACCAACAGAGATGGTTGTTATAGCGCCTAGTATTCCGAGAATAACCGTTAAATCCATATAAGTCCCTTTTTTATGCGATTAAATCAAATTATTTATTTTTATGTTCCGCAGTATAGCAAATATTTCAATATAGCAATCTTATTAAATTTTATATTAGCGTTAATTATCAAAATAATCTCTATTATTTACACAATATGTTAGAATTGTAAAAAAAATAAATCTGAGTCAAAATAATGTCAAAAAATTTTATACTTTTTATTTTCCTCTGTCTGAGCCTATCTGCAGACAACTTGATAGTTTTAAATAATACTTATTATGTAAAAAATCATAAAATTAATCTTAGTACTATCGTGCCCAATCTCTCAACTGACTCCGAACTATATACAATCGAGGAAAATAGGCATTCACTAAGAATAAAAACAGCAGATTTATTAAAAATATTAAAAATAAATGGCTATCAAAATTATACTTCCAAGCATCAGTATATAAATTTTATTGTAAAAAGCGATATTGACACATCTAAAATTAATCTAGTGCTTAGTGATTATTATAAAGAAAAATATAGAGATATTAATATAAAAGAAATCACAATTACTCCAATGAGCTACACAGTAGCCATACCTGAAGGTTTTACAGTAAATATTCAAAAAGATAGTTACTTGTCAAAAAAAGGAATACTAAGCATAAAAACTCTAGAAAATAAAAAAATATTTTTAAACTATATAATAGATGCGGAAATAAGCCTATTTCTAAGCTCAAAACAGATTAAAAAAGATGATGAAATTTCACTGTCAAATAGTTCTAGAAAAAAGGTAAAATTAGAAAAACTCAAAGATACTCCAGTGCAAAACATAGGAACCAGCTCATATCAAGCTAAACACTACATAACTGAGAATATGATTTTAACTACAAGAGATATTAGAACTTTAGTTTTAGTGAAGAGAAACTCTTCTGTCAGCGTTAGCATAAATGATGAAAATATGGTTATCTCATCTGAAGCAAAAGCCTTAGAAGATGGTGCATTAAATGATACAATTGACATTCAAAAGAGCGATAAAGTCAAATTAAAAGCTAAGGTAATTGGTAAAAATATGGTAGAGATAATATGAAGATAGTAGTAGCTTCTAGCGGTGCCAGTGGTGTTAATCTGGGAATAAAAATACTTAAACTACTTCCTGAAAATATAGATAAACATTTTATAATGAGCGAAAACTCCAAAACAGTTTTAGATAAAGAGATGGGTATAAAATATCATAAAAACGAAAATATATCGGCAAACATTGCATCTGGTTCTTTTGGCGTAGATGCTATGATAATTGCACCCTGCAGTATGAATACATTAGCAAAAATAGCATGCGGAATTGCTGATAATCTAGTTACTAGATGTGCAAGTGTGATGATAAAAGAGCATAAAAAACTAATCTTGGCACCTAGAGAGATGCCATTTTCCGCTATTGCATTAGAAAATATGCACAAACTAGCTTCTTTGGGCATAATAATTGCTCCACCAGTTATGGCGTACTACTCAGAACAACAAACACTTGAAGATATGGAAAATTTTATTATCGGCAAATGGTTTGATCTGCTTGGTATTGAAAATAGTCTTTATAAGAGATGGGAATAATATTGAAAAAAATAGCACTCTATCCTGGTACTTTCGACCCAATAACAAACGGGCACTTTGACATCATAGAGCGGGCTTTAGGACTTTTTGATGAAGTGATAGTTGCAGTTGCTACATCTCAAGATAAAAAGCCAATGTTTGCATTAGAAGAGCGAATATATATGACCAAAGAAGCCGTAAAAGATTTGAAAAATGTAAAAGTGCTTGGTTTTGATAATCTAACAGTTGAATTTGCAAAAACACACAATGCTACCGTCTTGATTCGAGGTCTTCGTGCTGTTAGTGACTTCGAATATGAACTTCAACTTGGGTATTTGAACAACTCACTTGATAACACAATTGAGACTGTCTATCTTATGCCAAAACTTCAACACGCCTTTATAAGCTCCTCAATTGTGAGAAATTTACTAAAATTTAACGCGAAAACAGAGCATCTTCTTCCAAATGAGGTGCAAAAAATTATAGGAAGTATGAATTCATGTACATTGCAATAGAGGGAATTGATACGGCTGGCAAAAGCACACAGATACAAAAACTACGCGAGCATTTCAAAGATGCAATAATCACAAAAGAACCTGGTGGCACAGAAGCTGGAAAAGAGATAAGAGAAATAGTTCTTAGTGCTAAAACAAAGAGTAAAAAAGCTGAGTTTCTACTCTTTTTAGCTGACCGTGCAGAGCACATAAAAGAGGTAATTGAGCCAAATTTAGGAAAGATGATTATCTCTGATAGAAGTGTTATAAGTGGCGTTGCTTATGCTTTAGTTCAGGGTGAGATCAGTGAAACCGCTATAGTTCACTTAAATAGATTTGCTACAAGTGGGATATATCCACAAAAAGTTTTTCTACTTAAACTAACAAAAGAGGCACTCTCTTTTAGACTTTCACAAAAAGAGTTAGATGGCATTGAACTAAGAGGTGTGGAGTATCTTTTAAAAATTCAAGAAGCTATTATAGAGGCCTCAAAACTCTTAGAGATAGAGCTTGTACTCATAGATGCAACTAGAGACATTGACTCCATAACACAAGAGATAATAAACAGCATAAATATCTAACTAATTTTATACACTTTTTTAAAATTATTGATTCTTTATCTTTTAGCTACTATTTTATGCTGCATCGAAATATCTTCCTTAAAGTTCTTGCGCCAATTTCTTAAACTCTCTAACTAGAGCCAACTGTCTACTTGCCACATACTCTGTTAAGAGTTTTTTTATTTTGACATTATTATCAAATAATAAAATTATCATAAACTCCCTTTTTAACTCACTCAGATTTATTACCTTTGCTTTTGTATTAACTATAAATTGGACGATTAACTTAATATTGATTTGCATCAACTTCTATTACCAAAAAAATATCTATTATTCTTTATTGTTATGTAAAAAATGGAGATTGGATGCGCCTTAGAAACTACTTCAATAGAATGAAATCAAAAGATATTCGACCTCATAGAAAACCGTTAAACAAAATAGCATGGTCCGTTGTGGGTGCATTTATTGGCATATATGTAATGTCAATTTTTAGCAACTCTTTTTCAGTAAAAGATAGCTTCTTTCTTCTTGGATCATTTGGAGCATCTGCAGTTTTAATATATGGTGCTCCGGAGGTGCATTTTTCACAGCCAAGGAACTTAATAGGCGGTCATGTTTTATCCGCTTTTATATCAGTATTTTTAGTAAAATCATTAGGTGGTTTTTTAAGCTTAGAACTTTTATGCTCTCTTAGCGTAGCTCTTTCAGTTTTAGTTATGCATCTAACACTCACTATGCATCCTCCAGGTGGAGCAACAGCTCTTTTGTATGTGATTGGGAGCGAGCACATACAATCACTTGGTTGGCTATACCCTTTCACGCCAATCGCACTTGGAGTATTTATAATGCTTGCGATTGCTCTTATTGTAAATAATATGTCAAACAACACAAAAAGGCATTATCCTCTTTATTGGTACTAAAGGGGTGCTTTATTTTTTACATTTACAAGCCAGTACGCAATAGCCAATGAGACAATTACGGCACCTATAATTAAAAGCTCATTTCCTTTTTCCGAAGAGAGAGAGTAGATAAGAATTTTTCTAATGAGTGCTGCCATTGCAAGCATTATAAAAGCACCTATCGCAAAACCTTTTCCTTGAAGATGATTTATCTCTTCATGTATAAGCTCTATCGCAGCCCACAAAACAAGCAAACTTCCCAAAACAGTTAAAATTCCCTTCTCTATTCCTATATCTGAGGCAAAAAGCAGATAGATATCATACGAGAAAAGCCCAATAGCAAAAAAGGCGACAAGTGCTAAGGAGCCTGCTAAAAAGAAGTTTATGTATGAGTTAAATTTTTTAAGACCACTCAAAATTGTCTTTTCAAACTTTGACAGAGATAAAAATTTGCTAAGTTCTTCTTCTCTGTAAGAACTCGTTAGTGTGTCAAGATTTATATCTACAATTTTCTCAACTGCACCTATTGTTTTTAGGAGAGGCTCTTTATCTCTTACACTTTCCTCAATATTTTTAACTATAAATGTTCTTACGAAAGTAAAAGCTGCATTAACATAGTGAGTTGGAAGCCCTATTCTTACATGAACCTCACCTATCTTATACAGATACATAAAATATTGTAAATCATACTTTCCACAAAATAGATTTACAAACCACTCTTTAATTTTTTCCCTATGATAGTCAATAATTTTCTGATTTTTAAGAAATTTTGCAGTTGAACCAAACCCCCAAATATAGTCATAAAACTCATCTATAAACTTCTCTGAAAGTTCACTCATTCTAGGCTGCAGAGCTGCTAAGATGCGAGACTCATCTTCTGTAAATTTGTAGTGTTCCTTTAAACTCTCATATCGTTGCATCCCCAGCCTTTTTTTTGTTCATATTTTGTTATTATACGCAAAAAAATGGTATTCTTTCAATCTTAAAAAACTGTGTTATGCGTAAAGGGGTAAGATGATCAGCTCGTTAAGAGGGATGAATGATATTTTAAGTGATGATTATGAGAGATTCACATACTTTATAGAGATTGCTACAAATGTTGCAAAAAGATATGGTTTTCACTTTATAGAAACTCCACTGCTTGAAGAGACTGCGCTTTTTAAACGCTCAGTTGGCGAATCAAGTGATATTGTCGGCAAAGAGATGTATCAGTTTATAGACAAAGGTGAAAATGATGTTTGCCTTCGCCCAGAGGGAACAGCAGGCGTTGTTCGAGCTTTTGTGCAAAAGAAGCTCGACCGTGCTGGTGGCTTGCACCGATTTTTTTATCATGGCGCTATGTTTCGTTACGAGAGACCTCAAAAAGGAAGACTTAGACAGTTTCATCAATTTGGAGTTGAGAGTTTTGGAGAGGCAAGCGTTCATGAAGATGCTACCATGATTATGATGGTTAGCGATATATTAAAAACACTTGGTATTGGCTATAGGCTCCAACTAAACTCTCTTGGCGATGAAAATTGCATGCCACAGTATCGTACATCTCTTATAAAATTTATAGAGAGTATGGAAGATAAAATTTGTGAGGATTGCCAAAGAAGAAAAACCACAAATCCAATCCGCGTTCTTGATTGTAAAAATCAGGCGTGTCAAGAGATTTATAAAAATGCTCCGAAATTAGTAGATAACCTCTGCGATGGATGCAGTAATGACTTTACAAAACTTAAAAAAATCCTTGAGAATAATGAAATATTATACGAAATAGATACAAATCTGGTTCGCGGACTTGACTACTACTCAAAAACTGCATTTGAGTTTGTAAGCGATAATATAGGAAGCCAAAGCGCTATTGCTGGCGGTGGAAGATACGATAAACTTGTCGAGTTTTTAGATGGCAGAGCAACCCCTGCTGTTGGCTTTGCTATTGGCATCGAGAGGCTCATGGAGCTTATAATTATGCCAGAGAACGCAAGGAATGGATACTATATAGGAGCCATGGACACAGAGGCTATTGATATAGTTGTTGAGCTTGCACAAAAAAAACGAAAAACAGAAAAAACGGTGATTGACTACAAAGTTAAAAATCTACAAAATCATCTAAAAGCTGCTGATAAAGTTAATGCGAAATATTGTGCAGTTATTGGCTCACATGAGATGAAAAACAAAACGGTATGGATAAAAAATCTAGAAGATAAGACCGAACAGATAGTTGAAGTGAAGAATTTTTAATGGAGTTTATACATAATATATGGGATTTTTTTATAAATTTTATCCAATTTTTTATTCTTATTGCTATACTTGGGCTATTTGTCTTATATATTTACGATAGATTTGTTCAAAGAAATCATGCCTTACTTGTAAATTATCCAGTCATTGGAAGGATGCGTTATTTTTTTGAAGCGCTCAGGGAGCCTTTGCGCCAATATTTTGCAGAAGAGACATTTTATGAGTCAAAAGATAAGGTTGACTGGGTTTATAAAGCCGCAAAAAATGTACCTAATTACCAATCATTTTCCATCTCTCAGCCTCATAGTGATTTTAAATTTATGATTAAACATACAGCTCATGTTTTAAATGATGATGAGATAAAACAAGACATGAGTGTGGTGTTTGGCAAAAACAGAGAGATACCATTTATTTCACACTCTCCAATTATCCGTTCAGCTATGAGCGATGGCGCAATTAGTCCAGAGGGTATTCGTGCATTTGCGCTTGGTGGTGCTAAATCACATCTAACGGTGAACACAGGAGAAGGCTCTCTTACTTCTAATCACCTCTTCACACATAAGCCGGATTTGAAAAATTGTGATTATTTAAATATTATCTATGGTACTCCCGTTGCCGAACTTGCTTTTAAAATTGCCACATTTTTATTTAATCATGCGGTAGCAATAAAGTGGTATAGAGCTATTTTACTCTTTGGCAACAAGACTAAAAATACATATATTTACGACACTCCCTCGCATGTGCTCTTCCGCGTAAACTGGAGTGCTCCTATTGAATCGTTTCCAAAAGAAGTACCAACAGATATACCAAATATAATTTTTCAGATTGGCTCAGGACTTTATGGCGTTCGTGATGAAAATAGCAAGTTTGATGAAATAAAATATCAAAAAGTTATGAAATTTTGTCGCATGACAGAGATAAAAATAGCTCAAGGAGCAAAACAGACTGGCGGAAAATTGGCTGGGTCTAAAGTAACTGCCGATATATCATACTTCAGAGGTGTTCCCGAAGGCAAAGATGCCTTTGCTCCAAATAGATTTCCGTATGCAGACACAACCTCCGATTTACTTGATTTTGTTGAGAGACTACAAGTTTTATCAAAAAAACCAGTTGGATTTAAGATAGTAATCTCTGATTCTACTTCGATTGAAGAGCTAGCAAAAGAGATTTTGGCAAGAAAATTAGCAAACAGAGCACTACCGGACTTCATAACCGTTGATAGCGGAGAAGGTGGAAGCGCCACCGCACCTCTTGAACTTATGGAGTCAATTGGTCTTAATACAAATGATGCCCTTTATGTACTAGATACTGTACTTAAAAAATATGGCATTAGAGATGATCTAAAAATTATTGCAAGTGGTAAGATTTTAACTCCCGATGACGCAATTATAACAATGTGTATGGGTGCCGACGCAGTTGGAATAGCAAGAGGCTTTATGATGAGTGCAGGATGCATCCGCGCTAGAATGTGTTCTGGTTTTGGCACACATGTCTGCCCTGTTGGTTTAGCTACACAGGATGAGAGAAAAAGGGCTTCATATCTTGTTGTGAAAAAAGGATTAGAGATTGCAAACTATCATAAAAATCTCTTAAAAGGGATGAAAACACTGCTTTCAGTCATGGGAATAGATCATATAAGTAAGATAAATAAATCTCATCTTACTTTTAAAAATGCAAACGATGAGATATTTTTCGATGTAGATCAATATTTTCATAAAAAATTACGAGTATAGGTTAAAAATATGACAAACTTTGGGTTAGATATATGGTCAAATAAGAATTTTATTATTGAAGATGGGCAGATAAAATTAAATTACAAGTGCATGCCATCTCTTTTAAAAATAACAGAAGATATCAGGGATAGAGACATTAGAGGTCCAATACTTCTTAGATTTCCACATCTTATTAAAAAACAGATAAGAAGTCTTTATTGGTATTTTGATAAAGCTATAAAAGAGAACAATTACAAGGGTAATTTCAATGCTGTTTTTCCACTTAAAGTAAATCAGTTTCCCTATGCCGTAGAAGCTGTTACAACTCAAGGGGAAGAGTTCAACTATGGGCTAGAAGCTGGCAGTAAAGCTGAGTTAATTTTAGCTATGAGCAAAACACCAAATGGCTCAAATATTACAGTCAATGGTTTTAAAGATAAAGAGATGATTTTTTTGGGATTTATTGCTGCTCAAAGCGGACATAACATTACCATAACTATAGAGGGACTTGGTGAGCTAGAGACAATTATAGAAGTTGCTACAGAGTCAAAAATTAAGGTTCCAAATATTGGAATTCGCATAAGACTGCACAGCTCAGGAAGTGGCGTTTGGGCAAAAAGCGGTGGAATGGATGCTAAGTTTGGCTTAACTTCAACAGAAATTCTTGAGGCGGTTTCACTTCTTAGAGAAGCTGATTTATTAAACAATCTAACAATGATTCATTTTCATATTGGTTCTCAAATGTCAGATATTGCTCCACTTAAAAAGGCTCTAAGAGAGGCGGGAAATATCTATGCAGAACTTAAAAAGATGGGTGCTGATTCGCTAAACAGCATAAATATAGGCGGTGGTTTAGCGATTGAATATGATCAGCATACACACACAAAAGGTCACAACTACTCAATAGAAGAGTTTTCAAGCAGTGTTGTCTTTTTGCTCGCTGATATCATGAATACAAAAAAAGTTTCTCATCCTGATATTTTTACAGAGTCAGGAAGATTTATTGTGGCTTCACATGCAGTTCTTATTGCTCCTGTCTTAGAGCTGTTTTCGCAGGATTATCAAGAACAACATCTAAGAATAAAAGATAAGAACCCTCCACTCATAGAGGAGCTTTTAGAGTTAAATCAACTACTTAACAATAAAAATTGTATAGAGTACCTTCACGATGCACTTGATCATATGGAATCACTACTTACTCTTTTTGATTTGGGCTATATTGACCTAAAAGATAGATCTAACGCTGAAATTTTAGTTCACAGCATCATCAAAAAAGCGCTCTATCTTAAATCTGCTACACCAACTGATGAGCTAGAGAGGCTTCAAGAGAAACTTCAAGAGAGATATCTAATCAATGCTTCTATATTTCAGAGCTTGCCTGATTACTGGGGTCTTGGACAAAATTTTCCAATTATGCCGCTAAATCATCTTGATGCAACTCCGCTTCGTGCTGCATCTCTTTGGGATATCACATGTGACAGTGATGGCGAAATTGTCTTCAACCAAGATAGACCACTCTACCTTCATGATGTAAATCTTGATGAGGAAGATTACTTTTTAGGATTTTTTAATGTTGGTGCATATCAAGAAACACTAGGCATGAATCATAACCTATTTACTCATCCAAATGAATATACCATAAATATTAGCGATAGCGACTATGAAATTATAAATGAAGTAGAGTCTAAAAATATTTTAGAGATATTAAGCTCTATCGGATATGATGAAAATGAAATTTCAAATAAACTTAAAACTGATTTGGCAAATAGTATATTTATAACCGAGCAAGAAAAAAATGATACACTTGCAAAACTTGAGTTATATTTAAATCAAAATGGTTATTTAAGAACTACACTTTAAGGTATACAATGGGACTTTTTGCAGAAATAAGGGAAGATTTTTCAAATGCTTACAAAAATGACCCAGCACTAAACTCTGGATTAGATTTTTTATTTAATTATCCTGGTGTTTGGGCTGTTGCATGGTATAGAATTGCGCACAAGCTATACAAAGCAGATTTTAAGAGTCTAGCTAGAATAATTATGGGACTTAATCAAATTATTACAAATATTGATATCCATCCTGGTGCTGTTATTGGAAAAAGAGTCTTTATAGATCACGGAATTGGCGTTGTTGTTGGTCAAACTGCAATCATAGAAGATGATGTTGTGATATATCAAGGAGTAACTCTTGGCGGAGTCTCCCTTGAACTTGGAAAGAGACACCCTACCATTAAAAAAGGCGCCGTGCTTGGAGCTGGTGCAAAAATACTTGGAAACATAACCATTGGTGAGTATGCTAAAATTGGAGCAAATTCAGTAGTTGTAAAACCAGTGCCCGACTGCTCAACAGCTATTGGAATTCCTGCCCATGTTATAGAAAAAGGTAGATGCAAAGATCCATTTATGCACAATATGCTTCCTGATATAAATAAAGAGATGTTTGAATATCTACTAAGAAGAGTCGCCGTTTTAGAGCATATTCTAATGGAAGATAATAAAAATCTACTAGAAGAAGATTTAGAGTTAGAAAATATTTACGAATCATTCATAAAAGCCATGAAAAATTAAAAAACAACCCTAAAATATTAAAGATTTTTAAGTATAATTCCAATTATTTTTCATATACAAAGGGTTTATATGCTAACAGATCGCGTTAATTCACTATCTGAATCAATCACGATTGCTATTGCAACACTAGCTCAAGAGTTAAAAACTTCTGGCAAAGATATCATTAGCTTTTCTGCAGGTGAGCCTGATTTTGACACCCCACAAGTTATTAAAGATGCAGCCATAGAAGCAATCAATGATGGATTTACAAAATATACACCAGTTGACGGGATTCCTGCACTAAAAAAAGCAATTGCAGACAAGCTTTTCAAAGAAAATGGTCTAATATATGCCCCAAATCAAATAATCACAAATAATGGTGCAAAGCACTCACTTTTTAATCTCTTTGCAGCGGTAATCCAAAAAGGTGATGAAGTTATCATTCCAGCCCCATATTGGGTTACCTATCCAGAGCTTGTTTTGTATCATGGTGGAGTTGTGGTGGAGATTCATACAGATGACAATAACTCATTTAAGATGACTCCAGAACAACTTAAAAATGCAATTACACCAAAAACCAAGATGATAGTTTTAACCTCCCCATCAAATCCAACTGGTTCAGTATATTCAAAAGATGAGCTAATGGCTATTGGAAAAGTTTTAGAGGGGACAGACATATTAGTTGCAAGCGATGAGATGTACGAAAAGCTTATATACGATGGAGAGTTTACTTCATCCGCTTCTGTAAGTCAAGACATGTTCAAGCGAACAATAACCATAAATGGTCTTAGCAAATCAGTTGCTATGACTGGATGGAGATTTGGTTATATGGCAGCTTATAACTCAGATATCATTCAAGCAACAAAAAAACTTCAAAGTCAAAGTACATCAAATATTAACTCAATCACTCAAAAAGCTGCCATTGTTGCCCTAAACGGTTCAGCTGATGCCGATATAGAGATGATGAGAAAAGCGTTTAAAGAGCGAAGAGACGAAGCAGTTAAGCTCATAAACGCTATTGATGGACTTAGTGTCGTAAAGCCAAATGGTGCTTTTTATCTCTTTATAAATATAAAAAAAATTAGCAATGACTCTATGCAATTTTGTAAGGATTTGTTAGAGAGAAAAGGTGTGGCACTAGTTCCTGGGGTTGGTTTTGGAAGTGAAGGATATGTAAGATTTAGTTTTGCAACTGATATAGAAAGTATTCGTAAAGGAATCAAGAGAGTTGAAGAATTTGTAAAAGAGTTAAAAAAACCAACTGCTGCTTAAGCTTGTTTCAAACAGGGTGCCTGTTTTTATAAAATAAGCACTCCTAAAAAATTTAGACTTTATCTCTCCTGTGCCTAATCGACGACCAAATAGAGAGCGCTATAAAGACTAGTCCGATTGTTCCCGTAAATAACTCAGATATATGAAATTTCAAGCTAAGTATCATAATCAATGCTAAAGCGCCAATAGCATAGTGTGCTCCATGCTCCAAATATTTATACTCATCAAGAGTATCTTTTTCTACTAAAAGAATAGTCAAGGATCTCACAAACATTGCTCCAATCCCAAGACCAAGCATAATAACGACTATATCTTTAGTTATTGCTAATGCTCCTATAACACCGTCAAGAGAAAACGATGCATCTAGCACTTCTAGATATAAAAATCCACCTATGCTTCCTTTCTTTACAATATCACCAACAGAAAAATCACTGCTCTTGTCTTTTAAGACAGCGCCAAGGATATCAACTCCAACATAAGTTACCACACCAAGAAGTCCAGCAAGCAGTACGGATAATTTTTGCTCAACCGGCACTAGCATCAAAGACATCAGCAAGGCGATAAGTGCTACAAAAATTGAGATTGAGTTTATCTTTCCAAGCTCCATCAACTTCTTTTCTGCAACTTCTATCCAATGAATATCTTTTTCATCATCAATCAAGAAATTCAAAAAAACAAGAAGCAGAAACATTCCTCCAAAAACAGATATCTCGGCATGATGTGATATTAGTTTGTTTGAATATTCAGCCGGATTATCTATGGCTAAATTCCACACTTCGACAATGCTCAAATCTGCTGTTTGAGACACTATAGCCAGCGGAAAAAGCAATCTCATACCAAACACTGCAATAAACATACCAGCAGTCAGAAAAAGTTTTTTCCAATACTCATCCCAGTTTTTAAGGATAGAAGCATTAACAACGGCATTATCAAAAGAGAGTGATATCTCCATAATACTAAGTATTATTACAATAAATATGACATTAACAACACTTTTTATATCTCCACCTGTCTTAAAACCCCACCATCCTGCAATTAGCAAAGATATAAGTGTAAACACAAAAGTAAATTTAAAATATTTCAAAAACAAATCCTTTATTTATAATAGACAGCATATGCAAAGCAAAAGTTATATTTTTTTTATATAACCTAGCTCCAGAAGCTTGTCATATATATCTGAAACTATCTTTCCAGTAGCTGCGCCACCATGGCCACCATGTTCCATCATTACAGTAACGATATACTGAGGGTTATCATATGGTCCGTATGTTGTAAACCAAGCATGTGAACGAGTGTAATAACTCATGTCATGTTCGAGTGTTCTATTTTTTATATTTTGCAATATTCCAATTACCTGTGCTGTCCCTGTTTTTCCAGCAAGTTGAACTTTCGAGCTCACATAAGCCTTAGCTGTTCCACCAGGTGCATTACAAACCTCATACATTGCTCTTTGTATAAGTGGTAACTTTTCAAGTTCATTGGCATTTAATACGCTTTCATATTGAGGGGCCACCTTTTGAACACCTATAGATTTTGCAAAAAATGGGCGAGGGAGTTTTCCTGTAGCCATCAAAGCGGTATACTGAGCGATTTGCATTGGAGTTGTTAAGAAATTACCCTGCCCTATAGATGTGTTTAGCGTCTCTCCTAGTTGCCATGATTGGTTATATCTTTTTTTCTTCCACTCTCGAGATGGAACAGTACCTAAAAATTCATTTGGCAAATCTACACCAGTTTTTCTACCAAGTCCATATCGCATAAGTCCATCACTCATTTTTTTGATACCCAACTGCAAACTTCCCTTATAAAAAAAATCATCACAGCTTTCTCTGACAGCCTTCACAATTCCAACACCACCATGTCCATGGTCTTTCCAACATCTAAATACTCTGTTGCCAAGAGGAAGTTCACCCGTACAGTAATTTCCAAAATCAGCACCTAGCTCTGGAGATGTGATATACAATAGTCCAAGACCAGTTTTTATAGTAGAGCCAGGAGGGTATAGTCCGTTTACCAGCTTGTTTGTAAACGGTTTTTCCACTGAAGTTGATAATTTATCCCAAATTTCATGAGACACACCAGAAACAAAGGTGTTTAAATCATACTCCGGAAAACTACCAGCAGCTAAAATAGCACCATCTACCCTCATTACAACGACGGCTCCAGATTTACCAACAAACAGAGCTGATATAAAACTTTGCAAATCCATATCAATATTTAAAGTAAGCCTGGTGTCTTCTATTGGCTTAGAGTTTGATATCTCTTCAACTATCTGGTTATTTGCATTTACTTTTATCTCTCTCTCTCCAGCTGAGCCTTGCAGGTAGGAATTATAATATTTTTCCACTCCTGTTTTACCGGTATAACCTATAAGCTCCTGCAGTTTATCTTTAGCTACATCTTCTTTGTTTGCACGAGAAACATATCCAACAACATGTGCTGCAATATCCCCATACGGATATAACCTTTTTGGAGCAATAACTATTTTTACATTTTTATTTAAATTTAAAAAAGAGTATATTGG
Source organism: Sulfurimonas sp. (assembly GCF_028713515.1). Lineage (GTDB taxonomy): Bacteria > Campylobacterota > Campylobacteria > Campylobacterales > Sulfurimonadaceae > Sulfurimonas. The sequence goes on along the minus strand of NZ_JAQTOD010000001.1, from coordinate 529,089 downwards.
TAGCATCTGCTCATAGGATACAAAAGGAACAATATCTATAAAACTATGATTGTAAAAAGAGTCAAATTTTGTATATTCATCAATCATCTTTTTTTTATCTAAATTTGGTATAAGTTTTATCAAGCTGTCAATCTCTTCATTGAGTATATATAAATTTTTTTTAAGAGCCAAATGTGGTGCCAGTTGTATTTTAAATCCAAGCTCATTTATTGCTATAGGCTTGTCATTTATATCTATAATTTCACCTCTGACTGGTGCAATTTGCTCTATTTTTATACTATTGTCATTTGAGAGTTTTTCATAATAACTGTTTGACTCAACAGAGAGAAAAAAAACTCTTGCAAGTATAGACAACCATACAGACGCAAAAACAAAAAGGATAAATTTAATTTTCAAATTATGCTCACAATAAAAAAGTCAATAATCATATAGTAAACAACATAATAGTTAAGACCAGGCAAAGGTAACATAAAAATATTTGATAAAATATAGTGAAAAACAAAAAAGCCAATATAAATAAACAGAACCATTAGGCCTCTGGTGCACGAGGCGCAGCTGATAACTTTTACTATATTTGGCATTATGTACCTATAAATTATTAAAAAATAGATAATTGTGCTAAAGAGCACATAACCATTTTCTGCCTCAAAGATAAGCAGACATATAGAAATCAAGGCTAAACTTAAGCTGTCGTTTTTTTTAAGTGCAATAGTAAAAAAAACAAATATCACAGCAAGAAAATGCGGCAAAAACTGGTAAACACCACTTAATGCACTATATATCATAAATAAAATGACATATACGAATGAAGTTAGATAGTTTTTATTAATGATACTTCGTTGCATATTGGGAAATGTTTACATTTAATACAGTCAGCCCATATTTTATGTTCAGGAATAGACTCTTTTGGGATTTCAACAAATCCAAGTTTTTCAAAAAAAGATTGTCTATATGTAAGTGTGAGAACTTTTTGGATATTAAAAAATCTAGCCTCATCCAGTGCTTTTGATATTAGATTTGCGCCTACACCTTGGCTTCTATAACTCTCCTTAACTATAAGTGATCTTATCTCCGCCAGTGATGCGGCATGTATATGAAGCGCACAAAATCCAACAAGCTCATCACCATTTTTCGCTAAAATATATGATCTAATGTTTGTTGCGATTTCATCAGAACTTCTAACTAAAATAACACCAGACTCAACCTCTGGCTGAACTAGACTTTGCATATCTTCGATATCTGATAGCTTAGCTTTTATAAACTCAATCTTCACTATCTTTCTCCTTTAGTATCTCATATATAGTTTGTACAACTTTTTGTAAACCTTTCTTTTTGGAGCTTGAAACAACAAGAGCATTGGGAAATTCTCTCCTTAGCGCGTTCTGCTCTTTTTGATTTAATTTATCAATTTTTGTAAAAATCTGAACAATAACTTGATTCTCTTTTATGTTGTTTAGTAAAAAACTAGAAACATCTGTGTCTATCTCTAGATTTGGATGTCTGCAATCCACTAAATGTATAAAGATTTTTATCTGCTCTCTTTTTGATATATAATCAGTTAGATTTCTCTCCCAATCATACTTCATAGATTTCGCTACTTTTGCATAACCAAATCCAGGCAAATCAACAAACTTTGCAAAACTTTTTTCCGAAGTTTCTCTATCTATAAATGTAACATCAAAATAGTTTATAAGCCTTGTTTTTCCTGGTGTAGATGAGACTTTGGCAAGGTTTTTATGGTTTACTAGAGCATTTAAAAGTGAGCTTTTGCCAACATTAGATCTCGCCATAAAAGCAACTTCATTATATTCGGATGCTTCTGGGGCACCAGCTATCGTAGCTGCTGATGTTGCAAATTTTGCGTCAACTATATCAATCATTTTTCTTTATTACTCTTCTTTTTCTTCTCTTTTTCTTCAGGCATATCAAAAATCATAACAACTGGCTCGTCTTTAACACTATTTGCATATGCTTTTCCTTCAATAGTTTTTAAAACTACTTCGTCACCAATTATCTCTTTTCTCTCATTTATCTGCTTTAGATGAACGCTCTGATAAAAATAGTACTCTTTCACCTCTGGAATATATACAACTTTTTGTGCTTTTCCTACATACAAGGCTTTTTCTTCCGTTAAAACACTAAATGATGCATTACCTTCTGCAATATACTTTATTGGCTTTTGTTCTGCATCTGTATAGATAGTAACTCTTGAAGCATTGAGCTCATCATTCCCCTTAATTACATTTACTGTGCCTTCAAATATAGAAATACCTTTTTTCTGATCCGCGTTAAAAGATTTTGATTTTACTCTTAGTTCTTCCGAAAATAGTGCTGTTGCCATAAAAATTGTCAGTATTACTATTTTTTTCATTTTTTACTCTCCTTAAGTTGAAATATTGCAGAAATATCTTTTGCAGATACACTATTTAATTGATTGTTGTATTTCAACTCTCTACCAACAACACTATTTTTAGCTCTATGAATTAAATAATCCCCATCCGCTCGCGCAATTGTTGTTATCTTGTCGTAAACGGCTTTTTGAGTCTCAAAAGTTAAGCCATCCTCCCTGAAAAAAACTACATCGCCGTCTAAATAAACAACTTTATCTTTATAAATTCCATTTTTTGCTTTTATATTTATCATATATTTTTTTGAATTATCGGTATAATCTATATTTTCAACCGTATCTCTATCAGCATACTTTGTTGCTTTGTCGCCTTTTATAAAAGTTTTCAGACCGTTGACATTTAACTCATACATCAAAAAATTAGATATATCAAAAACTGGCACATCCACAAATTCTCTCTGCTTAATATAGATTGGCTTAAACATTGCGAATATCGCCAGCAGTATTGAAGCTACAAGCACAAAGAAAATATTTATATTCATCTATAGCCATACAGATAGAAATTCATCTTTTTGATCGTTTTCTCTTACTAACATATCTATCATTTCTCTAGCGGCTCCATTGCCACCATTTCTGGATAAAACAGTATTTACAATCTCTTTTATCTCATCCACTCCATCTTTTGGAGTAAAGCTTCTACCAACAAACTTCAACATCTTATAGTCATTTATATCATCACCAATAGCAGCGATTTCATAAGATTTAAGGTTTAGCTCTTTGGCTAACTCTTTTAGTTTTGTATCTTTATCTTTTATCCCTTGAAATAGATATTTGATACCAAGTTCTTCTGCTCTTATCTCAACTATTTTTGAATTTCTTCCTGTAATTATTGCCACATCGTTGCCCATCTTTATCCAAGTGCTTATGCCAAGGCCATCTTTTACATTAAAAGTTTTGCTCTCAATCGCGTCAGCAGAGTATATAAGTCCACCATCGCTTAAGCAGCCATCAACATCCAAAATAATCAGTTTAATCATAAAACATCTTTTGTGCTTGGAATTCCAACTCTGTCATTTTTTTGAGTTGCGCGGCGAATTGCTACAGCTAACGACTTAAATGCAGCCTCTATGATATGGTGTTTATTTTTACCTCTAAGAGCAACTATATGAGCACTTATCTTGGCATTTAAAACAAATGCTTTAAAAAACTCTTCAACCAATTCTGTATCAAATGCTCCGACTTTTCCAGAAAGATTAACCTCATAAACTAAATATGGACGATTACTTAAGTCCAAATCACAACTAACACATGCCTCATCCATTACTATATTTGCACTACCAAATCTTTCCATACCATTTACGGGATATATGGATTGGGCCAAGAGGGAGCCAAGAACTATACCTACATCCTCTACGCTATGGTGATCATCTATATAGGTGTCGCCTTTGCAAACGATATCTAAATCAATCAAAGAGTGTTTTGAAAAACTCTCAAGCATATGATCTAAAAAACCAACACCTGTGTCAATCTTGCTAACACCAGTACCACTTAATAAAAGCGAGATTGTTATATCTGTCTCTTTAGTTTTTCTGCTTTTAGTAATCATCTCTTAATCCTCTCTTGTGATAAATGCGTGTTTAAAGTTCCCAAGCGCTATATAATCTCTAGCCTCAGCTTCGCTTTTAAACCCTTTTAACCAAACCTTATACATTCTATCGCTGTTTGTTTGTATATCTTTTATGATAGTTTTATATCCATCAGTATTGTTATACTTTTGCTGCGTTGTAATAGCACCTTCAATCTTAGAGAAAGAACCAATCTGGATAGCAAACTCATCAAGCGATTGCGCTCTAGGAGAGCCCTCTAGCTCCTTATCTGTAGGGATTTTTCTATCTTTAGCATCAAAACCAAGCACCTCTATTGCAACAGGAGCAGTGCCAGCTGCGATTAAATCAATTTTTTTTGCCGCACTGTTTGATAGGTCTATAATTCTTGTTTCAACAAAAGGTCCTCTATCATTAATTCTAACGACAGCGCTAAGCCCATTGTTTTTATTTGTAACTTTTACAATAGTATTCATGGGTAGCGTTTTGTGAGCCGCCGTCATATCATACATATTATAAGTTTCCCCATTTGAGGTTGTTTTACCGTGAAAATCTGGACCGTACCAACTTGCATTTCCATTAAATTCATCACCAACATTTACAACTGTTGGATAATACTTTATACCTCTTATCTCGTATGGTTTCATAGTTGGATGAATGTAATCCTTCTTGTTTATAAAAGATGAATGTGAATCTCTATCTGGTGAGTAAGTTTTTGTTTTTTCATCATTTGTAAATGTTCTTGTTCCCCTAGTGCTACATCCAGCAAAGATAATAATCACAGAAACAATTAAAATAGTAGATATTTTATTCATACAGTCTTATCCTTTCACCAACGGTTACCAAATCATCTTTAAATGCGTTGTGAAGCTTTAGCACTTTGATACTTACCTGATTTTCTCTTGAGATTGATTTTAGCGTATCTCCATTTTTTACCAAATAGTAAAAATTGCTATTTACTTGAACATCTTCTAAGCTGTTATCTATTGGGATTATTAGCTTTTGTTGTTTTTGAACCTTCGCTTCTTTTAGTTTATTAAAATCAACTATAACATTTTGAGAAATGTTATACATTTTACTTATTTTTAAAAGGGTTTCTCCATTTTTAACAATATGAACTTTATATCTATTTTGGATATCTTCTGCAAAATAGCTCTCATTGAATTCAGAGAGTTTAATATATGGAATATGTATACTATAGCCATCTTCATACGGAGGAATAAAGTCGTATTTTAGATGTCTGTTTAATTTTCTTATCTCTTGTATTGGGATTCCGGTTAACTCAGAAACTCTAAAAAGTGACTCGCCAGCTGGTAGTTTTATTGTTGAAGTTGAAGACGCATTCGCACGATTTAGAAGGTATTCATACTTGTTATTTATTAAAAATTGTTCATCATTACCCATTAGTGCAAGTTCAACAATTTTTCTGATGTACATCCTGCTCTCTTTTGGCAGATATTTTTTTTCAGGGTCAAGCAAAACCGACAGCTCATCACTCCCTGCTTCTTGAATAGCTTGAGTAACCCTTCCTCCACCGCAATTATATGCAATTGCGGCTAAATACCACTTCCCAAATCTTTGGTGTAGCTGTGATAAAAATTTTGCGGCCGCTTCTGTTGATTTTATAAAATCTCTTCTCTCATCAACATAATCATCAATTTTTAGTCCGTACTCTCTGCCAGTTTCAGGCATAAATTGCCAAAATCCTGCTGCTTTTTTATTTGAATACGCTCGTGTAGAAAAGTTTGATTCAGCCATGGCTAAAAAAAGAAATTCTGGAGGTAAAGAGTACTCTGCAATAATTTTTTTTATAATTGGGATAAATATATAGGCATCTTCCATGGCTTGGAAGAATTGCTGTTCTTTAGAAATAGAATAACTACTGTTTCTCATTTCATTCATAGTTTGATCATAAAGAAAGGATGCCTCTATGTCGAATGACTCTAGTATGGCAACCTCTTTTGTTGAGTTTGATGTATAAATTAAGTTGGCACTTAGCATAATTGGCAGTAAAATTAATATAAAAAATCTCAATACTAGCCCTTCTTTTAAATTTTTGAAGTAGATTTTACCTAAACCAATATTAAAAGTAGTTAAGCAACAGTAGCGTTAAGCGCCGATATTACACCATAAAATTAAGATAATAATTAAGAAATGCTAAATATTTTAAAAGCGTTTTTTGAAGTAATATCTTTTACTTCGTCAAGTGATATATCTAGCTGTTTCGAAATCTCCTGGGCAATAATTGCCGTATACGATGGCTCATTCCTCTCACCTCTATGTGGCATCGGAGTCAGATAAGGTCCATCTGTCTCTATCAAGAGTCTATCATGAGGAATTTTTGGTAAAACTGCGACTAATTTTTTAGCATTTTTAAATGTTATAACGCCGCCTATACCAAAATAAAAACCCTCTTTTGCCAAACTTAAAAGTTCTTCATCGGCGTTGTAGCAGTGTAAAACTCCACCAACTTCTTTTGCATTATGCTTTATCAGTATCTCTTTTGAGTCTCTTGAAGCATCTCTAATATGCACAATCAGCGGTTTTTTGTATTTTTTTGCCAGTTCAATTTGAAATATAAATAGCTCTTTTTGTTTCTGCTTTTCTATCTCTTTCTCTTCATGTGTTCCCTCAAACCTATAGTAATCAAGCCCACATTCACCAACAGCAACGCATCTCTCATGCTTTATATATTTCTCAAAATCAAAACCATCAAAAGCGCTCATGTCATACGGATGGATACCAACAGCAAAATAGACATCACTGTTTGCCTCCGTTATCTCTATGGCTCGTGCAAGAGTTTTAGGATCTGCTCCAGGGATAACAAATCGCCATACACCAACCTCTCTCGCTCTGTTTAAAACTTCATCTAAATCATCAAAATATCTACTATCATCAAGGTGTATATGAGTGTCAACTATCATTTTTATCACTTGTTTGCATAAGTTCTCTTGCAAAATTTTTAGCTTCGTCAGTTACGCTGGAACCGCTTATGATTCTAGCTATTTCATTAACTCTGGCTTCCAACTTCAACTCACTAACAAGCGATTCTTCGCCATTTTTATATATTAAGAAGTGCTGATCTCCCATAGAAGTGAGCTGTGGTTGATGTGAGATAACAAATATCTGAAAATGTTTTGATAACTGTTTTAGAACTTTTGCAACACTCATCGACTCTTCACCACTTAAATTAGCATCTATCTCATCAAGCATTAAGATACCACCATTTTTACTCATAAACTCTGATTTTAGTGCCAAAATAGCTAATCTTAGTCTGTTAAATTCACCAGTGCTGATCTTTTGCAAATCAGTATTGTTTAACTTGATTATAATTTCATCTCTACCAGATGTGCCAAGTTCGGTTTCTCTGATTTCTACTTGCGCATCTCTTAAGTATAATTCGCTCAGATATCTATTTAAGTTATCTTGAAGTAGCTCCAACTCCGCGTGACGAAGCTCACTTATTTTATTCGACAAATCTTCTGTTTTTCTACCGAGAGTAGCTTCGCTAAGCACTAAATCATCTTTTAAAATTTCTATATTTTCATACTTTTTAAGCTCTAAAATTTTTTGTTCTTTATACTTTAGTGCCTCTTCCACGCTTCCATATCTTTTTTTAATCTCCGCCAACGCCTCGATACGGTTTAAAATCTCTTCTATATCAACTTCATCAAGAGCACTAAATTTTTCCTGCGCGTTTTCTAAAATTGCCCTAACTTCATTCATTGCATCTGAGAAAAAAGAGCTCTCAACACCAAGCGAATCAAACGCCACAAAAACGCTGTGTTCATGCTCAAATATAGAGTTTGCCAAAGATATATTCTGAAGAACTTTTTCTTTCTTTGATAGCTCTTTTTTAATCTCTAAAAGCTCTATATCCTCTGAAATTTTTGGATTTATATCTTCAATCTTTTTTATCTCAAAAATTGCAAATTCTTTAAGCTCAACTATTTTTCTCTGTTCTTCTTCAATTGCAAAAAGTTCTTTTTTAACTCTTTTGTGTTCTAAATAAACAGCAAGATATTCATCTTTTAGATCATAAATAGCGTTATTTTTATCCCAAATTCTGCTATCTATGATTGAGAGTAAATTTTCATTTTCAAAATCACTAAAATCTTTTAGCGATAGATGCCTCAAATAAGTTGAGGCTAGAGTACTCATATCTTTTTTCGAGACACTCTGGTTGTTTATGAAGTATCTAGATTTCTCTTTTTTTATATGTTTAAAAACATTTATATCGCTATTTTCTATACCTACATCCTGAGTATCCAAATCCCATGTAACACTGGATTCACACAATGCTGCATCGCATGAAGCACCACCAAGAGATGAGAGTATTGAGCTCATTAAAATAGATTTACCACTACCGCTCGGACCCGTAAAGACTATAAGTCCAGAGTTTAGATTTAGCTCAATCTCTTTAAAACTAAGATAATCTTTCAGAAAGAATCTTTCTATCATTGCCCCATCCTAATTTTTCTTTTAAAACATCAAAATAGTTAAACTCTTCTTTGTGAATCAGTTTTACAGTTTTTGAAGCTAATTTTATATAAATGCTCTCTCCAAGACCTAGCTCGTGCATATCTTGTCCATCTATGATTATCAGCGCATTCTCTTCTGATGCTCTTAGTTCTATAGCAAATTTACCTGGCAAAACGATTGGTTTTTGGGTAAAAGAGTGTGGACATATAGGCGTTAGCGCAAATACATCCGTCATAGGAAAGAGCACTGGGCCTCCAGCGGAGAGGTTGTATGCCGTTGAGCCTGTTGGAGTGGAGACAATAACACCATCTCCGTAGTAAGTATTAAAGGATTTAGAGTCAATCAGAGTCTCAATATGTATCATATTTGAAACACTCGTTCGAGTTAAAACAACATCGTTAAATGCGTACATCTTTACTTTTTTTGACTCTTTAACAACCGTCACCTCAAGTATCGCTCGCTCGTCAATCCTATATTCACCCTTTAACATTTTTTTAACAAAAGAGTCAAGTTGCTCGATAGACAAATCAGCTAAAAAACCCAGATTCCCTGCATGAATACCAAGGATTGGAATGTTAAACTCAAATGATTTTCTAACAGTTGAGAGCAGTGTTCCATCGCCACCTATTGTGATTAGAAAGTCTGATTCTATGCAGATTTTATCAAAACTCTCTCCAGCAACACCAATCATAAGAGCACTCTCACTCTCAAGTACTACCGAGATATTATGACCAACAAATATAGCTTCTAGCTTTTCATAGTCGTCTCTTAACTCTGGTGTTGATGGTCTTAAAACTACACCAACTTTATTAAATTTTTTACTATTCAAAAAAGACTCTTTTATAATATTTTGTGGATTGTACACATTTATAGATAAAAAATAAAAAAAAACATTTTGTCATATATCTATATCACCAACTAACTCACTTTTTGGCTCCCCAATATAATACCCTTGAGAATAGTCAATACCAAGCTCAACAACTTTATCATGTATCTCTTTAGAGCTAACAAACTCAGCAATTGTTTTAAGATTTTGTTTTCTTGCAAAATCTATAATTATTTTTACAACCTCTTCACTATCCTGATTTATTATAATATTTTTTATCATAGAACCATCTATTTTTATGTAATCTGGATGTAATTTTATTAGATATTCAAAGTTAGAATATCCTGTTCCAAAATCATCGATTGCAATTCTACAAGAGTTGTGTTTAGCTTTTCTTATAAACTCATACACATTGTCTACTCCCTCTAAGCCCTCGCTCTCAACTATCTCATACACAACTCTTGAATTGAATCGTTTATCGCTCATTCTAAAATCAAGAAGTGAATTTATCTCTATATTTGAGATATCTTCCATTGTAATATTGATTGAAAACTCTACATCTACATCCTTGAATTTTTCAAATGTATTTTCAATAACTTTTTTTGTAATTGAGGTATACTGCTTTGATTTTTTTGCAATATCTAAAAACTTATATGGAGAGATGATGGTTCCATCAACATCAACCATTCTAACAAGCGATTCATACTTCTCTATTTTCTTTGTACGATTGTTGTATATTGGCTGATAATAGTTAATAATTCTATCTTCACGCAAAGCATCTTTTACCTTTTTATTCCACACAATATTATTTTTTATCTCATCTTCAATGCCAAGAGTTTTATCGTAAATCAAAAAATTAAGATTTCTTTTTTTAAGTTCTTTGAGAATCATATCGGCACTCTGGATGATGTACTCTTTTGACTCAAAAGAGACTGCAACGCTGAGTTTTATGGAGGCTTTTAAATCCTCAAAACTATATACATAAATATCTGCTTCATGTAAAATTGACTCAACAAGTGATAGAAAATAATTTCTATCTACATCATCAGCCAGCAAAACAAATTTATCGCTAGCATATCTATATATAAATGCTTTTTTATAGACTAAAAGTTTTATATTTTTTCCCAATTCTTTAAGTATATAGTCGCCCATCTCATGACCATAAAAATCATTTATATCCGAAAATCCATCTATATCAAAAATTGCCAAAGATGGATTTTTTCTGTTTTCCAAATCTACTATAAATTTTGCTCTATTATCAAGTCCGGTTAAAGCATCTGTCGATACAGACTTAATAAGCTCTTTTTTATTATCGCGAAGCTCATTTAGCGCCATCTGGATATCATTAGTTTTTATATTTATATCTTTTTCAAGCTCCCTATTGTAATTGTTTAATATTCTGTATGTTACAAAAAGTAAACCTGACAGCAATATGAATGCAATAAAATCAAAAGCTAGACTTATTTTTTTTTGAATATTAAAGAATTCGCCAATATGCTTTGTTGGAATCTTAACGCTTACAACTCCTCTAACATCATTTAGCTTATATCCAAACGCACCACTATACTTTTTTGCTATAAATGCAGGTGCACTATCTCTGCTGGAGTGGCATACTAAACATGACTCTTTAATTTTTAAAACAGATGTATAGAGATAGTAATCTCCATCTCTTTTCTCTATTTTTTTAAATGTCTCTTTTAAGTCTGGATTATTCTTATATTTTTCAATTGCCTCTAACTCAAGAGCATCTGCATTGTTTAACTGGTTTCTTGCATTGTCTGACACCGTTTTAACGCTTATCTTAAAATCATTATTATTTGAAAAATTTTTACCTATTATTGTTGATGAATATGCAGGAAGTACTGGTAATGTTTTATCGTTTAATTCTAATCTGCCATCTACAAAAATAGCTTGATAATAGTGCCTATATTCACTCATATAGGTATTTAATATTTTAGCTTGCTGATATGCGAATCTCTCCTCGTGATTGTCGTATGTTTTTTCGGATATAAAAATTTTAGACACAGCAAAAAGAATATTAATTGTTAAAAAAATAGTTAGTAAATATTTTTTTTGTTTTTTAAGAAAATTTACCAAATCCTGCTTCATCTCTTTGCCTTAAATTACTATTTTTTATATTATTGCTTTCGATTATATCGCCATTAACTTAATAATTAACTTATTTTTAATTAGAACAAAAAGAATAAAGTAGCTCTAATTGTTCAATAAGTCCTATTTAGATACAATCGCGAAAATTATTTATAGGACTCTATTATTATGAGAAGTCATTATTGTGCAGAATTAAACGAGAAAAATGTAGGTGAAAATGTTGTTTTAGCCGGCTGGGTAAACAATCATCGTAATCATGGTGGTATTATTTTCATAGATTTACGCGACAAAAGCGGATTGATTCAACTTGTTTGTGATCCAACAGATAATGTCGATGCTCACAAGATTGCAGATAGTGTTCGTGATGAGTTTGTCCTAATTGTAAAAGGTAAAATTCGTCATCGTGGCGAGGGTTTAGTAAATCCTAAGCTAAAGACTGGTGCAATTGAAGTTGTTGTAGATGAACTTATAATCGAGAACAAAAGTGCTACAGTTCCCTTTACTATTGGCGACAAAAGTGTTGGCGAAGAGACAAGGCTTAAGTATCGTTACCTAGAACTCAGAGATCCTGATCTATACGAATCATTTCGTCTTCGTTCAAAAGCAGCTATTGCAGCAAGAAACATTCTTGATGCAAATGGATTCTTAGAAGTTGAAACACCGATTTTGACAAAATCAACTCCTGAGGGCGCTAGAGATTATTTGGTTCCATCTCGTGTTCACAGCGGAGAGTTTTACGCACTTCCGCAATCTCCTCAACTCTTCAAGCAACTTCTAATGGTTGGCGGATTTGATAGATATTTTCAGATAGCAAAATGTTTTCGTGATGAAGATTTAAGAGCAGATCGTCAACCTGAATTTACTCAAATAGATGTTGAGATGAGTTTTTGTAATCAAGAGGATGTCATTAAAGTAGCAGAAGATTTGCTTATCGCTATGTTTGGTGCGTGTGGCATTGAAGTTAAACCACCATTTAACCGCATCAACTATCAAGATGCTATGGAGTGGTATGGTTCTGATAAACCTGACTTAAGATATGACCTCAAAATGGTAGATGTTATTGATATTTTCCAGAGATGCAGCAATGAAATTTTTACAAAAATTGCTTCATATCCACAAAAAAATCGCATAAAAGCTCTTAGAGTTCCGAAAGCTGACCTCATTTTCTCAAAAAGAGAGATGAGTAGTTTTGAGGACTTTGTAAAGAAATTTGGTGCTGGCGGGCTTGGATATTTTCAACTCAAAGAAGATGGACTAAAGGGTCCACTTGTTAAGTTTTTCAGCGAAGAAGATATTGATTTAATCATAGAAAGAACTGAGCTTGAAGTTGGTGATGTCGTTTTCTTTGGTGCAGGTGAGAAAAAAACTGTGCTTGATTATATGGGAAGATTTAGAATTTTTATAGCAGAACACGAGAAAATGAACCTTATAGATGAAAATAGATTTGAGTTTGTGTGGGTTGTTGATTTCCCAATGTTTGAGGTTGAAGATGGAAAGATAAAAGCACTGCATCATCCATTTACGATGCCAAAAGATACAAACAAAGAGAACCTTGAAGAGATAGAATCTATCGCTTACGACATAGTTTTAAACGGCACAGAACTCGGTGGCGGAAGTATCCGTATCCATAAAGAAGAGCTTCAAGAAGAGATATTTAAACTGCTTGGAATCGGCGAAGAAGAAGCTAGAGAAAAGTTTGGCTTTTTACTAGATGCGCTTAAGTTTGGCGCTCCTCCACATGGCGGTTTTGCAATCGGATTTGATAGACTCATGATGTTAATTTTGAAAAAATCGAGTATCCGCGATGTTATAGCATTCCCTAAAACTCAAAAAGCTTCTTGTATCCTTACAAAAGCACCAAGTGAGGTTGATGCTATTCAACTTAGAGATTTGCATATCAGACTTCGCGATGTCAGTAAATAACCACTAAAACGAACAAGTCCGTTTTAGTGAGAGAGACTTACCGTCCCTTCCAACCCCATAAAGCTACGAAAAACGAGTTTTTCGAGAATTACAAGGTATGTTGCGCTCTTTTTTACAAAAATGCATAACATTAATAAATAAATTCAAAAGGAGAAAAAAATGAAAAAACTATTTTTAATTATTGGCGCCCCAGGCTCAGGAAAAACAACGGATGCAGAGCTAATCTCTGCAAATAATGACAACATCACTCACTACTCAACTGGAGATATGTTTCGCGCAGAAGTTGCAAGTGGTAGCGAGAGAGGCAAAGAGATAGAGTCATATATTTCTAAGGGAAATCTTGTTCCTATAGCTATAGTAATTGAGACAATTGTTGGCGCGATCAAAAAAGCTCCTACTGATGTTGTTGTGATTGATGGCTATCCAAGAAGCACAGAGCAGATGAATGAGCTAGATGCATACTTAGCTAAAGAGAGCAGCGTTACGCTTGTTAGCGTAATCGAAGTTTTTGTAAGCGAAGAGACTGCTAGAGATAGAGTTTTGGGTCGTGCTCGTGGCGCTGATGACAACAATGAAGTCTTTGACAATCGCATGAAAGTTTACACTGATCCACTAGTGGATATTCAAAATTTCTACAATGCTAAAAATATCTTAAAAGTCATAAGTGGCGAGGGAACTATCGCTGAGATAGTTTTAGAGATGGAAACATTTGTAAAGTCTAAAATCTAAACACCTCTACAATACCAAATCCAACTAATTTTATATTTTAAAGTCTAGTTGGATTGGTTCTTATTAAAATAATCTACTTGCAAACACTTCAACCTTAGCTTCAAATATCTCAAATAAACTTTTTGCATTTTCTATAATATGTACCATGACAAATCCTTATATTTTTTTAATTCACATATCATATGAAATTCTAAAAATATTTTAAAAAATATTGCAATTTGTCATATTTTTTTTGACTAAATACAAAAATAGTATTATAATTCTACTAATACAGCCAATAAGAGCTATTTTGAAATGAGATAAAATGAAAAGTTTTTCAGATATAGTCGAAGAGATTAAGAGTATCGTATCTACTGAATTCAGTGATAAAAAGATTTTTGACAAGGATATAGCAGATATACTGCAAATATCACAAATGAACTTTGCAACAATGAGAAAGAGAAACAAGATTCCTTTTAGTGAACTTCTTGATTTTTGCGCAACTAAATCAATCTCCATAAACTGGCTACTCTACGGTCAATCTCCAGAGAGTTTAGTTGAGGCAACAAATAAATTTTTTGTTATCAAATACTTTAATAATATCAGCGCTTCAGCTGGTGGTGGAGCTGATGCTCAAGATGAAGAGACAAAAGGACTTGAGATACCAAGAGAGTTTGTATTCATGCTTGGCGGAGAAAAAGAGCTAAAGTACATTGAGGCAATAAATGTGTCTGGCGACTCAATGGAACCTACTTTTAGTTATGATGATATAATTTTTGTAAACAAAAACAAGACAGACTTTAAAAAAGGTGGTATCTTTGCTTTTAAAACCGAATCTGGACTTTTTATAAAGAGATTTCAAAAAAGAATAGACGACAAAGTTGATATAATTTCAGACAATCAAGTCTACTCCAAACAAACGCTTCATATATCAGAGATAGAAATCATTGGTAAAGTTGTAAGCAAATTTGGCAGTGTCAATTAAAAAGGTTTTATTTTGAAGTATATTATTTTAGTTATATCTATTTTCATTTTTACTGGCTGTCTTAACAGAGAAGTTGAGATAGAAAGAGTGAATTCTAACAAGATAGCAAGAGAAGAAAAAGACCAAAATATAAGTAAAATTGAAAATAATACAATCAAAGAAATACTCATAGATAGAGATAACAACTCAACAAAAAATGAGATGATAGATAAATCCCAAACTTCAAAAAAATTAGAAATTAAAGATCTAACTACTATACCCCAAGATGTAAACTTTTATCTTAAAGATCTTGACATTAACGAAACAATCTATACTATACAAAACAGATACAAACAAAACTACTTCAGAGTATGGAATAGTAAAAGTCCGTCAGAGGATTTAAAGTCCATAAAATGGCCATTTAACGCTTATCGTGCTGAAAAAAGTTATGGTGAAAATTTCCAGCCTTTAAAGCAGATTTTTTTTGACGAGATGCTTTTAAATTCAAATTTTGAATCATTTGCAACTGTTAATGAAAATGCGATAACTACCAAAGAGTGTAGTTTAAGATCATTTCCTACAATAAAACCTCTTCTTAAAAATCCATCAATAGCAGGAGAAGGCTTTCCATTTGATTATCTTCAAAATAGCTCAATCCACGCAAATGAGCCAATTTTAATATCTCACTACTCCCTAGATAAAGAGTGGGCATATGTCTTTAGTAGCTTTGCATCTGGATGGATTAAAACTGATCAATTTGCAATAATAGAAGATGATATAAGTCATGCACTGCAAGAATATGATCAAATAAGCATAACAAAAGAGGATATTCCTATTTATGGCGATGATGGTGAATTTTTATTTAAATCAAAAGTTGGTATGCTTTTTCCATTAATATCAGAAAATGGAGAGTCTTACACAATTCTAACAATTTCATCATATAAAAATTCAAAACCTCTATATCTAGAATCAAAAATATTAAAAAAATTTGCAACTAAAAATATATTAAAATTAAATAGAGATAACCTAAGCGTGATTGTAGGCGAGGTATCAAGGACAAACTACGGCTGGGGTGGTATATATGAACAGAGAGATTGCTCATCAATGATGAGAGATTTATTTACTCCATTTGGTATATGGCTTCCAAGAAATTCATCTCAACAAAGCAAAATTGGTAAAGTAATCTCGCTAAAAAATCTAACAGACGAAGAGAAGATAGAGACTATAAAAAATAGTGCTGTGCCATTCCAGACACTGTTTTATAAAAAAGGACATATAGTTCTTTATGCTGGAGTATATAATAATGAAATTATTGTATTTCATAATGTATGGGGAATAAAAACTAAAAAAGATAACATTGAAGGAAGAATTGTTATAGGCAAACCAATTTTTAGTACTCTAAAGCTTGGAGCAGAACAAGAAAATTTTGATATTAGCAGCGAAATGCTAAGAAATTTAAAAAGCCTAAATATAATTACACGCTAGCTATAAAATAAATTACCTATTTTTTTGCTTGACTTAAACTTTACGCCTTTATATCAAGAAGCGAGCCAAGCATACTATCGTATGTTTTTATTGCTGCAACATTTGAATCTACTGCTCTATTTGCAATTATTTGATTGGGAATCTCTTTTGCTAAATCAGTTTGACTCTTAAGCGAACCATTACTGTCTGCTTTTCTGATATTTGGTGTTACAGAATTTTTTGAATCTTGAATCTTTGTATCACTTGGTACAAACCCATCTGTATTAACATTTGCAACATTGTTGGCACTTACATTAAGCATAGTGGTATGAGCTTGAATTGATGAAATATTATTTGAGATATTCATAACAAATCCTTTTATGTATATTTCTAGTCATAGAAACT
The DNA here is from genome assembly GCF_028713515.1 of Sulfurimonas sp. Taxonomy (GTDB): domain Bacteria; phylum Campylobacterota; class Campylobacteria; order Campylobacterales; family Sulfurimonadaceae; genus Sulfurimonas. Next base: position 512,257 of record NZ_JAQTOD010000001.1, on the reverse strand, counting down.
TTATGACTTTCTATGACTATTATAGTTTTGTCAAACTAAAACTATTATTATTAAAATAAACTACTAATGCAGATCTGCATTTAATTTAACTTCTCTTATACTTCTTTGAACAAGGTAAAGTCCAGTTTGAGAGTTCTGTCTAAAATGAAGCCCATTTAACCCTGCAAGCTCACTGCCCTTCATTATATTTGATAGCTCTGCTTTTGGGTTCACTGCCTGAATCTCGGATATCTCTTCATCGTTGATATGTATCTTTGTTCCTGCCAAAACAGCTAATCCAGCATCTATAATACAGCCATCGCCAAGAGGAATTCCGCAGGTTGAATTCGCACCTAGAAGTGTATTTTTACCTATCGTAATTGGATTTCCATCTGTTCCACTAAGTACACCCAGTATTGAAGCACCACCACCAACATCACTTCCAGCTCCAACTATAGCCGAACTAGAAATTCTACCCTCAACCATTACTGGACCCGTTGTTCCTGCATTAAAGTTTATATACGAAGCACCTGGCATAACTGTTGTTCCAGCTGCCAATTGTGCTCCAAATCTAACTTTTGAAGTATCTAGTATGCGAGTATTATCAGCTGGGATGATATGTTGTAAAAATCTTGGGAATTTATCTATGAAATCAATATGAGGATATTCACCTGAGAGTTTTAACTCTATCTCAAACTCACGAAGATAATCAAGTTCTATTGGCTTACCGTTTGACCACGCAAGGTTTTGAAGTACTCCAAATGCACCATTAAGGTTTAGGCTTCTAAGCTCAACTTTAGCTTGTGAGATTGCATATAGTTTTAAATAAGTTGCCTCAACACTCTTTAGCGGCTCATCATCAAAGATAAATACAACTTTAAATTCGCCATCAAAAGAGCCTCTATTCATAATTTGATTATAGAGAGCAGATATAACTTGAATATTTTTATGAGCATCTCCGTACGCTTCGTCAGAGTAGACAGAAAAAGCGTTGAGAGCACTTTTTAAAAACTCACTATTTATATCACAAACAACTTCACTTTTTGAAAAATCTACGATAGTGCCCTGCTCTGCCAATGCTTTTATAAAAATGGCTGCGCTTCCAAAATTTTCATTCCAATTAATTACCGGATAAGTAGCCTGAAGTGTTTTTCCAATCTCTATCTTTCCCAAATCTACTCTACATACACCAAACGCCAAAGGATTTCTATATCCAGCGGTTGTCGTTTTTATATCTTCAATTAGTGCTTTAAAAGCATCTTGCGTTTCTATGATTTGCATAAATTCTCACTTAAAATTTTAGTTTGGCGAATTATACTTAAAATATAACTAATAACTATTTCTATATACTGCTGACATGAACAAATGGATTGAATTATTAAATAACAACAGTATCATTGATATTAAAAAATATCTAAAAGATGGTGCTGATATAAATGAAGCTAATGAAAGTGGGGAATCAGTTCTAGCAATGTCACTCAGATATGGGTGTGACCTTGATTTAATTATGTTTCTTATAGAAAACAAGGCAGATATATATGATTTTGATGACAATGGGGTAACTATTTTTGACATGGCAATATCTTACAATAACATAGAGATTGTAAGATATTTTATTAGTAATGGAATAGATGTAAATGAAACAAAAAGAAAAAGTAGATTTACACCTCTAATGGCCGCTACATGTTATGGAAGAGTTGAAATTGCCAAAATACTTATAGAAAATGGAGCAGACAAAAATGCTGTTGATTCCAAAGGTATAAGTGTTACAGACTTTGCAAGAAAGATGAATAAAAAAAGTATTTTATCTCTTCTTGAGTATGATGATAGCCTACCTAAAAATAGGTCTTATGCTAGATGATTGCTAGCTTATAAACCTACTTTTATTATAAAACAAATCTTAATTAATTTTTAGCGTGCAAAATCAAGATACATTTAACAATTTTGTAAAGCTTTTATAACTATCTATAATCTCTTTGGTTTTCTGATTTTGGGCATAAAACTCTATCGCCTTTTTCCCAAGTCGTGGAATCTCATTTTTTACAGCCCAACTGCTTACGGTTCCCTCTGGAATCTCCAAAATAGAAGCCAACTCTTTTTGAGTTATCTTAAGCTCATCACATGCTTTTTTGACAACATTGCATTTTTTCTTTGATGTTTCATCTCTCTTTTTTGGTATCGTGTCTCGTGGAATTAATGTTCTGAGGTTAATATTTATTGGCATTCTAGAATTTTTTTCATCTGTTTTACTATTATCTAGAACTTTTTCTGCTACTTTTTTATGATTAGACATCCATCTTACAACATCAGAAGCAACTAAAATCCAATCTTTATAATTTAGTTCTTGAACTGTGTCAGCAGTAAATTCTATATAGTTTTCTCTAGCAAACTCTTCATCACTTAGTTGAAATAAAATAGAAAAAGCAAGCTGCCTAGAACCAGAAGAGCTATTTCCCCAATCAAAACCGCTGTTACACTCACTGAATATCTCATATCTTAATGGTAGCTCAAGCTCCCCGTATGTTACAAATTTCGCACCAAGAAAAGTTCTATGACCCTTAAAAACATGATTATTTCTGATAAACTCCATCTTCTACCTCTATAATTTAAATGTATAACTTCGGTTCATTTTCTTATCTTCTTTATTTGAATGTAGAAAAGAGTGTCTATAACCTGCGTATATTAGAATGATGAGCAATAATAGTACCAATAACCAAACAAACATGACAGATTTCCTTGACTTATACTTTTTAAAGAGTGTTAAATTATATCGGCATCACCCAATATATGTTTAACATTAAAATACTTTATGGTTAATATTTATCTATATGCACAATATTTTTTCATAATATTCATAAAGCTTAAAAGGATAAATATCCTATAATTAAGCAAATTAAGGATATATCATGAAAATAGATGGTCGATTTTGGCTCACTAAAGATGGACAAAGTTTTTTAGGCTTGGGTCGCATTGAACTACTTGAGAGAATTGATAAAACTGGTTCTATTCTTGCAGCAGCTAAAGAGATGAAAATGAGCTATAAAGCAGCATGGGAGCGAATCAATGGAATGAATGCTCTTGCTGATCAGCCACTTATCGAGAGAATGACTGGTGGCAAGGGAGGAGGAGGAACAAAGCTCACCCTCTATGCCCATGAACTAATCGCCACTTTTTATCGTCTTAATGAATTACATCATCAATTTATCGACCGTTTTTCAGAAGCAGGAGACAATCCTGAGCATTTAGCACAAATACTTAGTCGTACTTTTCTCACAACTAGCGCACGAAATCAACTTCCATGTAGTTTACAAAATATCCAACTCAATGGTCTTTACTCAACGCTCACCCTCTCTTTAAACGGTACGGATACGCTCTTGTCCACTATTACAACTAAATCTGTAGAAAATATGGGACTAGCGGTAGGATGTACTCTTTATGCAATAATAAAATCAAGTGATATAACTGTAGTATCATCTCAATCCAACCTAGATGATACAAATAATATTTTATATGGAACAATCGAATCCATTAACGGTGTTGAGAAAAATAGAGAGATTATCCTTCGTCTTAAAGGTGGCACACAACTCGTTGCGCTCGAGAGACAACCATCTGTTTGTGATTTAAAGGTTGGTTCACAAGCTTGTGCTATCATCTCTCCTATGCACATTATCATCGGCATATAGACTATTAAGGGAAATTTTAAGTGTTTGTTCTATAATTCATTATATCTTTAGAAATACAACGAAGAATACGAATAAGCAAGTTTTAAACTAGCATCCTACAATAAGTTTAAATTTGTAAATAACACAACTACTAAGGCATATCAGTGAGTGAACATATTTTTTCAAGTTATGAATTTTGGGAACCTTTCCTTTTGACACTAAAACTAGCCCTAATAACTACCATTTTTTTATTTATAATAGGAGTTCCACTAGCCTATTATCTAGCATTTAGCCGTAATCGTTTTATTTCAATAATAGAAGCCCTTGTGGCAATGCCACTTGTTCTTCCTCCATCAGTATTGGGGTTTTACTTTCTATTGGCATTTAGTCAAGATGGTTTTTTAGGAGGAGTTTGGAAAGAACTATTTGGACATCAACTTGCATTTCATTTTGAAGGCCTAGTAATTGGCTCAATTGTCTTTAGTCTTCCATTTATGGTCCATCCTATTTTAGCTGGACTAAAAGGAGTAGATACTAATCAGATTGAAGCATCTTACACAATGGGTAAAAGCCGTCTTGCAACACTACTCAAAGTGATTCTTCCTACCATCAAGCCATCACTTATTGCAGGAGGAGTAATCTCATTTGCTCATACTGTTGGAGAATTCGGCGTGGTTCTTATGATTGGTGGAAATATTGATGGGGAAACAAAGGTGGTATCTATCGCTATATATGATCAAGTAGAGACGCTTAATTATATAGTTGCGCATGCTTACTCTTTGATTTTATTTATCTTCTCTTTTGCGGTTTTATGGTTTGTATATCTTAAAACAAATAAACACCGTCTAGGTGGATTGTGATGATTAAGATAGATATTAAAAAGATGCTCAATGGTGCATATGGGATAATCAATTTTGAACTATCCCATACATTTGAAAAAAATGAATTTTGGACAATTTTTGGAGAGTCTGGAATTGGAAAAACAACTCTGTTGAGAATGATTGCAGGTCTTGAAATCCCAGATAGTGGAACCATTGAAGTGGACGGCGTTGTATGGTTTGATAGTAAATATAAAATAAATCTAACACCGCAAAAGAGACGCGTTGGTTTCGTGTTTCAAAGTTATGCACTTTTTGAACATATGAGTGTTTTAGAAAATCTTCTTTTTGCTCAACCTACTCCAGATAAAATAAAAGCTACAAAAGTTTTGGAAATTATGGGACTAAGAGACTTAGCCTCTCGTAATCCACAAACACTCTCTGGAGGACAACAACAAAGAGTTGCACTAGCTAGAGCAATCGTTCAAGAGCCAAAAGTGTTACTGCTTGATGAGCCACTCTCATCTCTTGATACAATCACCAGACTAAGGCTTCAGGATGAGCTTAAACGAACCCATGAACAGTTTGGACTGTTGACACTTATGGTCTCACATGATCAAAGTGAAGCAATTAAGCTTTCAGACCAAATACTATGGATAAAAGATGGTATAAAGTTTAAAACTGGCTCTCCCAAAGCCCTGTTCTTGCCAAAAACATTATCAGGCGGATTCTCCTTTTTAGGGAAAATTATTTCTATAGAACATCGTGACACTTCAAGTATGATAATAGTAGAAATTGGGCAAAATTTAATAGAAAAAAAAGTTACTCAAGAAGAAGCTAGCACTTACAGCGTTGGGCAAGAGATAACCATAGTTGCCAAAACATTCGATTTAATATAATTATTAATGATATTAAATAAAATTCTCTATCTTTTTCCAGCATAATTGTAAAAATTCACAATTATGATAAGTAACCTTTTTGCAGATTTATCTTCTTGGAGAGTATCTGTACGCTCTCAGTTATGTTGTCTCCAGCTATGTGATAATGCTCGTGAAGTTTTTCTATAGACTCTTCTATCTTAGTGCTTAAACTATGGCTTAAATCATCTATCTGGCTCTTCATCTCTTCTATATGTTTTATCTCTGTATATCTCATGTCTCTTACAATAAAAGTTAACTCCGCCTGTGCCTTAACATAATCCGTTTTTATATCCTCAATCTCGCTTACCAAATCTTTTACAACATGATAAGTGTCATGCAATCCACTGTTTTGCTCTTTTATTTCACTCATCTTTTTAGACGATAAAACCATCTGTTTCATTATGATTTCACTCTGTTCTTTTATGACGCTGAGCTTGCTTTCACTCTCATATAACGCCGTATTCATACTCTCTGTATGGGACTTAAGAGATATTAGTTGCTTCTCAAATATTTTTGCAACTTCTAACAGTTGACCTGAAACACTACTTACAATATCTTGCGAAACAGTGCTTGAAATAGTTATCACGCTATTTTTAAGTCCCTCTAAATCACCAATCATTTCATCTCTGTCATCAACTGCTTTTTGAAGCGTGCTTTTTACCTTGTTGAAGTGGTCTTGTTCTGTTATACGAAGTATGTCTATATGTTTATGAAACACATCATCAAGGGATGGCAACTGCACCTCAGTGAAGTTCTCAAACAACTTTGTTATTCCTTTGTGCCATCTCTGCATCTCATCAAACTTCTCTAAAAATTTATCTTGATTTATCTGAATTGCTTCTAGAACTTTTATATCTTTTTTAAACTTTTCTCTCGTGTCATGTTGTGCCAATCTATCTTCATTTTGGTTTGTTATCATCGCTTTTTCTAGGTCTGAGGCAAACTCTTTTAACTGTGTAATCTGCTCAATTAGTGCTTTTGTAAACTCAAACTGAATCTTTGATTGCTCTGATTGTTGTGTTTGGTGCATGATGTTCATAATCATATACAGAAGAAGTGAGACAAAAAGTGGAGAGAGTGATCCTTTTAATACAAGAAAAATATCACTATTATGTGGCTGAATCATAAAATGAACAACACCACTAAGCGCCCCAATCCCAAGCATTAACGGCGCATAATTAATCTTATTTGGTTGTTTAAGTATAGAAGTTTGTCTTAAAAAAAGCAGTCCCATAAATACAAATGCTACCAGTAAATCAATATCAAACAAGATTTATCCTTTTATAATTTTGATTATTCTATCATAAAACTATCTCTAATATCTCTTTTGGATTCTTTAAAGTCACTCCACCAACGCCATTGGAACTAAATCCCCAAGTTACAAATATTGGAGCTATTCCTGCATTTTTAGCACTTAACATATCTTTGGAATTGTCTCCAATCATCCATGCTTTATGACTATTTTTATTAAAACCGTAAAACTTTAAAATAGTGTTTAGCATCTCAGGATCTGGCTTGATGGCTTTAACTCTGTCTGATCCGATTACTATGTCAAACAACTCATAAACACCAAGATGGCTCAACATCCTAACGGCAAACTCAGTTGGTGCATTTGTTGCAACAGAGATCTTAACGCTGCACTCAACCAATCTATGCAAAACTTCTTTTACACCACCATAAAGATATGAGTTTTGCACACACTGCACCGCATAATGCTCCTCAAAAAGCGCCTTATCTTCACTAAGGTAAATATCACTATTATAAAATAGTTTTGCCAGATTTCTATCGTGCATATTTATGGCATCAACCACAAACTCTTCGCTTAATGGTGGCAATTTATGATTGATTTTTCTTGTGTGGTTTATGGAAATTGTTATATCTTTTTTGGAATCAAGAAGCGTTCCATCCATATCAAATATAACTACCTTCATAATGTTTTATTGCATCTTGTGGTATATCTCTGCTAGTGCATCAACAAAAATATCACTATCGTTTAGGCATCTACAAACTCTATAATGTTTAAAACCAAACTCATGCGCTAGCTCTCTATACTCAATATCTAGCTCATAATCTGTCTCTGAGTTGTCTATTGTAAAAGATATAGGGTAGATTATAACGCCGCGGTTTCTTATATACTCTAACTTCTCTTCAAGGGATGGTTTAAGCCACTTCATTGGACCTACTTTTGATTGATAAGCTAGATGAATCTCATGAAAATCCATACCTTCATCTTTAAGTAGATTACTTAGAATCTCTACATGTCTATTTATATGCTGCTCATAAACATCACCATTGTCAATTATTTTTTGAGGCAGGCCATGAGCTGAAAAAATAATATCAAACTCAGAGCAAGGATCATCACCTACAGCTTCTTTTATTCGCTCTATAATAGCTCTGTTAAATGTTTGATTTTGAAAAAAGTGTTTAATCTCACTTAGTATTGCATCTCCACCGAACTCCAAATAGACCTCTTCAAAATCTTCCAAAGATGATTTTGTTGTAGTTGTTGAGTACTGCGGATAGAGCGGTATCAGATATATTCTATCAATCTCTTCTCTGTTTAATCTCTCTATAGCTTCCTCTGCATATGGTGGAGTGTATCTCATAGCAAAATCAACTACAACACCGTTTCCAACTCTGCTTTGAAGTCTCTCTACAAGATTCCTGGTATGGCTTACGATTGGGGAACTTCCACCAATCTCTCTGTAGATTCCTTGTGATTTCTCAGCTCTGCTGAAAGTGATTAGATTTGCCAATATGCTTCTTAGAAAATCACTTTTAAAGGTTAATATATTTTTATCATTAAACATATTTTTTAGAAAAACTTCAACCTCATCAAGGTTATTTGGTCCACCCATGTTAAGTAAAACTATTGCCTCTTTTTTCAACTTTAATCCTCTTTAACTCTCAAACTTATCTCATACACTATTTGCTGCAAAGGCAACATATCTTCGTATATTTTATAGAGTGTACTAATCAACAGCTCACCATCTTCTACAAGTCTAGGTTCTAAAATTTTATATGTTGCCATACCTTTATATAGGCTCATATCAGCACTTTTCATACCACTATTGAACTCCCGTGGATATTTTTTATATCCTTTTTCAACAGTACTATATCCAAGCAAATTCATCTTCTGCAATAGTGCATCCAATTCAACTCTTCTTTTCTCACTCTTTATATACTCACGGTAAGCATCGAGCATAGGTTTGTTAAACCATCTAACTCCAACCGCCACAAAAAGCTCATCTGGAGAAAAGTGCATATAAAAAGATGATTTTTGAAGCCTGCAACCACTCCAACCATTTTGTGGGATAATAATCCCAACTTTTGATTTCATAGGCTCTTTATTTGCACCCATACGACGAATATCACGGTACATCTTAAAAAGAGACTTATTTATCTTTGGTTCAGGAGTGACATTTGGCTCTAGCGCCATCAAATGCTCACCCATCTCAACCACAAAAGCCTTGGATGGATTTAATATAACTTTCTCATACTCATCTCTATGAGCCTCAAACCACTCTTTAGAGTTATTTTTACGAATAGCCTCTAAAAAAGGGATAGCACCTTTAAAACCAACAAAATCCAACTATAAACCTTTAGGCTAATTTTCTATTTCTAAATGCAAGTGCAATTACTATAAATATTATTGCATAAGTTATAGGTACAAAATCAGGAATAGGTACTGGGTCGCCTTTTGCATATGAGTGCATTCCTGCAAGATAGTAGTTCACTCCAAAGTAGGTCATAATAACTGATGTGTAAGCTAACAGAGAAATCACACTGTAGTTAAATTCAGTATAAATTGTTTTCATAAATCTCAAGTGGACTACAACTGCATAGATAAGTATAGTAACTAGTGCCCAAGTCTCTTTTGGGTCCCATCCCCAGTATCTCCCCCAACTCTCATTTGCCCAAACGCCACCTAAGAAGTTTCCAAGAGTTAAAAATGCCAAACCTATCATTAAACTCATCTCATTTATCGCATTTAGCTCTTTTATAGACGCTGATACATGCTGGTTGTTTTTATTATTTTTCAATGCAAAAAGTATGATTGTAATAAATCCAAGAAGAGCGCCAAGACCTAAAAAGCCATAGCTGGCAGTTATAACAGCAACATGGATACTCAACCAATAAGAGTTAAGAACAGGAACTAAGTTTGTAACTTGTGGATCCATCCAGTTAAGATGAGCCACAAAAAGTATAAGACCCGTCAAAATAGCCGTTGAAGACATAGCCACAGATGAGCGTTTAGCAAAGACAAACCCCGCTAATACGGTTGCCCAACTTATATAAATCATAGACTCATAACCGTTTGACCAAGGTGCATGTCCAGATATGTACCATCTAAGCCCAAGTCCTAAGGTGTGCACCGCAAAAAGCATAACAAGCAGACCTAATGCTATGTTTGAAACTAAAGAGAGTTTTATTTTAGGATTTAATATTTTTGCAAAACTTAATATAAGAAGCATAAAGCCGAGCAGGAAATATACAGGGTATATCTTCTCAAAAATATTTGTTTTGTTATAAAACATTTCTGCTTTAATTCTATTTTCAGATGGAATGAGAGACTTACCGTAAAAATATTGATACTCTACAATCTTCTCAATTGCACTATTTGCCTTACTCCAATCTCCTGTTGTAATAGCGCCATCCAGAGATGAAAAATATACAATCATAATATCTTTTACTTTTTGTGCATCTGCTGGAGTAAATGTTTGAAGTGCTTCAATAGTCGGAAACCATTTTTTTGCATGGTCGTTTGGCTTTGGCCATATTTTCATCAATGCACCAGAGTAGACAGAGTATGAAATATTTACTCTCTCATCTATTTTTAAAACAGCTTTATCAAAAAGGTCTCTATGTTTTGGCTCTTTTCTTGTTGCATTTTCAACTGCTTCGCCTAGTTTATATCCCTCTAAAGTATCTGGATTTTGAAAAAATTGCACAAAAGAGGCATATTTTGCATCAGATTTTGCACCTATAAGTCTGTTAATGACTTCATCTTTTGTGTAAATTATCTTTAGTTCTCTGTATGCCTCAGGCTTAATCATCATCCCTAAAACAACTTGATTTGGAGTTAGCTTTGAGTTTTGAATCTCTACAGATGAGCCTCTGTGCATTTTTGCTAATATCTCTGTTGAGAGCGTATCCATAGGCTTCATTCTGCCGCCACTATCTTGGATGATTAGCTTGCCAAATTTATCTGCATGCTCCTTATCAAAAGAGAGAACTGTTTTTATGATTGGATCCAACTCCTCTGCATGAGATGGAGTCAAACCAAAAAGCAGACCAACGGACAGTAAAATCCCAAGTGTTGCATTTTTACTAGCTTTTTTTGCTTTTTCTGAGAGTTTTGAAAACCTATTTTCTCTTGAAAATAGCGACCAAAACATACCTAAACCTAAAAGAAAATAGCCAATATATGTTGGTAGTGTTCCAGGGTCTTTATTTACAGACAATACTGTTCCTTTTTCATCTTGATCAAATGAAGATTGGAAAAATCTATATCCGCGATGCTCTAAGATGTTATTCATAAAGATTCTATATGGGAATTTAATATTTTGCTCGTTATCTATCAACTCAACTTCACTTGCGTAAGACGCAGGAGACATTGAACCTGGGTATCTATCTAGTTCAAATTTAAGTAATTTTACACCAAAAGGAACAGCTATCTTTTTTGAACCATAAGAGACGCCAACGACAACTCCGCCAACCTCTGTGTTAAACTCTTTTGCCATAAGTCCAGATTGTCCAAAAACCATAACATTTTTTGAAACATCACCGACCTTTATGCTGAACTCAAGAGCATCTTTTTCTGGTTGCATTGCCGTAGCTTCTGGATTTGATACAAGTTTCATGTCTGCATGTTTATAGAATTTACGAAGTACAAAATTACTTCCATTTACTCCAAAAAGTACTCTTGGAGCAAGCAGCTCTTTTTCAGTTGGAGCTAGCTGCCCCTCTTGCTTTGTATCCATTTTTAGATACTTTAGTGGCATTTCATGTTTCATATAAATATTTTCACCATCGCTAGTAAGCGAAATAACTGGACGAAGAAACGATTTACCAGACTCAAAGTCAAGCACTATGGAATCATTCTCATATGACTCACCTTTTCTAAGTTTTATTGGTTCACTGCTACCAGCTCCAGCTACCATCATCTCAAGAACTTCTAAACCACCAGATTTTGCCTCTTCAAGCTTCTCAATTGCATCTGGAATATAGTTTAGTAGTTTAACTTCTACTTTTTTATTTTCAATATTAAGAGTTGAATCTAACGAATTGTCTTTTCTTTTAGATAGATAAACTTTTGATGAAGTTGAGACATTTTTATCCCCAATTCTCGCATTTACATCAAAATACGCATCTGAACTTATCATAGTGCTTGATGTATTACCCTCTCTAATGTGCATAGTTCCCTCAAAACCAATAAAACGAGTTACTGCAGCACCTAGTACAATAATTAAAAAAGAGAGATGAAAGATAAAAATTGGGGCTTTTTTGATAGTGAACATTTTGTGATGGACTATATTGTAGACTAAATTCAAAGAGAGTAGTCCGAGCAAAACCTCAAACCATCTGGCATTATAAATCTCTGCTTTTGCAGTCATAGTACCAAAATCATTTTCAACAAATGTTGCGTATCCTATAGCAAAAGCAAAGATAAGCATCATAATTGCAGCTGTTTTGATGGAGCCTAGTGTAGATAAAAAATATTTCATAGAAATCCTTGTTTTAAAGGGGTATTCTATTGAAATTTAGATAATAAAGTGTTAAATTATGTGACTAATCAATTTTAAAAGTTATTCTAAAGTCACCGCTTTCAAGTTCAACTGCTTCATGCGAGATTGTTAGTGGAATTTTACTATAAAGTGGAAAAGGTTCATGAAAAAATATACCAACCAGTCTATCATTTTTATCATTTAGTAGTGATAATCCAACCATAGTATTTACCATCGGTTCTGGTGGTTGACATTTTGTTGCATTATACTCATAAAAAGTAAGTCCATCTTCTTCATACTTATAAAAATCCAGTGTTGCTCTTGGAACCGCTATTAACTCTCTGCTCATATTTTCTCCTTGATATTAATTGTGTTGCATTCTAACATATTTTTAAAATTATAAAATTGATTTATGCCCCTAAACTTATCTCGAAACCTTTTCTCTCTCCACTCAAAAGTTCAACACTCCCACCATGCGCCTCAGCTATTTGTCTTGAGAGAACAAGCCCCAGTCCGTTTCCTTTGATTTTTGTACTCTTAAATGCCTCAAACAACTCTTTTTTATTCTCGATGCCAACACCACTATCATAGATATAAAATTTATGAAAATTTTTATTTTTCTCATAAACTATCTCAACTACACCACTATCATTTTCATCAAGCTCAATTGCATCTATAGCATTGATTATAAAGTTTGAAAAGAGCATTTCAAGGAGATTTTTATCTGCATTTAACATAAAATTTTGCTCTGGAAATATAAATGCTATATCTTTTGAATAAGCATAATAACCAATTGCCATATCAATGGACTCTTTAAGATCACTCCAAGCAAACGAACTCATGGAAGTTTCAACTCCCTTTGAAAACATAAGCGTGGATTTTATAATTCTCTCAATTCTATAAACTGACTTTTGAATCTCCTCAACAATGGCTATATTTTCTGGAAGCACTCTTTTTTTGAGTGTTGAGCTTAAAAGCGAGATTGAGCCTATCGGATTTCGTATTTCATGGGATAGATGCGCTGCCATCTGCCCCATGGTTGCGAGGTTCTCTTTTCTTTTTTGCTCCGTTATATCCGTTGCACTCAACATATATTTATCTTTATATACTGAACTCTTAATTAGATATGAGTGAGAGTTGAACGAAAGTTCATAATCACTGTTTTTTGATTCCAAAAGCTCAACCAAATGACTAAGAGATTTAGCCTGTGAGTTTTGCAAAAATAGTGTACCGTCTTCATTGAAAACCCATATAGCATTTGGCAAAAACTCTACAATTTTCTCAACACTATCTTGCAAAAGCTCATACGAATTTTTAAGCTCAGTAAACTCTCTCTCAACCTTATATGTCTGCTCTATTAAAATATTTAGCTCATCAGCCGTTACGCTTTGCTCTTGCATTAAACACCAAAACCTAAGAGAATTTTATAGAGCGAATACGCATCATCTCTTCCGCAAAGCTCTCTTATGGAGTGCATTGCAAGCGTAGGAAGTCCAATATCAACAGTCTCAATTCCAAGTCTTGTAGCTGTGATTGGTCCTATTGTTGAACCACACGCTATATCGCTTCTTGTAACAAAATTTTGAGTCGGCTCGCCAAGTGATGAAGCAACATTTAAAAATCTTGAGACTGTTTTGGAGTTAGATGCATATCTCTGGTTAACATTTGATTTTATTACAACACCTCCGTTTATACGCGGTGCGTGATTTTGGTCATGCTTATCGGGAAAATTTGGATGGATAGCATGAGCATTATCGGCTGAAATCATGATGGATGAACGGATCATATTTACAAAATCATCATAATCAGCAAACATTTTATGCAGTGTATTTTCCAAAAATGAACCAGCCGCACCAGAGGTTGAACCGCTTCCAACTTCCTCGTGATCACTTGCAATAAAGAGCATAGGAACATCGTCACTAACACTACAAATAGCCACCATTGCAACATAGCAACTAAGAAGATTATCAAGTCTGGCACTAGCAATAAAATCATCATCCAATCCTATAAAAGACGCATTTTGCACATCATAAAAACTAAGTTCGTTTGCATATAGCTCAACTACATCATCAATGCCGTTTCTACCAAGTTCATCTCTTAAGAATTGTTCAAAATCAAACTCGCCTGCCGTTGAAACAATCGGACAGACATCTGTTTGCGGATTTACTTTTTTACTCATATGCACATCTCTATCCAGATGAATCGCCAAAGATGGAATAATTGCCATAGCTTTTTTAACATCTATGAGCGTTTCTTTGATAATATTTTGGCTATTTAAGTATGAAACTCGCCCGGCCAAAGACAAATCTCTATCAAACCATGGATTAAAAAGTATTCCGCCATAAGGTTCAACTCCAAGCTTTACCACTCCATGTTCTTTTATGATTGGATTTGGTTTTAGCTTTAGATTTGGCGAATCAGTATGAGAACCTATAATAGTATAGTTTAAACTGCCGGTATATGTAAAAGCTATGATAGAAGAGTCATTTCTAGTTACAAAATATCTCTTTCCATGCTTTAAATCCCATTTGCCAAGCTCATTAAGCTTCAAAAAACCTGCATTCTCAAACATCATTGCCATATTTCTGGTTGCATGAAAAGGCGTAGGTGAAGCATCTAAAAAGCCAAGCAAACCATCATTAAAATCATTTTTATTCATACTTAATCTCCTTTGGAAGTTTTTTCGGTGCCTTAATGCGAAGCTGTTTATGGATGCTCTCTCGTCCGTAAACGACCTCAAAATCGGATATTTTTATACCAAACTCTTTTGCTAAAAAAGCCACCATATAGTCAGTTGCCCTGCCGGCCACAGGTTGAGCTTTTACGCTTACTTTTAGTTGGTTGCCTTTTACTTTTCCTATAACATCCTTTTTAGCTGCAGGTGTTCCAAGGATATTTAAAACCAAAATATCCCCCTGCCATTCGTAAAAGAGATGCTCTAAATTTTTTGCTTTCACTAGAAAAACAGCCAAACCAGAAGTGCAAAACCTACAAGAAGATTAAACCAACTCATTCCATCTTCAAATGCCATTACCAATAACTTATAATATTGCTCTTCCAAGAGCGGTTGGGAAACCAAAAGTTGTGTTTTTGCGAACTGTGTGATTTCGGCTCCCCAGATGTATGCAACAATCTCTGGAACAATAAAAAAGAGAATAGTTCCACCTATGCCCCAAAAATTTTTTTCCGGTTTCATAGAGAGAAGCGCTTTTTGTGTGTTTGGGTTTTTAGCTATTTCAACCACTTTTGCTTTTATTTTATGTCTCATTTTATACCTCTAAGAACCCAAAACATCAATAGCATCATTGCCCTCAAGCAGAGCAACTATCTTACTATCAACCCCAATTGCTGACTCTATAACAACATTTTGAAGTTTTGAAATAATGGTTAGTTTTAGCTCTCTGTTTCCTGGATTTTGTCTAACTAAAGTGTAGAGCTCATCTAAAATCTTTGTGTCACTATCAAGTCTTATAGCCAGATGAATGGGCTCTCTTATAACTTCTCTTATCTCTTTTTTAGTTTTCTTGGTTTCTTTAGCAGCCTCTTTTAGAGTCATAATCTTGCTCACACTAACTCTTGTAAACATATCTGTTTGAGTAACTCTCGCTTTAAATGCAACAGGTTCTTGCAAATCCATCTCGTTCAGTTCATCAAGCTTGTCTGAGAAGAGCATAATCTCCATGTTTCCATGAAAATCCATAAGATTTACAATCCCAAACTGACTTCCTTTTTTGGATATTTTCTTCTGTATATCTTCAACCTTGCCTATCAAGATAACATAAGAGCCATCTTTAACATCCGGCAGTTCTGATGAGAGTGTATAATCAAGCTCACCCATCTTTTCTCTAAACTTATCAAGAGGATGTCCTGATACATAAAAACCTAAAGTCTCTTTCTCAAACTCCAAAATCTCTTTTAGTTCGTACTCTGGGGAATTTTGTAGCCTAAGCTCGACAGTAGTTATCTCTGTATCATCCCCAAAAAGACTTCCAGAAGCATTCTTTTTGGCAATAGAGGCATCTCTTGCAGTCTCAACAATAAGTTCTATCTGATCTAAAAGAGCCTTTCTGGAATATCCAAATCTATCAAAACCACCAGACTTTATGGTTGATTCTATAAATCTTTTATTTACTTTTGATGAATCTATACGGTTTACAAAATCCTGCATAGATTTAAACTCTCCCTCTTTTTCCCTTGTCTCTATAATTGAAAAAACAGCACTCTCTCCGACTCCCTTGATTGCACCTAAACCAAAAATAATCATATCTCTGTCATCTTTATTTACTGCAGAAAATTCTAAATAGGAGTCATTTACATCTGGTGGGGATAGCTCTATACCCATTCTCTTTGCTTCATCGATATAGTGAACAACTTTTTCTGTTTTATCTTTATCGGATGTTAAAAGCGCTGCCATAAACTCATTTGGATAATATGTCTTAAGCCACGCAGTCTGAAAAGTAACCATAGCATAAGCTGCCGAGTGAGATTTGTTAAAACCGTATCCGGCAAATTTTTCAATCAAATCAAAGAGTTTAGAGGCTTTGTCATAATCATAACCCTGTTTTTGTGCTCCGGAGGCAAACTCATCATTAAAAACAGACATATCTTTTTTCTTACCCATCGAACGACGGATGATATCTGAATATCCGAGAGAAAATCCACCAATAGTTTGAACAATCTGCATAACCTGTTCTTGATAAACGATGACCCCATAGGTGTTTTTAAGTATCGGCTCCATAGCATCAAATGTGTACTCAATTGCCTCTCGCCCATGTTTTCGCTCTATAAAACTATCAAGCATCCCAGACTCCATAGGTCCTGGTCTATATAGTGCTAAAACCGCAATCAAATCCTCGAAGTTATCTGGTTTTAACCTCTTGTTTAAGTCCTGCATCCCAGAACTCTCTATCTGGAACATCCCAACAGTGCTACCGCCTTGAATAATTTCATAAACTTTTGGATCATTCTCGTTTATCTCATACCAATTCACTTCCTTGTTGTATCTTCTTTTTACAAGCTTTATGGCATTATCTATAACATCAAGGGTCTTAAGACCCAAAAAGTCGAACTTAATTAAGTCAACATCTTCAAGATAGTTAAGTGAGTATTGGGTTACAAATGTAGTGTCGCCTGATGGTTTATATATGGGAGTTTTTTTCCAAAGTTCTTCATTTGATATTACGACACCGGCTGCATGTATGCCTGAGTTTCGTTTTAAGCCTTCTAGTTTTTTAGCAAATTCCCAGACTCTTTTTGCATTTACATCACCCTCTATCAACTCTGCAATTTTAGGCTCTTTTTGAAAAGCTCCCTCTATAAACTCGCCTTTTTTCTCTTTACCGTTTAGTGTAATACCTAGTTCATCAGGGATAAGTTTTGCCATTTTATCGGCTTGAGAGAGTGGCATATCAAGGACACGGGCGACATCTCGAATAACCCCTTTTGCTAATAGAGAACCAAAGGTGATGATTTGAGCAACTTGATTTCGCCCATACTTCTCAACTACATAATCAATAACTTCCCCACGGCGAGCCTGCATAAAATCCATATCAATATCGGGCATACTGACTCGTTCAGGATTTAAAAATCTCTCAAAAAGCAGTTCATACTTCATGGGGTCAATATCCGTGATGTCAAGAGAATAAGCAACCAAGCTACCAGCCGCACTTCCCCGTCCCGGTCCGACAGCTATGCCTTTTTCTTTTGCAACTTTAACAAAATCCCAAACTATAAGCATATATCCTGGAAATTTCATGGAGTTGATAACATTCATCTCAAACTCTAATCTTGCTATATACTCCTCATGTTTTTCCTGCGGCACATGCTTTAGTCTGTTTTGAAGCCCGATTTTACATCTATATATAAAATACTCTGCATCGTTTTTATCGGCACTGCTTTTCCAAGCTCTTTTTTGCTCTTTTGTTGCGTTGGCATCTAGCTCTTCATCATCCAAACTATCAATATCTAAGCCATCATCTTTAGCATACTCTTGTGTAAATTTAAAATTGGGTGGGATTGGATCTCCAAGTTTTAGCTCTAAATTACATTTGTTCACTATATCTTGTGTATTTGCTATGGCTTCTGGAATATCGGCAAAAAGCCTAGCCATCTGCTCGGGGCTTTTTAGATAAAACTCATGTACTGAGTGACGCATACGATTTGGGTCATCATAAAGTTTATTCATGCCGATACACATAAAAGCCTCATGATACTGAGCATCATCAGGATAAGTGTAGTGAGTGTCGTTTGTCGCAACTACTTTTATATCTAGTTCTTTTGAGATGCGAAGTATCTGCTCGTCTATATAAAGCTGATCACCAATCCCATGACGCATAATCTCTAAGTAAAAATCATCTCCAAAAATTTCTTTATACTCTTTTGCTACTTTTATAGCCCCATCATAACCAAGTGCACCGTTTCTAACATTTCTATCATTTGCCAAATTTAAATGCCAATTAACCTCGCCCTGCAAACAAGCAGAGGAACATATAAGCCCCTCCGAGTGCTCGCGAAGTTCGTTTTTATTTATACGCGGAAAATAATAAAATCCATCTATAAATGCTTTTGATGAGAGATACATGAGATTCTCATAACCTATTTGATTTTTAGCATACAAACAGATATGAAACCGCTGTTTTGTGCTCTTATCATCAATAGTTTCTCCGTTATGGATATATCCCTCTATTCCAATAATCGGCTTAATATCAGCTTCTTTCATCTGTTTATAAAAATCAATTGCACCAAACATATTTCCATGATCAGTCATAGCAACAGAGTTCATACCGAGAATTTTTAGTTGTTTAACAAGATTTGTGAGTTTGTTTGCACCGTCTAAAAGAGAGTATTCAGTGTGCAGATGCAGGTGTGTAAATAGCTGGGTGCTCATGAGAGATTAACCTTTTTTATATCTATTTGTTGATTTTATAAGAGATTGAATTATAGTGATAATGACTTAATATGAGGTAATGAGTAGAGTTCAACAATGTTATAAAGCTATGAATATATTTTTTTGTTGAAGCATGAAAACTAGAACACACTTCAACTTACTATTAAAAAATATTTTGTTAGAATCAAAAAATAGCTTGTAAAAAACTTACTTTTTCTGAACATAGATTCTACACCAACCCTCTGGATTAATTGTGCCTTCAACCATCTTACACTCTTTGGTTTGTGAAAGAAAATAGGTACAAGTTGCACATTTTTTCCATCATTTGGCATATCTTGATACTTGAATGTTGCTTTTGGCACTTTCGCATAAAGTGGAGTTGTACTCCAAGTTACCAAACCTAACATTGCTGCATACTTTAAAAAAACTCTTCGCGATAAAGCTTCCATAACACTATCCTTTTATAAAGTAATTTAAACTCAAAAAAAACAATATTCCTGCTGCTCTTAAATTATAGTAAGTTTTTATATTTAGATAGTTATTGAAAGATTTGTGCAGTTAAATGTTTTGGAGGTGAGAAATCTCACATCCAAGATGGTTATTTTACTTTTTCTAAATACTCACCATCAACCGTATTTACTCTGATTGTATCGCCTTCTAACACATGATAAGGCACTTGAACAACCGCTCCACTCTCAAGAGTTGCTGGTTTTTTACTTCCGCTTGAAGTATCACCTTTAAAGTTTGGTGGAGTCTCTGTTATAACAAACTCCATAACCTCAGGAGCAGAAACAGAGATAGCATTACCTTTATAGAAAATCATATCAACACTAATGCCATCTTTAAACCATTTTGAAGCATCATCACACTGATCATATGAGAGAGGAATCTGCTCATAAGACTCGTTATCCATAAATTGGAACGATTCACCATCGTCATAAAGATACTGCATAGTCTTAAAAGTTATTTCAGGAACTTCAAATTTATCACCTGCGTGAACAGTTTTTTCAACAACTTTACCATTTAAAAAACTCTTCACCTTCATACGAACAAACGCTGCACCTTTGCCCGGTTTAACATGTTGAAATTCCACCACTTTATATGGTACTTCGCCTATAATAAGACGAACATTTTTCTTAATATCACCCATTCCGATAGTTGCCATAAACACACCTTTTGTAGAAACAATTTTCGTGATTTTACATAAAAGAGCCTTAGAATGGTATAATATGACATATTTTAAAATAAATAGGATTCTAACAATTATGCAATTTACACTAGATGCCACCTCAAAAAATGCAAGAGCTTGCACCATTGTAACTGCTCACTCAACTATAAAAACCCCAGTATTTATGCCAGTTGGAACACTTGGAAGTGTTAAATCTTTAGATATGCAAGATGTAGTTGAACTACTAGGCGCGGAGATAATCCTAGCAAATACCTACCATATGTATCTTCGTCCAGGTGATGCAACTGTTGCAAAGATGGGTAAACTTCATGGATTTACAACTTACCCTAAAAGCTTCTTAACAGACAGCGGCGGTTTTCAGGCATTTAGTCTTAGTGGCATAAGCAAACCAAAGGCTGATGGAATTGAGTTTCGTAGCCATATTGATGGAAGCAAACATTTTTTTACACCAAAAAAAGTTATAGACATTGGACACAACCTTGGCTCTGATATCATGATGATACTTGATGATTTAGTTGCTCTTCCTGCAACGCAAGAGAGAATCGCGCTAAGCATTGAAAGAACTACTGCATGGGCAAAAGAGAGTATTGAATACTTTAGAGAGAAGCAAAAAGAGGGCATTGGATGCGAGCAAAATATCTTTGCAATCATTCAAGGCGGAACAGATAAAGCTTTTCGTACAAAAAGTGCAACTGAACTTTGCGAGCTTGATTATGATGGTTTTGCTATCGGCGGTCTTAGTGTTGGCGAATTAAACAACGAAATGTATGACACAGTAGAGCACACAACAAAATATATGCCAAAAAATAAACCAAGATATCTAATGGGTGTTGGAACTCCAGAGGATTTAATAGAAAATATCGAAAGAGGCATCGATATGTTTGACTGCGTTATGCCAACAAGAAATGCCAGAAATGGAACACTTTTTACCTCTTTTGGCAGACTGAACATCAAAGGTGCTATCTTTAAGGAGGATGAGGCTCCTGTTGATAGCGAGTGCAAATGCCTTACATGTCAGAGATACTCAAGAGCATATCTAAACCATCTTTTTCGTGCTCGTGAATTGACATATTTTAGGTTAGCTACTATCCATAATCTTCACTACTACCTCAACCTTATGAGAGAAGCCAGAGAGGCGATTTTAGAGGATAGATACAGTGAATTCAAAGCAGAATTTTATGCAAAAAGAGGCTAATATGCAAGAAGAAAAAGGTGTACAAAAAAAACCAACAAATCCGCTCCATGGCATGACTTTAGAGAAAATCTTGATTATTTTAGTTGATCATTATGGCTGGGAAGAGCTTGGAGAACGCATCAATATACGATGTTTCAAGATGGACTCATCCATAGGTTCATCACTTAAATTTCTAAGAAAAACAGATTGGACAAGAGCAAAAGTAGAAAAACTCTATATTGATTCAATAAAAAAGTTCAAATAATGGAGAGTGGGAGTGAAGTTTTAAAAGATAGAAGTGTTTAGAAAAATTTAGATTTATAATCCTCCAAAAGGATGGATTATAAACTATGCTCTTTTTTGTATGCCATCAAAATACTATACGCTTCATCTTTTAACATTAGCTTCTCTTTTTTAAGAACTTCTAGTTCCATATCCGTTAATACTAACTCTGAGTTTTCAGCTTTTGTTATTTTGTCATCAAGCTCATTATGTTTATGAAAAATTTTCATAAAATGAGCATTCTCAGACTCTTTCTCTTTCATGTGAGTAATAATATCGCGATATTCATGTAGCATTTGCGTTCCTTAATTTTTTTGAAATATTATCATATCTATATTTAATCCATCCAACACTCAATTAAATTTAGTAACTTTCTCACCTTGAAAGCTCATCATGACAACTCCACTTAGCTCTTCACTATCATACAAAGATTGTTGATGCTTTATAACAATGTTCTCTTTTGGGTTAAAAAGTAAAGCATTTACACTCTGCCCTACTTTTATCACTCCTCCACTAAGCCCTATTGAATCTGCTGGATTTTTAGCGCAAAGTTCAACGAGTTTACTCATGGAGATGATTTCACTCTTTACTAGTTTTGTATAGTAAATAGAAAGTGCATGATGTAACCCATCACAACCATAAGCGGCATCATAAAATGCTACCTCTTTATTTACTACAGAACTTGGTCGATGAAGTGTCGTTAATAGATCAATTTGACTATTTTTCAGCGCTTCAATCAGCTCCAATCTATCATTTTCACTAGCTAATGGTGGATTTAATTTTGCAGTGGTGTTGAAATCTCTACAAGCTTCATCTGATTTTACTAAATGATGGATTGAAACTTCACATTTAACATCTACACCATCTTTTTTTGCTTGACTTATTAAGTAGATTGAACGAGGGGATGCTATTGCTTTAAAGAGGATTCTTATTTTGAAATGTCTCGCTATTTCTATCATACGAGAGACATGTAGAACTTCGCTCAAATCAGGTATGCCGGCTAAACCTAAAGAGAGACTAACATCTCCACCCAACATTACACCGCTACTAGCAAGCGAGTTATCTTCTGCCTTACAAAATAGTGTAACGCCGTACATTTGACAATATTGAGCAATCCTAATAACTAAATCATTTTTAGCAGTTGTACTCACAAACGGTGCAACTGCTCCTCTTTTTAAGAGTATAGCAATATTACTCAGTGTGGCATCACCCTTTAATGTATTTATCATCAAATCAACTTTTGCACCTTTTAATCCATCAAGTCCATTTTGAGCAAACTCTAAAACTATCTCATCATCTATTGCAGGTTTACTATCTGCATTTAAAATAATATGCCCTATCCCGCCATTAAGAGCTTCATTTGAAATAGTTTTTATATTTTTAGTATTGAGTGTGGAGTCTTGAACTCTTATGTTTGTGTCCATCAGAAGCGGTATAAAATACGCACCATCAGCATCTATGATGTTTGAATCCCTTAAACCAGAAGCGATTTCAGTTATTAACCCTGCATCTATCCGAATATCCGCTCTTCTTTCGCCATTCGCATCACAAACTATCGCATTTGATATTACCATTTCAATCCACCTTAGATATATTGTTGAAATTATAGCAAAGAGTTTTCTCAAGCATATAGTTACTTATTCTAATTTTTTTATATATAAAAGTTTGAGTTAAATATTGCGACACTGTATTTAAATGGCAATATAGATATAATTACAAATATATTAAATTTACAAAGGTTAAGAGTTGCGTTTTTTTGTTTTGTTATTCCTATTCTTTTTATCTGTTAATGCGAATCAATCCTATGATGATGGCAAAGCTGCATATATGCAAAAAGGGTGTAACGGATGCCATGGCAACAGAGCTGAAGGGCTAAATGAGTATCCAGCTTTAGCTAATCGTGACAAAAAATATATGACATATAAACTAAAGAGATTTCGCTCTAAAAAATCTGACAATCAGCAACAGGAGATGATGGTTCCTTTTGCTGTTAATTTAAGCAACAAAGACATAGATAATCTAACAACATTTATGCGTGATTTTAAAGAGAAAAAAATTAGTAAAAAGTATAACGACAGTTTTATAAGAAGTGGAGATGGTGGTTCATGAAGATACTTGTTAGTGCATTAGAGCACTCTGCAAATCTGCATCTTAAATCTTTAAAAAAAGAGTTAAGTGATGATGTGGAGTTTATTGGCATCTTTGATAAAGAGCTTGGCGAGAGCATAGTTGATCTAAGAAGTTTAGCGATCATGGGATTCGTTGATGCTATAAAAAAATTACTATTTTTCATAAAATTAAACAACAAAATGGTTGATTTAGCAAAAGATGTAGATAAAGTTCTGCTTATAGACTCATCTGGTTTTAACCTTCCCCTTGCCAAAAAAATCAAGAAAAAGTATCCAGACAAAGAGATAATTTACTACATTTTACCTCAAGCTTGGGCTTGGAAGAGCGGGCGGATTTCAGTTCTAGAAAAAACCATAGACCATCTTGCTTCAATTTTACCTTTTGAGAAAGATTACTACTCAAAAACTGCACCCATAACTTATGTTGGACATCCTCTTCTTGATCAAATTACAAATTTTAAAGAACATTTAAGCCCTAAAATAGAGCATATTGCTTTTATGCCAGGGAGCAGAAAGGGTGAAATTAGAAAATTAATGCCAATTTTTATAGAGCTTCAAAAAAAACTAAATGTCAAAGCAACAATCATCATACCAAAGCACTTTTTAGAAGAAGAAATAAAAGAACTATATGGTAATATTTCGGGTTTTAAAATAGCCCATGATGCACACAAAACGCTTTATGAAGCTGATTTTGCGTTTATTTGTAGCGGAACGGCTACACTTGAAGCATCACTTATTGGGATACCTTTTATACTAACTTATATAGCTAAATCACTCGACTACTTTATAGCGAGCAGACTTGTGAAGCTTAACTACATAGGACTTAGCAATATAATGTTTGATAAGTTTCAAAATAGAGCCTTGCATCCTGAGTTTATTCAAGATGATGTAACTCTCGAGAATCTTATCAAATCTTTCAATGAGTATGATAGAAGTAAATTTTTAAATGATTCAAAATCACTAAGAACTTATCTAAAACATGGCAGTTCAAAAACAGTAGCATCAATAATAGAGGATAGAAATGAAGATTAATTTTATAGACTTACAAGCACAGTACAAAGAGTATAAAGATGAGATAGATAGTGAGGTTTTGGAGGTTTTTTCCTCTGCACAATTTATTGGTGGTGAGAAACTGAACTCGCTAGAGAGAAATCTTTCAGAGTATACAGGTTCAAAACATTCGATTGGCTGCAGTAGTGGAACTGATGCGCTTCTTCTTGCTTTAATGGCGCTTGATATTGGCGTTGGCGATGAAGTTATCACAACTCCTTTTACTTTTATTGCAACTGCTGAAGTTATCGCGCTTTTGGGTGCAAAGAGTGTTTTTGTAGATATTGACGAGACTAGTTACAACATAGATGTTACTAAAATTGAGAGTGCAATAACAAAAAATACAAAGGCTATCATTCCTGTTTCACTTTATGGTCAATGTGCAGATATGGATGCCATCAACGCCATAGCAGACAAACACAATATCCCAGTTATCGAGGATGCATGCCAAAGCTTTGGCGCAACTCAAAATGGTAAAAAATCTTGCAATCTCTCAACCATCGGATGCACTAGCTTTTTCCCATCAAAACCGCTTGGTGCTTATGGTGATGGCGGGGCGATTTTTACAAATGATGATGAACTGGCTTCAAAAATGAGAATGCTTTTAAATCATGGTCAGAATGAGAGATACAAGCACAAGTACATCGGCATAAACGGTCGTCTTGACGCAGTTCAAGCGGCAGTTCTTGGAGTAAAGCTTAAACATTTTGACAAAGAAGTAAGATTGAGAGATGAGATTGGAACAAGATACAGTGATCTTTTAAAGGGTTCTGATGTAATAACTCCAAATATCGCACCCCAAAACAAAAGCGTATTTGCTCAATATTCAGTAAGGGTAAAAGATAGAGAGGCGATGATTGCAAAGCTTAGTGCTTGTGGCGTTCCAACTGCTGTTCACTACCCGCTTCCGCTTCATCTTCAAGAAGCATTTAAAGATTTGGGCTATAAAGAGGGTGATTTTCCAGTGAGTGAGCTTGTCTCAAAAGAGATTATGTCACTACCAATGAGCGCTTATTTGAGCAAAGAAGAGCAAGATTTCGTTGTTCAGACAATTAAAGGTTAATTTTGAAAAGAGTTGCAATTGCAGGGCTTGGAGTAATGGGGAAAAACCACTATAACACGCTAAAAAATATAGATGGCGCTCAGATAGTCGGACTTTGTGATGTTGTTAAAAACGGGGAGTTTAAAGAGCCATTTTTCACTGATTTAGACACTATGCTTGATGAGGTAAAGCCAGATGCACTCATTATAGTTACACCAACTTTTTTACATAAGGATGCAGCGCTTAAATGTACTTCTCGTAAAATTGATATCTTTATAGAAAAACCTGCTGCTTCAAGTGTTGAGGAGGCAAAAGAGATTCTTCTAGCCGTAAAAGAGAGTGGTATAAAAAGCTGTGTTGGACACATTGAACGATACAACCCTGTTGTTATGTCGCTAATACGAGAGATAAAAGATCATGAGATTCTCTCCATCTCAATCACTCGCAGCGGTGCTTTTCCTGAGAGAATTGCAGATGTCGGCATACTTACAGATTTATCTGTTCATGATAGCGATTTGATTAGATTTATCACAAAAAAAGAGATACTAAAGAGTGCTGTATTTAAGTCTCAAAAGATTCATAAAACTCATGAGGATAATGCTATTTTGGCATTTGAGCTTGAGGGAAATATTATTGGAGATATTACTACAAACTGGCTCACACCTTATAGAAAAAGAAGCATTGCAGTAGCTTGTAGAGTGGATGAGTTTAGTAAAATCAAATATTTTGAAGCAGATTTAATCTCACAAACCCTAGATGAGAGGGTCAATATTAACCCATCTTCACACATAACAAAAAACTGTTTTGTTCAAAGAAGCAATGCGCTAGAGTCTGAATTAAAAGCCTTTATAACTTACATAAACGGTGGCGAGAGAGGCTCTTTGGCGTCCATCGAAGATAGTATAGTAACTTTAGAGATTGCGAGTAAATAATGATAAACAACCAAAATATTCATAGTTCTGTTACCATAGAAGATGGTGCAAAAATAGCACCAGATGTTGTTATAGGTCCATTTTGTTCTATTGGAAAAGGCGTAGAGATAAAATCAGGATGTACGCTAGAGGCA
The DNA here is from genome assembly GCF_028713515.1 of Sulfurimonas sp. GTDB lineage: Bacteria > Campylobacterota > Campylobacteria > Campylobacterales > Sulfurimonadaceae > Sulfurimonas. The sequence goes on along the minus strand of NZ_JAQTOD010000001.1, from coordinate 485,332 downwards.
AACATAATCTTAAAAGGTAAAATCAGAATTGATGAAGATGTCAAGATATTTAGTTTTGCAATTATTGGAAATGATAACTCAGAGATAGAGATTGGTACAAAAACACATATCAGAGAGTTTACTCAGATAGGTTCACAAGAGAGCGAAGATGGAGAAAACAGAAAAATTATCATTGGTTCAAACAACTTTTTGATGGGATATGTTCAGTTATCTAGTGGCGTAGAACTTGGGGATTTTTGTATTATCACAAATGCTGTTAGACTACTAGAAAATGTTAAATGCCACGAGAAAGTTATAGTTGGTGGACTTAGTATCATCGAAGCAAATAACACAATCGGCACAGGAGTTATGATAGGTGGTGCATCCGTTGTAACCACCGATATACCACCTTTTGTGCTAGTTGAGGGAAACAAAGCTACTATAAAAGGGCTAAATATTATTGGTCTTAGACGAAGAGTGGAAAACAAAGATGATATAGAAGAGATTAAAGCGATTTATAAAAGAGTTTTAGGCGATGGCGTTGATAAAGTTATGGCACAAGAGATCTTAAAAACACATCAAAACGAGTATATTAAACAACTAACTTCTTTTATTATCTCTAGCAACCTAGAATAGATAAAAACCCTCTTTGCTATTTTTGCAAAGAGGGTTTTTCATAAAAACTAACCGTTGAGTTTTTCTCTTACTATCTTAACCGCTTCAACCATATTTTTAAGGCTCGGCTTTACCTCTTCCCATTTTCTAGTCTTTAGTCCACAATCAGGATTTATCCACAACTGCTCTTTTGGTAGAACCTCTAAAAGTCGCTCTATTTGATCTACAATCTCCTCCACAGTTGGAACTCTTGGACTATGGATATCATAAACTCCCGGACCTACTTCATTTTTATATGCTGCATTTTTAAATATCTTTAAAAGTTCATTTCCGCTTCTTGAGGTCTCTATGGAGATAACATCTGCATCCATATTTTCTATGGTGTCAATTATGTCATTAAACTCACTGTAACACATGTGAGTATGTATTTGGGTCTGCTCTTTTGCACTGCTAACAGCTATTTTAAAATCTCTAACAGCCCACTCTTCATAGATTTTTATCTTTTCCTTTCTTAGTGGATACCCCTCTTTAAATGCAGCTTCATCAACCTGTATGATTTTTATACCAGCATTTTGTAAGTCATCTATTTCATCGCTTAGTGCAACTGCTATCTGTTTTGAAACCTCGCCTCTTGGCATATCATCTCTTACAAACGACCAGTTTAAAATCGTAACAGGGCCGGTTAACATTCCCTTCATAATATGCTTGGTACGGCTTTGCGCATAAACTATCCAATTTACTGTCATAGGGCGAGGTCTGCTTATATCGCCATAAATAAATGGTGGTTTTACACATCTGCTTCCATAACTTTGAACCCAACCATTTTGGCTAAATCCATATCCGCTTAACTGCTCACCAAAATACTCAACCATATCATTTCTCTCAGGCTCTCCATGAACCAAAACCTCTAAACCGTACTCCTCTTGAAAAGCTACACACTCATCTATATACTTTTTCATCTCTGCTTCATAACTCTCTTTTGAGATTAGCGCAGCTTTAAAATCACTTCTTGCCTTTCTCAACTGTGGAGTTTGAGGAAATGAGCCTATCGTAGTAGTTACCAAATCTTTATATCCTAAAAGCTCTCTTTGAAGGGCGATTCTTTTTGATGCTTCCCCATCTCTTTGAAGTAATGCGAGGTTTTTAACTCTTTGTTGTACTGCTTTATCGTGAATAAGGTTTGAGTTTTTTCTACTCTCATTTGCTTGGGCATTTTTGCATAACTCATCTTTTTCTGCTTGGTTTAAACCATCTTTATTAAAAAATAGTTTTGAGATAAGTGAGAGTTCATCTAGCTTTTCAAGTCCATAACTAAGCCACTCTTTTATCTCACCGCTCATCTTCTGCTCATATTTTTTGCTAAAAGGAACATGTAAAAGCGAACAAGATGTAGAGATTAAAATATTTTCTTTTTTCACAACTTTAGCTATGTCTTCTAAGAAATGGATAGTTTTTTCTATATCACATCTCCAAATATTTCTGCCATCAACCACTCCAGCTATAACCTTTTTACCGCTTGAGGCAATAATTTCAAGCGAATTAAGATTTTCATCTCCATATAAAAAGTCAAGCCCGATAGCCCAAATAGGCGTATGAACCAAAATTTTTGTAGCCTCACTTGAGTGTTCAAAATAGGTAACGACTGCTAGTTTTATGTTTGTTGAAACTTTGCAAAGTCTTTCGTAAGTAGGTTTTATGAGACTCAGCACTTTTGTATCCAACTCTTTTACAAAAATTGGCTCGTCTATCTGAATAGTTATCTCATCATCAAGAACAGAGATGCTCTCTAATAGTTTCTCATAAATAGGCACTATCTTGCTCCAGAGCTCATAAACATCACCATAATCAACTCTTTTGCTAAGTCCTAAATAGGTAATGGGTCCAATAATGTTTATCTTTGTTTTTATGCCCAGCTTTTTTGCTTCATTGTACTCTGCTATGATTTTTGAAGCATCAAGTACATAATTATCCTCCAAACTTAACTCTGGAACTATGTAGTGGTAGTTTGTATTAAACCATTTTGTCATCTCCATAGCAACACATGAGTTGTTCCCTCTTGCCATCGAGAAGTATAAATCTTCATTTTTTAGGCTCTTAAATCTCTCTGGAATGGCTCCTAGCATAATTGAAGTGTCAAGCATATTGTCATAAAGCGAGAAATCATTAGAGCTTATAAACTCTACTTCCGCATCTCTTTGATACTCCCAATGTCTTTTCTTTAACTCTGCTGCTACACCTAAAACATCTTCAAATGAGCGTTTTTTTGCCCAAAACTCCTCTAAAACTCTTTTTAATTCTCTTTGCTCCCCTATTCTTGGGAAACCTATGACGAAATTTTTTGACATCAGAATATCCTTGTTTATCACTGTTTTTTTTATTTTGTTTTGTTTTGATATTTTAAAAAATGATGTTAAAGAGGAGGATGAACGCCTGTGCGTCTAAACGCAAAGTAAGTTGTGTAGTATGGACATCGTGGAATAAAGTGATTTATCAGAAGAGAGAGTCTTGTTTTTATGGCAAAAAATATATTGCAATAGCAAGGCTTAGAGACTAAAAGTTGTTTTAGCAGTTTGAAATCATAAATATTTTCAATCATTTTTTTTAAATCTCCTCCCTTTGATAATTTTTTTGTAATTGTATCGCTTTTTTTATGTTATACACCAAAACGAACAAGTCCGTTTTTGTTAGAGAGACTGCTGTTTCTTCCAACCCCATTATCATAGAGTATGCCATTGGTTAGCATACCTAAAAGCTATGACAAAGAAGTTTTCGAGAATTAGCTATTTTTGGCTATATTGTGTTTAAAATCTCTAGAAAATTATTTGCTTCAATAAAACCAATTACCGTTTTTGAACTTATAATATTTAACTCTTTATCAAAAAAGATAATAGCGGGTGGACCAAAAACACCATACTTTTTACTTAAATCTTTTTGTTCTTGTGTGTTGTCTGTCAAATCTGCTCTAATTAGAATAAACTCACCCATTTTTGCTTTTACTTTCTCATCTGAGAATGTAATCTCATCTAGCTCCTTGCAAGAAGTACACCATTTTGCACTAAAATCTAGCATTATTTTTTTACCATGATTTTTAGACAGAACTACATCTAACTCTTTTATGGAACTAACTTTTATAAAATTTACTTCCTGCGAATTTTGTTTTGTTGAAGCTGATAGTGTGGACTGTTTTAAAAACTCCAAAGGTTTAGTCATACTTCCTGAGCCGCCCATGAGTCCTACAAATAGAGCTACTGAGTAGATAAATATTATCATACCCATGCTTTTTCTAAATATATGCGCGCTGTTTTCAAATGCTCCAAGATAGAGCCCAAAACTTATTCCAAGCATTGAGTAAAGCAGCACTACAACAGAATTATCTACTACTCTCTCTAGCATCCAAATAGCAACACCTAGCATCATAACACCAAAGACAGCGCTTATCATTGTCATCCATGCCCCAGGGCGAGGCATAAATCTACCTGCACTCACTCCAACTATAATCAGTGGTGCACCCATGCCGATACTCATTGAAAAAAGTGCCATCCCTCCAAGAAGCGCATCTCCTGTTTGACCTATATAAACCAACGCTCCAGCAAGCGGTGCCGCCACACAAGGTCCAACAATAAGCGCCGAAAAGAAGCCCATAATAGCAACGCCAATAAATCCACTTCGATTGCTATTTGAGCTAACTTTTGCCACAAGTTTATCTGGAAGCTTTAACTCATAAAAACCAAACATACTGAGTGCTAAAGCTACAAATATTGCCGAAAATGAGTAGATTACAATAGGATTTTGAAGTGCGGACTGAAGATTTGAGCCAAAAAGACCAGCTAAAACCCCAGCGATTGTGTACGCAATTGCCATAGCAAAAACATAAATAACCGATAGAATAAATGCTTTTTTAGTTGTAAGTCCCTCTCCATGAGAGATGATTATGCCAGATATGATAGGAATCATTGGAAAAACACATGGAGTAAGAGAGAGTAAAAGACCAAAACCAAAGAATGTTAAAAGCACCAACAGCATATTGCCGTGTTTTAAGCTATCTGCAATCGTATCGCTTTCTGAGAGTTTTTGCTGCTTTACTTTTGTATTTTGTATTATATTTTTCTCATCTATTTTTTTAAGCAAGCTACTCTTTACTTCACCACCATCAAGCTTAGAGCTATCCACATCAAACTTAAAAATCTTGCTCTCTGGCTCATAACAAAGCCCCTGTTCTGAACAGCCCTGATATGATAATTTGAATTCAACATTTAAAACACCAGTTGCACTTGGCTCTTTTTTGAGGTTCACTATAAATTTAGGTGAATTTTTATAGATATTATCCTCTCCATGTTTTATAGTTTTTGGAGAAACTATATCTTTTATAGTAATTCCATTTTTACTAGTGATCTCTAACTTAAGGGCGCTCTCATAAAGATATATCTCATCCGCAATACCTACTATTGCTTCTATTTGCATCTTATCGTTTAGTTTTGCGGTTGGCTTAAATGCCTCCTCTGGCATCAAAAACTTTGGCTGAGCAGCAAATAAAAAGGTAGATAATAAAACAAATGAGATGATTTTTTTCATGAGAATCTTTCAAATAGTGTAATGTGGTAAAAATTATATCAAATTTAACATCAACAAAACAATTTTTTAGGTTTTATAAACTCTAAATGTAATACGATTTATTATAATTTTATTTTAAACTTCATTGCTGTAACATAACAAAATCTACCAAAGGGCAAAAGAGATGAACCAAGAGATTCTTACACATCATGACACCTTAAGGAGATTTTTTAAGCAAAAGATAAAAGAAAACCACCCACAATTTAGATATTACAAATCCATTTTTAACATGACATCAAATTTGGTTGCGGTTACGGATGGTGACACTATTATTGACGCAAATAAATCATTTATAGATTTTTTTAAAAGTCAAAATATTGATATTTTTAATCCCCCTTTTCAGCTGTCAAACATTTTTAAAAAAATAGATAGATATGGATATATATATGATGGGTATCTAGATCAGAGATGGTTTAATCTTGTGGACAATCAAACCAAAGATTATTATCGCGTTGGAATAGATAAATTTGACAAGCTTCATGAATTTAATATTTTAATAAAACATTTTGAACCTGCCCAAAATATATTCGTTGTAGTACTTACTGATATCACTAAAATTATGAACTACAAATATATTTTAGAGGATGATTTAAAATCTACATATAAAAGCAAAGATGAAATTCAATCATTTTTAAAACAATACAACAACGCTATTGATGTATCAAACATAGTAATAAAAGTAGATATTGATGGCAACATTACCTATGTAAATGATGAGTTTTGCAAAACTATAAAACATACCAAAAGTGAGCTAATAAATTCAAATATTAAAATTCTATGTTATGCCGATACAGACTATCTGCTCTATGATTCCATCATTAAAATTATAAAGAATGGAGAAGTCTGGAAAGGCGTGATCAAAAACATAGACAAAGATGGGGATATCCACTTTTTCAACACAACCATTATTCCTATAAAAGATTTATCTGAGCAAATTGTAGAGTACCTTTTAGTGCAAAACGAGATAACTGAGCTAGTAAAAGCCAAAGAAGAGGCTATAAATAGCCTTGAGATAAAAAACAGGTTCTTTGATAGAATCTCTCATGAGCTAAGAACTCCGCTCAATGCAATTTTAAATTTCACAGATCAAGCATTAGAAAGTTATGATGAGATTATAAAAGATAACGAAACAAGAGAGCTAGTTAAGATGTATATAGAGCGGGCTTACAAAAATTCTGAAAATCTTTTAACTCTAATTAACTCATTATTGGATTTATCAAAAATTAACTCAAACAAAGAGCATTTCAACTTTGGCACTCATGATATTGTAAAGCTCACAAAAGAGGCATACGAGAACTGTTCTAGTTTAAAAAATAAGAAAAATATAGAGTATAAATTTAAAGTAGATTTTAATTCTGGATTAATAAGATGTGATAATCTAAAATTTGGTCAAATTTTAACAAATCTTATATCAAATGCACTTAAGTTTACAGAGTCTGGATTTGTATCTATTAATCTTAGTGAGATTAGCCATGGATATTTGATAGAGATTAAAGATAGTGGGATTGGTATACCAGCTGATAAGCTATCTTGCATTTTTAAACCTTTCGAGCAAGCAAGAGATAGCGATATTGGGACTGGGCTTGGTCTAAGTATTGTTGAAGAGTATGCAAAGGCAATGCGGATTACCATAGATGTACTCTCGTCTGATGGCGATGGCAGTTGCTTTAGTTTGAAAATAGATAAAATAGAAAAAGAGGATACAAAATGAACAACTTAAAGCTTCTTATCGTGGATGACATAGAGGACAATCGCTTAGTTTTAAGAGCTATATGTAAAAAATTAGATGGTTTTGAGATAAAAGAGGCGCAAAATGGACTTGAGGCTATAGAGACAACTAGATCTTGGCACCCACACTTCATACTTATGGATATCATGATGCCGATAATGGATGGTCTTGAAGCATCAAAAATTATAAAAAAAGAGTATCCAGAAACTATAATAATGGCAGTTACTGCTGTTATAGATCCACAGATTGAAAAGAAAATGATGTCAATAGGAGTAAGCGCATATATACGCAAACCAATTGATAAAAATCTAGTTCGTTTTAAACTTCAAAACTTCTCTTCACTACTTAATTCAAACAAGGGTACATTCAATACACTTTCAAAAAAAGAGGCACTAAATCCTTTTTCTTCAGATATTCGTAACTTTAAAACTATATTTGACATTACAGATGCTGAAGCGATGATGGATTTTGGAATGTGGATACTAGAACGAGGTCGCAACAGCACAGCAACCTCATGTATAAGAATCGACAATTCAATAGAGTTGTTCTATGAATTTATGCACCAAGTAGTTACAACTAAAAAACCTCTAAGTATTATTGCAGAAGAGAGTTTTGAAGAGCTATTTCTTACTATGAGATTTCAAGAAAAAATTGAGTTCTCGTCCAAGATAACCTCACTAACAAATGAGATGGGAAATGATTGTATAGTTAATGAAAATTTTGTCTGCATTCGTCTAAAGATATATGATAACCAATATATGCCGGTTAAAGAAGAGCCAACAGCAGAAATTAGTAACTGTGAGATAAAAAAAATAGAAGTTTCTGAAAATTTAGACTTAGAAGCCCAAAAAGCAGCTCTTCCAGAGAAAGAAGTAAGAGCTATTCATGCCAAAGAGAGGGAACTACTCCATCAAAATTTTGCTAAAAAAACTACCGCTGCAGAGTATGTTCAGGATATAGGCGGAGATATTATGGAGGAGATTAAAGATTTAGCGAGTTTAGATGAGGAGTGGAAAGATAAATTGTCAGCATTTTCAGAGGAGCCAACAAAAGAAAATCTTTATGATTTTGCGGATAGTGTTCTAGGTTCTTATGTTGGTGCAATTAACTCTCTTTTTGAATTTGAGGCATTTGCTTATGCACTTACATCACTAAGGGCTTTTTTGAAGGAAAAAGCAGACAACATCATTCAGTACCCAGAGAAGGTAAAAATGTTAGTGATGCTTTTAGAGCATCTAGGTTCCGATCTTGAAACATGGAGAGAACATATATTTAGTCTACAAGATACACAAGATATACACTATTTAGATAGTTCATTCTTTAGCTCATGTATACAGATTGAGGGGCTTATAGACGACAAAGAGATGGGAACTGATAACAATAATGACAATGATATGGAATTTTTCTAAAAAACTAGCAATCATAGAGCAATAACTACATCCGAAAAAAATAATCTCAAATATATTCTCTTTTATTTGGATTATTTTTTTCTTAAGAGTAAAAAAAGTGATATTTCTATACTCTACAAAAAAATAATCAACTAAAGAGAAAATATGTCAAATAGACTAGAAAAAGAAGACTCACCGTATCTACAACAACATAAAGAAAATCCGGTAGATTGGTACCCTTGGTGTGATGAAGCATTTAAAAAAGCAAAAGATGAAAACAGGGCTATCTTTATCTCTATTGGATATAGCTCATGTCACTGGTGTCATGTTATGGAAGAGAATGTTTTTGAAAATAGTGTTTGCGCAGATATACTCAATGCGAGTTTTGTCTGCATCAAAGTTGACCGCGAAGAGCGACCAGACATAGATAAACATTATCAGGAGGTTTATACTCTACTAAACCGCAGAGCTGGTGGATGGCCTACTTCTATCTTCTGTACGCCAGAGAACAAACCATTTTTTGCAGGAACTTATATACCGCCCGAGTCGAGAGAAGGAAGCGTTGAGGGGATGGGGTTTATTGAACTTACAAAACTAATAGCAGATAAAATCTCTCAAAATGATGAACAGATTATAAAAAATGCCGAGGAGATTGAGAGTTTTTTAAACCATAAAGAGCATCCAAAAGAGGCAACAATACTTAAAGAGGATATTGTTAAAAACTTTATGCTTCAAGCTAAAAACAACTATGACACTAAATATGGCGGATTCTCAACCGCTCCAAAATTTCCTCATGCAAGCACGCTTGGCACACTGCTAATCATTGACAAACTTTATGATGACCCATCAGCAAAAGCGATGGTTTTAAACACACTTAGAAATATGAAAAAAGGCGGAATGTACGATTTAGTAGATGGCGGATTTTGCCGTTACAGCGTTGATAACGAATGGTTAGTACCACATTTTGAGAAGATGCTTTATGATAATGCCCTACTCTGTGAACTATACACAAATGCCTATTTAACCTACAAAGATGACTCTTTTTTACAAACTGCCAAAGAGATTGCGGAGTTTTGGAACAATCATATGAGCGAAGATGAACTCTTTTATAGCGCCAGCGATGCTGATAGCGAGAGCAAAGAGGGAACTTACTTTGTCTATAGTTATGATGAAGTTTATAAAGTTTTAAAAGAGAATAATTATACAAATATAGATGAGATTTTGTCACAACTAAGCATTACCAAAGATGGTAATTTTGAGGGTAAAAATATTATAAGATTTAGAGATACGGACATGCCTCATGGTTTTGAGAATATAAAATTTCTACTCCAAAAATTAAGAGCCAAAAGAGAGTATCCGTTTATAGACAAAAAGATTCAGACTTCATGGTCAAGCATGATGATAAAAGCCCTGTTTACGCTTGGTGAACTAGATAGCTCTTACAAACAAAAGGCCATCAAGAACCTTGATGCACTCCTTGACACTATGTTTAAAGACACTAAACTCTATCACACAACGCTTATACATAAAAACCCTAAAATAGAGGCTTTCTTGGAGGATTATGCCTATCTATCTCAAGCACTGATTGCCGCATTTAACTCAACTCAAAATGAACTATATCTTATAAAAGCTCAACACTTCACAAACTTAGCATTAGAGAAGTTTTACAACAAAGGAACATGGAAATTTAGCATAGGCGAGTTTGAGACAAAAGCGGAGATTTCAGACAACACCTATATGAGTTCAATTGCCATCATTATTGATGCCCTGCTCTCACTAAGTACACTTCTAGAAGATGAAAAATATGCTCATTTCGCATATAAAACACTCGAGTATAACTCGTTTGAGTTAGCAAGAAGACCGATAATCTACCCATATATGTTGCGTCAGATGCTAAGGCATTTAAAGGGCGATAGAGTTATAAAATCAAGTATTAAAAACCTAGAGCAAAATGCACTTGAGCTTAGCTCTCTAAAATATCCATTTATCCAAAAAAAAGCTACCAATGAGAGTGGCTTTATGGTTTGTGGAGCCAGCAGTTGCTTCGCTCAAACAAACGAGCATAACAAAATCAATGATATAATTAAAAATAGTTTTTAATTAGGATTGATTTTGTTAAAAAAACTTTTTAAATATTTTTTTATGATTAAAGAAGGCTACAGATATATAGCTGTTTTTAAAAAAACATTCTTTCATCCTTTTATCTCCGAGAGCTTTTTATACAAAGAACTCTCAAAAAGTCGTCAAAATTTCTCAAATGGTGTCTTAGAGTTTTTAAATATTGAGGCTAAAATTATTGGCAATATACCGACAAAAAATCATATACTCTACGCTATAAACCACCGTTCACTGCTTGACATGATAGTTATGGAGAGTATATTTTACAAGTTTAACAAAACTGGGACTTGGATAGCAAAAGAGAAACTCTTTAGTGCCATTTATGGTGATTTTTTCAAGTATAGCGGATGTATAAGTGTTGATATAGAGAATAAAAAAGGGCTTTTTGCATTTTTTAAAAAGATAAAGGGAACTCTTGCGAAAGTGGATGATTTAAACATCTATATCTTTCCTGAAGGTGAGAGATACGGTGGAGTTGGGATTAAAAGCTTTCAAAACGGAGCCTCAAAGATAGCCCTTGCAAATCATCTTGAAGTGGTTCCTGTTTTTATAAACGATACTTTAGAAAAAGTACTTAAAAATTCCCCTTTTAAAGAGAGAAAAATAGTTGAAGTCTTTTTTGGCGAGATTATTAAAGCAGAAGCGTTAGAAGAAGAGTACAACAAATTTATGACAAAGGTAACAAATTGAACAGTATGAAACTAGGTGTAAACATAGACCATGTAGCAGTTTTAAGAGAGGCACGGAGAGTGAATGACCCAGAGATACTACAAGCTCTTTTTGTTGCATGCAAGAGTGGAGCAGATCAGATAACCATACATTTAAGAGAAGATAGACGACACATACAAGATGTTGATGTACAAAATATTTTAAAGCACTCTAGTTTGCCAGTAAATCTTGAGTGTTCCATAAATAGAGAGATTTTAGACATCGTCTGTGAGCTAAAACCGCACCGCGTGACGCTTGTTCCAGAAAAAAGAGAGGAAGTTACAACAGAGGGTGGGCTTGATGTTTTTAGATATGAAGATGAGATAAAGTACGCCATAGAGCAGTTGCACGACTCTTTGATTCCTGTTTCGCTGTTTGTAGATCCAACTATAGAAGCTATGCAAAAATCCAAAGAGTTGGGCGCTGAGATAGTAGAGCTTCACACAGGTGCTTTTGCAAATCTTTTTGCCATGCTAAACTCATCGCTTCCTCACTCAAACCACTCCGTAAAAGAGCTTGAATTGCCTAGATATGAGCTATCAAGCAGACTGGAAAAAGCAATAGACAACATCCAAAAATCAGCCGCTTATGCCAAAAATATAGGTCTTGAAGTTGCCGCTGGACATGGACTTAACTATCACAATGTCTCTTGTATGATGGGTATCAAAGAGATAACAGAGTTAAATATCGGGCAAAGTATAGTTGCAAGAGCTGTTTTTAGCGGTTTAGCAACTGCTGTAAAAGATATGAAAAAACTAACCACAAGATGAAGCCTCGCATCGCAATTAGTGTTGGTGACTTAAATGGCGTTGGAATTGAGATAGCATTAAAATCGCACCAGAAAATTTTGGAGTTTTGCAGACCGATTTACTGCATAAACTCCCTCATGTTGAATCAAGCTACGAAACTCTTAGGCGTACAAGTTCCAAAAAATTTTGAGATATTTGCCATAGATGGCGAGTTTTTTATAGAAGCAGGAAAAACAACTGCGCAGAGTGGAAAATACTCATACGACTCATTTTTGAGTGCGGTTAAACTCTGTGAGCAAAAGAGTGCCGATGCTGTTGTAACAATGCCAATCCATAAAGAGGCATGGATGATGGCTGGAATCAGATACAAAGGTCACACCGACCTACTCCGAGACTACTTCAAAAAAGATGCCATCATGATGCTTGGATGCCAGATGATGTTTGTGGCACTTTTTACTGAACATATACCACTAAAGGATGTAGCATCATCCATAAAATATAAAAAGTTAAAACAGTTTTTTTTGGATCTTCACAGCTCAATTTCAAAAGAAAAAATTGCTGTTTTGGGTCTAAATCCACATGCTGGCGATAACGGAGTACTCGGCAACGAAGAGCTTATAATCACAAAAGCCATAAAGAGTGCCAATCTAAAAATTGGTTTTGAGCAGTTTGTTGGTCCAATTGTTCCAGACATAGCTTTTACGCCTCGTTCTAGGGAAAATTTTTACTACTTTGTCGCGATGTATCACGATCAAGGTCTAGCACCTCTTAAGGCACTATATTTTGATGAGAGTATAAATATCTCACTAAATTTACCAATCACTAGAACTTCAGTTGACCATGGGACAGCTTTTGATATTGCTTATAAAAATATTGCAAACACTCTTAGCTATGAAAATGCAATAAAAAGCGCAGTTAATTTTTGCTACAATCAAAACATTAAACAAAAAACAAGCAGAGAGATATGATTTCATCCAACAAAAATCTACTTGATTTCTATCGTAATCTTTGGTTTAATTCTCGCATTTATGTTATGGCGTATCTACAAATCTCTTCAAATGGTACTAGGAGCCTCCCTCAATGAGCTTTATACTACCATTAACGCAATAGGAAGCGGGGATTTTTACTCCCCCATTATAATACCTTCAAACAAAAAAAGCAGTATCTTTGGTTGGCTTTATGAGACACAACAACAACTCTCAAAGTTAGAGACAAACAGACAAAAATCAGAGAATGAAGCCAATCGCCTCACACAACTATATATAGCATTGAGTCGGTGTGATCAAGCAATCGTTTACTCTACTAATGAAAACGAACTTTTTAAGGTTATCTGCCAAGATGCAGTGGAGTTTGGCGGTATGCTAATGGCGTGGATAGGTATGTATGACGAAAAAAAACAAGAGCTAAAACCTACTTTTTACGCTGGAAGTGGAACAGAATATCTAAAAAATCTACATATCTCAACTAGTGCAAACAGTCCAACAAGTCATGGACCCACTGGAATTGTATTTCGTGAAGATAGACCATACTGGTGTCAGGATTTTCAAAATGATTCTGCAACTGCACTATGGCATCAAAAAAGAGAGCAATTTGGATGGAGGGCTTCAGCTGCTCTTCCACTTCATCGTGATGGTTTAGTTATTGGTGTCTTCACTTTATATGCTAGCGAGGTTAATGCTTTTGATGAAATGGCACAAAAACTTCTCATAAAAATGGCTACAGACATTGACTTTGCTTTAAAAAACTTTGACCGCGAGGCTGCAAACAAAAAAGCAGAAATTTCTCTAAATATACAAGCACAAGCTATGGAGCAAAGTTCTAATATCATTATAATTACAGATTTTAAAGGCAACATAAGCTATGTAAATAGTGCTTTTGTGAAGGCTACTGGCTACACAGCTGAAGAGGCAATAGAGAAAAATCCACGCTTTTTAAAATCAGGCAAAACGCCACTAAACGCGCATGATGATATGTGGTTCTCTATTACCCGTGGTTTATCATGGCAAGGAGAGTTTACCAACAAAAGAAAAGATGGCACAGAATATACATATTTTATCAGTGTCTCTCCTGTTGTGGATACAAATGGTCGCACAACACACTATATTGCCATAGAAGAAGACATAACACAGCAGAAGCAAACCACGGAAAAAATTCATTATTTAGCAAACTATGATTTACTCACTGGATTACCAAATCGAGCACAACTAAATGACCGGTTCCAATATGTGCTTAATCTTGCAAAGCATAATGACCAAAGTTTTTCAATCATGTTTATTGACCTTGATCACTTCAAAGAGATTAATGATACTCTTGGGCATTCTATCGGTGACGCACTGCTAGTTGAGATTGCAAGACGCTTTGGGTTACTATTGCGTGAAGAAGATACAATAGCAAGACTTGGTGGAGATGAATTTGTCCTACTCTTCCCAGATACCGACGCAAAAACCTCTCTGCTAATAGCACAAAAATTGCTAAAGATTACGGCTGAATCTTTCCTTGTTAATGAATATGAGATTATAGTAACGGCTTCTATTGGGATAGCTCTGTATCCTTCTGATGGTTTAGACATAGAAACTCTCTCTAAAAATGCAGATGCAGCTATGTATCGCGCAAAACAAGAGGGTCGCAACAACTACTGCTTCTTTACACAAGAGATGCAAAAACGCTCTACTCGTACCCTTGTGCTAAGCAATGCACTACATCATGCGCTTGAGAAAAATGAGCTATATCTAGTCTATCAACCACAAATATCACTTAAAAATGGAAATATTATTGGTGCTGAAGTCCTCCTACGCTGGGAAAATCCACAGCTAGGAATAATCTCACCAGCGGAATTTATCCCTATTGCTGAAGAGAATGGATTAATCATCTCAATTGGAGAGTGGGTACTGCGCACTGCTATTGCTCAAACAAAAATATGGGTTGACAATGGTCTTGCGATTGTAGTTGCAGTCAACATCTCTTCCATCCAATTTCGTCAACCAAATCTCTCTAGAATAGTTACAGCTATGTTAAAAAAAACAGCCTAGCACCAGAGTATCTCGAACTAGAACGGCTATGCACAACCCACAAATGGCTATTTCTATTATGAACAACCTTTATGAACAAGGCATACGAATGTCAATTGATGATTTTGGAACTGGATACTCATCTTTAAGCTATCTCAAGAAATTTAAAATATATAAGCTTAAAATTGATCAATCTTTTGTCCGTGATATCAGCACAGATGAAGAGGACAAGGCAATCGTAAGTGCAATAATTCAAATGGCACACAGTCTTGGGCTGGAAACAATTGCTGAGGGTGTAGAGACGATAGAGCAGTTAGAATATCTAAGAGAACAGGGATGTAATGAGATTCAAGGTTATTTTTACAGCAAACCACTTCTACCAGAGCAGTTCAAAATATTCAGCGAGCAACACAAGAGCAGTTAAACAGACACTCTTAACCAATGAAACATAGTTAAGAGTGGGTTGGTTTACTTTAAAGGTTTAGCATTACAGACAAGTGCTTCTATCTTTGTTTTAAAACTTATCGCTACATCGCTCCATGTTTTTCCACCATGAAGATCAAAACAAGCTTGATTTATTGAACTTAGTGCTTTGTTTGCGTTAAACTCTAAGATGTCAATTACACCAGTTGCTTCAAATACACTATCTTTGAAACTGTATTTCATTAGAACTATTTTCTTAACACCGTTCATATCTATCTCAACGCTAACAATACCAGTTCTTGGGGCATCTTTTATTTTTTCGTCAGCTTTAATATCTACTATTTTTGCCTCAATATTTTTTTGACTCATCATACCAAAGAAAAATTTAACTAGCTTCTCATCACGACCTTGATTTTTTGAGTTAACAGTTGTTGTGTCTATCACAACAGTTGAACCAACCAAAACAGAACGAAAATTATTTCCACTTTTGGCAACTGGGGTATATTTCACACTATCAAAAGAGCCACCAACTCCAACTTTAGCTGGCGTCTTATATCCAGTCCAACCAACCTCTACTGCTCCAACTTGGGAGAGCTCACAACCACTTTTTTCACTTGCACCAACTGACGAGCCAAAAGCTAAAATGGCAATAACAGCCAACAATACTATTTTTTTCATACGAATCCTTTTGTTATTATTGAAGGAGTATAACCGCTTTTTCTTACACTAAAATGAGTAAAAATATTTATATTCAACGAAGCTACACTAAACTCAACACAATAACAAAATAGGCTCTCTTTTACTTTTTTTTAGTATAATCTCTAAATTTTTTAAAGGTTAAACAACAGATATGATTGATTACCAAAGCATCAAACCTTGGCTTTTTAAACTAGAGCCTGAAAACGCTCATAAACTGGCAGAATTCGCTCTTAGGGTGCCAAATGTTTGCCAGATTCCTTTTAACTCATTTTTAGGGTCTCATTTCATCACAAACAGCGTTTTAACACAAGAGCTTTTTGGTCGTACATTTTTAAATCCTATTGGACTTGGTGCTGGGTTTGACAAAAATGCCACCATGATTCGCGGTATGCAGATTTTGGGTTTTGGTTTTACTGAGATTGGCACTGTTACGCCTAAACCTCAAAATGGAAATCCAAAACCTAGAATGTTTCGTCATATTGACGAAGAGAGCATCCAAAATGCTATGGGATTCAACAATGAAGGGCTTTTGGAAGTAAAAAAGAGACTGGAAAAAAGGTTTCCTTTTACAACTCCAATCGGCATAAACATTGGAAAAAACAAAACGACACTTGATAGTGAAGCAGTAAATGACTATATTTCGTTGATAGAGGCTCTACACACTCTTGGCGATTATCTGGTTATAAATATCTCCTCTCCAAACACTCCTGGGCTTCGCGACCTGCAAAATGAAGCGTTTATAGCAAAGCTTTTTCAAGAAGCAAAAGCAATAACTTCAAAGCCAATTCTACTAAAAATAGCACCTGATATGACAGAAGAAGATGCGGTAACGCTTACAAAGCTAGCGGTTGAGTGCGGTGCAGATGGAATCATCGCTACAAATACGACAGTTGATTACTCACTCGTTAAACACCCAAAAGCTATCGGTGGGCTTAGCGGTGCAGTTTTGAAAAAGAGAAGTTTTGAGATATTTGAAGCGGTGGCAAAAGAGCTTTATGGAAAAACAGTACTTATCTCAGTTGGCGGGATTGACTCCGCACAAGAGGCATACAAACGCATAAAAGCTGGAGCATCGCTTGTTCAGATATATAGTGGGCTCATATTTCATGGACCTGATATGATAAGAGATATAAATCTTGAACTAACAGAGTTAATAAAAGCCGATGGGTACGACAACATAACAGAAGCCATAGGCGCTGACAGAAGATGAGACAATTTTTAATTTATATACTAATTTCAGGAGCCTTAATGGCATCATCACTACCAAAATATGAGACGAAAACTCTAGAAAATGGCTTGCAGATAGTTGTAATTCCGCTACAAAACAACACAAATGTTATCAGTACAGATATATTTTATAAAGTTGGTAGCAGAAATGAGGTTATGGGCAAAACAGGCATAGCACATATGCTTGAGCATATGAACTTCAAATCCACTAAAAACCTTTCTGCTGGGGAGTTTGATAAAGAAGTTAAGAGTATGGGCGGAGTCAATAATGCTTCAACAAGTTTTGACTACACTCACTACTACATAAAATCAAGCAGTGACAATCTTGGAAAATCTCTAAAACTTTACGCAGAACTTATGCAAAATCTAAATCTAAAAGACAAAGAGTTTCAACCTGAACGCAATGTTGTAGCAGAAGAGCGCAGATGGAGAACTGAAAACTCTCCACTTGGATATCTCTACTTTGCAATGTTTAATAACGCTTACACTTACCATCCATACCACTGGACACCAATTGGATTCATGAACGATATCCAAACTTGGACACTAAAAGATATAAAAGATTTTCACAAAACTTACTATCAGCCAAACAACGCAGTACTTATGATAACTGGTGATGTTAAGCCAAAAGATGTATTTAAAAAAGCAGAAAAAGAGTTTGGCGGTATCAAAAACAGAGTAAAAATTCCTGAAGTTAAGTTTATAGAACCTGAGCAAAATGGTCCAAAAAGAGCAATAATCTACAAAGAGAGTGAAGTTGAGATGTTAGCTATGACTTTTCATATTCCAAACTTTAAAAGTAAAGATCAAGTCACTCTAAGTGTGATTTCCGAGATTCTTTTCTCTGGAAAAAGCTCAAGACTATACAAAGAACTCATAGATAAAAAACGCCTTGTAAACAGCATCTATGCTTACAATATGCAAAATATTGACCCAGGTTTGTTTATATTTTTAGCATCGTGTAACCCAGATGTAAAAGTCGAAGATGTTGAAAAAGAGATAATCGCGCAGATAGAACTTATCAAAAATGAAAATGTTGAATTAAGCGAGATTGAAAAGGTAAAAATCAACACAAAATCTGATTTTATATACTCGCTTGAGGGTTCAACTTCTGTAGCGGAACTCTTTGGAAGCTATCTTGTCAGAGGAGATTTAACACCGCTTTTAACATATGAAGATGCTATAGAGAAGATAACAGTTAAAGATGTGAAAGAGGCTGCAAATAAGTACTTTGACTTTAGTAAATCAACAACGCTAATTTTGAAAAAAGGCAAAAAATGAATCTAGTAACAGGCTCAACAACGGCCCTGATAACTCCTTTTAAAAATGGAAAATTAGATGAGCAAAAATATGCTGATTTGATTAAAAGACAAATAAACAATGGAATAAATGCTGTTTGTCCAGTCGGTACAACCGGCGAGAGCGCAACACTAACTTATGATGAGGATAGAATCTGCATGGAGATTGCAGTAGCTGTCTGCAAGGGAACTAACACCAAAGTTTTAGCAGGTGCTGGAAGTAACTCAACTGCAGAGGCAATTGAAGCGGCAAAAACTGCTCAAAAGTGTGGAGTTGATGCTATATTTTCAGTTGCACCGTACTATAACAAGCCATCTCAAGAGGGACTTTATCAACACTACAAAACGATTGCAGAGTCAGTTGCAGAACTTCCTTTTATGCTTTATAATGTCCCTGGGAGAACTGGAGTTGATATCCAAGCAGACACCGTTATAAGACTTTTTAATGATGTTAAAAATATATACGGCATAAAAGAGGCAAGCGGAAACATAGAGAGAACTATTGAGCTTCTCTCTCGTAGACCAGATTTAAAAGTATTTAGCGGTGATGATGCGATTGACTATGCAATACTTGCTAACGGCGGCGCTGGTATAACTTCTGTTACATCAAATCTACTGCCTGATTTTAAAAGTGAACTGGTTGCAAAAGCCCTTAGCGGTGATTTTGCATCTTCAAAAGTTCTTAACGATAAACTATTTCCCATCAATAAAGTCCTCTTTATTGAGTCAAATCCTATCATGATAAAAGCAGCTATGTTTATCGCAGGATTGATTGATACACTTGAATACAGACTTCCACTCGTTGCGCCAAGCAACGACAACTTAAAAAAATTAGAAGCTGTGATGAAAAACTACGAAATTAAAGGATTATAATGACTGGAAAAACTCTATTTATAAGTGGCGGAACTCGTGGAATTGGCAAGGCGGTTGTATATGCGTTTGCTCAAAAAGGGTGTGATGTAGCATTTACTTATGCAACAAAAGCTGATGCAGCAAATGAGATAATTGCCGATGTTGAATCAAAGTATGGCGTAAAAGCTAGAGCCTATAAGCTTGATATTTTAGAGCCTGAAACATACAAAGATGTTTACGCAGAGTTTGATAAAGATTTTGACAGATTAGACTTTTTTATCTCAAATGCTATTATTTCAGGTCGCGCGGTTGTTGGCGGATTTGGTCCATTTATGAGGTTAAAACCAAAAGGGTTAAACAATATCTATACAGCGACAGTTGATGCGTTTGTTGTTGGTGCACAAGAAGCAGCTAAGAGAATGGAGCTAACAGGCGGCGGAAGCATCATAAGTATGAGTTCTACCGGCAATCTTGTATATACTCCAAATTATGCAGGTCATGGAACAAACAAAGCTGCGGTTGAAGCTATGGTTCGTTATGCCGCTGCTGAACTTGGTGAAAAAGGCATTCGTGTAAATGCGGTAAGTGGTGGACCGATTGACACTGATGCACTAAAAGCATTTCCAAATTATGAAGAGGTAAAGAGTGAAGTGGTAAGACGCTCTCCTCTTTCTCGTATGGGAGAAGCTGAAGATTTAACGGGAGCATGCCTTTTCTTGTGTTCAAATAACTCCTCATGGCTTACGGGACAAACAATCGTTATTGATGGCGGAACAACTTTTCAATAAGTAAAATTAAAATATTTACCTACAAGATGTTATCATCCACCCATGAAAAAGATTGAAAAATTGATTGAACATTTAAGCCTCATCTACTATGAATATGATGGGGCAACTAACTCATTTATATTAGATAGAAACTACTCAAACGAGCATATATTCGAGGAACTCATAAAAATAACATATATTTTGAGTAAACATAATATAAATTTTTTTGTAGATGAACATAAATCCTTAGTATTAAACAGTAAAAACAGTTTATCTTTGAAAATAAAAAGAGTTATAGGCTCGTTTATACAAAACATAAAAAACAAATCTTTAAATATATATGTACTAAATGATAAAAAAGTAAAGTGGGCTAAAAATCTCCCTATTATCAAGATAGAGAGCATAAATACAGCTTTCGACATCTCATCATATGACGCACTTATTTTTACCTCAAAGAGCGCAGTATATTCACTAAACTCACATAATCAAGAGTGGAAGAGTAAGCCACTCTATGTCATAGCTCCTCAAACTGCAAAAGTTGCAAGTAATCTAGGCGGTAAAATAAAGTTTGTAAGCAAAGAAAAACATGGGGATGAGTTTGCAGATGAGCTAATCCCTCTTTTAAAAAATAAAAAGGTGCTCTATATAAGAGGCTCCAAAGTTGTCTCAAACTTAGTGGAAACGCTAAATGAAAATGGTGTTATCTGTGATGATGTGATAGTTTATCAAACAGTATGTGTAAACTTTAAAAAGAGGATAAAACTTCCAAAAAAATCTGTAATAATTTTCTCTTCTCCATCCACAATAGAGTGTTTTTTAAAAAATGCCACTTGGGATGAGAGCTACAAGGCTGTATCCATTGGCCACACCACCAAAAAATATTTTCCACCATACATAACTCCAGTTGTTGCCGACACACCTTCGCTTGATTCATGCGTGAAAAAAGCTATAGAGCTGTTATCAAAAAAGTAGAGTATTAGTGCTTTATTTCATAAAGCACTGTATAATGCTCGACTGTACAAATCAAAAAAAAAGGAAATTAACATGAAAAACATAAAAATAAAATTAGCTATTTTATCTTGCTCTTTAGTTATTAGCTCAAGTCTAGTGGCCGATGCAACACTTCCTCCACCGATTCAAGATGTTGTAAAAATGGAAAAAATGGCAGGTCCTGCAGGAGCATTTACAACAAAGGAGAGTTTCCCAAAAGATTACTTTTTGATGCCAAAAAATCTTCCATATCTAGTTGGTATGACTCTTTATGACAACTCAAGCGCAAAGTTAAATCTATCAAAAGAGCAGATTGATGCTATTTTAAAGATTAAAGAAGAGCTCTTATCGAAGGCAACAGAAAAAGCTCTCATTATTAAAAAACTAGAACTTGCTATGATGCAAGAAATTGGTCTTAAATATAAATCTAAAAAAATCAAAGAGCTTTATCCAACTGTTGATAAGATAGCAAAACTAAGAGCGGAACTTACAAAAATGCATCTTGTTTGTATAGAAAAAGTAAAAGCGGTTTTGACACCCGCGCAGTTTGAAGAGATGTTAGACTACGGTGTAGTAAATATGTTTTAAATTATAGAGTCAATTTTTTTCAAGAATTGACTCTATCTGCAATATCTATATCCTCAAATCAAAACTAATTATTTCAAATTATCAGTAATTGTTTTTATCACAAAAGCAACAAATATATCATCAAGCCTATCTTAAGAGCCTAAAAGTTAAAATACGCGAAAAAACAAGGCTTTTTTTGTTAAATCTTCCTAATCTATTAGCATTCTTGCGTATTCTTTTAGCTCCAATTATGTTTTGGATAATTCTGAATCCATCTCTATTTACGGATGCGGGTTATCACATTTCATGGAGTTACTTTACGGCTTCGCTCATCTTTGTACTAGCTAGTGTGACTGATTTTTTTGATGGTTATATTGCCAGAGAGTGGAACCAAATGACTATGCTTGGAGCAATCATCGACCCACTAGCTGATAAAATGCTTACAATAGCTGCTTTTTTAGGACTCATGATGGTTGGTTCCGCTAGTGCTTGGGCTATATATATCATAATTATTCGTGAACTCTTTATCACAGGCATCCGTACAGTTGCACTTAGTGAGGGTCTAGACATCAAAGCCTCTTGGTCTGGAAAAGTAAAAACCGTTCTGCAGATGATTGCGATTGGCTTCTTACTTATGCACTGGTCATTTGGAACTGAACTTTTATGGCTTGCAGTCGCACTTACGCTCTACTCTGGTTTTGAGTATCTTTGGGGATTTAAAAAAGCCATTTTAACGAGGAGCAACAAATGAGTTTTTTAGTATCTTTAGCAGTTTTATCTGCGCTAATATTTTTTCATGAATTAGGTCACTACTTTGCAGCTCGTGCCGTAGGCATTCGCATAGAGGTTTTTAGTATAGGATTTGGTAAAAAAATCACTTCATTTAACAGATGGGGAAGCGAATGGAGGTTAGCACTTATCCCACTTGGCGGGTATGTGAGGATGAAAGGTCAAGACGATAGCGACCCAACAAAAAAAAGTTATGACAGCGATAGCTACAATGTAAAAACTCCACAACAAAAGATTTTTATTCTTTTGGCTGGTCCACTTGCTAACTTTGTTTTAGCGTTTGTTCTCTACTTCATAATTGCCATCGGAGGACCAAACATCCTCTCTCCAGTTATCGGAAAAGTGCTTAAAGACTCTCCTGCTTTTGTTGCTGGACTAGAGAGCAATGATACGATTTTATCTATAAATGGGGTAAAAATTGAGACTTGGGAAGAGATGGCAAAGAACATCGAATACTCATCGGATTCACTCAAGCTAGAGGTTTTAAGAAATGGGCTAATACAACAGATAGTATTGATACCAAAAACAACAATTACCACAAATATGTTCAATGAAAAAATCCAAAAAAAGATGATAGGAATTGGAAGTGCGGGAATTACTCACAAACTTCAACTCTCTCCAAATGAACTTTTTTCTTACGCGAAAGATCAAACAGTTTTCGCCTCTACTCTAATTTTTACAGGGCTTAAAAAACTCATAGTCGGCGAGGTTCCAGCAAAAGAGTTAGGAGGTGTTATCTCTATTGTTAAATTAACATCTGATGCAACCGATGCTGGATGGATGAGTGTTTTGTTTTTTGCAGCTCTTATATCTGTAAATCTAGGAGTTTTAAATCTCTTACCAATTCCAGCACTTGATGGCGGACACATAATGTTCAACCTATACGAACTAATCTTCAGACGAGAAGCGAGCGAAGCAATAGTTATAAAGCTAACAATAGCGGGTTGGGCTGTTCTTTTTATGCTTATGGGACTTGGGTTATACAACGATATTAATAGACTAATAGGATAAAAGATGAACATTGAAGAGTACAAGCTATATATTGACAATATTATTAGAAGAGTTGAATTTGCAAGAGTTAGAGTAAGTGGGCATCACATAGTTAAAATTGTAGCGATTAGTAAATACTCTACAACCGAAGAGATAGAGGCGCTATACAAAGTTGGTCAAAGAGCATTTGGTGAAAACAAAGTTCAAGATCTAAAATCAAAGAGTAATGAGCTTGAAGATTTACCACTTGAATGGCACTTTGTTGGCAATCTACAAAAAAATAAGATTAACAATCTTCTAGATATAAACCCAGATTTATTTCAATCACTTGACTCCATAGAGCTGGCAAATGAACTGCAAAAAAAGCTTCACGAGAGAGATATGACTCTGGATACACTCCTTCAAATAAACTCCGCAAAAGAGGAGAGTAAGCATGGAGTTATGCCAGAAGTTGCAATAGATATATACAGAAAGATTCAAAAAGAGTGTCCAAACATATCTCTAAGAGGTGTTATGAGCATTGGAGCTCATAGCGAGGATAAAGCTGTAATAAAAAAGAGTTTTGAGTTAACTCACGCTATTTATAAAGAACTAGGAGATGCGTCAATCTGTTCTATGGGAATGAGTGGGGATTTTGAACTAGCAATTGAGTGTGGGTCCAACATGATTAGACTTGGCTCAATTTTATTTCCTAAGTAACTTCTTTAAAATTATTATCTTACATATTCACTCTGAAGTATTTACTTCAGAGTTTTGCTTGCTTAATAATCAGCAATCTCTTTTAAATAATTTTCCTTTAAAGGAAGTTATAATTTAATAAACTACTTTTCTAGCATTGATTGGCTGAATAGGTCTATTATTGTTGTGCTCAAACAGATCTAAAAACTCTTTTGTCTGCTCTTTTGATATGGTAGTATAGTTTTTAAGAACCATCCATCTTACGCCCTCACTACAAGGTGGAGTTGTTAATGAACCATCAAATCTATAGTATCCCTTATCTTTTGGTAAAAGTGCGTTTACTTCGCTAGCTGGAATATCTAAAGACTCTTTTTCTCCACCTTTTTTAGGCATCTTTGCCCATACTTTTTTCAAAAATGGATTTTCAAGACCATCTTCAAACATTAGTGCAACTACTGCCAAAGAACCATCTTTTGTGGCGTGAACAAAATGCCCCTCAAGCGGAAAATGTTCACCATTAATCTGATTTTCACTTGGTGTATGAAAGTGAAATTGAATCAATGGAAACTTAATTTCATCCACAGTAATACTACTTCCTTCATCAAAATTAACCTGAATAGTGTGTCCGTTGTTAATTACGGATGATATACTAGTTTTATAATCAAATCCAATCTCTTCCAAGCTATGAGCCTGAACTGTAACACTTTTTGTAATGTTAATAGGAGATTGACTTTTACCATCTTTACATAACTTGTGCTCATCTGAGAGTAAGCCCCAATTTTCTGGTCCCGCATGACCCGTATAACCCCAATGAGTTGCATGCTTTTTATCCACTTTTTTGGTTGAACTCGTAACAGAGTCAGTTTTTTTGGTGTTTATAGATTTACTTATAATCTCACCAGACAACAAAGCAGAACAAACGACAACAGATAGTAGAGATTTTACTAGAATATTTGGTACCTTCATATTTTAATCCTTTTTTTTATTTTAAAAAATAACTATAACTAAAATAAATAAATTATTATCATTATAAAATAACTTTTTATAATACACATAATCATAAAATAAATATTTATTTTCATTAAAATAGGCTATATTAGGCATTAAAAGCATACTAAGTTAGCAAATTATTTAATTATTTTATTTTATGTTATGTTACAAAAAGTATCTAATAGAAGCAAATCCATAAGCATTTGTTTCTTGCAAAATATCAACCTGCGATTTATTTACTACTCCACCAAGAGCGAAAATTTTAATATTGCACTTACTTAGAAGCCCTATTAAATCATCTAGCCCTTTTGGCTCGCCTTTATTTGGTGAAACAAATATTGGACTATATGTAACTGCATCAGCACCGAGCTGTTGGGCTTCTAGAACTTCATTATGAGAATGTGTGCTGATTATAACTTCAAGCCCTAAGCTCTTGGCATAGCTTATCTCACCAAACTGCTTTGAATTTAAATGAACTCCAGTCGCATTTAATTTTTTTGCTAAATCTATATCTTGATGAATAAAACTTTTAACTGAATTAAATTGATTGCAAATTCTTATAAACTCAATAGCTAACAAATCATAGTTTGGATTTTCTTTATCTCTAAAAAGTACATATTCTGGCAAATATTTTGTAAGTTTTACTTGTAGAGTTGTACTAAATATAGCAGTGTCATTTGTATATAACTCTTGTGATGTTATGAGGTACTTTTGCACAAAACTATCTTGGTGATTACTATTTTTTAAGAGAGGTAAAATCAACTTTTTTTACATCAATATTTTCTTGATATATATTTTTTAAAATATTAGTTTGATGTTCCAATCTATTAAGTAAGTATTGCTCAGTAAAATCGTATTTTGATTTTGCGTAACTTATATAGTCTTGTAAAAACTCTAACTTTTTCATATCATCATCAAAGTAGATACCACTAATGATGTCCTCTATAATCTCATATTCATGAGTACACTCTCTTAAAAAATCATACGATAAATCAATAGTTTTCATGCTGTCTATCGCTCTTGAGAATGCAAAATGATTATAAAGCATACATCCAACAAAATACTCTATATCAGACTTTTCAAACTCACTATACTGATGACTCTCATCACTAAAATGCTCATGCCAAATTTCTAAAATTTTTTCTATTTTTTTATCCATCTAAAATTATACCAACCATTTTTTTATAACATTATATTGTTATTTTTACAATGATGATACATAAAAACAAGTAGTGACAAAAGCGTGACACATTTCATCATTGAAGTTTAACCACTCATTATATAAACTACTAAAATTTATTTTTTTGGAGCAAGCTATGATTGAGAGTATTTTAAAAAGAGATGGTACGCACAAAGAGTTCTTATCATTTAAAATTGAAGATGCTATCAAAAAAGCTTTTGCTTCTCAAAATGTGACCTACGACAGTTCAATATTTTTCAATGTTTTAGAAAAACTCAAAAGCAAAAGAGTTGTTGCGGTCGAAGATATACAGGATTTGATAGAAACTGAACTCTTCAAAGCTAGATATTTTGATGTAATGAAGTCATTTTTACTCTATCGACACCTACATAAACTTCAAAGAGATAGCCTACTTGACGAAGATACGACATACATTAACTCCACGCAAACAATTGAAGAGTATATTGGCGGAACTGACTGGCGCATAAAAGCCAACTCAAACACAGGTTACTCAAATGCAGGACTTGTAAATAATACAGCAGGTAAAGTTATAGCGAATTACTGGCTCGATAAAATCTACTCCAAAGAAGAAGGTTATGCTCACCGTAATGGTGACTATCATATCCATGATTTAGATTGTTTGACTGGGTATTGTGCCGGATGGTCACTTAGAGCGCTACTGGATGAGGGTTTTAATGGCGTTAGGGGCAGAGTTGAGAGTGATGCACCTAGGCATTTTCGCGAAGCTCTTGGTCAAATGGCAAACTTTCTTGGAATTCTTCAAAGCGAATGGGCTGGAGCACAAGCTTTTAGTTCATTTGATACATACTTAGCACCTTATGTTTTTAAAGATAAACTCTCTTATAGTGATATAAAAAAAGCTATTAGAAGTTTTATTTACAATCTCAATGTACCCGCCAGATGGGGACAATCTCCGTTCACAAATATCACGATAGATTGGACAGTACCAGAGGACTTAAAAGCACAAATTCCAACATCAAAACAAAATCACATCTTTAAAAATCTAAAAGATGCCGAGCTTGAGAATGAAGCACTTGCAAGAGGTTGTAAAAATCTTATAGATATGACATATAAAAACTTTCAACCTGAAATGAACCAAATAAATAGAGCATACTATGAGATAATGACAGAGGGCGATTTAACTGGGCAACCTTTTACCTTCCCTATTCCAACCGTAAACATAACTGAAGATTTTGATTGGTATGGAGAAAATACTGATGTGTTATTTGAAAATACAGCAAAAGTTGGTTCATCATATTTTCAAAATTTTATAGGATCTCAATTTAAAAGAGATATCGATGGCAAACTGGTTCCAAACGAAGAAGCATATAAACCTGGACATGTAAGAAGTATGTGTTGTCGTTTGCAACTTGATCTTAGAGAGCTACTAAAAAGAGGTGGTGGTCTCTTTGGTAGTGCAGAGATGACTGGAAGTATAGGCGTTGTAACTATCAATATGGCGAGACTTGGATTTTTATATAAAGGCGACAAAGATGCTCTTTATGCTCGCCTTGATCAACTTATGAATCACGCAAAAGTAACACTAGAGAAAAAGCGTGTATTTATACAAGAGATGTACGACAGAGGTCTTTATCCATACACAAAAAGATATCTACCAGGATTTAAAAACCACTTCTCAACCATTGGTGTTAACGGCATAAATGAGATGATAAAAAACTTTACAAGCAATGGATTTGATATAAGCTCTGAGCAAGGAATTGAATTTGCAATAGAGATATTAAACCATATGAGAGATAAAATGGTTGAGTATCAAGAAGAGTCTGGAAACTTATATAACCTAGAGGCAACGCCTGCTGAGGGAACAACATACAGATTTGCCAAAGAAGATAAGAAAAGATATGGAGACTCTATCATACAGGCTGGATTTGGTGATAATATATACTATACAAACTCATCACAAATTCCAGTTGACTTGACAAATGACCCATTTGAAGCACTTACTCTTCAGGATGACTTGCAGTGCAAATATACTGGAGGAACCGTTCTTCACTTATATATGCAAGAAAAAATAAGTTCAACTGAAGCTTGTAGAAAACTAGTGAAAAATGTAATAACAAATTTTAGACTTCCATACATCACAGTAACTCCGCTCTTCTCAGTTTGTCCTAAACATGGATATATCGCAGGCGAGCATGAGTACTGTCCAAAATGTGATGAAGAGATTTTGAATGAAAATAGTTTATCTTAAACAAAGGAGGAGAACAAAATGAGTAAAACTGAAGCTTTAATAATGTTAAAAGACAAAAGACAAAAGTGTACTGTCTACACAAGAGTTATGGGTTATCACAGACCTGTTGAGAGTTTTAATTTAGGAAAAACTGGTGAACACAAACAAAGAAAACAATTCACTGAGTGCTAAAACAATATACGATTTAACATCATTCACTCACTTAGACTACCCTGAGCATCTTGCGTGTATAGTGTGGTTTAGTGGGTGCAATATGCGATGTGACTACTGCTATAACAAAGATATAGTTTTTGCAAAAAATGGAAAATACTCCCCTGATGATATTTTAACCTTTCTAAAAACTAGAGTTAATCTGCTCGAAGCCGTTGTGCTATCTGGTGGAGAAGCATCTTCATACGACTTAATATCATTTTGTCGAAAGATACGAGAACTTGGTTTTAAAATCAAACTAGACACAAATGGAACAAACTTTACACACATAAAAGAGCTATTAGAGCTAAAACTGCTCGACTATATAGCACTTGACTATAAAGCACCTGAATCAAAATTTACGCAAATTACACACTCAAACAAATATGATGAATTCTCAAAAACGCTGGACTTGTTAATAAACACAAAGTTTAATTTTGAAACAAGAACAACAATCCATAACGAACTTCTTGATGCCGATGATATAAACAAAATCATCCTAGACCTAAAACAAAGAGGCTACAACAGACCATATTATCTGCAAGAATTTTTAGATACAGGTTCAAATATTGGAAATATCACAGCACCAAAAAAGAAATTTAATAGTTCACTTTTACTCAAAGAGATTGAAATTGTCTTTAGATGACCTATATCAATAAAAATTATTTTAATTATTAGATAAAATACCTCTATGGAAGAAAAATTAAATAAAAGAGAGCGATACAAAGCTCAACTAAAACCGATTGATTACTATAAAGATTTTGATAATCTTGACTTTGAGAGTCTAACAGAAATAGATAGATTTTATCTTCAGGACTTTGGAATATTTAACACAAATTTTCTTGAAGATGAGTTTACCATCCGCATCCGTATCCCAGGCGGAAAAATCAGTGCGGATAATTTTCAAAAGATAGCCAATATTGTTGATGAGTATAATCTAACTATTATCTTGACAGCAAGAAGTGGCATTCAGCTCCACGGCGTTGAGGCAGAGAATGTTTTAGAGATACACAAGCGCATAAATATTCTTGGAGTATCCACATGGCAGAGCTTTGGGGATAATGTTAGAAATATTATTACAGATGCCTACGATGGATGTGGGGAGTTCTCTGAAATAGAAGCTTATCCTCTCGTTATGGCAATGCATAACTATATTATAGAAAATCCTCGCTATGTCGGGATGTTGCCTCGTCGTATCTCTGTTGGAATATCTGGTAATCGCTCAAATGTAAGCTCATTTTTTGCAAATGATATATACTTTGGGCTTGCAAAAAAAGATGATGTTTTTGGATTTAATGTATATTTGGGTGGTAAAAATACAGAAGTGGCAGTAAGCGCTGATATATTTTTACTAGAGAGTGAAGTTTTTGATTTTTTTAAAGCATTTATTGAATCTTTTTACATTCATGGTTCTCGCTCTTCTAGGGCAAAAACTAGAATCTTTCATATGATTGAAGAGATTGGTATGGATGCCATTAAAGCTTTCATACAAGATGAGTATAAAAGTGATTTTCAAAGCAAAGGTGAGTTAATCTTTGAAAAAACAAAGTTTAATGAGTTTCATAAACTAAAAAATGGTAAATACGGATTTTGTTATCAAACAGATTTTTCAAGGTTAACAACTAGCGAAATAAAAGATATAGCCTCATACGCTACTACAAACTCTCTAGAAATTAGACTTGGAATGGATCAAAATATCTATCTAATCGGTTTAGATAAGCCATCAACCACACTAAAATCACAAGCACTAAGCAGTACTATCATTGCGTGTGCTGGAAATCTTTGTCCATATGCAGTTTGGAGTATTAAAGATGAGACTTCATATCTTCCGCTTGATAAGATAAATAAGCATGGTATCGAGGTTGGATTTTCTGGCTGTGCGAAAGGCTGTGGAAGGCATAGACACACAGATATTGGTCTTATAGGTTTAAAAACAAACAACTTTGGTGACACAGAGGGAGGAGCTAGAATCTTTTTAGGAGCGGAGCACTCAGATGGTAAAGCTACTTCGAGACAACTATTTTCTATGGTTCCATTTTTTCATCTGAATCGTGTTGTCTCCATTATTATTGAGCTATTTGAACTAAGCGGATATGATAATTTTGAAGAGTACTCAAAAAAAGTTTTAAACAGATATTCAGAAGAGTTTTTATCTTTGTGGGTATTGGCTATTTTTGAAACGAATCGTATGATTGCACTGCCACAACAGAAGCAAATAGAGAGCTTTGAGCATGAGACGGCACTACTTAAAAAAGAGTTTGATGGCTTGGATTTCTTTGATTATATAGATTCAAACTTTTTCAACTCTGTTAGCTATTTATCTAAAAAATTATGGACAATTGAGGGAGCTAGTCCCATCTACAAGCCATCCATAGATAGAGTTAATTTTCGTTAATTGTAAGCTTGTATCCAACTCCAGTTATATTTAGAACTAAATCTTTTGAGGTTTTTTCTCTAAATCTGCGGATAAAAGTTCGAACTCTCTCATCGCTCGCCTCTTCATTCCATAGTGTTTTTTTAATTGTTATAACATCAATAACTTCACATTTTTGTCTAAGCATCAAGGATAAAAACAGTATCTCTTTTTTAGAAAGTGCTATAAATTTATCATTCTTGTAGAGTGAATTTGATGATTTGTTGAATGTGAACTCATCGCCAAGTCCAATTAATTTATTTGAAATTTTTGGAATAATCTGTTCAATATACTCTAAGATATCATCTGGTTCAAACGGTTTCATAAAATATTTTGAGACACCAACATCTATCGCGCTGAGAAACTTCTCTTTCTCGCTAAAAGCACTTAGCATTATAATTACAATATTTGGATCAATCTGTTTTAACTCTCTTGCCATCTCTAATCCAGATAAGTTTGGCATCTCAATATCAGTTATCACAATATCTGGTCTTCTTTTTTTAAAAAGTGCTATACCTTCTAAACCATCTTTTGCGATAATAAAACTATGAAAATTCTCACCTATTGCATCTTTTAGCAATCTTGTAATATTCTCCTCATCCTCCACAAGCAGCACTTTAAGATCTTTTATTGCTCTATGTTTCATACTGACGCCAATGGAATTTTTATACTAAATGTTGTTGTTTGCTTTTTGCTTTTTGCATCTATTGTCCCATGTAAGCCCTGCTCACAAATCATTTTTGACATAAATAGTCCAAGTCCAGTTCCACGACTTTTATGCTTTGTTGTGAAATATGGCTCAAAAATTTTGTCTATATTATCTTTTTTTATTCCACCAGCATTATCCTCTACTTCAATAATTGCAAATTCATGGTCTTTGCGTAGAGTTATATTTATCTCTTTTATCAAAATACCATTACTTATAAATGCATCTTTTGAATTATGTATAAGGTTTATGATAACCTGCGTAAGCTCATTTTCAACCCCAAGAACTTCGATATCAACAAGATCTGTTTTTATGTTTATGGCTTCTTCTTTTATGATGTTATCCAAAAGAACTAGTGATTCTTTTATGCTATTGCTAATGTTAAAATAATTTTTTGCTTTATTTGGTTTAAAGAAGTTACTAAAATCATCTATAGTTTGAGACATATTTTGTATGATATTTTTGCTCTCACTGTAAAACTTTGCCACACCATCAGTGTTACTATTTTGAGCAGATTTTTTTATATTAAATATAGTTAGACTAAGCTCTGTAAGCGGTTGTCTCCACTGATGTGCTATATTTGCTAACATCTGTCCAAGACTTGCATGTCTTGATTGCAAAAACATAACTTCTTGCTTATCCTTATTTTTCTCTATTTCATCTTTTACACGCTTTTCTAAGGTTTTATTTAATTTTTTTAGCTCTATTGTCTGTTCTTCAACTCTTTTTTCAAGATTTCTGTTTAGCTCTTCATACTCCTGTTCTTTTTTCAAAAGCTTATCTTTTAACATTACCTCTTGTGTCACATCATATCTTATTGCCACAAACTCAACTATCTCATCATGTTCATCAAGTATAGGAATTATTGTGGTATTTAAATAAAAAACTGAGCCATCTTTTGCTAGATTTTTAACAGTATCTTTATATATATTTTTTGCATTTATGGTATCCCAGAGAAGTTTAAACTTCGCAGGATTAGCATCTGGATCTTTTATAATGTTGTGATTTTTACCAATGAGTTCGTCTTTTGCATAACCGCTAATAGCGCAAAACTCATCATTTACAAATGTTATGATTCCATCTATATCTGTTTTTGAGATTATATTGCTCTTTTCTATTGCCCGAATAAACTGTTTGTGCATAATTTATTTTACTTTTTATTGAACTTTTATCACCATTTTATCTAATTTATCAATTAAAATTCTTTCATACTGAGTCTAATTATTAAAAAAATATTTCAATTTGTCATATTTTTTAGTTGCGTACACAAAAGTAGTATAATTCTTCAATTACCAAAACAAGGCAATTTATGGCAAAGATTAAAGCACTATTTGAGTGTCAACACTGTGGGTTTACAACTCCAAAATGGATGGGAAAATGCACAAATTGCAACGCTTGGGACTCATTTATAGAGCTCAATGAACATCAGCAAGAGGTAGTTAAAAACAGCAAAATTGCCTCAAACTCAGCTTCAAAAGCAATCAGCATGAACAAGATCATAGAGAGTGAGGTTTTTAGATATAGTTCACTAGATAAAGAGTTAGATATGGTTTTGGGTGGCGGTATTGTCCCTGGTTCTCTTACGCTAATTGGAGGAAGTCCTGGAGTTGGCAAATCAACACTTCTACTGAAAGTTGGAGCAAATATAGCATCACTGAATAAAAATGTTCTTTATGTAACTGGTGAGGAATCAAGCGGACAGATAAAACTTCGCTCAAATAGACTTGGTTCAAACCAAGACACTCTTTTTCTGCTAAGTGAAATAAGACTAGAGCAGGTTTTAATTGAGCTAGAGCATAGAGAGTATGAATTTTTAATCATAGATTCTATCCAAACCATGTACTCCGAAAACATCTCATCAGCTCCTGGTTCTGTTACTCAAGTTAGACAGATTACATTTGATTTGATGCGAATTGCAAAGGATAAGGGAATAGCTATTTTTATTATCGGGCACATCACAAAAGAGGGTTCAATCGCTGGACCACGAGTGCTGGAACATATGGTTGATACGGTTTTATATTTTGAAGGCGATAGCTCACAGGAACTTAGAATATTGCGAGGGTTTAAAAATCGTTTTGGACCGACCAGTGAAATTGGGGTATTTGAAATGAAACATAATGGGCTTATCTCTGCCACCGATGTTGCATCAAGATTTTTCAACCGCAACTCAGAACAAGCAGGTTCTGCACTTACGGTAATCATGGAGGGTTCTCGCCCAATAATCTTAGAAGTTCAAGCACTAGTTTCAGAATCTCACACAGCAAACTCAAAAAGACAAGCGACTGGCTTTGACAACAACAGGTTAAATATGCTTTTAGCACTTCTTGAGAGAAAATTAGAGATTCCACTCTCTGGTTATGATGTATTTATAAACATAACTGGTGGAATCAAAATAACTGAAACTTCAGCTGACTTAGCAGTTTTGGCTGCCATTATCAGCAGTTTTAGAAATCGTGCGATCTCAAAAGATAGCGTTTTTATAGGCGAAGTCTCTCTTGTTGGCGATGTTAGAGATGTATATGCTCTAGATATTAGGCTAAAAGAAGCATCAATGCAAAATATTTCAAAAGCTCTGGTACCAAAAAAACCACTGGAGAAAACAAAAATAAAAACATTTATTGTTGATGAAGTTACAAAACTTTTGCAGTGGTATTAACATTAAACTGCACAAAATCAAATAAATTTAACTATACGATATAATATAGAAAATTCTGTGATAAATGTCAAGTAAATTGACTTTATAATACAAATTCTTTATTTTTAAAATTTTAACTGTTTTTTTATGTTTTTATCAATATAGAGCTTTAAAAGCCTAATTATAACTATTTATAAACTCTATTTTCTATTTTTTCAATATCTCTAATAATAGTTTGTTGATTCTTTTCTAAATGTGATAAGCGGAGGTCGAGAGAAGTGAAACGAGAACTAACGCCGTAAATCATCTTGGCAATATAAGAAAGTATTGTAAAAATACCAATGAGTAAAGCAATAACAGCAGAGGAATCAATACCCATCTAAGCCAACTTTATTAAATGAAGATATGAACCTGATTGAATAGTAACAGCGGAACCACTAACTTCGCTGGAAAATTGTATTTGACAATTACCAGAGTTTGAACCAGTAATTATAATACCTTTTATAATTGCTGTATGATTAGAATTAGCAGAAGTTACACCAGTGCCTTTTACATTACCAGAATTTAAAGGAATTAAAGCACTAGGAAGATTTAAAGCCAATCGAGTAGATGATTGTATATTAACAATAGGGACAACAATCTCAACTAAATTTTGAGAACCCAAAGGAGTTAATAAACCAAGATTTAAACCAGTAGTAGTTACAGAACTTTGAAAGGTTACAGAACAGTAAATTTCATAAACACTATCAGGAAGAAGAGATAAAAATAACTCATTTATATCAACAAGAGTAGATAATGTAGTTTGTTGTATCGAAGTAGATAATATTTTTTGAAAAGGTATCGAACCTGTATCACCTTTATCGCCTTTTTCACCTTGAATACCATCAACACAAATAGGAGGGTTATCAATAATAGAAGTTAAAAAAGTGTTCATCTGAATTAAAGAGTTTTGAGCGTTTTCTAAATCTAAAAGAGTAGGATATTGCAAGTCAAAAATAGGAGTGATTTCAGAATCTAAAATGCCCTTAACAGTCAAAAGAAGCTCAAGAGCGTTATTGCTTGTCATAATTTAAAGCCTTATTAAAAAATATTATAAAATACAAAATGCTACAAAAAAGTAGCAAATTGTAAAAAAATGATTAGTAGCTAGTTGCTCTCATTGAAGTAATAACAACTTTATCAGCTTTTACACCGTTAAAAGTTTTACCCTGAAGAGCAATAACAACATCACCCTCGTCTTTAGAAGTTGGAATTACAAAACGCAAATAAGTTTTTGCGAAAGTAGTCTCATTTTGAAGCATGACGGTAACATCACGAGCAGTTGAAACAGCATCAGAGCCGATTTTTGAAGTCTCTTCAAAAACATCATACTCACCATCAAGAACAGCGTCAGCAAATGCAAGTGCAGAAGCATGACCGGCAGGAACATAAGAAAATAAGCGTTTTTCGCCTAATTTATTGATAATTAAAGATTTTGCCATTTTTTTACCTCCTAGTTTCTATCATAAAGAAGATTTGCATAATCTGCTTTAGTGTTTACATCATAAGACGCATCGAATGCACCAATAACAACAGCTTCAATCTGAGAGATTCTAGCAGTAGATTTAGCGTGCGGAATTGTGAAAGAACAACTTACTTTAGTAGCTCTATCGCCACAACTCATCTTTTTTTTATTAAGAGAAGCTGGATAAACAGAAACAGAACCACCAGAAGCTTTCAAGTCATAAGTCATGACTTCACCCTCTAAAATAGCCTGCAAACCTGCAAGGACGGCAGTTGTAGCGTCAACAGTAATATGAGCAACTGATTTGCCCTTGATACTTTGTTTAATATATGCCATATATAAACCTTTTTTTTGGATTTGTTTTTTTAAAACGAGAAAATTTATATAAATAATTTTTGTTTGTAAAGTGTAACTTTTTAAGAGAAAAAGAGCGTTGATACAATAGTTTTAAAGGGGTACAAGTTGCACATAGAAGCAAAGAGTGTAAAAACTTTTTGAGAAATTGAGGTTTGAGGATATTCGGCTTTATTTACGCCCTATCGCACTATCGCTTGTAACCCTTTTTTTAAGAAAAAAAGTGTCTTTAGTTTGATGGAAAGATTTATGAAAGATGAGATTTTTCGCTTTTTTGGATCTTCGCAAGTGGCAAAGCCACAGCCGAAGAAAAAAGCTTTAGAAAATAAGAGAAGATTAATTTGATTAAAATTTAGGTAGAATTTTAGGAGATTAGAATAAGAGGGAATTTATGAGGTTGATTTTGAGTTTGTTTAAAATGTCTTTAATGATATTTATAGCTTTAAATGCAATAATTTTTGTAATTGGCTTTACTGCATCAATGGAAAAGCATAATATAGGAAATAGCTATTTTAACTTTTTAATATTAACAATTATATCAATAGTAATAACTTACAAAATAGGTAAATTTATACTATCGATAGGAAAAGAAACGCAAGAATCTATTTTTTAAACAGAGAGCTAGTTACACTATCTACTTTTAAGCCATCAATTTCCATATTTATTTTAGCAGAATTAAAGATATCAACTTCATCTTTTGAAAGTTTGAGATTCTGCATGACTATTTGTCTGGATTTTCTAGAAGCATCATTTTTTAAAAATCCCTTATATAAACTTCTGTAATTGAAATCATCAATAGGCGGAGTTGTTTCGTCTATATACTCAACTTTTAATATCTCTGATACTTGCATAGTTGTTAAAGTGTTATAGTGAGCTAGAACACAAGCAACATTTTTAAATTCGCCATGAGCAACTAGAGTGCGTTTACCTTGTTTTAATTGTATTTTATAGTTTGGCATTATGTAGTAATTTCCAAAATAGAAGAATAAGAAGACAAAACAGAACTACCACTAAGAGATACTGTAGTAGTCTTCCAAGTATAAGGAAAACCAGAAGCTAATCGACTATAATAATCTAAAGTAATTTTAAAATTATTACCACCAATATAAATTAAATCTCTAAAAACATAACTAATACGATTAGAATCATAAACAGGTTGAGAAGCAAGAAAATCAAGATTTGAAAAAAGAGTAGAATAAATACATTTTTTTATATCTCCATTAAATATTAATCTCAAATTACAATATTTTTTAACACCATCTACAAAAATATCAGATTGTGAAAAAGAAACACTAAGTCTAACAATTTTATCACAGATACAAGAAAGAGGAATCATATTATAAAATCTGCTCTAAGGATACACTAGACAAATCGCCCATAAGTGCAATAACAAGAGATTGCAATAACCTCTGAATATCTCTTAATCTTGTTAACTCTTCTAGTGCCATATCTTCACAATTAATTGCCATTTTAACCCCTTTTCTATAATGCAGATGTAGGCTTATGAACAAAGCCTAATCCGTTTATGAGTTGAAACATTTGCTCAGACAAACCAGATATATTACCTGCACTATCTTTTACAAACATAAAATCAGCTATTTTATTCATATCTTCGACATTTACAATGGTGGCAGTATCACGACCTAAAACTTTTCTGATGATTTGTTCGTCAGTTGCAGTAAATGACTTTGTAAACAGTTTAAACATTAAAGTTTCATTATATCTTGAAGCCATAGAGTTACCTAAATCGTGATGAAGTTTCTCTTTGTTGACTAAATGCTCTTTTTCAGCAATACCAGTGTTATACATTTGAACGCTGTTTGTTGTTGAACCATTAGCGGTAACAATCGCAGTAGTGCCCTCAACGACAACTTTAGATAAATTTATATCATCACTAAAAGAAGTTTGAAATAAACCTAATTTTTTAAAAAGTTTTACACCTTTTAATTTACCCTGTAATTTTTCTTTAGCTTTTGTTGCAACTGATGAACCTAAGATAAGAGCAACTAAACCAGAAGCTTTCAAAAAAACAGCATTAATCAAATTTTCTTGTTTTTGAATCATCATGAAAATTAAACCGCTTGTTAAAATTGTGATAGAACTTGCTAAAGCCTCTTTGACAATATCGCTATGTATATCTTTTGTAAAATCTTTAATTTGATTTTGAGCCTCTGGATATGCAGTTGCATATAAAATGTTTTCAAAAAACTCACTAGCAGAATTTTGACCTATTGAATTCATACTCAAGGAGCAACCTCCTTAAGATATTCTGTAATTCTTGGATATTTCAACAACTCAGATAAATCTGGCATTTTAAAGATTGAGTTATAATCATCATCATCTAACTCAAAGGTATTCTCATCACTATTTTTTTTAGCTACTACGGCGTCTTTATGTGCTCTGTACATTTGAGGAGATAAAGCAGGGATATCATTGCCGAAATTTTCTAGTTGTATTTCTGTGGTTTCTTTGGTATAGTAATCTAGTTTTTTAGTAACTAAAGCAAGTTCATCTCTGGTTCTTGCAGTTACAGAAACTAAATCTTCCAAAGTAGAGTTTAGTTTAAGTTGATTTTCTAAAGTTAACTCATTATATGCAATAGTTGTATCTAAAGCGTTTTGCGAATGTATTGTCGTTAAAGTAGCACCCTCTTCCATTTTAGAAAATTTATAACCCTCCCACTCTAATGAATTATTAAAATTGTCTAGATTAGCACTTTCAAAAGCTCCTCTAATTTCATTTGATAAAGCCATCTCATTAGCTATGCCAGCCAAAACAGTAACAATCTCAGAAGAACTATCTCTTAAAGCTTGAAAACCCTCATATAAAACAGTAGCAACTAAAACATTACCCTCATTTATATTTTTAGCAATCTCTAAGCTTTGTTCACTAGAATCTCTTAAAATTCTATTTAAACTAAGTTCTCCAGATAATGGCTTAGGATTATAAGGAGTAGAATCAGGAGCGGAGGGAGTTATATCAGATGATGGCAAAGGCTCATAATCTGATATACCTTTTTTTCTTAAAATTGATTTAGCACCATCTACGAGAAAGTCTACAACATCAAGACCAGTAGAGACATAAGGAATATTACCTCCATATTTTCTAATATTTTCAGGAGTTAAAAAAGGATTAATATCAGGTACAACATTAGGATAATATTTCTGAGGGTTAGTATTAGAATTTGAACCATAATTAACAACTGCAATCTCATACTTACTTTTTATAGACATTATAAAACCTTATGAAAAGAAATATGGCCAGATGGAAAATTTGAAGTATATTTAACACTATCTACTATATAACTCACTGTATAAACAATTATAAAATTAGTTAAATCAACAGGGAGCATATGAGAACTCTCAACAATACAAGGAATGTTATCTAAACCAACAACATCAACCAAATCGCCAGCTTTAAAAGCTTTTAAGCTCATATCGTCAACAAATGGAATATTATTATCAAAATAAACTTTAATACCGTCAGCAGTTGGAAGAGAAGAAATCTTATTTTCTATTCTATCCAAGACACTAATTAGTTCAACAAGCTTATTATTTATATCAGTTAAATCACAATTAACAACACTAGAGGGATTATTATCACCCTCGCTATAACCAGATGAATAATCAATAGAGTAAATCATGTTTGAGGAGCCACAACAATAGCAACATCAGAAAAAGTAAAAGATACTTCAATATCACTCATCTTAACTAAAAGAAAACAATCAAAGGGAACAGGATTAGAATCAGCTCGATTAATGTCAAAATCAAAATAAGTACCGTTTTCGTCAACTAAAGCAAGTTCTAAACATTCAGGAATCGCAGAACCTCTAATTAAAGTAATATCAACAAAACTACCAGACTGCAAAGAAAAGCATTTAAACTCAGTTTCATTTAACAAAATATTAAACGATTGAACACCAGACAAAACATAATCAGAAGAATCAATCATAAGTGAAGCACACTCACGAGCAAGCAAATAAGAACAACTATTTAACAAAACAGAAAACTGCATTAAATACTCAAAATTTTTATCAACTTGCAAAGAACTCAAAGGGGTATCTAAATCTTTTCTATAAACTAACATTTTTTTTGCTCCTTAACTAAGCATTTTTGATGTCTTACCCATAAAAGCAGACATAGATTTAAGATTTTCTGACAACATTTTTAGTTGTTCAAAATCAACATTTTGAGAAGCTATCATCCTATCAAGACGCATAGCAGTACCACTTAAACCGACAACAGAATCAGATAGAAAATCATCATCCACAGTTTCCATATTAGATGTTAAATTGCTTGCAAGCATTAAACCACCACCTATTGCAGGATTAAAAATCGTTGCAACCTTGCCAATATTTTGAAGAACACTTGAAACAGTGCCATCTCTTAATAATTCCATTAAATTATCTTTCATTTTTAACCCTCGTTATAAAATATGATATTCATAGGTTTAGACATATCAACATCAGCGTGAACAAAGTCTTTATATATGCCGATTCGTTTGAAACCAGCTTTTAAAAGACCAAAAACAATCTTAAATCTTTGCTCACTGTTTGATATATGAATATCTACAGCAAAACCGTCAAGATGTGCAGAGTTTGGCAAACCGCCAACAAGTTTATTATGAGCAACGCAAGAACAGCCACGATTTAAGAAAAACGGCATACCTGCATAATCTCTAGCAGTGTTTAATATGTTTAACAAAAATTGTTGCATATTGTTGAGACCGCAACCACATTTACAATCAAACTCCTCTTTTTTGAAGAATTTGCCATAATTTTTATCCATTTTTTGGACTCCTTTTTTTTAATTTAAAAACCATAACTTCGCCTAGTATCTAAGCGATTAACAAACTCAGGACTAAAGTTTGTATCGTAGAGGGGAGCGACACTATCATAAACAATATCGCTGATATTTTGTTCTAAATGTTTATAGCTTAGAGTATTTAGAACACCGTTTGAAACTAAATAATCAGTGCGTTCAAACCAATCTAACTGCTTATTCATAGAATCTTCAATTAGTGATATATTTTTCTTCTTGAAATTTTCTCTGTTTGCTTCCATAAATGCTCTTGTAATTGTCTCTTGGTCTAGTGAACCGTAATGTTTAGCTACAGTTGAAAAAACGCTCTTTATGCTATTTGTTACATAATCAAATGAACCAGACTTTGGCATATTAAATGCGGTACTAATCTGCTTTGAGTTGTAAGAGTTCCATAGCTTCATATCATCCCAGAACTTAACATTATCAGCACGGTTGAAAATCTTATATATTGCATTTCTTGAAATTATTTTCTCAGTACCATTTTTTAAAGTTCGTTTACCTCTTAAGATGTTGAAAACATCATTGTCAGAAATATCTTTTAATCTAAAATCAGTCATTGAACGATTCCATAAATCAGGAATAGCGTTTAAAAGATTTGAGTAATCATCAAGAGTACTACCATCAGAATTAACAAGCTTTTTTAATTTAGCTCTTCTTATTTGTACCTCAATACGCCAGACTGTAGCGTCAGGGGTGTAATTAAGTTTATGTTCCCAAAGTAGAGTTTTAGCAAAGGCTTTATTTTTAAATTTATTTATCTCAGTAGTTTTATTGTAAACCCTTAAGTGATAATCTCCACCGCCAAAGCTAAAGCCAGAGAAAGAAGTAACACCACCAAAGGCGGAGGCTTTGGAACTATCTGTAATATCCTCATGTGTTTGTGCATTTCGAGACCTTGTTTTTATTTTGAAAAAATCTAAATGCGTAAAGTTATAGCCTTGAATATCAGTTGCTAAATGAATCTCACTTATTGAGATTTTATAATCAGCTAAGATAAAATCACTTATAAATTTATTTACAATTTCTAAGGCTTTGATGTAGCCTTTTCTAGCTAGAAACTCAGCTCTAAACTCTACTTTTACAACTGGACTAGGCATAACCTTATTTTTACTTTTTCTAAGTGCTATAGATACATCATTGTTTGCAATAACTACACTAAAACCAGTTACGGAAGTAGGCAGTATATTAAATTTGTAAGTGCCAAAATCATAGTTTAAAGATTTAGTATCGCCATAATCGTTTCTGATACTTTGAGCTTGTTTTTTTAATGAGATTAAATCATCTAATGCTCTGTTAAATGTATGAAATTTTAAATCATCAATACTGCGTGATATGTAGTAATGAGTTTTTAGAGTGTCAATGTGTTGTGAGATTATGTTTACTGACATTAACTAATCTTTAAAAATTCAGAAATATTTTTATAAGGACAAGAAAAATCATCTTCACAATCATCATCTTTGACAAAATCAGACAAAACAGCAACAATTAAAGAATTCATTGATATAGATTCTTTAATGCATATCTTTTGAATATCATCTTTTAAAGATGAGGGCAACTTCAAACTAAAAGCAGTTTTATCAGCTGAATTTTTTTTAACAGATTCGATTATTTTTAATTTATCCACTTTGAAACCCTTTTGGCACTTTTAATTTTTTGGCTAATTAGACCCCCTTGTTAAACCAGTGGGGGAACACTGGAAATTCTAATTTTAAAGAATTACATACGAGTGAAAAACATCTTGAATCTTTCCAAATTTAAGACCTTTAGCACCAGTAAATAGAACACGCATACCTATTTGTAAATCATCAAACCATTTTTCTTCTACTTGGACATCTAGTTCACCACCCTCAAACGCAAGAACTACATAATAATAAGAGTTCCAATAAGCAGGACTTCCATCTTCATTAAAGATTGGCTCTTTAGTTTGCTTATCAACCTTTGGCTTTGGCTGAGTTTGATTTTTAGCACGAACTTGACCAGCTAGATTAATCTCATTTTTAGAGATTTTTTCCATATATCTTCTTGTTATCTCTTCTACATCTGCGACACTTGTCGGAACTTTGTCAAAATCTTTTATATCATTACTCATTAGTAAACCTTTCTTTTTAAATCTTGAAATGTGTGTTTCTCGATTTTATTGTGTATTGTCTGCCTACAGACAAATGACTCTCTTGCCAAACTACTTTTATTAATTGATTTGCCCTCCTTTAAGAGTTTTAAAAAACCCTTATATATTTGAATATCTACTTTGTTCATAATTTAATTTTTGTATTCTCTTTTAAAGTTCTCTTTGTGTAGTGCGAGAGCTTAATAACTATAGCTTTTAATAGATGAGCCATAACGCTAACTAATGCAACCTTTGAGGGCTTGCCGTTGTCCTTTAACCTTTTATATTTATCTTTTAAAATCTCATTAGTACGAAGAGCAGAGATTGCAGACATATACAACAGTTTTAAGACTTGTGGGTCACCTCGTTTTGAGATTTTGTCTTTTTTATATACAGAAGTACCGCTCTGATATGAGATAGGATTCAAACCGAAAAAAGCGTTTATTTGCTTTAATGTAAATTTGTCGAAATGATCGTAAAGCATAGGGATTAAATAAAGTAGAAGAGAATCGCCTACACCGTCAATATCGTTTTTAACTTGTTTAGCTTCAGGACATAACTTATAGAGTAAATCTATAGTGTTTTTTTGAACTCTGTCTTTAGTAGTTGTAAGATAATCTTTAACATCTTCTAAATCAGTTAAAACAGTGGAAACATCAGGATTTAATTCTATAGCGTGAATTGAGTTTTTAGTTTGTCTTATTTGTTTATCTAACAAAATCAATGATGATAAAATAGGAGTAAATGTGTCACGAATTGGAAACGATAAATAATCAGACAAATCGCCAACTGCTAAAAATTGAGCAATAGCATAGCTATCTGTTTTATCAGTTTTACCATGTAGCGATAAAACTTTCCTAAAATTTGCGATAACGATTGGTTTTAAAATATAAGGGTTAAGTCCGTTACTTGATAGATACCTTTCAAGTTTTTTATGATAATTTCCAGTGGATTCAAATCCTACAGATGTAACTTTAAAATTATTATAAATAACTAGGAGATTAAAAAAACCAATTTCACTATTATCAAAAATATGATAATATGGCTCATTATTTATAAGCAAACAACAGTCAAGAGTGTCTTTTGATACATCTATGCCGAGAATATTCATAGTGAAACCTTATTTTCTATTTGAGCTCTAAGGCTCTGAATTCTGTCAAGGTTTATTTCACCAGCTTTATTTTCCTTAAGAGTTCTAAGACCCTGAATTATATGTAAGCTTTGAATGTGAAATAATAGTAGGTTTTTAAGAGATTTATTAAGAAATTAAATCAAGTTTAAAAACTTGATGAGGATTATAGAAAAATTATATGGTCAATAATTCCGCAATAGAGGTAATCTAATGAAGCATTTAATCATTTTTATATATGGAATTTTTGCTTATCTGTTTGGTCTTTCCACATTGGTTTGGTTTTTGTTATTTGTTGGCTCGTGGGATTTTCTTCCATCACATATTGACTCTATGCAGACAACCTCTTTTGAATCAGCACTGACTATAAATATCACTC
The DNA here is from genome assembly GCF_028713515.1 of Sulfurimonas sp. Classification (GTDB taxonomy): domain Bacteria; phylum Campylobacterota; class Campylobacteria; order Campylobacterales; family Sulfurimonadaceae; genus Sulfurimonas. The sequence goes on along the minus strand of NZ_JAQTOD010000001.1, from coordinate 440,508 downwards.
TTGTTATTTTATTTGCTCTACAACACTCCATCATGGCGCGACAATCATTTAAAAAGTATATAACAAAGTTTATACCGATATCAGCGGAACGAAGTACATATGTTTTGGTTTCAGGAGTCTTTTTATCTCTAATTTGCATCTACTGGCAAGGCATTGACGGTTATCTTTGGCGAGTGGATAATCAAGTGGGACAGATTATATTGATATCTATCTATATTTTTGGTTGGACATTTTCCGTAGTCTCATCATTTTTAATCAATCATTTTGAACTCTTTGGGCTAGAACAAGTCTATCTAAATCTTAAAAATAGAGTTGCACCAGAAATTACATTTAAAGAGAGCTCTTTTTATAAATTTATAAGACATCCTATACAGCTAGGAACGCTCATTGGAATCTGGGCAACACCAAACATGTCATACACCCACTTGATGCTATCAGTCACTTTCACTAGCTATATCTTTATTGGTTTATATTTTGAAGAGAAAGACTTAGCAAAAACTATTGGCAAAAAGTATGAAGCCTATCAAAAACAAGTACCTATGATAATTCCGTTTATAAAATAAGCATTAAATCTCAACAACTAGAAATTAATATTGTGTTAAAATGAGAAAATTCAGAGTGAGGAGTTATTATATTGGCGCAATATCTAAAAATTTGGCTGTTAGTTGTTTTTTTAATCTCCAAAACATTAGCAGACAGCGATCCTTTTAGTGTCCTAGAGGGACAAAATCCAAACGGTTGCTCTGTCTTGGACTTAAGCCAACCAATTAAACTCGCCGATGCCGTAGCACAGGCACTATGTGCTAACCCTCAAACTCATGTTGCTTGGGCAAATGTCCGTTATCAGTCTGCACTAGTTGGGACTTCTAATACAAATTATTACCCTACCCTAACAGCAAACATTGCCACTTCAGAAAATCACGATAGTGGCAAATCTGTTGGCTCGCCAAACTACTCTAAGCTGAATGGAAATGTGGTATTTAACTATCTTTTATATGATTTTGGAAATCGTGACGCACTTCATAATCAAGCCACATCAGCTATGCTCTCATCTAAAAACAGCTATGAGAGTGCAGTTCAATCTGTTTTTTTTACAACCGTGCAGTCATACTACAATCTCTTTGCTGCACAAGCATCACTAGAAGCGTATATAAGCGCTGAAAATGCTGCTAAAGAGAGCTTAGATGCTGTGCAAACTAAAGTAAAAGCTGGCATAGCTGTTCCAGCAGATAGGCTTCAGGCCCGTGCCTCTTACGCACAGAGCATTTTAACTCGCGTTGGTGCAGAAGGTACGCTTGCTCTTGCTAAAGGAAATTTTGCAGCTGCTTTAGGGTTAGATGCTCAAACTTCTCTTGCTGTTTTACCGCCTCAAAATAGTAAAAACAGTCCTATTCCAGAAAATAGACTTAACGATTTAGTAAGTAAAGCCAAAGAAATGCGTCCTGATTTGGTTGCTGCTCGGTCGGATATTAAAACAGCAGATGCTGCAATCATCGCCGCCAAAACTTCCGCGATGCCAACCATTTCACTAGCTTCATCAGTAAATGCTATGGATACATCAGCTTCTACATCAACAACAAGCTCAAATATAGGCGTTAATCTCTCTTTTCCAATTTTCACAGGATATGCCACAACATACAAAATTGCTGAGGCAAAAGAACAAAAAGGTATCAAAGAAGCATTAGCTAAATCACTTGAAAAACAAGTTACGCTGGATGTTTATACTGCTTACACAAATCTGCTTACTGCAAGCAATCAAGAAGCACTAACCGATGACTTAGTTGTGAGTGCTAGCGCATCTTATGATGTTTCTCTAGGGCGATACAGAGCTGGAGTTGGAACAATTTTAGATGTTGTATCTTCACAGGCACTCTTATCAAGCGCAAAACAGCAAAAAGTTACAACTCTTTATCTGCTTGCCATAGCGCGAATAGCCTTAGCAAGAGCTCTTGGCGATAAAGAGCTAATGAATAATGAACTAAACAAAGAGGTAGGTCAATGAAAAACGCAAGTGTGGCAAAGTGGATGTTAGTCGTCATAATTACGATTTTAGGTGGCTTTGGATATTGGTGGTTTATGATATACAAAGCACCAATTAAAGAACGATTTAAACAGGAGAGCATTGAGCGAGGAGATGTTCTTCAAACAGCTTCAGCCAATGGAACACTCAATCCTGTTGTTCTTGTAAATGTTGGCACACAAGTATCTGGAACAGTAAAAGAGCTTAAAGTTGATTTTAACGATCATGTTAAAAAAGGAGAGGTAATGGCAACCCTTGATCCATCACTTTTTAACGCACAAATTGCTCAAAGTAGTGCCAATGTTGCAAATGCACAATCCAGCGTTGCACTAGCAAGAGCAAACAAAAATCGCTCTCATGAACTTTTTGAAAAAGAGTATATCTCAAGGCAGGATTATGAACACACTCTACAGACACTAGAATCAGCCGAAGCCTCTCTTGCCTTAGCTAAGGCTCAGATGCAACGAGATCTTACCAATAAAAACTACTCTATTATAAAATCGCCAGTATCAGGTGTTGTTGTGGATAGGCAAATTGATGTTGGTCAGACTGTAGCTGCTAGTTTCCAAACACCAACACTCTTTAAAATAGCTCAAGATTTACGAAAAATGCAAATTGATGCTAATTTTGCCGAAGCTGATATTGGTCAAATCAAAGTCGGTCAAGATGTTACTTTTAATGTTGATGCTTTTTCAAATAGAACATTCAAGGGAGTTGTAAAGCAGATTCGTTTAAATGCAACAATTACCTCAAATGTTGTAACCTATGATATTGTCGTCTCCGTAGATAATCCACAACAGATTTTATTTCCAGGAATGACTGCTTATGTGACAGTTATTGAAAATCGCCGCACTAATGTACTGCTTGTTTCGAATGCGGCACTGCGCTACGACCCAGTACCTAATAAAAAAATAGGCAAGAAACAAAATGGATTAGCAGATGCAACAAAAAGGCATGTTTATATTCTTGAAAATGCTCAACCTAAAAAAATCAATATATCTGTTGGCATAACGGATGGAAAATATACAGAAGTAACAGATGGCGCTTTAAAAGCTGGAGACAAAGTGATTGTTGGTGAAAACAAAGATGATAGTGCAAAAGATAATAAAAACAAATCATCATTGAGATTATTCTAGATTATGTCCAATATTATGATTAAAATCAAGAACCTAACTAAGAGCTATTCCACTTTTGCTGGTAAGGTAGCAGTTCTTAGAGGTATTGATTTGGAGGTACAAAGTGGCGAATTTTTAGCGATTATGGGTGCATCTGGATCAGGTAAATCTACCTTAATGAATATCCTAGGATGCCTAGATGCTCCAAGTGGTGGAATTTATGAGCTAAATGGAGTCAATGTACAAAATCTAAATAAAAATGCTCTAGCATCATTTCGAAATCATATAATCGGATTTGTTTTTCAAGGGTTCAATCTTCTTCAGCGCATGACACTGGTTGACAACATCGCTCTTCCACTGGTTTATGCTGGCATTCCAAGAGAGCAACGCAACGAGAGAGCTAATGCTATGTTGATAAAAGTTGGTTTAGAAGGATATGGGACATATCGCCCAAACCAAATCTCTGGCGGTCAGCAACAACGAGTTGCAATTGCCCGAGCTTTGATTAATCATCCAAAACTTATTCTAGCAGATGAGCCTACCGGTAACCTTGACACAAAAACAAGCCAAGAGATTATGGAGTTGTTTAGTGAGCTTAACATAACAGACGGAATTACTGTTATTCTTGTGACACATGAGCTGGATATTGCCCAATATGCGCGACATATTATCCATGTCAAAGATGGACAAATTAATTTTCGTGAACCAACTAAGCGCATGAAAGAGATAGAAAAATGATCTGGTTTATGCTACGCGAAGCATTTGATGCCATGATAGCAAATAGAATGAGATCTTTCTTAACTATGCTTGGGATGATGATTGGCGTTGGCGCAGTTATAGTTATGTCAGCTATTGGAACGGGGGCTCAAGATGTGGTCGAAAAGTCAATCTCTTCTATGGGTAGCAATCTATTTATTGTTCTCTCTGGCTCAACTACATCTGGTGGAGCACGAATGGGAAGCGGTGCTACACCAACGCTCACACTTAGTGATGCAGAGGCAATTGCTGAACTCCCGTCTATCGGAGCAGTCGCACCAATCGCACCTGGGACAGCACAGGTTGTTTATGGTGCAAATAACTGGAGCACAACGATAATTGGCTCAACTCCAAGCGCGCTGATTGTAAGAAATTGGGAGCTAGAATCTGGTTATGCCTTTACAGATGCTGATGTTCGCGGAGCAACTAGAGTCGCTATAGTGGGTCAAACAATAGTTGAAAACTTGTTTAAAGATGAAGACCCAATCGGCAAAATGATCAGAATTAAACAAGCTCCATACCAGATAGTTGGAGTTTTGACTAAAAAGGGGCAGAGCTTAGATGGACGAGATCAAGATGATACAATCTTGGTGCCAGTCACAACAGCACAACGCAAATTATTTGGGTCACAATTTAAAGGAACAGTCCGGCTTATAATGGTTCAAGCTATCTCAGCAGAACAGATGGATGAAACCGAAAAAGCTATGATGGAACTGCTGCATCAGCGCCACCGCATAAGAGATAATGCAGAGGATGATTTCTCTATTAGAAACTTAGCGGCAATGGCTGCTGCTGCGGCTGATACTGCTGAAGTAATGTCACTAATGCTAGGTGCGATAGCCTCAATCTCACTACTTGTGGGAGGCATAGGAATCATGAACATCATGCTTGTCTCAGTAACTGAAAGAACAAGAGAAATTGGCATCCGAATAGCCATTGGCGCACAAGAGAGAGATATTTTACTTCAGTTTTTACTCGAAGCGCTTATGATATCGTTAATTGGGAGCTTGATTGGGATACTACTTGGTGTTGGTGGCGCACTAATAGCTGAGCGTTTTTTCTCAATGTCAGTTATCTTCACCTCACAATCCATCCTAAGCGCCTTTGGAGTAGCTGCAATGGTAGGAATTTTCTTCGGCTTCTACCCTGCCCTAAAAGCCGCTAAAATGGTGCCTATTGATGCGTTGCGTTATCAGTAAAGAGCCAAAGTCTAATTCTTGTTTCTTTATTTAATCAAAAAAGTTTTTAAAAGGAGTTCTTCTACATACTCCTCGGTCTGATACCCATATATCTCTTCAACTATTTCAGATGCTTTTTTATCGTTTGACTTAATCATATATGTCATAGGATATATTATGATTTTAAATCCAAACTCTTTTCTCAATTGTGAAAAAATTTCACTTCCCTTCTCAACTTTAAAAAATTTTATATTTTTGCTATATTTTTCTACAATCTTGCCTTGCAACTCTATTTCATATTTTGTACACCAAGGACATCCCTTTTTTTCAAAAACCAAGAATACTAGGCTATTCTCTTTTAGTTGCGAGAGTGATTTTAAATCTTCAATAGCATTAAGCGGTATATATAAAAACAATAGTATTATCAAAAGTAGTTTTTTCATCTTTTCCCCTTTCTACAATCTACCCTATTTTTGCATATAAACAATTAAAAGAAAGGTAAGTTCTATCAAAAAAGCTCAATATCTTCCCATAAAAAGGTGAAATGCTTACAAAGCAGATTATATACAAGCTCATTTACAAATTAGAATTTAAAAACGATAAGGGAGTCTAGAACTCGATAGCAATTAATATTTAAGATTTTATCCCATTTAACTATATAAGACATAATCAAAACACAAAACAGAGGAGTTACTATGAAACTATACGCGCCTTGGCAGAGGGCTTTTGAGAAAATAGCTACTCCTTTTGAGTGGTTTCTTCATGCTCAAACAACTACTGGGCTTATTTTAATGCTTATGACAGTCGTTGCTTTAATCCTCGTAAACTCACCATTTGCAGATGCTTATCTACACTTTTTTCACATAAAAATAGATATTTTTATAGGATAGTACGGTTCTCAAAAAGTATTCATCACTGGATAAATGATGGACTTATGGCAATCTTCTTTTTTATAATCAAATTAGAAATAAAAAGAGAGATTTCGGTTCCCAATCAGCTAGGCTTGAGCACTCGCTTCATCTTCCTGTGAGTTTAGTAGTTATTCCTATTTTTGCACTCGCCAACACCAGTGTTTCAATCGATTTTTCATCAGCATGCGAGACTCTGCTTCAACCCATCTCTTCAAGAATCATAATCTGGCTTATTTTTGGAAAAGATAGGAATTTTAGCGGCATCTCTACTTGCCGGATTACTTGGTTTTATCTGGCTTAGATATGTTGCAGAAGGCTCAAGCTAGAGAAGTTTTTTACTTCCGAGCTAGAACCCAGAAACAAAAAATAATTACTATTAAATCGTAATCTCTTTAATATCCGCAATCTTTAAAATACTCTTATAGATTGACCCAACAAGCGCTTTTCTGTTGTTTTTAACACTCTCATTTTCAGCATTTACCATAACACTCTCAAAGAAAGTATCGAGCTCAGGCTTAAGTCCCAAAAGTGCATCTAACTCCTCTTCGTAAGAGTTGTATTTAACACTAACGACTTCCTTATATCTTCTATCTAAGCTGCGCTCAGCTTCTTCTTCAAACAATTTTGCATCTACGCTCAAGTCTACCGACAAATCAATATCTTTTGTAATGTTTGATACTCTCTTAAAAGTAGAAAATGCCTCACTGAAGCCTTCGCTGTTTACCATTGTGTTTAGTGCGTATATCTTTTTACCCATAGCAACCAACTCTCGCTCGCCAGTTACAAAAACTGCTTCTATGATAGATGGATTTACTTTATAAAACTGCTTTATCCGCTCTAAGAAAAAGATTTCTAATTTTTTTGTATCAAAATCACTGTAGTTTTTAGACAACAAATCCATAGTTTTAACTATATCAAACTCAAGTTCATACTTCTCTACGATTCTTACCAAACCATTTACGGCACGACGAAGGGCGAATGGATCACGAGAACCTGTTGGGATTTGATTCACACTAAAGAGTCCAAGAAGAGTGTCTAGCTTTAAGCTCATAGCAACAATCGCACTCATGAGGGTTGATGGAAGTGGGCTATCTTCACCATTTGGTAGATACTGCTCTTTGATGGCAAGTGCAACTTCTGCACTCTCACCCTGCTCTAAGGCATAGTAGCAACCCATGATGCCCTGCAACTCTGTAAATTCATAAACCATCTCACTTGTTAAATCAGCTTTGGCGAGCAATACAGCTCTTTGTAGTAAAGAGTTTTCAAAACCGGCTGGTTTGTAGATCTCAAACAACAAATTTGCTATCTTTTTTTCTCTCTCTATCTTGTCAGCCACACTGCCCAAACCATTAAAAAATGCAACTTTTTCAAGCTCTGTGGTGCTTAAACCTTTTTTTAAGTCATTATCATAAAAGAAAAGCCCATCCGACAAACGAGGCCTCAAAACTCTCTCATTTCCCTCTATAACTTTTGAGAAATCATCGGTTAGTGCGTTTGAGACGACGACAAATTTATTTATAAGTTTGCCATCTTTAAAAACTGGAAAATATCTCTGATGCTCTTTCATTGAAGTAATAATAACCTCAGGTGGCAATCTTAAAAATTCTTTATCAAAAGAACCAAGAAGCGGCGTTGGATGCTCTGTAATAGCTACAACTTCTTCAAGCAAATCCTCATCAATTTCTATTTTTATACCATTTTTCTCTTCAAGCTTTGCAAAATCACTTAAAATCTTCTCTCTTCTCTCATCGGCAAAAAGTGTTACTCCACCTTTTTTAAGAAGCTCAAAATAGTCTCTTGCACCACTAACACTAACCGCTTCAAAGTTACTTATACGATGCACAAAAGTAACTTTAGATGATTTTTTACCAAAGAGTTCCATCTCAACAAGCTCATCATTAAGCATCACATTTACCCAACGAATAGGACGGATAAAACTCTCTTTTAAACTTCCCCATCTCATAGATTTACCAAAATCAAGTGATTTTATCCACTCATCTATTATCGTTGGCAAAAGCTCTACTGAGGGCGCTCCTTTTAACTCTTTTTTATAGTAAATAATCTCTCTACCATCTTTTACTGTAGTGGATATTTCACTCATCAAAACGCCACACTTTTTAGCAAAACCAAGAGCCGCAGGTGTTGCCTCACCATCTTTAAACGCTACTGCAACTGGAGCGCCGAAAAACTCTTCCACACTATCATCTTGCAGAGTTTTAAACTCTCTATGCCAAAGCACCAAACGGCGTGGTGTGTAGTGAAACTCAAACTCGCCCAAAAGAGACTGTTTTTCTAAAATATCTACATACCTTTTTTCTATATTTTTTAGCTCTTTTAAAAGTGGAACGGCTGGTAGTTCTTCTACGCCGATTTCAATAAGTAATGATTTAAACATTTGCACTCTTTCATATTAATTACGCGATTTTACCTACTGTTTAGTTAAAAAATACTGTTTTTTGAGACAGGAGTGATACAATTCTAATTAAAAAAAATAGGTACAAAAATGAAAGAAATCTTTCAGCCAAAACTTTTCACTCTACTAAAAGAGGGCATCTCAAAAAAGCAGATAGTCTCAGATATATTTGCAGGAATCATAGTTGGTATTGTAGCGCTTCCCTTGGCTATTGCTTTTGCGGTGGCTAGTGGAGTCTCTCCAGAAAAAGGTCTTGTGACAGCAGTCATCGCTGGTTTTATCATATCTTTTTTAGGCGGAAGCAGAGTTCAGATTGGCGGTCCAACGGGTGCTTTCGTCATAATCATTTACGCGCTAGTTGAGAAATATGGCATCGATGGGCTTATAATCTCAACTATTATGGCTGGAGTTATCTTAGTGATTTTTGGATTACTAAGGCTTGGTGCGCTACTTAAGTACTTTCCATATCCGCTAATTGTTGGTTTTACAAGCGGTATCGCGGTCGTAATTTTCTCAACACAAGTCAAAGATGCACTTGGGCTAAATATAAACAAATTACCATCAGAATTCTTGCAAAAATGGGGCGTTTATCTCTCAAATATCCAAGATACAAATCTTTACGCACTTGCAATCACAATCGTAACCATCCTCATTGTTATCTACTCTAAACATCTAACAACAAAGGTTCCAGGCTCTTTTGTGGCGATAATTGCCATAACCTTAGTCGTTACAATTCTTGATATTCCAGTCTCAACAATAGAATCTTTTTTTGGAATAATTCCAAACAACATCAGCTTCACTCTGCCCCATTTAGATTTTAGTAACCTCTCCATGTATATTGCCCCTGCCCTCACCATAGCGCTTTTGGGTGGCATAGAGTCTCTACTCTCGGCGGTTGTTGCAGATGGCATGATAAGCTCAGTTCATCGCTCAAACACTGAATTAATTGCACAAGGTATAGCAAACATAATAACACCATTTTTTGGTGGGATACCAGCAACTGGAGCAATTGCAAGAACTGCCACAAATGTCAAAAATGGTGGAAGAACACCCATAGCGGGGATGGTTCACGCACTAACACTTCTTCTAATTATGCTACTTTTTGCTGATTACGCAAAACTAATCCCGATGTCATGTTTAGCTGGAATCCTTATCGTGGTTGCCTACAACATGAGCGAATGGCGCTCTTTTGTCTCAATTTTAAGGGCTTCTCCGTTTGATGTGGTTGTTCTTTTGGCAACTTTCTTCTTGACGGTATTAGTAGATTTGACTATTGCCATAGAAGTTGGAGTTGTTTTAGCATCGCTGCTATTTATGAAAAGAATGGCAGATATTGAGACTATACTTCCAAATGAAGAGCGAAGTGAGCATGTGGAAAATTACTCAAATATTCCCAATGGTATCGCTGTTTATGAGATAGGAGGACCACTATTTTTTGCATCAGCAAAACAGTATGCGCAAACAATAAGAGACATAGGTTTTTCAAGCAAAATCCTAATCATTCGTATGCGCCTTGTTCCGTTTGTTGATGCCACTGCCCTTAATAATCTAAAAGAGACCATTAGAACACTAAAAAATGCCGGAATCATTGTAGTTATGTCAGGAGTAAACTGTGGAGTTTATAAAGATTTAGAACAAAACCACATAGCTACACTTATAGGTAAAGAAAATATTCTTAAAACTTTTGAAGAGGCTCTCTCATACGCAAAGAGCATACTAAAAAATTAATCTTTTCTTAAACAAGATAAATACGCTCTTGTTTATGTTTGTGTAAAAGTTTTTATAGTTACAATATCACAATTTAAAAACATTAAAAGGATTAAAAATGCCAACAATCAACCGTTATGTAGATATTGACACAGTAGAAAGAGAAAGTAAAAAAGATTATATTGACCGTCACTCACCATTTATTCACTGTGAGAGCAGTGCTAAAGAGGGAGAGATGTTTAGCGTAACTGTAAAAATGGGTAACGAATACACTCATCCAGATGATTTTGACCACTACATAGCAAATGTAGCTCTTTACAATGGCGAAACTCTTTTAGCTCGTGCTGATTTTGTTGCTGGAACTCTAGCAAATATGAAAGCTCATGCAACGGTTACTTTCAACATTATTCCAACAGGAAGCAAGTTAAAACTAACTGCTCAAGCATACTGCACAAAGCACGGTATCTGGGAATCAACTCCAGTTGTTGTAGAAGTAACTAAATAATTACTACCTGCCTTGGATTTAACTCCAAGGCAAAATAAAAACTACTTTAAACTCACAGATGGTGAATCTATATAAAACCCTTGCGAATAATTAACCCCCGCGTTTCTTACAATATCAAAAACAGTGCTTGAGTGGACATACTCGGCAATAGTTTTTATCCCGAGCTTATTTGCAAATTCAACAATTGTCTCTACAATAAAAAGTGAACTTGTGTCAATATCTATATTTTGAATCAAAGTACCATCAATCTTTATATAATCTGGATTCATCTGAGTTAGATATTTAAAATTAGAATATCCACTTCCAAAATCATCAATAGCTATCTTAGCCCCATATCTTCTAACTTCAGATACAAATCGCTCAACTCTTACAAAATCTTCTATAGCATCTGACTCCAACAACTCAAATACCACTCTGTTTGAAGCTTTTGAATTTTTTAATTTTTTTACTATAAATTCAAATAGCTCATAACAAACAATATCTTCAATAGAGAGATTAATACTAAATTCAAACTCATTATTCTCGAAAGTCTCAAATGACTTATCTATCATAATCTTTGTTATATCTTTATAGAGCTTTATCTTTTTTGCAACAGGTATAAATAGCGTTGGTGATATGATTTTTTCATTTTTATCAACCAATCTTGCCAGACACTCATATTTTGATATTTCACCAGTTCTACTATCTACTATAGCTTGAAAATATGGAATGATTCTTGAGTTTACAACGGCATCTCTGATGATACCCGAGAGCATTAAATTTCTCTCATAATCATTCTCAAAATTCATCCGATTTTCATATATCCAAAAATCTTTTCCACTCTCTTTTGCATACTTTAATGCCATTGATACTTTTGAGAAAATATTTGTTTTGTCAGCATTTGCACACGATGCAAGAGTAAAATCAATATATATTTTTATATCCTGATACTCAATAACAATATTTTTTAATTTTTCATAAAGAGAACTTAAATACTCTTTTAACTCATAGAATCCTATGTTTTCATCCATTATAAAAGCAAATTCATCACCAGAATATCTGTATAGAGTGTGTTGTGGTAAATTCTTTTTAAGATACTTTCCAACATGCTCGATAACATAATCACCAATTATATAGCCATAGAAGTTATTTACCATTTGAAAGTTATCTATATTAAATATTACTAACGCAAAATTTTGCCTATCATCTAAATCACTTCTTAGCTTATATACATTTGGAAGATTTGTTAGATGATCCGTAAAATATCTGCTAAAAATCTCATCTCTATATTTTTCTATTATTAAGTCTTTATTTTTTGTCTGTACAAAAAGTTTTTGAAGCAAGTCATGGTTAATATCTTCTATATTAAGCAAGCTATCCAATGAGTAGAGAACTAAATTTGTTTGATTTCTGTTTTCGTGTTTTAGAAGTACTATCTGTGAATTTTGCAGTTTCTTAGAGATAGCATCTTTTAAATTTTGAACTAAAACAGTATTGTGTATAAAAGAGACTATGTGAACAAGAACTCTCTTGTTTTGAAAAATTTCGATACTTTTAATAACACTATCTATATCATTTGATGAATTTAATATAAATTCACTAATCTCTATTTCACTATTATCTAAACTCAAAAAATACTCCAAATAAACACGCGTTACACCATTCTATCAAAAAATTATAAAGTTGCTTTTAATCGCTCTTTAAATAAACTTCCTATCTTACTTCAGTTTCAAAAGGTTACTATTGAAATCATTTCAAAATCTACTTCTACTTCAAAATTTATATAGATTAAGAGCTGTTGGATATGAATATAGTGACTCATTTTTTATCAATCAAAAAAGCATCAATAAAACAGCTCTCACCATCGATGAACTAAACAAAGAGATCTCAACATGTCATCTATGCGACTTAAGCAAATCAAGAACTCAAAGCATGAGCGGATATGGCAATCCTAACGCTGAGATAATGATAATTGATTATACCGTTTCAGCAAATGAAGACAATACAAACTCATACTACTGTGGCAGATCTGGAGAGGTTTTAAAAAATATGATTCAAAATGTTTTATGTCTATCAATAGAAGATATATATTTTACCCATGCTGTAAAATGCAAACCACTAGGCTCAAATATGCCATCAATTTCGGAATGGGACTCATGCAAAAACTATCTTCTTAGACAGATAGAGTTTATAAAGCCAAAAATAGTTGTAACACTAGGTGAAGAAACATACGCCAAAGTTACATCTGAGAATAATAACTTTCAAAGCGTCAGAGGACATGTTATAGATTTTAAAGAGTATAAACTCATACCAATCTACCATCCAAATCATCTTCTTAGAAATCCTAAAGATAAAATGGTTGCATTTAATGATCTAAAAACTATAAAGAGCTGTTTGGTAAATTAAAACGAGGCTAACTACAACTAGCCATAATCCAGACCGCTGAATCCACTCTTTTTTTGGCTTTGTCTTTTTCTAATATATAGAAAAAAGTAATATATCTGAGTGCTCAATCTTCATAATATGCTCCTTAAATTATAATTTTTTATCGACAAACAATAGACATTTCTTAGTGCCATCTATAGGGAAAAGATTTTTATTTTAGTATTGACATTTATTATAAATTTCACTATTATTTATAATAATTATAATTTTTAATGATTAAGGATTCTAAATGGAGAGTGTAATTGAGCTAAATAGACTAAAATTTTTTCCAGTTATGATGTTTGCCATAATCATGGGACTAAGTGGTCTTACCATAACATATCAAAAAGCTGCTCTATGGCTTGGCTTTCCCTCTTTGATAGGTGAAATTTTAATCTATTTTACAACCGCTATCTTTCTAGTTGTTTTATCAATCTATCTAAAAAAAGCGCTTAAATACAAGATGGCTGTAATAAACGAGTTTTCTCATCCAGTAAGAATAAACTTTTTTGCAGCTATTTCAATCTCCATGTTGATGCTAGCCATTATATACAAAGAAGAGTTCTCTTTTGTAAGTGCCATTTTTTGGTATCCTGGAATGCTTTTACACTTCTATCTAACCATGTATACCATCTCTTTTTGGATAAATAAAAATCAACAACTAGACCACTCAAACCCTGCTTGGTTTATTCCAATTGTTGGAAATCTTTTGATTCCCGTTGGTGGCATTGGATTTGTTGATATTGATGTTTTGGTATATTTTTTCAGTGTTGGAATTTTCTTTTGGGTTATCCTCTTTTCTGTAATACTTAACAGAATAATTTTTCATAATCAACTAGCCGTAAAGTTTATGCCGACACTTTTTATCTTGATTGCACCTCCAGCAGTTGGCTTTATATCCTACTTTAAAATATTTGGAATTGTTGATACTTTTGCTCTTGTACTGTTTAACCTTGCTCTATTTTTTACACTTTTGGTTCTGTTTATGTATAAAAATTTTATAAAAATAAAGTTCTTTATCTCGTGGTGGGCTTTTGTATTTCCAGTAGCTGCAATGACAATAAGCACCATGTTGATGTATCACATAAAAGGATCTCTATTTTTGGAAATTTTATCCTATGTAATGGTGACCGTTACAACTATAATTATACTAATCGTTACATATCAAACAATTGTGCATATTGGCAAAAAAGAGATTTGTATTCAAGAGTAGAACTTTAAAAGAAAAAACACTGTTTATGGACAGATGTCCTATTTTTGTGTTAAGTTTTTAAACAATTAGATGTGACGCTCAAATTGATTCTAAGTTCATGATGGCTATAATAATCCATAATAAAATATCCATACTTTATTCATAAATTACTTTTCAAAGCATGGATTTAAAGCTTTAAAATTCTCAGCATAGACTTGCGTTAAGAATTTAAACAAAACCATAAAAGGTCGTCTATGATAAAGAAACAGCTACTATTTATTCTGCTTCCATTCCTGCTCTTTGGTGCTCCAGAAGGTGAAACAAAAGCCAAAGCAGATACAAAACCAAACATTGTAATAAAAAGAGTGGGAAATATCTCTCAACAAAAAAAACTCCCAGAAACAAAGCAAGAGACAAAACTAACAGAATCTGAACAAAAACTTAATATCAATTTACTAGAATCTAAGTCAAAAGTTTGCTCTTCACTAAAAATAGCAATGCTGTTACCATATAAAAAAATAGGGAGATATGCTTCATCAACAACAAATGCCTCATTGGCGTATTTAGTATCAAAAAATAGACCTTTTGAACTAAAAGTTTACAAAATTGAAAATGAGAGTTTTGAAGAGATATCAAAAGCATTTAAAAAGATAAAAGATGATGATTTTTGTTATGTAGTTGCTACGCTGACACAAGAAGGTGCGGATGTTGTTGCTAAAGTCAATCCAGATATTACAGTATATTTTCCAGCTATAAATAAAAAAGATGCAACAAGTAACTCGAAGTATCTATACTACGGAGGAATCGACTACAGGGCACAAAGCGATATGCTTTTAAAGTATGCAAAATCTCCGCTTATTATATTTCATGATGAGTCAAGTGTTGGTAAAAAACTCTCTTTCTATCAAGAGAAGAAAAATGGTGAGCTATACAAAAAATCAACCACAACCCAGTATCTGGTTCCAGAAAAAACAACGGCTCTAGACAAACAGCTTAGCAACAACAGAAGCATTCATAACAGTTCAGTCATACTAAACACTCCGATTGTAAAAAGTGGAATGATTGTCTCTCAATTGACACTATTTAATACAGATGCAGTAAATATCCTCTCCACTCAAACGAACTACAACCCGCTACTGCTCTCAATGACGCAGTATCAGGACATAAAAGATATGATAATAGCAAACTCAATCACCCAAAGCAGAGATGTTCTTATAGAGACAAATGCGCTACTTGATAATGATATATTGTATGATTGGATAAACTACACAACTACGGTTGGCGTAGACTTTATTTACAATACCGTATATAAAGAAGATAGAGAGTACGACATAGATGTCATAAACAACCAAATAGTCTATCCGATAGAGCTATTACAGCCATCTTTCACAACCTTTAAACCATTTATATCAGACATCAAAGAGATTCAGTAACATCTCTTTAACACCAGATGTAATCTTTTGGGGCTTTGCCTCATGCGATACATAGGCTAAAACAATCTTTAATTCAAATATTTTTTTATTATCTTTTAAAACAACCTGCAAGAGCTCAAACGAAGCATTTCTCATCTCTTTAAGTACGGTTGCAACTTCAAGCTCATCACCAAACTTCGCACTACTTATGTAGTTTGCCTCTAACTTTTTTGCCACAAAATGACCACTCTCCAAGATGGGATTCAAACCTTTTTTAAAAAATATATCACTCCTAGCTCTTTCACAAAAGTTAAGATAGTTTGAGTGATACACAACGCCACCAACATCGGTATCCTCGTAATAGACTCGTATTTGCACTCTATAATCCCCTATTTATCTATGTTCTCATCATCATTATTTTCAAACTTGACCATAAACTTGTCTATTTTAGCTATTTTCTTAAGCCTGGTCTCATCGTCTTCTTGAATGAACTTTGTATATATTTTCAATGTAATAGAAACATCTTTATGACCTAGCATTTTTGAAACCCAAGTAATATCCGCACCCTTTGATATAAGTTGTGATGCAAAAGTATGTCTCAAATTATACAATGGTCTATCTTCAACCCCACTTTTCTTTAATATCTTATCAAAGTTCACTCCAACTATATCGTGAGCATAAAATGGTTTTTTTGATTGATTTATAAAGATATATTCATATTTTCCAGTTAATTCTTTTTGTCTCAATAATGCTTCCTCTGCAAGGGTGAGCATATCTATACCTCTATCGCTTGAGTCTGTTTTTGTACTGCCGTCTTTAATTTCCTTTGGTTGTTTAGATCTTATGCGTGTTCTTTCAACATCAATTTTTTTTCTTTCAAAATTTATATCACTCCACTTTAAAGCAACAATTTCTCCTGGTCTCATCCCAGTTGCCACCATAAATTGGATAAAGTTTTTCATATAACCATTGGCATTTTCAATTATTTTAGCCAGTTCTGTTTCTGTAAAAGGATTTATTGCAGTTGTTGGTCTATTTAACTGAACTTTAGGTGCAGTAACTTTTTCAAGTGGATTTTTTAAAACAAGGTCATTGTGAAGAGCTTTGTCATAAATAGAAAACAAAATAGATCTAAATTTTTGAACAGTTAGGTGCTTATACTTTTGTAAAAGTTGATTTTGCCACTTTTCAATCTCTAAAGGTGCGATGCTTTGCAATTCTCTTTTACTAAAATATGGTGCGATATGATTATTGTAGTGCATGATATTTCTTTCTAAAGTGTGGGCTCTAATTTGTGTTTTTTGCAACTCAAAAAACTCATCAGCAAAATCTTGAAGTGTCCAAGTTTTAACCTCTTCTTCTATGCCAATAGGCTCTTTTCCCAATCCTTCATAAATATCAGGAATTACTTGCCTTTTTATAACTTTTAAATTTTCAGCTGTTGCTTTTAGCTTTGTAGTACCTCGCTGTCTTTCTCCAGATAGCAAATAAAAATCCAAATACCAATGTCCAAATTGCTCTTTGATTGTAAATTTTAGTTCACCATAAACATATTTTATATTTTTAGCCATTTGAAACAACCTTTCGATTATTCAAAAATTTTGAAGCAATAGGATTTAAAGTTTTTTCTACTTTTTTAACCTCATATTTGCGATGCTTTAACTCTTGTTTGAATTTTATAATTCCCTCTGGAATAAACTCTTCTTTGCCATCCTGATTATTAAAATAGTGTATTTCCTCTGTAAAACGACCATCTTTAATGTATGTTGATACTGTTGATGTAGATACACCCAAAAATTTGGCAACCTGTTTTTTTGTATTAAGACTTGATATTGTAAGTTGCAAAAGTTCCTCTTGAAAATCAAGTTTTTGTAAAATTTTCACCAATGCTTCTTCTAGTGCTTCAAACATATTTTTCCTCCAGTTCTTTGTATGTATTCATAATTTAAAAAAGTTTTAACTCTTCGACAGTCTTTGGTTCGCACTTTGGCAGTTTTGCAAGTTTTTCAGCTTAACTCTCAAGGCGATAGAAGATTGCATTTTTTTCACTTGGTTTTTGCTCATAGATCCATTTTCCTTTATCTCCCCAAACTTGCAACCATTTGATAGCTTTTTTCTGTCCCACTTTATAATCGCTAAAAAACTTTACCTTTTCAAGGTACGATAACAATTCGCTTTGGTTCATCTCTCCATCTTCAAGTGCATCGATTACGTACATTACAAACTTTGACTCTCTTTGACTGATATTGAAAGTGTCATAATCAACTTCTTCTGCTATTTTTCTCTCTTTAGTCATATATGCTCTCCCTTTGATGTCATAACGACTTGCTTTTTGCGGATGAAGCAAGATACAAGAGTTAAATTCATTTCGCTCAATCATGTAGGTATAATCTGCAAAATTTTCAATTTGTTGGGTATCTGCAAATACTCCAGCCTTGTTTGTGTGGTGTACCAAAAACGATCCGCCACCTACATCACGAAGCATTTTTTCATATTTGTATAAATAATCTGTATCGATAAAACCTCTTTTTTTCTTAGCAGTTAGCGTAAGTGAATCTTCAATTACTAGATAAGTTCTCTCAGGATTATTTTTTTGCTCAATGACTGTATCTCTAAGTAAATTTTGCGAGGCTTCTGAAAAGTAATCTGAATTTTTTCCAGCATACAAAAATCTCTTATTATGCCAATGCATCAACGATTCAATTCCAAGCTCTTTTATTTTACTGACACTCATATCTCCATCAATATAGATGATATAAACATCTTTAAAGCTCTCTAGAATAATTGAACACAAATGCACTACTAAAGTTGTTTTACCGCTACCACTTGGTCCTATTAGCACTCCAATGCTTCCTTTTGGTATGAGATTTGGTATAAGCCACTTTATTTTGGGTGCAAATTTAATATCATCATAAGTGTAAAAAAAGTTTTTATGCTTCTCTTCTAAAGTTATATTTACTTTTAAAAGATCATTTTCTAATATTAATCTTTCATTTTGCAACGCCTCTTTTTCACTATCATTGAGATAGTGGTATTTGTTCAAAAGGATTAAATCAATTTTTTCGATAAGCTCAGGAATCCTTTGCTGCTTTTTGATTTTTTCTTCTATTTTTGTTAGTATGTCATCCATTTTGGTCTCCTGCGACGATTATCAAAATACAAAAACAAGCTGGAGGTGGCCGCTTTCAGTTTGTTCCTTTTTATACTTTTGCAAATTCATTACCTGGGCTCCTACTATTTCCGACATCTCAAATTTAAACTTTTTACAGAGATATTCCACATCAAAGTGATCAAAATCTTCATCAAACATTGAGTCTACCAACATTTTTTGAAGTCCATTTTTTAAGGTATCTCTATCAAATTTTTCAAGCTCTATAAGCTCAAGAACTATTTTTATGTCGTTATTTGATTTAATGTTTTCGTGCAATTGTGCGAAACTTGGTGCACAATAGAGTCTAAATTTTTTATTTGTAGTTATGTTTCTCATGTTTGCTAAGATTCGTCGGATTAGCCAAGTGATTGCATTATCTATATTTTCACATTCTAAAAATCTTTTTATCCCTTTTAAATGTGATTTTTGAAGCTGGCTTCTTAACATCTCAACTCCCTCGCCATATGCAAAATCAAAATCAGCAAATAAAATTCGCTTTGATTTAGCAATTTTATAAATATCATCTCTTGCTAGTTCTGTAATTGAATTAAAGTTGTTCAATAAATCATCAACAGTTTTTATTTTACCGCTGTGTCTTATAACTTCAATTAGTTGCATTAAATCTCCTTTTTTTGTATAATGACTAAAATAAAACTATTAAACTTAAATAGTTTATTTGGAATATTATATTACATATGTAATATTATGTCAAGGACTAAAATGGAAATTTTTGAAAAAATTAAATTTATTAGAGAATCTGAAAAACTAAATCAAAGAGAATTTGCTGAGAAATTAAATGTTACCCAATCAACAATAAGTAAATATGAGAAACATGAAAGAACACCTGATTTTTATGTGTTAAAAAATTTATTTGATATATTTAATGTTAATCCTGATTGGATTTTTTCTGATATTGAACCAGCTTTTTTAGATATAGATGATAATAATATCACTATGCAGAATCAGCAACTCATTAAAGATATTGATTTGATTTTAACCCCTGAAGAGTTCAATATTAAGTTAAATGAAATTTTATTTGAAGATACAATTAAAAGAATTGCAAGTGATGACAAAGAAAAATCACCTATTAGAAAATTTTTAGAAGCAATTAAACTAGAAGGGCATATCCCTTTCAGACCGCTCCTGTTTTTATATTATATTTTCAGATATGTAAGAGATAATAATGAAGAGTTAAACAATCTCAAGCTGGATAAGTCAGAACGACCTTATCAATCATATTTAATAGATTTAGTTAAAAGATATAGTGTATTATCATTTAAAAATAATCCTGCATTTACTTCACAAATCAAAAAACAATTTGAAGCATCAATTAGCATGTATTTAGAAGAGGAAGACTGCAAAAGATTAATTACTCATTATGAGCAAGTAATTAAAAATATTGAATCAAAAATGACTCCAATGATAGTACTAGCTCATAGAAAAATTGATACTAAAACTTTATTCCCTAGATAAAAATAGATTTTTAAATATCATATGTTAGATACTATTTCTAACAAAATGATAAAAAGCGTTGTAACTGATTTTACCTTCTTCGGGTAAATCAGCATTTATTAATCTCCAAGCTGATCTTATAGATACTCCTTTTAAAATTAAATTTTTAATTTCCTTTCTATACTTTTCCATTCTACTTTTTGCTGCCATTTGTTGACTCCTTTAAAAATTTATATCTATATTCATATTTTCACAAACAAAAAATATGAATGTCTTTAGAACTTTTATTTTAAAGGAGAAAAATTTATGTAGGAAATAGACTTACCAATCTATCAGAGTATTACAAAGCTAAAATTATTGAGTAGCAAAAGCCAAAGTGCGTTTAGATATTTTGAAAATACAACACTCAAAACATAGGTGCGCTTTTATAAAAAGTGCCTAAAATATGGATATTTATAGAGTAAGATTTAGTAACAAGTGCACTAGCATTTTCCTAACAATTTAAATGTCCATAAAATAGGGGTTTTTTGAATAAGTAAATCGGAAAGCTAGGCGCAAAAATGTACAAATATAGTAAAAATTTGGTAGTGCGCTATGAAACGCACTCCAAATACTTCGTATAAGTATCGGAAATCAAGGCGCGGTTTTTGCAGAAAAACATTGACACACTTAACAGGATAGAAAAATGTTGAAAGAAAAAAGAGAAAGCTTCATACTAAACAAAGAGCATTTAGGAATGTTTCTTGATGATATAAGAGATGATATAATAAACTACAGTGAAGAAGCTTTAGAGCTTGAGTTCAACCCAAGTGAGTACTATGCTTTTGAGAGAATAATCAATCTCATCCACGATAACACACCTGAAAACAAAGACAACTTCATAAAAAAAGCATACCAAAAAGTTCAAAAGAAAGTTTACAATCTAAACCAAAAAGATCCAGACCAAGATGGCAAGACTCCTTTTGAAAAAGGCATTGTGACCGCTACTAAAAATCAATACAAAAGAGTCAATATGGGAATAATAGAACCAAATGAATACAACAACAAATCTATTCTCATTCGTTCATACATAAACCTCAATGCCGATACAAATAATCAAAAAGCAAACTATGCTGCCGCACACTATTTCAGAAAAAAATATAGACCAATTGTCAAAGAAGCTATGAAAAAACTTCGTAATAAATATCACACTTTTAAGAACACTATTCCTGCACAAGAGTTCAAACAAAATATGGATACTGGTATTTTTAAAGACAAAATTGACTACGAAAGATTGTTCAAATATGTTTCATGTTTTGACATAAAACCGACTAAAGAAACCTTTGAGTTGCTAAAAGGCATTGTCTATATCTTATGTCTAAAGCACAATCCAAGTCTTGTTCCTGAACACTACAAAAAATCATTGGGAATAATTGGAAAAGAGTTCATTCCAATCAACAAAGATAGCGAAGAAGATATAAAAGCCAAAGAAGCACTATTAGAGCTAATGGAAGATATGGAGCTTACTCCAGAAGAGTTTGAGAAACTAAGAAAGAGCATGTCAGATGAACTTTAAATCTTTGCTTCCATTAATGTTTTTGTTCTTGCTTTCTTCTTGTAACTTGAACATGTTTATTTTTATGATAATATAATATAAAAATAAAAAAGGTAATATATGTTTAATAAACTACTAATAGCAGCCCTACTCACTACTTCATGTTTCTTTGCAAATGATATCGAACAAGTTCAATTAAAAAATGAACTATTAATAGATGGATTAACTCTTTTTAAAGAGTACAAAACGGATTTTAACGATAATAAAAATAATCCAATTGTGGTGAAATATAAAAATTGTACTTTTTTTGGCAGAGGAAAGCCTGATTTAGGTGATGGTAATAATACTCATGTAAAGGGGATTCTCTCGGAAGCACTATGTAAAAAAGATTTATACACAAACGAATATTACAAGCTTATTGGAGATATTTATTCAGCTAATGCAGAAGATAAAAATCTACCGGCTAAAGTACAATGGTTTACAGATAAAAGAAAAATTGAGTTTACTGTTATAAACAACACGCCTGTGAAAATTAAAATCGATATGATACTTTCAAAAGAAATTTTATCTGCAGGAAACTATACTTTTAACTATGTGATAACTAAAAATAATCAAGTCGTTGAACATCAACGGTATTTTTATGGTAATACTATAGATATAAGCTTAACAAAAGAGACAAGATGTAGCAAAACAAAGTATTTTACAACTGGATTTGTTCTTAAATGTAAAGATAACCTCTATGGAAATAAATCAGTTCCATGTCAACTTGTATCATACAAAGTCAAAGATTATTCAGAAGAGATTGCACGAAATGTAAACGACATAGATTGTGAAAACACGATACTAAAACAATTAAGTAAAATATACAATTTTAATATTTTACTTGGAGAAAGTGGCCAAGAAGAAATTGTTTATTTAGATGACGGATATAATCTAAATTATAATTATTTCTTCACTCCTCTTGATTAAAATTCAGTACATAATCGAAAAAGAATATATGCAATAAAAATGAATAATTTGAAAGATAAATGTAAAAAACAAGAAGAAAAATACTTAGTATATTAATAGTAAAAAAAATATTGGCCTTAGTTTTGATGAAAAGTTAGAGTATAAATTAGCTTCGATGAGACGGGACGGGACCGTTAAAAATTCTTCATATACGTTTAGTATCAAATATCTTATCATTGGTTAATAAGTATCTAGACATTAGGTAGTGTTCAAGATTCTGTGTCAGCATCGAGTAATTCCTAAAATTGTATCATAAATTTAATGCGTCATCAAGCCGTCCGTCAAAGTGGATGGCTAATTGAGAGATTGTTAAGCTCCAGTTTCTAATCGGCATTGTCCATTTTTGCTGGGCATTTTGAATCCCCATATAAAGTAGTTTTAGCAGGCTATCATCATTTGGAAAAGCACCTTTGGTTTTCGTTAGAGTCCTAAACTGGCGATGGACTGATTCTATGATATTTGTCGTATAAATGACTCTGCGTATATCCTCTGGATATTGAAAATAAAGAGACAAGTTATCCCATTTGTTTCTCCAAGATTGAAAGACGATAGGATATTTTTTACCCCATTTTTCTTCCAATTTATCAAGCTCAAACTCCGCTTCTTCTTTGGTGAAAGCCTGATAAACGGCTTTGAGTTCTTTGGCGAATTGTTTTTGATTGGCAGAACCAACATACTTGAGGCTGTTGCGTATTTGATGGACGATGCAGAGTTGCACTTGAGTATCTGGAAATACTGAGTTTATGGCTTCTGGAAAGCCTTTAAGTCCATCTACCGAAGCGATGAGGATATCTTTAACTCCACGGTTTTGTAAGTCAGTAAGTACCTGTAACCAGAACTTAGCGCCTTCGCTCTCGTTTAGGTACATTTTTTGCCATCCACACGCACGCCCAGCACTGTGTAAAATGCTTTTGAGATATAACGCCCATCTTCTTTTACTTTGTAGTGAATAGCATCTAAAAAAACAAATGGATAAACAGCCTCTAAAGGTCTTGTTTTCCACTCTTGAAGCATTGGTATGATTTTATCTGTTACGGCACTTATAGTAGCTTTAGAGAAGCCTACACAATAAAAATCTTCAATATGTTTGGCTATCTGAGAATAGCTGTTGCCCAGTGCAAAGAGCGAAAGAATCTTCTCTTCGATTTCACTTGTAATACTGGTTTGATTCTTCTTTACGATTTCAGGCTCAAAGCTGCCGTTGCGGTCTCTTGGAACATCAAGTTCAAATACTCCATGATCACTTTTCATAGTCTTTGAACTATAGCCATTTTTTCGGTTTCTTTGGAGGTCTTGAGAGAGATGAGAATCTATCTCAGCTGCGAGTGCAGCTTCTGTGAGCTGTTTTATGAGTGAGCCTAAAGCTCCATCTGAGCCACCAATACTTTTACCTGCTTTTATATCACGAGCAAATTGCTCTACATCTATTTCTATCTTCATATCTGTGTCCTTGGGTATTTGTTATTTTACCCGATTGACACAGAATTCTGAACGGTCCCAGACATTATTTTTATCCATTCTCAGATGTGTTGTCATCTTCCATAATATCCCAAAAATCACTATCAAGCTTTTTGATTTCTATGACTTGTTCTGTTTGCATACCAAGTGAATAATCATAAATATACTTCGCTAACTGCTCACCGTCTATAAGCACTAATGTTGTATTGTTGTTTAATTTATTTACATATTCAATAGCATTTTTATTAAAGCTTGAAGTTGTGATAAACACACCTTTATTTGATTGTGCGACGGCTAATGCACCAACAAATTTGTTTAAGTCTTCTCTGCCAATTTTATTATCTCTTTGATATCTCTTTGCTTGTATATAAATTCTTCCAAAACCTAATATATCTTCTTTAATGATTCCATCTATGCCGTTATCATTTGAGTATTGTGTAACTTCTCCAGAGTTTTGTATTTCACCACCATAGCCCATTTTTTGTAATAGCGCAACTACAAGCTTCTCAAACTCTCTAGGTGTTTTGCTTATGATAGTATCTAGTATATCATTGTAAATTTTATTCTTGATTTTTTGAAAAGATATTTCGATAGTTTCTGATGGTGTAAGATCATCATTAAAATCATCTATATTAGCTACTGATACATTCTCATTAGCAATATTGTTTATCTCTTGATTTCGTTGTTTAATTTTTTCAGTAATGTAATTATTTATTATATCTGGAGTAGCCAGTATTTTTATTCCATCTTCAGTAATTTCATAATGACCTCTTTTAGGCTTTTTTGTTAGTCCCGCCATGTTTAAATAACTTAACGCCCAGGATATTCTGTCGTAAAATATTGGACCATTACCACTATCATACATTTGTATAAGCTCATCATGCACGAGATTAAACTCTTGGGCAAGTGGTGCTTCAAACTCTTTTAGCTTCAAAATTCCTTTTTCTTTTAAAAGTTTCAGTGCTGGTACTCTTATCTCATCATGTGTTGGTATTGGCATAGTTAATCCTCACTTTAATATCTAATTTATTCTGTTTACATAGCAATTATATTTCAACTTTTTCTATAATTAATTTCTGCTCAGATATTTTTGCTTTAAAAAAATTAATTTTTCTATTTTGTTTTTTTTCTATTTCTAAAATTATTGGTTTTAAAATAGTTTTATTCTGGAATTTTAAACCAAAAGTTATAGACTCAATTTGTAATGCAATTATATTTTTTTCAAGAGCTTCATTAATATCAAAAGTATAGAATATTTTTTGTTTCTCACCATAATGTAATAATCTCACTTCTTTTTCATATTCCCAATCTTCTGATTTTACAGTCCAATATTCGATGATATTATCAAATATTTCTTTTTCGTCTAAGTTAGTATTTTTATACTTCACTTCATCTTTTCCGACATAATATGGCAAATATAAAAATTTATACCCTACACATATCCCTGTATGCTCTTGCGTGTAATGTGACCACATTAGTTTATTGTCATTTATTTGAGACAAAGAACATAATTTAAAATCATTCTTGTTTAACTTCAAGTTTTTAAATTGTTTTTCCAAAGATTCTGATGCAACATCAAAGGGATCATTTAGTTGATCAGGATTTGCAAAATACAAATAATTCTCTGACAAGCCAGATAATCCATTTATAGAAAAACTTTGATATTTATATAAAGTTTGTGCAAAAAACATTGTTCTAGAATCTTTTTGATACGAATTGTAAAATATAAAATCCTTTATACTTTTGTCAAATAAAGCTTTTTTATCTTCTTTGGATTCTTTTATTTTCACTAATAATAATTCAGCTTCACCGTAAAGATTTACAAAATATTTTTCTGCCAATTCAATTGATTTTTCAAGATATTTAATTGCTTTTTTGAAATTATATTTTGTTAGATTTACTTTTTTATAATGTAACTTACCAAGTTCTAAATAATATCTTGGATTTTCTGCTTCATTTTTAATTCTATTCTTAAAAATACTGATTCTTTTATTTATAGAATCTAAATCCTCAAAAGCTGATAAGTAATAAAGCTCTCTATCTTCAGTAATGTTTATTTTTCTTATTTGTATTTCACTATATAACTTTTTATGTACTTCTATAAATCTATTATTTATCCTTTTTCTACACTGTTCTGTAAGTTTGTAATACTTATTATCAAATTCAATATTTAACTTTTTAATATATTTTTCAAAATCACGATATAAAGACAAGTGATGATAATCAAAACCGAAAAGAAATCTTGGTCCACTTAGTTCAAAATCATTTGATTCAATAATCTCATGATAGGATTGTTCTATCGCCTTCATCGTTTCTTTATAATAATTTGAAATATACAAAAAATAAATATCTTTTTTCAATTCTTCATGATGATTATGTAGTTTGTCAAAAATACCATTGAGAGTATTTATACTATCTATATATTTTTTTTCAATGCTTAATAGCTTTGCCTCATAAAATATTTTATACTCTTTATGAAGATTAGACTTTTCAGTTTTCAGTACATATTTTATTTCATCATAAGCTTGAAGTTTAAAAAGCTTTTTAATACCAACTTGCCAATTTCCTGAACTAAAATTAGTATAATAGTTTTTGTAGCAATTTATTGCCTTTTCTTTTTCATCCTGTTGCTCATAACATTCACCTAATATAAAATAGTCATTATTGCTTTTGTCATCTTTATTTTCGTAGTATTTGATTGCTTCATCATACTTTTTAGTTTCAAAACAAACTTCTCCATAAGAAATAGAGTTGGTTTTATATTTTCTTTCTTCATCTTCATTAAAATAATCATATAACCAGTTGTAATCTTTTTTTTGTGTATAGTAGAATAAATCAGTATGTTCTGAACCAAGACCATATAGTTGTTTGAGCTGTTGAGAATCATCTAAAAATTCATCTTTAAACCAAAGATTATTAAGAAACTTTTGTACGATTTGAGTATCTAGTATGTTTTTACTCAAAAATTCAAAACATTCTTTTGTTTTTTCTTCACAAAAAAGACTATAAAATTGTGTTTCAAGATTATCTTGATTTTCTTTTAATGCTTGATCTAATAAGTATTTAGATTTACCATATCTACTAAACCATGAGAAATGTTCAAAAGTTCTAAAATTTTCTTCTAAAAATAAATATAATTGAAAATAAGTTATCGATCTATTATTTTGGTTAATTTGCAGTATTTGATTGAAATATTTGTCTTTATTATTTTGTATTGTACTCTTAGAATTATGTTTTTTATGATGGCTAACCCAGCTCATTAAATCATATAAATAATAATATAAAAATAAAGTTTCTTGAGCATCTGGAAAACTAGTTTCTAATTTTTGGATATTTATTAATGCTTCATAGAAGTTTGATTTATATAAATTATCTATTATCGCTTTTTTTAATTCTTCCATTATATTTCTTTAGTATCATTTAATTTAATGTTGTTGAAATTTTTCAATTAAACCTTTCCACCAACACCTTTAAACTTCTCAACAAAAGCTGCAATTTTTTGGAAAACATTTTGTTTTTTAGTTAAATACTGCGGATTAAGTGGACTCATTTTAGGAAGAATCGCATTTAGTTCAGTTCCATTTTCAGTAGCATATTCCCGTTTCAATGATGCAGTAATATAACGCTTAGCAGCTTCTTCATTCAAATTTTCTTCACTAATTAACTCATTTGCTTCTTTTTGTTGCTCAACTTGTGCAAATTTAAAAAACTCATCAATTACACTAGCTTTATCACCAATCTCATCTAAATTTGTTTGATTGATAAAATCAACTATCAAAATCTCTTTTGCACGATTACCTAAACTAGCTCTAATTACTCTTCGCACCTCTTCTACCAACGCTACTTTGTCTTTAACTTTTTTATTGTGTTCAAAGATTAGCTCTAAAATATAATCAAGATTAATCTCTTGAGATTTAAGTAAATCAATCTCAAATACTATATCATTCCAATCGATAGTAGAATCTTCTTTATTTTTAGAGTCTTTCTCTCTTCTAATCCACTCTCTAATATCATTGTATGTTGATTTATAGTCTTGAATAATTCGCTCACTTGGTATCTTAATCTCTTGCATTTTACTCAAGTCTTCATCACTCAAGTAATGCTTTGTTTTAAATTCTTCAACAGCTTCTAAATCACTCATATCCAAATCTTGAAGTAGCTTTAATCCAGCAAACTCATCATAGTTTTGTAAAACATTTTCAGCTTTTAAGTATTCACCAAATAGCTTTGCAAAATCTTTTTTCTCTTTTTCTCTCTCTATAACATCTGGATTAGGGAATTTTTGTTGTAGTTCTTCAATAATATCAAGATAACCTCTTCTAGCTTCACCTGAAGATGTATCTGTAAAACCTTGCATATATTCATCATAGCTTTTTTCTAAAACTATATTTTTTGTATTATCATCTCCAAATGTCCTAATCGCTTCGATGGTTGCTTGTTCTAAATCTCTAAAGGTTACAATATTTCCAAAAGTCTTAGTAGCATCATAGATTCTATTAGTTCGTGAATATGCCTGCATCAAACCATGGTATCTTAGATTTTTATCTACAAACAAAGTATTTAAAGTCGGTGCATCAAATCCAGTTAAAAACATACCTACAACGATAAGTAAATCAACTTTTTCATTTGGCTTTAGAGAGGCTCCGCTACTATCTTTTCCTTTAACTCTTTTTGCAAGGTCTTTATAATAGTTTGCAAACTCTTTACTTTCTACTCCATAAGTAGTTCCAAACATTTTATTATAATCATCAATTGCAGCACTCAAAAACTCTTTTGCACTTGCATCCATTGCAGTTGGTTCAAAATTTTCATCAGCAATATCTCCTATTGCATCTTGTGTCTCATTTGCAGCGAATGAAAAAATAGTAGCAATTTTCAGAGGTCTCTCTTTACCTTTTTGCAAGTTTTTAAAAGCTTCATAATAAAGCTTTGCAGCATCTACACTACTAACAGCAAACATCGCATTAAAGCCTTTAGCCCCAACTTGCAAACGATGTGTTTTTTGATTGAAGTTGTTTAAAATATACTGAGTGATTTCATTAATTCTTACAGGATGCAATAATGCTTGTTTGTTCTCAAAAGCACTTAGTTTTTTCTCATCAGTTTCACCCTCAAAATCTTTAAATTGAGGTCTTACATCATTATAATCCACTTTAAACTTCAATACTTTTTCATCTCGTATAGCATCGATAATCACATACGAGTGCAACTCAAGACCAAATACACTTGCAGTATCTTCCGCACCTAAAGCATTAACTCCTGCAAAAATAGGAGTTCCAGTAAAACCAAATTGATAAAACTTTTTAAACTTCTTCTTTAGATTTTTTTGTGCTTCACCAAACTGGCTTCGATGAGCCTCATCAAATATAAAAACAACTTGTTTGGTGTATATCTCTAAATCATTTTCACTTTTCATCAAGTTATTTAGCTTTTGGATAGTTGTAACAATAATCTTATTATCATCTTTTTCGATATTACGCTTAAGCCCTGCTGTACTATCTGAGCCATTTACACTATCAGGTGAAAATCGTTGATACTCTTTCATCGTCTGATAATCAAGGTCTTTTCTATCTACTACAAAAAACACTTTATCTATAAAATCAAGCTCAGTTGCTAACCTTGCCGCTTTAAAGCTTGTAAGAGTTTTACCGCTTCCAGTTGTGTGCCAGATATATCCACCACTTTCTAAGCTACTCCATCTTTTTGCTTCGTAAGAACTTCTTACTTTCCGAATAAGCCTCTCAGTTGCTGCTATCTGATATGGTCTCATAATAAGCAAAGTATTGCTAACATCAAAAACACTATAGTGAATAAGCACATCAAGCAGGGTATTTTTTTGCAAAAATGTAGCGGTAAAGTCTTTCAAATCTTTGATAAGTGTATTATCAGACTTTGCCCAGTTCATCGTAAAATCAAAGCTATTTTTATCTCTTTTTGTAGTATTTGCAAAGTATCTGCTATCTGTTCCATTTGATATGATAAAAATCTGTAAATATTTATACAAAGAGTTTTCAGCATTAAAGCTCTCTTTTGAGTATCTATGTAGTTGATTAAAAGCTTCTCTTATGGCAACACCTCGTTTTTTTAGCTCTATTTGAACCAAAGGCAAACCATTTACTAATATAGTCACATCATATCGATTGGCTTGTGTTCCTTTTTGAGAAAACTGTTTGATTACTTGTACTTTATTTCTAGTGATATTCTTTTTATCAAGAAGATAGATGTTTTTGATTCGCCCATCATCAAATACAAAATCATAGATATAGTTATCGTGAATTTTACGAGTCTTTTCTATAATATTATCACTTGGTTTATCTAAATACTCCTCTACGAAACGACTCCATTCGCCATCTTTAAATTCTACACGGTTGAGTTCTTGAAGTTGTATTCTCACATTTTCCAATAATTTTTCAGGAGTGTTTATATCACTTTCATATTTGACACCTTGAGCATCTAAATCTTTTATAAGCTCATTTTCCAAATCAATTTCACTTTGATAAGAGCTACCCTCTTGGTCAATCTTTGTATATTTATCTAAAACGATAAAATTATTTGATTCTGCTATTGTTTTAGTTTCCAGCATTAACTATCCTTTTTACTTGAACTATCCGTTAAGTCAGGTTCATATAATTTCTTGATATGAGAAAGTAAAAATTTTAAAGTTGGTTTATGACGCTCTTCAACGTCAATAATTTCATCATTAGAGAGTTTAGAATGACTATAAAGATTAATAACTCTTGCATAAACATTTTCATCATTATTATCAGGATCCATAGGCAATAATTTTCCCCAGCCATTTTTACCAAAAAATGTAGCAGTTTTTTCTAATATATTTCGGACATAATTAAAATGATATTTACGAATATCTTTTGTTTCAATTGCTTTTTCAATTTCTTTTATAAGATAATGATGATAAGCAAATGGAGAATCATTTTGCTGTTTTTTTAATATATAACTTCTATCTTCTAATCTATTTAAAATATACTTTTTATATTCTTTCCCATCTAATTCATGATGAAGAACATTATAAAAAAGAGGATTATGTGTAGTTATAATAAATTTAATATTTGAGGTATCATCCTTAATTAAAGTTGACAAGTCAATAGCTAAATCAATTAAGTGGTTTTCATCTAAAGAACTTACAGGGTCATCTATAAAAATATATTCCATATTATCAAAGTCATTAGTAGAACGTTCACTAACTTCAGAAATATTTAACTCTAAAATAATTTGCTTAATGAATGAGTAAAAGATACTCCAAATAAAAATACTTTCTTCCCCTTTAGATATTTTAATATTTTTAGAGCTAGTATTATCTCCTCTTTCATATGAAAAAGTTACCTCCGAGTAAGCTGGTATAATAACCTCTTTGTCATTTTCATCTCTTATTGTATATTCTTCGTTGAATTGTGGTGTTAATTTGTCATCATTGATATATCGTTGAAAGTTTTTTATTATATTATTTGCATTTCCTTGAGTTTTTAGAACCCATTTAGTAAATGCATTATTATGTATTTTTAATTTTATTTTATCATCATTTTTCAAATCATTATCCCAATAAAATAAATCTTCAGTAAAAGCATTGTAATAAATAATTTTTGTAAGTGCTTCTCCCTCTTCACTATCTTCTATTTTAGGAGCAATTAATTCTTTAAATTCTTTTGAAAGTCTTGTTTTCCCAGTACCATTGAAAGCATAAATTAATTGGGCTTTAAGACTATAAGACCTTTCTTCTTGTTTATCAACTTTATGAACTGCATCTTTAAGTTTCTCTGCAATTTGTTTTAAGTCACTTCCCATGTTATACCCCTACTTCTTTTTTTGGAAATGTCAAAAGCAAATCTCTGTAATACTCATATTGCTTTTGTCTTAATGCTATCTCTTTTGGTAACCCCTCACTTATTGAGTTTGTAATAGTGTCAAATTTATCGAGGATATTTACTATTCGCATCTGTTCTTCTAAAGATTTTTGAGAATTATCAGCATATGGGATTGGAATTTGAAATTTTGCTAAATCTGTAGCAGATACATCAATAACCTTAGCACCTTTTGCATATTTCATTTTTTGAGAAAAAAACATTGATGTTTGAGTATAGTAAGTAAAATATTTACCTAAAATTTGATTACTAGGTTTAAAAATAGTTGCATGTCCACCCGTTACAGCTTCTAATTCACCAAGATAAGACAATGCTTTTCCAACATCTTCTAAGTTTTCACTTGTATTTGTGATAACAACATCACCCTTATTAACTTTTCTAAGTTTTTTTGCTGTTTCAGTAGAAACAAAAGATTTTGTTTCAGTTGTTGAAGTGCCGTAATAAGTATATATTTGTCCATAATGAATCGCAGGTACTCCCGTTTCTGTAAAATCACTTTTAGGTAATCCATTTCCACGAACCAATTCCCCAATTTCTCCTAATGGCTTAAACTCAACTTCTCCATCTTCAAAAGTCAATAATTTATCTCTATAATAACTATATTGTTTTTTTCGTGCACGAAGCTCTGCTGTAAGCTCTGCTGTAAGCTCTGCTGTAAGCTCTGTGAAATTGTCCAAAATTCGGACAATTTCACTTTGAACCTCTGGTTCAGGTATTGGTATTAGTTTGTTAGAAAAATCGCTAATCCACCGACGCTTATGGTCTCCATCTGTCAAGTCACTAGGTAAAGTATTTAACCAATAATAAATATATTTTAGTAAAACTTCTGATTCATTTTTTAATGTTATCATCTTCATCGCTGACGACTTTGCTTTAAAATCAAAATCTACCCATTTATTGGCAGTTGTAAAATCATCGAAGATAATTACGGGAGTCTCAGATGCTTTAAAAATCCCTTTTGTTTCATCTGTATAACCAAGAATAAAAGTTTTACCTGCTGTTAAAACAGGTGTTTTGAACTCATCGCTATAGTTTTTTGTTTTAACTAAATATTTCGTAGGCTGTTCATACTCAGCAACATTACCCAAAGGCTTCCACTCAACCTCTACACCCTCAAGCAGTTCTTTTATAGAGATTTTCTCACTCACGCTTCAATCTCCGCTACAATTTTATCTATTTCACTTCTAAGGTTATCTATTTTTGATACAGTTGTTTTTAGTTCAGTATTTAGCTTATTTATATCTACTATTTCTCTTGTATCTTTTGCTTCTACATACGAGCTAACGGAAAGGTTATAATCATTTAGGGCAATTTCATCATTATCCACACACTTAGCAAAATGAGCAATGTCAGCTTTACTATCAAACACTTTCATAATCTGTTCGATATGATTATTTTCACCCTCATAAGTTAAGATGTTGTTATTTGTTTGTTTCTTATAAAGCTCACTTGCATCTATAAATTGTGTTTTATTATCTGTTTTATGTTTTGAAAGAACTAAAATATTAACTGCTATTGATGTTCCAAAAAATAGATTTGGAGCAAGGGAAATCACACTCTCTACATAGTTTCCATCTACGAGATATTTTCTTATCTTAGCTTCTGCTCCACCACGATAGAAAATACCAGGGAAACAAACTATTGCCGCTCTTCCTTTTGGTGAAAGATAACTAAGGCAATGCAACACAAAAGCAAAATCTGCTTTTGATTTAGGTGCTAATACACCAGCGGGAGCAAATCTATCATCGTTGATGAGTGTAGGGTCATCACTACCTATCCAGTTTACAGAATATGGAGGATTAGAAACTATTGCATCAAATGGCTTATCATCTCCAAAATGTGGGTCTATTAGAGTATTACCAAGTGCTATGTTAAATTTATCATAGTTGATATTATGCAAAAACATATTCATACGAGCTAAGTTATAAGTAGTGTGGTTTATCTCTTGTCCAAAAAAACCATCTTCAACTATGTGTGCATCAAAGTGCTTTTTAGCTTGTAGAAGTAGTGAACCAGAACCAGCAGCAGGATCATAGATTTTATTAACTTTCTCTTGTTTGTGCATTGCAAGTTGTGCAATAAGCTTTGATACACTTTGAGGAGTAAAAAACTCTCCTCCTGATTTACCTGCATTTGCTGCATAATTTGAGATAAGAAACTCATAAGCATCACCAAAAAGGTCTATGTGATTATCTTCAAATTTACCAAAGTTAAGACCTGCTACACCTTTTAAAACTGAACTTAAACGACTGTTTTTATCTTTGACTGTATTTCCAAGTCTGTTGCTTGTAGTATCGAAATCTGCAAAAAGTCCTTTGATGTCTGACTCTGATGGATACCCATTTGCCGAACTTTCAATAGCAGAAAAAACCGCACTTATATCTGTATTGAGATTTGGATTTTCATTGGCATTTTTAGCAACATTTACAAATAGTTGGCTTGGATAGATAAAGTAACCTTTTGTTTTGATAGCATCATCTTTGATTTCAGGAGTAATCACGCTATCAGGCAGTGAAGCGTAATTAACACTCTCATCACCACCCTCTATATAGTTAGCAAAGTTCTCACTAATAAATCTATAAAACAAAGTACCTAAAATATATTGCTTAAAATCCCATCCATCAACGCTCCCTCTTACATCATTTGCGATTTTCCAAATTTGATTTTGTAGTTCAGCACGCTGTTGGGTACTTGTCATTATTAAATTCCTTTTTATCTTTGTAATTATATTCTATTAAAATTTGCCTGATATGATCATAACATGGCATGTAAACAAGTGATATTGTTTGTAGTTTCAAAAACCTTGTCTCTTAGGGTATTTTGTAAATTCTTCTAACATCACCCTAGGTACTTTTTGCTTCATTTTTATTTCTCCTTATCTAGTTTATTTTTTACATATTCGCTAAGACTTTTAATAGTTCCATAGCCTAAATGTTTTTTTGAAATATTTGTAAGAGTTACCCCAAGGTTATGAAGCTCTTTGATTTTATCTCTGTCTTTATCGTAAATGCTTCCTTGAATAGTTCCTACTGGCTTTCCAAGTTTTATCCCATTAGCTTTTCTAGCCTGCAGTGCTTCTTTTGTTCTTTTGCTTATGAGATCTCTTTCAAGTTGTGCAAAAGCTGAAAATATATTAATCTGAAAGTCTGTAAAAGGATTTTCTTCATTAGGTTTTATAAAAAGTTGTTCTTTGAGGATATGAAGATTTACGCCAAGTGCTATGAGTTGATTTACAATTGTGACAACATTTACTACACTTCTTCCTATACGACTAAGTTCAGATACTATCAGATGATCACCGGCTTTTAAAGTTTCAAAAAGTTCATTTATCTTTCTATCTTCATCTTTTTTGCGACTGCTCATCTTCACTTCGATAAAATCAACTTTGCCAAGTGCGTTTTTATTTACATAATTTAAAATTGAGTGTTGTTGATTTTGTAAATCTTGTTGGTCGGTACTAACTCGAATATACCCAATAGTTTTTGCCATTTTTACCTCATTTACCTATTAAAGCAATTGTAACATAAATAGTTTTATATTTTTACTGTTTGTATATACTTTTATTAGTAAAAATAAAATATTATCTAATGAACATTAAAAGGTAAAATAAAGCATTATTTTGATTATGTGCATCTTGGAGAATGTCTATTTGGAATTGAAATTTAACACTTTTACAGCAGGCTATATTTTTTAAAGAAAGATTAGATGAAGCTTTAAATGTCTGATTTGAAAGTCACTTGTTTTGCTCCATAATCCCTTAAGGTTTATGAAACTTTGCAGTTTTTACTTTTTGAACACTTTGTGGAACACGGAAAACACATTGTTGTTGAATTGTGTTCCAAATATAAGAGATAATTGAATACATAAAACTGTCTAGTTTATAGGGGACATTCCAAACTTTCTTTTTGTCTTAATGCCATTACATACTCCTATCCAAATTAAAATATCATTTTTAACTTTGAGCCCCAAAATAATATA
The DNA here is from genome assembly GCF_028713515.1 of Sulfurimonas sp. Classification (GTDB taxonomy): domain Bacteria; phylum Campylobacterota; class Campylobacteria; order Campylobacterales; family Sulfurimonadaceae; genus Sulfurimonas. The sequence continues at coordinate 404,435 of NZ_JAQTOD010000001.1, read as the reverse complement.
GATTAAAAAGTTTTGATCAATTGATGAATTAAAATAATTTTTTGAAAAAGTGTAATAGTCTATTAGTGATGGTTTTGGATTAATTTCTGGATGTGTGTGCCAGTCACCAAGGTAAGTAACAGTACCTTTGCTTTTTTTCCAGATTTTGTTAATCTCTTTTTGAATATATTTTACATCCATTTCATATCTATTATTACGTTTTAACTTTGATGGTGATTCAATAATATTAGTTATTACTACTAAGTTTTTGTTTGGGTATAGCTCGCCCATAATTACTCCTCCTCTTTCTGGTGTTTTTAAAGTTTGTGAGTATTTAGGTAAGACATCTAGGAAACTTTGATTGATATTAATATCCAAGTTGTTTGTATTAAATTTCAAAGTCATCATCATTCCAATATTTAACACTATTTGATTGAGCTTGATAAAGCAATTCGTTTTTATATTGTGTTACATTCCCATATGAACTAATGGCTCTACTTAGTCTCTTATCCAAAGCTATATCAACTACAAATTGAGCCATCTTATTTATATGTTCATCAGCGGATAAATGTGAATATGGCATATAATCTGAATTACAACCTACTTCATTCTGTATTAAACCAGAAGCAAAATCTTGAATTAAGATACTCATGTCTTCTGTCTTTTGTTCATATGAGTTCGATACTATTTTTTGATCTACATAAAATCCATGACCAGCGACAGCATTTGCCTCAAGCCAACATATAAACATCGGTGATAGCTCATCTCGTATAGTTAATTCTGCAAGATATGGTTCAACTGAAGGTTCATCACTTCCAATGGTTCCAATTATTAAATCAGCACTTGAGAACTCATCTATACACTGTTGAGCACTTTTGTCTATTGCTTTTACATCCATATCAATAAACTGCGACTGTAAGACTGTTTGCATAGCAACAACCTTCTTTTTTCCCACTTCACTAATTCCTAGAAAATGACGACCGATATTACTACTTTTTAATTCATGTGGATCAACCAAGATAATATTACTTATCCCACTTTTACATAACTTATAAGCCAAGTTACTACCAACTGAGCCGCATCCTAAAATTGCAACAGTAAAATTATTTTCTGCAATATGTCTTGTGCTATCATTACCACCTCTTTGCATCAACCATTTCCTCAATATAGATTTAATATTTATTCCTTTAAAATGGATATTCTCATACCTCTTTGTAAAGAAAACTTGATATTTACTTTTTTTCTCAATTAACTTTTCGTCTTTAATATCTAATAAACTAACAGCAGCATAATGTTTTTCTCCATTGGGTAAATCAAGTCCTATAATCAATACGCTCCAAATATTTTGGTTGCTTTGTAACTTTTTTAAGAACTTTACATGTCCACTTTTGTAAAACAATCTCATTAGATCTTTATAAGTAGATGGAAATGGCAAAGAAAAATGACTTCCAATATCAATATATGGGCATATAAGCTTATTCACTACATCGTACTTAGAAAACTCTACATATTTATCAATTACATGAATATCATCATAGAGAATAGCCTGCTGTTGTTCATCATCGGATTTTAATATTACTAATGACAACATACTTCTATCTTTTGGTTTAGTATCAATATGCATAAATATATCTAGATTGATGCTTCGTGGCCAATAACTATCAAATTCTTCTAAGAAGTCTCTTTTTTTATCAAATACATCATCAGATAAATCAATACATAATTTCTCATATTTATTATATGCATGATGAATTAGCTCCTGGGAGTTATTGCAATAAAGCTTTTCATTTTCTTTTTGAAAACACATTCCCGTTAAAGTTCCAATATCTTCCTTTTTAGGTCTTTCAATATGTGGATGATAAAACACCATATCATTATTAATAGTATAAAACTTTGGATGGCTTGCAGGGACATCACTTGGAACCTCTATTAATGTATCAAACTCTTTATTTTTTGTTACGATTTTACCTCTCATAAGAAGTTGTCCAGCTAATGCTGGCTCAACTCTTGAGAATCCTTCTTCAAGAAGGTATCCTTCTATTGACTTCTGAAATACAGTAAGTTTCTTGTTAGGCATACTTATTGCTTTTACTTCTTACAGGGTTGTTGGTAATTACTGGTCCTTCACTACCATTATCACCATCTGAACCTGTTTCATCCACTAAACTTGCTTGTGCTGCATATTTGATAACTGCTTTGATACCATGCTCGCAAGCGTTAGTACTACTATACATTTCGCTAACACCTATAATTTCGCCATTCGTTGCTTTTAATACAAAGTATGGTTCATCTGCTTTAGAAGTACGTTTTTCAAAATGTTCTTCAACTATTCCATTAACTCTTGTTGACTCTATACCATTTCTAGCATTTCTACTTGTTGTATAATTTTCACTACTTAATATAGTTTCATGATTTGGTGCTTTAAGCACATAGCGATACGGTTGCGTGGCATTTATATTTTTTGTTAAAACATAGTATCCATTTTTTTTGTCCTCAGCCATTTCGACTCCTTTTAAATTAGAACATATTGTTAACACATAAAAGTGCACCTACTTTACTTTGTGAACTTACTATTCCACACCTATATTCTACATTGAGCAGGGCCGATAATTTTCGGCTATATTGTTTTAATGCCCATAATACTGTAGAATACAAGATTGTTAAAGATAGCAAAATTATTGTATGAATCTTTAAAATGTTGCAAAATACAATGTCACTCTTTAAAATAAACTAATATTATGGATGTAGACTATGACAAAAAAGAAGAAAGCTGAAGAAGTTATACCTGATGTAATAAGAAGATTATCCAATAATGAAGCTATATCTACTAGTGACATTTCAAAAGAATATAATGTGTCAGAATCATCATTTAAGGAAAGACTTAAAGATGTCCGAGAAACATTTTATGAACATTTCTTTGAACCTGACAAAGGCACAGGTAAGTGGGTACGCACTGAACCATCGTTTCTTGAAAAAATGTTACTTACGCCAGAAGAAACTGTGGTATTAACAGGTATTTTACGGAATAGAAAATCTTTTGGGGAAAAACTTGCCCCTTGGGTTGATATTATTGTTGATAATTATGTAAAGAGAACTAAAACATCAGTTTTTAAACAAGATGTATTAGAAAAGATAGATGATGATTTGGAAATAGTTTTTGCTCGATTAAAATATGCTATAGAAGAGAAAAGAAAAATAAAATTTAAGAACAATGACGGATACATAGTTATGTATCCATACAAGATTATTAATCTTGAATACTATTGGTATATCTTGGGATATGAAGATTATTCAGAATATTGGATTGAAATAAAGAAAAAGCCAGAAATGACGAATAAAGTAAAAACATTTACGATAGCAAATATAAGAGATCTTGAAATACTAGATGACACATATAAGTATGATTTTTATAAAACAGAGAAAGAGTTAAAGAATGCTATGAACGCTTTTTTTAGTGTTGATGATGGTAGTGAAACTATAGAATTATTAGTCGTTAATTGGTTGGAAGATTATATCAAAAGAGCACCGTATTTTAGCGGATGGAGAAAAACTGACGAATATGAATTAATAAAAGATGAAAAGTATGATAAAGATATTAAATATATAGTTTATGAGATAAAGTCTAGTAATAAATATTACCAAGATGTTATCCCAACTATTTTGAAATATATTCCACATATTAGAGTTCGAAATGATGAAAAATTAGCTACACAAATTTTTGATGAAATTAAAAAGTTTGCAAATGCACACAATCGAAGAATAGAGGATATTGTTTAAATATCTTTTACGACAAATTTGCAACCAAAATCACAATAAAATTACAATAATCCGGAAAAGTAGACCGGCTTTAGGTGGTATTATTAGTTTAGAATGAGAGTGTAAATCTAACTGTGTAAACCTTAAAAAATAGATCTATTTTCTATAAACAGTGTCTATGAAAGTGAGCGCATTCCAAGCAGACAGTAAATTTTTTATATTTAAGCATCCTTAAGAATTTCTTCCCCAAGCAAATGCCATATCTCAGCTGTATTATAATCGCTCTCACTATATTCTTCATGATATGGGTATTCTTCAAGCAGTTGTTGAATCATTTGGTTTAATTCTCCTTTGGGCCATTCGGAAGATTTATTTTTATAAAGTTTAATTGAAATCAATGATAACAAGTGATATCGCAATAATTCTTTTTTTATATTAAAATCATCTTTTATAGTTGATACTAAATAATTACCATATGGGATAGCAGTTATCAAATAATTTTCTATTTCGTTAAATGGATTTATTCCAGGTTCTATGTTTAGTTCATCTATTGGGGTATGCATTTCAGAATTTGTCAAAGAACCTATAGAATCGCCAAATTGAGACAGTTCTTCAATATTTAAATGAAATTTATCTTGTCCTATGTGAGGTAAATCAATTCTTATCCAATAATATTTATAAGAATCAGACAATATGCATGATATCCTCGTTGTTGCGGAAGAACGAGTTCGAGCTGAAACTTCTTCTTTATCTAAAGGCTTAGGTTCTATAACGATATGCCAAATATCAAAAGTAAGGAATTTTTTATAGAGAAGTGAAATTAAAGATTTAATTGCTTTTTTTATTTTTATATTGTCTTCTTTTTTATACAGCTCAAGTAAAGAATAAAAAAATACATTAGAAAGAAATAATGGCTTTATTTTGTATATATCAATATTTAAAAACATCTGTTTGTCTAATTCATCGTTAAAAAATGTACCTTTTTCAAATATATTATAATATTCTAGTGAGGTTTTTATGTTATTACGAAGTGGATAATTCTTTAAATAAGAAGAATCTGGGTTTAGTAGTAAATTTATTTCCCTAGAAACTTCTATTGACAATTCAATCATTCTTGTTGATAAGGATTTAGTTATTTCCATGAATTTTTCAATACCAACCTCTCTTGAAAAAAGAAGACTTCCAATATATTCAATATTATTTTCTATTTCTTTCATTTATTGCTTCCTTCTATACATCTATACATCTTACATAAAATAGCTTTAAAAAGTAAAACAATGTGATTTTTTTTTGAAATTGTCTTCTTGGTATCAAGATTATTTGAATAAATGATTACTGTGCCCTAATTGTGCCCAAAAACGACTAAAAATGAAGAAATTGAAAATTTTGATAGAGCTACAAAGTCATTGTTTGCGGTCATTTGTAGTTTTTATTATGTTGTTTTAGAATTTCCAGTATCCGGAGCCATAGTAACTTCTTATAATAAAAGAATTACTTAAGTTCAACAACCTGTAGGTTTTGGAACATCTCTAAGTTTCAAACTAAATTGCCCAACTATAATATAATTTTAATGAGTATCGGTTACTGACACAAAACGCTGAACAATCTCACAAAACCTTAGCATTATTGTTGTATTTTTTATCTATTGATAGATTGTTGAATTAATACTAAATATTGAAAAGCTATTTTTAAAAAGTTGTTATTACAATGTTTTATTAGTAGTTTAGTATTACTGATTTAATATTTTTCCATTATTTAAGTATATGTCCTCGGCTCACATAATGGATACAACAAAGTCTATATTTGAAAATAAGATCCTTAAAAAGAAAAAGCATCCTGATGATAGGATTGATGAGTGAAAAATAGTGTATTACAGGCGCTTACTAGTCGCCTGTAATATTTAAAAGAGGGCAATGTGAATGTAATGGCGCTTACCTCACAGCTTTTAATAGCATCTCATCATCCTTTGATATAACAATCTTTGTGCCTCTACCATTAGGATTTTGAGTGCACTTTGCAATCATTCCTGATTCTTCAAATAATGTGATTGCCTGTCCGTTAGCTTTGCAGTTTTGAATTAAATTTTGTTCAATTTTTTGTAATTCACGATGCGCAACCTCCATGTCTGCTTGTTGGCTTTCGCCAATATATTCCAAATCTTTATTAGCACATTTTTTAAAGTTTAAAATACGTTTTGAAGTATTTGAAACAGCTATTACGCTAGATAAAGCACAATCATCAACTATGCCATTATAAGAAGTGTCATAGTTCACCAACGTAGAAGTTTTAAAAATATCTTGTTTATATTTGATCGTATTTAGTGCTAAATCCGTTTCTAATTTTCCTGCTTGCTTTGCAGCTATGTTATCGGCAGAACTTAACTCTTGTGTTGTATTTTTAGGAGCTATCAACTCGCTTGTAATTGTTGGATTGATATTATTTTCACTTAAAAACAATCCTGCCTCTTTTTCCACTAGCTTTAACTCACTACGATCATGAATCAGCTTGAAGTTATCATTATTGGAAGTATTTTTGCACCAAATGTACTCTTTATCATCTATGACATATGATGGGCGGAATTTTCTTGAATTATTATTATCAATTATTCCTTTTAATTTTTTGGCAATATAGTTATTCAACTCCATTGTATTACCATCGGTAGATTGACTAGAGATAAACACTTCCCCATCGTTAAAACTACATAGTCTATTTACTGTATCAAATAAACCATAGTTGTGTTTGCCTACTCCATCTGAGAGCATATCTTTAAAAGAGAGCCTGCTATGATATTTTTTGCTTTCTTCGTTTGCGTTTATCCATTTTTTTATGTATCCAAGTTTTTGTTGTTTGTCATGCTCTACATAGTAGTATCTAAAAAAAGAAGCCCTATAGCCTTGCATAGCCTTTTTTTGCGTCATATCTACACTATCAATAACATCAAGTATACGAAAGCCGTCTTTATCTGATTTACACTCATAAAATCCGCTATATGTTCCTCTCTCTTGTGCTTTAATGCTTTTAATAACATCATCATCTGTGGCAGCATGAAATAACGCACCAAGCATATTGTTTATAGCTTCACCACGTTGTCCATCAAAATGTCCCATATAATCAATAACAACATCGCCAAAAACATTTTTGCCACCAATGCTGTTGCAATAACCAACAGAATCCTCTATAAATGTTTTCATAGATTTATCGCCTTTTTGATCATACCCAAGCATGACATTCTCATCTTTTGTTTGAAAAATCGTAGTATTTTCATTTTCTGCAAAAATACCAAGTAAAGCACGACTATCTGGATGTTTCTTAATCATATAGTCTTTTAAATCAACTGCTTCGTCTGAAGCACTAAGAACAGATGCACAGACAAAAAGCAAACTTATACCTTTTTTCAATAAACTCATTTAACATTTCTCCTATTTTTTTAAAATTAATTTGAATGCAGGATTGAGGGAGTGGCTAATCGAAATTAACTCCGTCTTAATAGCTTCCGCAGTAAGTTCGGCTTGTTCACGCATTTCTGCTTTTTTAGCATTAATCTCTTCAAGCTCTTCTTCTGTATAAGGGATAATGCCTCTTCTCTTTAGCTCTCGCTCTTCTCTTTCAATATCTTTTCTTTTTTTCTCAATCCACAATCTATCTTCTTCTGAAAGTGCCATTTTGAACCCTTTGTTTTATTTTTATAAAAAGCAACAGTCTTATTATGTTCTATAGAACATTTCAAAACAATTCTAACAACTATAAACTTATACATACTTTACCTATAGGACATTATGCATATTTTGAATGATTTGACTCCAGCAGAACTAGAAAATTTCTATCGAGATATTGGGAAAAATGTCAAAAATGCAAGAAAAGAAAAAAAGATTTCTCAAATGCAGTTAGCGCTAGCTATAGGTCATAACTCTGTTGGACACATTGCAAAAGCCGAGCTCTACAAATACGACAAACATTTTAGTTTAGAGCAGCTTTTTAAAATATCTCGTATTTTAGACATATCTTTACATGAGTTAATACCGGAATAGAAAATAATTTTCCTAAATGCGTACATTTTAAACAAATATTTTTCTATTTTGCTCTTCTTTTTCTAACATTCAGACTGATTCACAAACTCTGTATTCTCATCAAAAACCTCCACTCCATAAGATATTAAATCAGTATCAAAATATTTATACATCGCATCAGCGATTTCGCAGTTTACAACTTTTAAAATCCCCTCCGTATGTTCTATAATCTCATTTCCACTGTTTATAGCATAAGATAGAAATACTCTATTTAGCTCATCTTTTTTAATAAGCATCCTATAGTTTTTTAAAATCAGATAATTTTCCATTAAAGACTTTCTTTGACATGTACAATATTTTGTGCAAGACAACTACTCTTCCACCACACAAAGTCTTATCTCCAAGAGCATATCATCTCTTTTAAAGTACTCATTTTTATACATCTCCCAGTTGCTGTTTTTACTTACAAGCATCTTTTGGTTATTAGTAATGCCGGTTGAGCAAAGGAGCGTCTTTTGATTTTCAAACGCCTCTACTTTTTCATCCATATCGAATGAGTTCATATAATTAATGCCTAGTTTTAGCAGATATGCGATTCCCATAAATATGCTTCCAACGATAACTATGATCACCAAACTCTCTAAAAAACGCTTCATTTCTTTGTCTCCTTTGTTAAAACAGCTTCATAAAAAGCTCTCTAATCTTGCGGTATCGCTCATACTTTACTATTACGACTACTACACCTATAAATATACCAATCCCTAGATATAGAAGCAGCGGCGGCTCATTTGAAGGCGGAAGAAACTCTCTTATAAGTATCAGTGTATCTTGATTTAAAACCATTGCTACTCTCTTTCATTACACCTAGATATGGAAACTATCTTGTCTTCTTTGACAAACTCATCTTTTTCTATACTCCATCCGTTTTTGTTGCTTACCAAAAAACTATCATAGCCGTCTCTGCATATAAACTCTTGATTGCTCTGCAAAAAAGCTTTTTTCTTATCGTCATTATCTAGTTCTAAGATGTACCCGAACACTTTAAAAAACCCTAATAGCATAAGAAGAAAAACTCCTATTGCTACTGCTGCTACAATTATCTTCTCAACTTTTTTTTTCATTCTTGCACCTTTTTTGGTTTTTTATAGTCTCTTGTATGGAAGCGTTTTTAAAAACATCAAAGTGCTAAAAACAAGAAGTGCAGTTTGGAGTTGCTCAGGCATCATTTTTTAACTCACTTTTATCTTCCGCAAACTCATGTGAGAGAATCTTCTCTCTTTGGATGATGCAGTACTCCTTGTATCTGCAGATATATTTAGAGTGCACTTCTCTCTTATGCACTCCCGAAACCGTGTATGTTCCAAAGAGCCAGAAGAGCGAACTCTTTTTTATAAGCTCTTTTGGGTGTTTGCAAAGAAGCTTTTCATAATCACTTCCCATAGCGCTGTGTTCACTATAGATTGTCTGTCTTCCCTCTATAGTATAGATGCCATCCTCGTTCAAGGAGAGCGTTGCATCGAAAAAAACACTATGCATCTCTCTATGCCCTATATAGTAAAAACGTTCGTCTACGGGATTGACAAGTATCTCTCTGTTGCGCTCACGTATTAAGATATTGACATTGCTGTAGAGTATCTTTGGCATTGAAATTCCTTTTTAGAGTTTTTTTGAAGTTATTAATACAACCACTCTTGAGACTTTAAATTTAACTACCAATTTAAAATATTTGTGGCTAGTAGAATTGTAGCTCTCTTATTCTTAATTTTTTATTTAACTACCAAATTATGATATAATTAGTCACTTTTAAAAAAGGGGTGTTGTTTGAAGAGTTTTTCAGAGTTCCTTCAAGAGCTTGTTCCAGGATTTGAAATAGTTAAACTCGCAGATTTGACATGTAAAATTGCGAATATCTCTAAGGTACGCATAGGTGATGAGAAAAAAAGAACATTTATTGAGTATGATGAGATTTCACTAAACGACTTGGATCTACTCGGGGTAATTCAAGTTCCGCCACAGTCTAAAGATTTAGGTCCTGCAAATGCCACCTCTATCCGTTCACAAGCGCTACAAGAGAATGATTTAGTTCTTACACACAGAGGAACTCTCTTTAAGGTCGGCATTGTTGGCAATCATTATAGAAGAGTTATTGTTGGAAATAATTCTATGATACGAATTCAATTTCATAATAAACACAAAGCAAAAGAGCTGGCGTTATTTGTGCAGGCATATCTTCAACTGCCAATAGTAAAAGAATACCTAGGCAATCAGATAACATGCGAATCCAAAGAGAGGCGCATTCTCAGTTCGGCGATGCTTGCCAACCTTCCCATACCTAATTACAAAGAGAGTGAAAAATTCTCTTTTTTAGAGCTTTATTATAGACGTGCCGAAATGTGCTATCTAGCTCAAAATATTTTACAAGAGGCTGAGCGCATTGTAAAATATACACAGGAGCTAAAGAATACTTCTATATTTGATGCGATAAATCGTGAAAATTCCATAAATGAGATTCTTTACAAGGATGATACACAGCTTAAGGTCTTAGAGAAAATATTAAATGAGGTCAGAGAGATAAAATAAAAGTAGTTAATGCTATCTCGAAGAAGAACACAGATAGATATCTATAAAAGATTAATTTGAGTGTTATATTTGATTGCTATTTATGCAAAACTTTCTCTAATTTTTCAATTGCTATTAATCTATCTGCCTTCCCCATCTTATCCAAATTAAGTTGCTTCCATTTAATTGATGGAAGTTCAATTATATTTTCATATGGTAAAAGCTTCCAGTTAGGACTTCCCTTTTTAAATCCAATTAAAAATTCTTTGTGCTTGTGTGTCAATTTTTGGTTTATTGTTGAGATAAGCTCTTCTCTTGTATCTTCAAGTACTTTTAAATCTACTGGTTCAATAGTCATACCAACAAACTGCTCTTCATAGATTTTACTAATATCAATTAAATTTGGTTCCAAAATCTTTGAAATCGGCTGATTTGAGCTTATAAGATAAACAATAAACACATCCATCAAACTCTCACTTATTCCTTCATTATCTAAAAGTCCTCTAACATCAAAAAAATCTCTCGGATGTTGTCGATCAAGTGCTGCACATATTTTACCAGCATATAAATCATCAAAATGTACAACACTTGTCATAGCAAAACCGAATATCTCTTGGACTTTCAATGTATTTTGCATCATCTGAGGCTCTTTTACTGTACCTCTTGTGACAGGAGAAGCTTCAATTTTGATTCTAACCCCTTTCCTTTCAACTTGAAGTTTTGAAAGTTCACTATTATTTCTTTGATACAACCTGTTTACTTTTGAAAATTTGATTTGTTTTTCAATTTTTTGTGCAATCTCTTCAAAAATCATTGAAATATTTTTTAAACTCTCATCCCTTGGTTCAACTGGCAAATACATTAAATCGATATCAACTGAGAGTCTTGGAAAATCTCTTATAAACAAATTTATAGCTGTACCACCCTTAAGTGCAAAAAAATCATCCATAGTAACATGTGGCAAAACTTCTATAAGCAATTCTACTTGTTTAAAATAGATACTATTTTGATTCATTTGTAAAACCTTTCGGTATCGTGATAAGATATTTTTTATCCATTATTCCACCTTTTACTATCTGCATTTTTCCACTGCCAAACTCTATATCATCTATTTTTACAAACTTTTTCCATTGATGATTATAAAAATCCATCAAAAAACAAAATAATCTTAGGACTTTTTTACTTTCACATTTAGCTAAAAGCTCGTTGATGAGATTTGGTCTAAGGGTTGTTAATCCTTCGAATATCTCTGCTACAAACTCAAAACTCATCCCATCAACTTCTACTAGATAAAGTAACTCAAATATTGCTCTCTCAGGCGTTGAAATAGTTATCTCATATTCTTGAATATTGGATGAGATTTTTTTCAAACCTATTGAATCAAAATATGGTTTTTTGTAAAGTACTACTTTATTTGAAATATCAATATTCTTAAGCCATGCAGGAAAATTATTTTCTCCATACAAGGTCATTTTATTCTCATCTCCAAAAAGCAGATAGTGTGCAAACCCTTGAAGTTCTAATGCTTTCAATCCACCAATATGATAGAGAAGCTCCATAAAACTTTGAATTCCAACAACTAGACCTTGCCATGTGTAGTTTTTTGGATTTTGTATATAAGCACTTTTTCCTAAAGTATGAAGCCAACCGCTATTGACATATTCATATCTTAATTGTCTTGATATACCGTTTTTTTCAAGCCATGAAGCAGATACTACAACTCCGCTTGGTAACAATTCATATAGTTGTTTTAATTTTGTATTGTTTTGTATAGTCATAGTTGACATTTTACATTATTCTAAAACAAAGTTTACTTAATGTTTTATAAATATATAAATATGTAAACTTAAACTTTACATATAGTACATTTATTGAAACAAAATAAATTAGATAACTATAGATAGGGATTATTAATGCAAAACTGCATAACTTGCCAAACTGCGAAAGATCAACAATAATGAGTACACGATGAGAAGAATTTTATTCTCTATGAAAAGATTTTAAACTGTTAACTTCAAAAGTAAAATTTCAATGTATATTTTTTCAATATTCCTTGTCTAAAAACTTGACTATTTTATCAAAACAATCAATTTTAGAGAAGAATAAAACTTGATAACAATCCCTTGAAATAGAGATTTTATAATTTAAAAGATGCAAAAAATGTCTTCATAATAGACTCTTATTTTCAACTTTCATACCCTACTTTATACGATTTTTTTTACTTCTTAATATCTTATATTTTTTTACTATAAACTTTACCAAAATTATCAACTTTTAGTAAAGTAGTTTTTTGTAATAGCTAAAATCTAATTTTGATTTCTTAAAACCTCAACACTTTTTTTGATTGCTTCAAGAAGATTGAGGATATCCCCCCTTTTTTGTGAAAAATGTATGCTTATCCTAACCCATCCTGGTTTATCTGCCAATACAATCTGGTCTTTTAGCCCAAGCAAATCATGCCCATAAGGTCCTGCGCATGAACAGCCAGCTCTTGTCTGAATGCCATATATTTTAGAGAGGATTTTACATATGTCGTATGGGTTTAGATTGCCAATATTGAAAGAGACGATGCCTATATTTTTCTCTTTTTTATTACCATATATTTCACAGCTCGGTATCTTTTGAAGTTCGTTTATAAATAGTTTTAATAGTTTACTTTTTTGCTTATCTATAAAATCAAAACCTATCTCATTTCTAAGCTGATACGCTAAAGAGGCTCTGATTAGCTGCAAAATACCAGGAGTGCCTGCATCTTCTCTTGTCTGCAAATCACTATCATAAGAGTGCTTTGTCTTGCTGACATACGAGACTGTTCCTCCTCCTGCAAATGTTGGTGGCAGCGAGGAGTCAATGATATTTTTATTTATTATTAACAGCCCACATGAACCAGGACCCCCTAAAAGTTTATGAGGGGACAAGAAGAGTGCATCAAATAGATTGCAATCTATGTTTATATATGGCGAGGATGCAGCTGCATCAAAACACACAACAGCATTATATTTTCTCAGCAACTTTGATATTTTTTTATATGGGGTTATGATGCCTGTTACATTAGATGCCACACAAAAAGAGCCTATTATATCTCTGTCTATATTTTCTTTTAAAATCTCTTCAAATTCCTTAAAATTTATCAAACCATTCTCATCAAGTCCAATCCGTACAACCTCGCAAAACGCCTCTCTATAACTAACCTCATTTGAGTGGTGCTCATACGGTCCCACAACAACCAATGGCATATCTTTTTTGTCTATATCTATTTTATATCTCTTGATGGTCGCTGGTGGAATATAGATACCTACTAACTCTTGAAATCGTTTTATGGCTGCCGTTGCACCACAACCGTTTGGTATGATTATAAACTCTTCACTAAGCTCTAGGCTCTGATATAGATTTTCTCTTGCCTGAACATAATATTCACTCGTCGTAGCCGCCATTTTTGCCTCTTTGGAGTGCGTATTTGCATAGGTCTGCAGTACTTCCATAAGACGCTCTTCGACAAGGTCATATGCTAAACCAGAAGCCGTATAATCAAAATAGTGTTTTTTATGTAAACCAATTGTATGACAAAGAAGTTCATCCTGAATCTCCTCTTTGTTTTTAAGAAGTGGGCGAAATATATCTTTAACCATGAGTTGTTCTTCCTATGGCGTAACTATGAAAGTTTTTATAATCACTTTTAATGTAATCTTTTATTAACTCTTCAACTATCCTAAGGGCATCATCTGGAATAAATTTAATGCCGGTTTTTCTCCCGAAGTTACTTTTTTCACCCTCAAGATAACCTCCCAAAATAAGCTCAAATCCAGATACAAATTTTCCATTCTCCTCAACTTTACATCCAAGCAGTCCAACATCAACAATATTTGGATGCGCACATGAGTTGGGACATCCATTAACGCTAAAAGAGATTGGCTCATTAAACTTTGGAAATCTTTTTTCCAGATAAATTATTAGTTTTTCAGCCAACTCTTTTGTCTCAGAAATTGCAAATTTACAAAAATTCATACCGGTACAAGAGAGGGTTCTTGCCCTAAATGGTGAAGGATAGGCTTCAATCCCTATCTTTTTAAGCTTTTTTACCATTTTTGGAGCATTTACGGTAGGAACATCTGCAATTACAAAATTTTGTGTTGTTGTTAATTTTATATATGTAGCATTGTATTTTTTTAACAACTCTAAAAGCCCATACAGTCCATCAGCTCCGATTCTTCCACCGACAACAGAACAACCGATATAGCTTCTACCATCCTCTATGCTATTGTGTATCCCAAAGTGTTCTCTTTTTTCGTATGGAGTGCACTCCTGTAAATCCTCTTTTTTTAAAACAAAATCTATATTTTTATGTAAAATTTCAATAAATTTTTCAACTCCCCATAAATCAAGCAGATGTCCCAATCTCGCTCTGTTTCTGTCGTCTCTATTTCCATATTTTTTATATATCTCAGTTACGGCTTTAGTAACCGCCAGAACTTGCGGTGGTCTAACATAACCTATATAAGAAGCTATGCGCCTGCTTGAAGCAAGACCACCACCGACACTTACATCAAAAAATATCTCACCATCTTCAGTTTCTCTTGCATTAAAACTCAAATCATGTATCTCGTGAGAAGTGCAGTACTTATTGCATCCGCTAATACTTACTTTATATTTTCTAGGAAGATTTGACAACCTAGGATTTGCATCAAAATATCTGTTAATATTTTTAGCTATAGTTTTTACACCGTATATCTGCTCTTTGTTTATTCCATCCACAGGGCAAGTAACAACATTTCTTGGAACATCACCAGCTGCAAAAACTGTTCGCAGATTAACTTTTGTTAATTTTGCAAAAATCTCCGGTAAATCTTTTATTTTTATGAAATGAAACTGTATATCTTGTCTTGTCGTAAAATCTGCAGTTTTTCTTGCATAATTATCTGAGATATAAGCAACAGCCTCTATCTGTTTTAAATCGAGCTCACCTTCAAAAAGCTTTACTCTTAACATAAAATATTGTGTTAAGTCATCTTTATCCTGAAGGTTTCTATTTTGAGTATAGAGTCCATACCATTTAAAACGGTCTATATCTTCCATATCAATCTCTTCGTCACTCTTAGCATAACGATATATATCGTTTAAAACATCAAGCCCATCTTTGGCTTTTTTTATCCGCTCAACTCTTTGAGCTTTTGTCTCTTTTATCATTTTAACTCCTAAAAAACCTCTCTGCTTTGCCAATGAGGAAAATGTTTTCTCACCAGTGCATTTAACTCAACTTCAAACTCACTAAACTGTGAAACCTTTGCGTTATATTCTGATTTTTGCACAATCATTCCAGCTCCAACAGTATTATTTGTAACTCTGTCAATGACTATAAAACTTCCCATTACCTTGTTTTTGCTATACGAGTCATAAGCCAAAGCACTCTGCAAATCAAGTTTTGCATGTCCTATTTCATTAAGATTTAGCAGGTTTGCACTCTGTTGTTCAAGAGTGTTTACATCTGTTTTGTAGTAAAACTTATCTATGCTTCCAACACTCAAAGATGAAGCCCTTTTTATAAAATACTGTTTATGCTTTAGCAGTGGCTCTTCACTCATCCAGACAATATTTACATCAAATGTATCACTGCTATCTGGCTGTTCATCGCTTTTTACTATGATATCACCTCGGCTTACATCTATCTCATCTTCCAAAATAATCGTAACTACCTGCTGAGCGTATGCGTAATTTAAATTCCCATCATAGGTCACTATATCTTTTACCCTTGAGCTCTTTTTTGAAGGCAAAACCGTAATATTGTCGCCGACACTTACAACACCCGAAGAGATAGTTCCGCAAAAGCCTCTAAAATCAAGGTTTGGTCTGTTTACATACTGAACCGGCATTCTAAAGTGAACTAAATCTCTATCACTTCCTATCTCTATGTTTTCTAGCAGATGCAAAAGTGTCTCGCCTTTGTACCATGGAGATTTTTCACTCCTATCAACTACATTGTCACCATTAAGTGCCGAGAGAGGGATAAGCGTTATGTCATCACTAAGCCCAAGCTCTTTTGCAAAAGAGAGATAGTCTCTTGATATCTTCTCATATACATCTTGACTAAAACCGACCAAATCCATCTTATTTACGGCAACTACTATATGTTTAATCCCAAGCAATTTTGCTATAAAAGAGTGTCTTTTAGTTTGAGTTTGAATCCCGTATCTTGCATCTATTAAAATAATCGCCAAATCCGCCGTGCTCGCACCCGTTGCCATATTTCTAGTGTATTGTTCATGCCCAGGGGTATCTGCGATGATAAATTTTCGCTTATCAGTTGTAAAATATCTGTACGCAACATCTATAGTAATCCCCTGCTCTCGTTCACTCTGTAAACCATCAACCAAAAGCGAGAGGTCAAATTCTCCCTCAGTTGTACCGCTTTTTTTGCTATCTTTTTTTATGGCTGCTAGCTGATCTTCAAAAATCATCTTTGAGTCATGCAAAAGCCTCCCAATTAGCGTACTTTTACCATCATCAACACTTCCGCTCGTAATAAATCTAAGAAGCTCTTTATTCTCATGTTCTTTGAGATAGCTCTCAATATCCTCTGCTATTTTTGTCTCTAAAACTGACATGTTAAAAATACCCCTCTATTTTTTTCTTCTCCATTGAACCACTAGAATCATTGTCTATAACTCGTCCTTGTCTCTCGCTAGTCTTCGTTAAAAGCATCTCTTGAATAATCTCCGGCAAAGTTTTTGCATTTGACTCAACCGCTCCAGTTAGAGGATAACACCCCAAAGTTCTAAAGCGAACAATCTCCTCTTTGATGACCTCGCCATCTTCAATTGGCACTCTCTCATCATCCACCATTATCTTGACTCCGTCTTTTTCAACGATTGCTCTTTTTTTTGCAAAATAAAGAGGAACAATAGAAATCCCCTCTAAATAAATATACTGCCAAACATCAAGTTCCGTCCAGTTTGATAGCGGAAAAACCCTTATGCTCTCACCTTTATGGACTCTTGCATTATACAAACTCCATAGTTCTGGTCTCTGATTTCTTGGGTCCCATCTGTGGTTTTTATCCCTAAATGAGTAGATTCTCTCTTTTGCTCTAGACTTCTCCTCATCTCGTCTTGCTCCCCCAAATACCGCATCAAACTTGTACTTGTTTAGAGCCTGTTTAAGAGCCTGCGTTTTCATGATGTCAGTATGAACTGCTGAGCCGTGAACAAATGGATTTATATCCTTCTCTATACCCTCGGGGTTGGTATGAACTAGAAGCTCAAAACCCTCCTCTTTGGCTCTTTTGTCACGAAACTCTATCATCTCCTTAAACTTCCATCTTGTATCTACATGCAGAAGCGGAAACGGCAGTTTTGCCGGAAAAAAAGCTTTGAGTGCGAGATGGAGCATCACGGCGGAATCTTTGCCCACAGAGTACATCATCACGGGATTGTCAAATTCCGCTACCACCTCTCTGAGTATATGAATCGATTCCGCTTCTAGCTGTTTTAAATGTGTCAATCTCTTTGTATCTATCACTTTTTATCCTTTATGTGCAGTCCGCACTCTTTGTGCCGTGAGTTTTCCCACCACCATCTTCCACTTCGTATATCTTCGCCCTCTTTTACAGCTCTTGTGCAAGGTTCGCATCCTATACTCGGATACCCTTTATCATGCAGAGCGTTATATGGAACTTTGTTGTTTTTGATATATTCCCAAACATCCTTCTCGCTCCACGAAACTAAAGGGTTAAATTTAATGAGAGCATTTCCTTCATCCCACTCAAAAAGACGCATCTCTTCACGCGTAACACTCTGTTCGGCTCTAAGTCCTGTAATCCAAATATCAACACCATTTAAAGCTCTCTTTAGAGGTGCTATTTTTCTAGCATAACAGCACTCTTTTCTGTTTTGAACTGATTCGTAAAATCCATTGGCTCCCTGCTCATAATATAGCTTTTCTACATCTTTGCTCTCTGGAAAATAGACAGTTATTTTTCTGTTATATTTTAAGTTTGTGCTACCCATAACATCATATGTCGATTGCGGAAGCCTTCCTGTATCAAGAGTAAATATACTCACCTCTTTATCAATCTTAAATATCATATCTGTAAGCACTTGATCCTCGGCTCCAAAACTTGTTGAAAAGGAGACTTGACCCTTATAGGTTTTTAAAAACATCTCTAGAGTTTCTCTGGCTGAATATCCTTCAAATTGTTTAATAAATGTTGTTATATTTTCTTTCATAATATGTTCCCTAAATACTGTAATCATTGCTCGTTGCCTTGTATCTTCCAAGACCTATTTTATTCCATACTCTCTCATGATAATAGTACAAAATCATTTTTGTAAAGAGCTCAATAGAGCCGATTGATGCAGCCATTTTAAGACTGCCTGTAACAAGATAAGATATAACCATCGTATCAAGCGTTCCAACCGCTCTCCATGAAACAGTTTTTACAATGGACCTATATGCTTTTTCTTGCATTTTGATTATCCTTTATTGTCATATAATCCAGAGCTTAAATATCTCTCTCCAGTATCACACAGGATGGTAACAATTGTCTTAAATCTGTTTTCGGCTCTTTTGGCGACCAGCGCAGATACAAACACATTAGCACCTGAAGATATACCAACTAAAAGCCCCTCATTTTTTGCTAGCTCTCTTGAGGTATTGATTGCATCTTTATCGCTCACTTTTATTATCTCATCATAAATAGCACTGTTCAACACTTCTGGAATAAATCCTGCACCAATTCCCTGTATTTTATGCGAACCAACTTCCTCTCCTGAGAGCACAGCTGAGTTTTCTGGCTCCACTGCAATTATTTCAATATTTGGATTATATGCCCTTAACTCGCTTCCTATTCCGGTTATCGAGCCACCAGTTCCAACGCCCACAACTAAAATATCAATTTTTCCATCCGTATCTTTTAGTATCTCTAGTCCTGTTGTTTTTCTATGTATATCAGGATTTGCCATATTAGAAAACTGCCTAAGAATCAAGCTGCAATCTAGCTCTGCAGCAATTTTTTCAGCCATGTCAACCGCACCAACCATTCCATATTTGGCTTCCGTTAAAACAACTTTAGCTCCCAATGCCCTTAAAAGCTGAATTCTCTCAAGACTCATTGAGTCGGGCATAGTTAAAATAAGCTTCAACCCCAAACTTGCGCATACGCTCGCTATTGCAATTCCTGTATTTCCGCTAGTTGCTTCAATAACTGTTGTGTTTTCAGTAATGAGTCCCTGTTTTAACGCCTCTTGAATCATATTATTTCCAATTCTGTCTTTTATGGAGTGTGTTGGATTCATAAACTCACACTTACCTAATATAAGTGCATACTCACTAGCAGTTTTTAGTTTAACCAAAGGAGTATTTCCGATAAGCTCCGTTACATCTTTTGCGTATCTCATAATGACACCACCTCGATACCTTTATGTTTTAGCAACTCATAAAACTTACACGCTACACACTCGCTATCTATTATCTCAACTGCTTTCCAAATACCAAAAACCACAATCAACAAAAAAGAGATATGAGTCTCTCTAAAATATTCTGCAAATAAAATAATAAACAGTATTGTCAGTCCAATATGCGACGCAAACTCTTTGGCTAGCTCATCTGCAGGTTTTTGCTTTAACCCAATCAACCTTACTACCTGCAAGGATATTATGTACAAGGGACTAAGAAAAGGTGCTACATAGATACGCACAAAAAAATCATAAATTAAGATATAAATAATAGAGATATCCCCAATAAATAGATAAATACCTATTAAAAAAATTACCAGCGTAGCATGTATGCGAGTCTGATTTTCATCAACTATGTTCAATCTTTTATTTTTAATTTGTCTCATTTCGTCTCCCATTTATATAATTGAGCGAAAGTATAGTAAATTAACACAACAATGTCAAGCGATATTGTTGTGTTGTTCATGACTAAATTACTATACTTATGATAAAATACTGTATATAAGGTAGTTAAATCACATAAATAAATATCTTAATCACAAGTAAATAACTATACATTATTTATGATATACAATATACTTTGCTTGTTAAATATTCAACGAGGTAGAGGAGCATTTCATTTTAAAAAATATTGCTAGGTGTTGCGTCAACCATAAATTATATTTGTTTGATTACTTAACTAATCAAACCTAGCGCAAATAGCAACTCATTACGGGATATTTTATATATTAATTGTATAATTTTCAATATTAATGAGTAAAGGGAATAGAGATGATAGATGCTGAGTTTAGAAGTGAAGAAAAGTTTGTCAAATTATCCATAGCATATAGAGGGGAAGAGGAGAGTAAGCTTGTCTGCTCTACAATTGACTCCATTGTTGCAAAGCATACTTTAAAACCAGAGATGTATACATGTAGCATATCTAACGGGAGAGAAGTTCTTGTAATAGAATATCATAATGATCCAAACCGTGAAGCTGGTGCCATCTTTGAAGAGATAATGAAAACTCTTAACATTGACAAATGCAACTAAAAAAATATTTCTGATATATTAAAAACACAAGATAAGGAAAAAAAATGGCAGAAGAAAAAAAAGAAAGTAAAGAAGCATCAGAAAAAACAGTAAAAAAATCAAATATGCTGATGATAATTATCATAGCTGTATTGGTGTTAATAATAGTGGCAGGTGCCGTTGTAGCAGTTCTTTTAATGAGTCATGATGGAGAAGATGTAAACACCAAAGGTACTCATCCAGCTACAGAGCAGAGTGCATCTCATGGATCAGAAAACCCTGCACCAAGCAAACCAAAAATAAGCTCAGAAGATGTGGAATCAAGAAAACTAAGTCAAATAGGCACTCTGTATCCACTAGAGACATTTACTGTAAACTTAAAAAGCGAAGATGGCAGAAGATATCTCAAAGCAGCTATCTCATTAGAGCTAGATGGCAAGGAGCTTGATAAAGAGCTAGAGACAAAAACTGCAGTTTTAAGAGATAGAATCATTAGAATTTTATCATCAAAAACACTTGAAGAGATCTCTTCAAAAAAAGGTAAACAGCAAGTCTCAGATCAAATCATTGAAACGCTTAATTCTATGATTGTAGATGGAAGCATAAAAGGTATATATTTTACGGAATTCGTTATCCAGTAGATGATTGGGATAGATCTTGTAAAAACCTCTCGCATAAATCGTTCTTTAGAGCGATTTGGGCAAAAATTTCTTCAAAAATTTCTCTCAAGCGACGAAATAACTTTAATCAAAAATCATAAAACAGTATCTGGATTTTGGGCAGCAAAAGAGGCGTGCTCCAAAGCTCTTGGAGTTGGGATTGGTTCTGAATGTGGTTTTTATGATATTAAAATTTACAAAACAGAAAAAGGTGCTCCAAAGATATCTCTATCACAAAGAGTTGTAGAAAATTTTAAAATTAAAGATATTAGTTTATCAATAACTCACGATGGAGAGTATGCAATAGCCGTTGTGGCAATAGAATCAACCGCCTCCAACAAAATCTAGCAGTTCTAATTTATCATCACTTCTCATTGGGTAACTATCCCACTCTTTTTGCTTTACGATCTCCATATTAACAGCCGCCGCCATAACTTTATCAACAAGCCCTAACTCTCTTAGGACTTCGCCCAAAGTTAGTTCATCCTCAAACTCTTTTTGTTCACCATTAATTATTAGCTTCATATCTCTTCTTTAAATGGAATCAATTTTTTTTAAAAATCAATAGTGTTTTATCTTTTGTATCGTAGAGAGAAAAAGTCTGCTTTTCTACAAGCTTCAACGCCGATAACTTCTCGAAGACTTTGATTTTATGATAATACTGAATAATTGTGTCTTGATATTTTGTGTACGAAGCATCTTGATTTTTCTCAAAAAAAGTAAATTTTGTATGAAGCTCATCGTTTTCAAACAGAGCATCTACTACTAAAAATTCTTTATCATTTTCACTACTCATTGTGCCTTCAGCGACATCACGAAAGCCATAAAGGGTGTTTATATCCGCCATAAAAACTCCACTCTCATTTAGTTTATCTGCAACTGCATCTAAGAACTTCAACAACTCCGCTTCATTTAAAAAGTTTAGTACATCAAATATCGCGACAACTGCATCATATTTTCCATCAACTTTGCTTACATCCAAACACTCAGCATCAAAGCCATGTTCCTTGCACTCTTCAACCATAACAGCACTTAAATCAATCCCTTTGCATTTAACACCATCGCTAATCATACGCTTCATAAAACCGCCACGACCACATCCAACATCTAAAAGTGTTTTTATGCCATACTCGTCTAATTCTGAGCGATAAAGATCATAAAGAGCCTCAGTCGCCTCTTCTATGCCTAAAAGATGTTCGGTTTTTGCATAAAGGTCTAAATTTGTCATTATTCTTTTTGCTCTGCTTTTATAACTGTTTCTATCTTTTTATATATGTCTAAAATTTCATCTTTTTTTGCAATATAGCTATTTTTATTGGCAATCAGATAAGTTGAAGATCTCATAATATCCTCCACAACCTCTAAGCCATTCTGCTCCATAGTAGCACCAGTTTCTACAACATCAACTATCATATCAGCGAGTCCAATTAGCGGTGCAAGCTCTATTGAACCATAAAGCTTTATAATATCTACAGAAACAGCACGCTCTTCAAAGTAGCGCTTCGTGATATTTACCATTTTTGTTGCTACTTTTATTTCAGATTTATTAAGATCAAGTTTTTCACCCTTTTTCATACCAATAGCAACTTTACAAACGCCACGCTTTAGGTCTAAAAGGCGAATAACATCAAGTCCCTGCTCTTCCAGCGTGTCGAGCCCAACCACACCAATATCTGCTGCTTGATGAAAGACATAAGTAGCTACATCTTGATTTCTCACAAGCAAAAAACGAAAATTTGGAGTATCTAGTATTAATTTTCTATCATCGAAAGCAAAACTATCACCAAAAATAGTCTCAAAAATCTCTAAAGTCTCTTTTGCAATACGACCCTTTGGAAGTGCAACTCTTAGCATAAATTAGCCTTTTTCATAATATTTTTCATACCTTTAAATATCAATAACTCATCAACAGATGCGCTTTTAAATATTTTACTAAACTCTTTTGCATATCCACCAGTCAGGTAAATCTCCATATTGTGCGACATCACTTCAACAAAAAGTGTTTTTATAAATCCATAACTTATAGCGTCTTGCGAGTTTTTTGGCATTTTATCTAAATCAAGCTCAAAATTAAATGAGCACTCAAGCGCACTTGATATATTTTTGTAAGCCTCACCCATAGCTTTAACCCCAGGATATATAAATCCGCCCTGAAAAATCCCATCTTTTACAAGATCTACAGTAATAGCGCTTCCAGCATCTACAACTATGCCATTTTGGATTGCCTCACACGCCGCAACTCTATCTATCCCCATACCCTTGTAGTATTTTAATGTATCTATATACAGTGACAAATCAATCCAATTTTCTAAAAATTTTACTCTGCTTTTTAAATTGGAATTTACACAAATATAGTAAATTTTTTCTGTAATTACAGATGGGCCAAATGAAGTAACGCTCTCTTTGTAATCTCTGCTTCCATCAAAAAAATGTACAGAGGTATTTCCAATATCGCAAAGAAGCATTATTTTATCTTCCAACCTTGAGCCAAAAATGCCTCTTTGGCTTTTGTGCAAAGTGGAGCATCTATAAAAATTATTTTGTGTTTAAAATTATGTCCGCAATAAAGTGTTAATTTTGTATATATCTCTTCAAATTTATGTAAATCTTTCATAAGTAGTTTACTCTTTTGACTAACGGCAAAAATAGCCCAAAAATAGCCTGTAATGTCCGTTGCTTTATAAATTTTTATTCTATTTCTTACACCTAAATCCTTAGGAGCAATTTCAATCATTTTTTTATAAATTTTTCCCTGTTTTCTTAAGGAATCCACAACAATTTGCATTTTATATATTGCCTTAATAGAGTATTTTTAAATTTTAGAATTTTATTTTATCTAATTTATACTTTAGCAATCAACAATAATTAGATATAAAAGGTTGGTCGAGTACAATTATACTTATGAAACTTATAAGACACAACTTAATTATTATCTCAGATTATGATTACTACAACATAAAAGATTTGAAGATTGGTACCGCTACAGAGCTAGAGCTTTTTATAAAAAAAGATGAAGATTTCTATATGGTGATTGAAGTTGGCACTCAAGTTACAGAAGAACTTTATGCAGAGATAACTGGATATAAGTACATATATATATTAAAAAAAGAGATTGCCAACAAAGCCATTGCTCATGATAATTTGAGAGATTTAATTGACGAGAACAGAGATGATTTAAAAAAAATTATTGATATTTTATATGAGTTCAATAATCAAATTTTTGATAATTTTCTTAGTAGCAAAGAGAATAAAATTGATTTAGAGAGTGTTAAATCCATCGTAAAATCAACTATTTTCCTAATTAAAGATAAACAAGAATTTATTCGCGATATAATGCCCTATCTATCGGTTGGCGACAAACTATCAAATCACTCACTGCATGTAGCAATGTATACAATAAAGCTCGCAGCACTACTTGATTTTGATGATAATAATCTTATAAGGATAGGAACAGCTGCGCTTTTGCATGATGTTGGTTATAAAAATATCTCTAATGATACTTTAAATAAAACGACCAGATTGAGTGACAAAGAGACGCAACAAATCCATCAACACTCTCAATATAGTATAAATATACTTTTACAAAACGGTATAGATGATCTGCTTATAATAGATGGGGTCTTGCACCATCATGAACGATATGATGGTAGTGGTTATCCAAGAAGGTTTAAAAAAGATAGAATATCAAACTTTGCTTCTATTTTAGGAATCTGTGATGTTTTTGATGCCCTAACAAATAGCAGACCACACAGAAAAGAGTTCAAAACATTTGATGCGTTAAATATGATGCTAAAAGATCCATCAATGGTCAATAAATTCAATATAAAATATCTTCTACTTGCCATAAAATCACTCTAGTATCAAGTACTTATTGCTCCTTGGCAAATCTATGCTTAGGTTTAATATAAGAGTCAATACAATATAATTGATTTTCATCTATAAAATGCCTGTTTTAGAAAAGTAGTAGTAAAAAAATAAAAGTTAATATCTTTATGATATAACAAAACTATATATATGTTATAATTACACCTTAATTTACTAATAAAAAAGGATAATTTTGAAAAATAAATTTACTTCTCTTTTCATAACACTATGCACTAGCGCCTCTCTTTTAGCTGCTTCACAATCTCTTTCATTAGATGAAGCAGTAGAGATATTAAAAAATCAAAATCTAGAGATTAAGAGTGCTACCTTAGACATAGAAGTTGCTACTCATGATGCCAAAAGTGTTTCAGGGAGCCACTTGGGTAAGCTTGATTTTATACAAGATTTTGCAAACTCAAACGATGCTGGGAATGTTTTTGGCTTTAAACTTACTTCAAGAGAGGCAACTTTTGGGGATTTTGGTTTTTCTGATTTTTTAACACCTCCGCCAGGAACAACAAACATACTTAATGTTCAGCCACATGATTTAAACTATCCAGATTCAAGAAACTTTTTTCAAAGCAAACTAAAGTATGAAATTCCTGTTTTTACTGGGTTTAAAATAACGAGTTACGAAGAAGTTATGAACTCTATTAAAAAAATCAAGAAGCTTGAAAAATCACAAGTTATAAGTGAAAAAATATATGAAACAAGAAAAAGTTTTTATGATATGGCGCTACTTGAAGAGTCTATTTCAAATCTGAAAGTTATTCTTCAAAACATAAACACTCTTGAGAATATAACAAATGAGATGATTAGCAGCGGCTATGCAAAAAAAATTGATTTGTTAGAAGTTAGGGCCAAAAAAGGTAATGTTGAGAGACTGATTTCACAATTGGAGTTAAACGAGAAATTACTTTATCATTACATAAGTTTTTTACTAAATCAAAAAATATCATCTATTCAAACATCAGCGCTAGAGATAAAAATGCCATCTATGACTAATAGTGAGATATTAAATAAAAACCTAGACATTCAAATGGCAAATAGTGCTTTGTCTATCAAAAAAAGTATGATTAGCGTTTCAAAATCATCTCTGTATCCAATGGTTGGGGCATTTGCGGAAGTAGCAACTGCTGATAATAACTTTCTAGGAAATGCAGGCGATCATTCTTCTTATACAGTTGGCGCTAGAGCTACTTGGAATATATTTAACGGTGGCATAGATAGTGCAAATATTGAAAAGTCAAAAGCAGAATATTTAAAGACAAAAACGCAAGTTGAACTTGCAAATAGTGGTATTGAGCTCAAAATTGAGAAGATAAGAACAGAGATAGACAGCTTCAATAAAGATATAGAATCGTTAGAAAAAGAGTTGTTACTTGCTGATGAAATTTATAAAAATTACGAGACAAGATATAAAGAAAAACTCTCTTCAATGAGTGATGTGGTAATAAAACAATCAGAACAGATTCAAAAAATTCTACAACTAGAAGAGACAAAAAATAAGCGAAACGAGAGAGTTTTTGCACTTGAAAAATTAGCAAATGGAGAAAATAAATGATAAACAATAAACCACAAAGCGTAAAACTACTGAATGGTTTCAGTAGAAAAATCATAATACTCGGGCTTATGACAGCTTCGCTTATGGCAGAGAGCATAACGCTCTCAGGGGCAGTAATAAGTGATAATAGGAAAATGATAACAAGTCGCTTTATGGGCTTTGTGACAAATGTAAAAGTATCAGAGGGTGATTTTGTTAAAAAAGGGTCACTTCTTTATACGATTGATTCAAAAGAGATTGATTCTGCACTAACACAAGTGCAACTTGGTATTTCACAAGCGGAGTTATCACTTCAGATGTATAAAAATCAACATACAAATATAAAACTAAACCTTGAGCGTCACAAAAGACTTTTAGAAAAAGATATGGTTTCAAAATTTGAAGTTGAAAATTTAGAGTTAGCTGAAAAAAACTTAACAGATATGATAACTATTTCTACAAAACAGGTGGAACAGGCACAAGCTAGATTGCTTGAAGTAAAAAATCAATATCGTTACTTAAATGTTACAGCTCCTAATGATGGTGTTATTGTAAGTAAAAACATCAATGTTGGCGAAATGGCTATGCCTGGTATGCCTGCATTTGAACTATCGGATTTAAGTAACCTTAAAATTTCTGCTGAAATTTCAGAAGACAATCTTTCAAGCATAAAAGAGGGCAAAAAAGTAATTGTAAACATACCGTCAAAAAACATTAAAACAACAGGAATAATTAGCGCGATTATCCCTAGCTCAAACCCTATGACACACTCATTTAAGATAAAAATCTCTTTTAAAAATATATACAAATCAATCTATCCAGGTATGTATGCTACCGTTGTTGTTGAGTAAGGCCTGAAGATGAGTAGTTATAAACCAACAGATATTGCAGGAAAACTAGCATCTGGATTTATCAGAAATCCGCTGACTATTATCCTTGGTATTTTCGTTCTAGCTATTGGGTATCTATCACTTAGTATTATGCCTCGTGAAGAGAATCCTCAAATGGTAGTAAGTGGTTCCACTGTTATCGTTGCACTCCCTGGAGCAAGTGCCGCAGAGATTGAGAAAGTAATAGTTAGACCGCTCGAGAGAAAGCTAAAAGAGGTCAAAGGAGTTGAGCACATATCTGGCATGGCCATGGATAATGTAGGGATAGTCAACGCTGCATTTTTTATAGGTGAAGCCAAAGAGGGTTCAAACTTAAAAGTGTATGACAAAATCATGCAAAATGCTGGAATGTTTCCAAAAGGTGCTATGAATCCAATCATAAAACCATTAGATATCGATGTGGATATTCCAGTTGTATCTGTTGCTTTTTATTCAAAAAATGAAAATATGAGCAAGACAGATTTGTATGATAAAGTAAAAAATATACAACACCATATAAATGGACTTAAAAATGTTGCTGTTACAGAGCTAAAAGGTGGAAATAAACATCAATTTAACATTGAAGTAGATTTGCAGAAACTCTCTGGATATAACATCTCTATGGGACAAATAGTTCAAGGAGTTGAGTCTCTATCATACAGCGTTCCAGCTGTAAAAAATAGAACTTCATCAAATGAAATTGTAATGCTTGGTGTAAAAAATGCCATTGAGAGTGCCGACGATATTGGCAACATAATCGTTGCTCAATATATGGGTTCGCCAATTTATTTAAAACAGATTGCAAAAGTCACAAACTCTTATGACATACAAAACTTTAAGTCAGCAACTATCAGTAAAAAAGACGAAAAAGGAACTTTTTCCCCTCTTGCAAATCAAGTAACTCTAACGGTGTCAAAACTCCAAGGAACGAATGCTGTTTTAATCGCAGATGCCGTTAAAACAGAACTTAAACATTATGAAAAACTTCTGCATAAAGACGGAATAAACTATGTAATTACAAGAAATGATGGGCAAAGAGCCGATGAAGCAGTTAATGAACTAGTTTTTCATCTCTTGCTCTCCATTGTAATTATTGCAATTTTACTTGTTTTAGTGCTTGGCTGGAGAGAGTCTCTTATAGTTACATTTACTGTCCCAGCTATTTTGGCTATTACTCTATTTGTGGCGTATTTGAGCGGGCAGACTATAAACAGGATTACCCTCTTTGCATTTTTGCTCTCGCTTGGACTCTTAGTGGATGCAGCCATTATTGTTATAGAAAATATTCATAGACATTATCACTCTAAAGAGTCTGAGCATAAAAGTGTGGATGATATCATGATTGAAGCCACAGATGAGATTGGAGCACCTACCAATATCGCAACTCTGGCAATTATCATGACAATGGTTCCTATGGCATTTGTTGGACAAATGATGGGACAGTTTATGAAACCAATCCCAGCAAATGTTCCTGTGGCACTTATTGCATCGCTTTTTATTGCTTACATATTTACACCATATTTAGCAGTTAGAATATTGAAAAAACCAAAATTTTATAGCGAGGAGAAAAAATAATGTTTGAAAAATTTGAACACACTGTTCTTGGCGGTATTCAAAGTCCAGCAAAAAGAAACTTAATTCTCTTAGCAACTCTTGTAGCTTTTATCTTATCAATACTGATGATAGCACCAAGTAAAATGGTTTTGGCAAAAATGCTTCCAGGCAAAAACAACGATACATTTACAATATATACAACACTCGCCGAGGGAAGTTCAATAGAGCAGACAAAAGAGGTAACTGAGTGCGTCTCTGGATACATAAAAAAAGAGAAAGAGATAGAAGATTTTGAAATCTTTTTAGGTATGGGAGCTCCGCTTGATTTTGCAGGACTCATAAAAGGTTCACACTTTAAAAATTCTGAAAATGTCGCTGAGATTGTTGTTAACCTTGCAAAAAAACATCACAGAACAGAGCCGTCATACTTAATGGTTCAGAGAATGAGAAAAGATATACAAAATAGTTGTGCCTCTATATATAAAAACAGCACAATAACTTTCGTTGAACCTCCAGCTGGTCCTCCGGTGCTTGCAGCCCTTGTTGCTGAAATATACGGGAGCAACACAGACGGGATAAGGAAGCTATCAAACAAAGTCGAGAGTATATTTAAAAAAACCAGTGGTTTAGTTGATGTAGAAGTTATGCAAGATGAAATCTACAACACATTTGAAGTAGAGGTTGACAGCACTAAAGTCTCTCTCTCTGGAGTAAGTGTAAAACAACTGAATGATGTATTGTATTTAGCATTTGAGGGTATGCAAATAGCTGTAAAGAACTCTGATGTTATCAATGATCAAGTTCCAATTTACCTATCTCTTAGCAAAGAGTCAAAAAAATTCTCCTCTAAAGATTTAGAGTCGCTTAAGGCTAAACTCTCTTCTTTGAAGCTCATGAACCAAAGAGGGATGATGGTCTCCATCACAGAACTAGTAAAAATTGTGCCTAAAAAATCCAATCCTATGATTATGAGTAAAGATTTGCACCAAATTACAAATGTCATGGCGGAGACAGATATGGTTTCACAAGTTTATCCTCTCATGGATGCAAGAAATGAGATACTTAGTAAATTTAGTAGTGAGTACAATATACAAAAGATAGGTCTGTTTGATCTTGAGCTTATAGATAAAAAGACAGGAGAAATTTATAAGATTGTTTGGGATGGAGAGATGAAAGTAACACTTGATACTTTTGTTGAACTAGGAGCTGCATTTATCGCGGCACTCGTACTTATATTTTTACTTATGGTAATTTATTATAAGAGCTATACTCTAAGCGGAATCATACTTTTAGGCTCATTCTTGTCAATTATAGGAGTAATAGTTGGTCACTTCATAATGAATATATTTACAGCTGATACATTCTTTTTAACCGCTACTTCACTTATTGGATTTATCGCCCTAATAGGAATCAGCTCAAGAAACTCTCTTCTGTTGATAGACTTTACAAAATCACTTATGAGAGATAAAAAAATGGCTAAAGCGGAAGCCATAGCATGTGCAACAGCAACTCGTGCTAAACCAATCTTTCTAACAGCCGCTGCCATCATTCTAGCTTCAACTCTTCTAGCTGGAGACGCTGTTTTTGGTGGACTTGGCGTTTCACTTATCTTTGGAACTATTGCTGCAGTTGTTGCATCTTTGATAATTGTTCCTATACTTATGTTTAACGCTGATCTAAAAAGACATTTTGGTTTAGACTAAAGTGGGAAACTGTAGTTGTTATATTATAACAACTACATATAGAATTTTTATGTAGAAATAATCTTCACAAATCTAAAGATTTGTGAAAGAAATCATATTATAAGCGAGCGTATCTAACACTTATACAAGCATCAATTTTCAACAGCTCATCCAGCGTATCGTCACTAATAATACTATCAACTAAAATAACAGCTAGGGCTTGCTTTTTATCATTTCTTGCAAGTGAAAAATCTGCGATATTTACATTGTACTTTGCCAAAGTTGTTCCAATTTGCCCAATAACGCCTGGTACATCTTGGTTTTTAAGTATTATCATGTCACCTTTTAGTGCTACTTCGATATCAAAACAATCAATAGAGACAATTCTAAAAACATTATCGTCAAAAATTGTAGCACCTATCGTAGTCGTCCCGCCCTCAGCAGTTGTAAGCTTTATTGTAATTAAATTTTTATAAACAACTGAGTCATTTAATGCTTCAAACTCTACTTTTATGCCCTTTTCTTTTGCAACAAAATCAGCATTCACATAGTTAATCGTATCGTCACTCATTTGACTCATAGCACCAACCGCCACAAATGTAGAGAGAGAATCTACAAATTTTGCTATTTCGCCTTGACCACTAACTTTTATTGCGATTATTTGAGATTTGTTAAGCTGAGACTCTAAAAAACCAATCTTTTGCCCCATCTCTAAAAACGGTTTAACAAAAGGTGGAATTTTTGATTCATCAATTGGAAGATTCATAGCATTGGGATACGATATTCCCTTTGCAGCTTGTATCGCATTTGCAGCAGCTTGAACACCAATATTGTATTGAGATTCATAAGTGTTCGCTCCTAGGTGTGGAGAAACCGTAACATTATCAAGGTCTAAAAGTGGATTATTTATTGCTGGCTCTTTCACAAAAACATCAATTCCTGCAAATCTAATTTTACCATTTGTAAGCCCTGTATAGAGTGCTTCTTCATTGTAAAGACCACCTCTAGCACAGTTAATCAAAACAACACCATCTTTCATTTTAGAAATCTCAGCACTATTGATTATATTTATAGTTTCTTGATTTTTAGGAGTATGGATTGTTATAACATCACAAGCTAAAATATCATCAAAATTTTTAGTATATGTCATATTTAAATCAGTTACTTTTGAAGGGTTTATGTATGGGTCGTAAGCGACTATATCCATCTCAAACGCAGCAGCTCTTTTTGCAACACGAGAACCAATATTGCCAAAGCCAATTACTCCAAGTTTTTTACCTTTTAGTTCATAACCATACCACTTCTCTCTTTTCCAAACTCTCTCTTGCTTTAAGTGGTTATGTGAATATGGAAACATTCTTACACAAGATAACATATGCGCCATTGTAAGTTCAACCGCAGCAATTGTGTTTGCAGTTGGTACATTCATAACAATAATACCTTCTTTTGAGCAGCCAGGAATATCTACATTATCAACACCAACTCCAGCACGGACTATTGCTTTCATGTTCTTTGATGCTGCAATAAATTTTTCATCAACATCAGTAGAACTTCTTGTTATTGCTACATCAGCTGAAGCTAAAATATCAAGTAGTTTTATTTTATCTTCATCTGCTGCCATGATAAAATTTATATTTTTATCATTTCGAAGCATTTCTAATCCAGCTTCATGAATGTGGTCACAAACCACTATGGTATGTTTTTGCATTATATATCCTCTTTGATTAGCCCTATTTTGGCTGAAATTTGATAATTTTTTAGAACTACAACAAGAGAGTTTAACTTCTCTTTGTCTTGGGAGTAAACATATAGCTCAACTCCACTTTTGTCTTGCTTCAGATAATATTTTAATTTATGTTGTTTGAGTTCTTCTTTTAAACAAAAAAGCTGATATGGATCTAAAGATTGTGCGGAGAGTTTGTATACTGTTCTGGTTGCTACACTTTCATTTAAATCAATTTTTATAAAAACTTCATTAACTGGGTAAAAATATCCAAGTTTTTCTGTTTTAGAAAAGTAGTCTAACCAATTTTGCTTTAGCTCTTTTACAGTAACTTCACTTTTATGTTTTAATTGAACATCATCTCTTAAATTCTCATTTGAATTTATAGAAATAAAAAAAAAGATAAGAAAAATAGCTACCCCAATTGCAATAAGCGGAGTAAGCCACTTCAAAATCTTTTGCATGCTATCTACTTGAATTTATCTTTAATCAAATCACCCAACGAGTGTGATTCATTGTCGTTAATATCTTCTAGCATTGCTTGATTTTTTATGTAATCTAATTTTTTAACAGATAGGCGGATACGGTCACGACGAGTATCTATAACCGCAATAACTGCTTCAATTTTTTGACCAACAGAGAGTTCACTTTTAACAAGCGGAGACAAATCTTCATCACGAATCAACGCATCAATTCCATTTTCTAAAGATACAAATACACCAAATTCTTTAATATCTCTAATCGTCCCACTAACAACAGCATTTATTTTATGTGTAGTTGCAAATTTATCTATTGGACTCTCCAAAAGAGCTTTTCTGCTTAGGGATATTTTTTGATCTTCTGGGCTTATTTTAGCAATTTTTACTTCAATCTCTTCGCCGACTTTTAGTAAATCTCTACATTTAACATTTTTATCCCAAGAGATATCTTGATTGTGTAAAAGTCCTTCAACTCCAGAAATGCGGACAAAGGCACCAAAATCAGTCAAAGATGTAACTGTTCCTGTTACACAATCTCCCTCTCTGTGTTTCTTCATAAAATCATCAAATGGCTTAGGTAAAAGTCTCTTTAACGAAACACGAAGTTTATGAGTTTTAGAATTTATTTCAATAACTTCAACATCAATCTCTTGACCAACACTTAAATAATCAGCAGGATTTTTAACATTTTTATCCCATGAAATCTCAGATATATGCAAGAAGCCTTCAATGTCATTTCCTAAATCAACAAATACACCATAAGCTTCAACATTAGAAACAGTTACAGTAATAGTGTCACCCTCATCAAGCTCACTCTCAACTTCTGCCCAAGGATCAGATTGAACAGCTTTTATAGATAGCGAAAGATGCCTCTTGTCTTTATCATATGAAATAGCTTTTACAGTTATAACATCACCATCTTTATAGAGTTTAGATGGATTAACTGGGCCTTTATAGCTAATTTCATTATAATGAACTAAACCATCAACCCCGCCAACATCAACAAACATTCCATAGCTGGTTATTTTCTTGATTGTTCCCTCAACGATTGCGCTTTCTTCTAAAAGTTTGTCTATGATGTCTTTTTTCTTTTTTCTCTCTTCATTGAATAGTTTTCTACGAGATACAACTATAGAGTTTTGCTCTTCATCAATCTTAACAACTTGAGCTTTTATTTTACGACCAATTACTTCATCTGTCTCCTTAAAGGCAGCCAATGAACGAGGCATAAAG
Organism: Sulfurimonas sp.; assembly: GCF_028713515.1. GTDB lineage: Bacteria > Campylobacterota > Campylobacteria > Campylobacterales > Sulfurimonadaceae > Sulfurimonas. The sequence goes on along the minus strand of NZ_JAQTOD010000001.1, from coordinate 370,071 downwards.
AATGAGATATCATCAGCTTCAACTACAAAACCACCACGGTTTTTCTTAGTGATAATACCTTCAATAATAATCTCTTCAAAATTCTCTTTGTTTTTTTCAATAAAATCAATAGTTTTTTGTAACTCTAAAACTTTTTTATAAGATATCTTAGGACGCTCATTGTAGTATCCAGTTACCATTACTTTGATTTTATCACCAGTTTTAAATTTTAGCTCTCCATTTTCACTGATTTCGTCTAAGCTCAGAACTCCTTCTAGCTTATCGCCAACACCTACTAATGCTCTGTTTTCAGCAACCTGAATCTCAACAATCTCGCCCTCTACTATACGACTAGTCTCTTGCTGTTTCTCGCTTGCTGCAAACATTTCTGCAAAATTTTCTTCTTCAAATAATTCGTTATCGAACGCCATTACCCATCCTCTTGTTACATAAAAATTTCGTGATTGTATCCTATTATTAATAATTTTCTTATTAATAATAGGAGATTATAAAAGTGATATTAACAATTTTTTTCAATTGAATTAACAACACTCTGTATAATCCAATCTGGAGTAGATGCACCAGCACTTATTCCACAGAACTCTTTATTTTTAAACCATTCATAGTCTAAATCATTCTCATCTTCTATATGATAGCTATCTTTGCAGTTATCCTTTGAGATGCTAAAGAGTTGTTTTGTATTAGATGAATCTTTTCCACCAATTATTATCATAATATCAGCTTTAGTAGAGATCTTTTTTACAGCTTCTTGATTTTCAAATGTTGCATTGCAGATAGTGTTAAATACTCTAACTTCTTTGTAGCGAGGAATCAAATAATTAGCAACTTCCATGTAATCTTCAACGCGTCTTGTTGTTTGTGCTACTAGTGCTATTTTGTCTTTCAATTTAACATCTATAAGTTCTTTTGAGGATGTTACAACTATAGCACCAAAGGTTGCATAGCTCTTAACACCTTTTATTTCAGGATGAGCCTCGTCACCAAAAATAATTATTTCATATCCAGCCTCACTCATCTCCTGACAAATTTGCTGTGGCTTTGTTACATAGGGACAAGTTGCATCAACAACATCTACTCTGTTTGCTTTTAGTTCTGCTAGCTCGTCCTTAGGTATTCCATGAGTACGAATTACAGCTTTGTCGCCAGATAAAAAACTCTTATGATTATTTGCCAAACCAACATTAAAGTCTTTTTCTAATCTTTCAATCTCTTTTGAATTATGGATTAATGGGCCATATGTTGTTGAGTTTTTATTCTCTTCGGCAATTTTTATAGCTCTTTTTACACCAAAGCAAAATCCATAATTTTCAGCTAATTCAATTTTCATAACTGTTTTTCTCCTTAGTAAAAAAGGTTTTTATTTATCTATTCTAGTAATTTTTTCAACTATTTCGAAAAAGTTTGGAAACGAGGTGTTGATACAATCAATATCCTTAACAACCATTCCGCATCTCATTCCAGCAATAATAAAACTCATAGCAATTCTATGGTCTCCATGGCTGTTTATTGTAGCTTTTTTTAACTCTCCACCAACTACGCTATAGCCGTCTTCAAACTCTTCAACCTCTATGCCACAAGCCCTTAGACCATTTACGACAGTTGAGATCCTGTCACTCTCTTTTACACGAAGTTCCTCGGCATTTTTTACAATACTAATACCATCCGCACACGCAAACGCTATAGAGAGTGCTGGAAGTTCATCTATGAGCCATGAAATATTATCTTCAATAGTAATTGCTTCAAGCGGAGCATACCTTACATGTATGTTTCCGATTGGCTCATATTTACTCTCCGTAATCTCATACTTTATATCCGCGCCCATCCTCTCTAACGCTTTAAAAGCTTCAATTCTTGTTATATTTAGGGTGACGCCTTCCAGAATAACATCAGAATCAGGAGTTATGGCAGCAGCAACAGCAAAGAAAAATGCACTTGATGGATCGGCTGGAACTCTAATATTAAGAGGATTTAAAAGTTTTTTCATAGGCTTGATTATCGTAGTTAAACCATTCACTTCAATCTCTGCACCCATTCCCTTTAGCATTCTCTCCGTATGGTCACGACTTAGCTCTGGTTCACTATATGTGCATACTCCATCTGCTCTAAGAGCAGCCAGAATCATGGCACTTTTAACTTGCGCTGATGCAATTTTGCTCTCATAATTAAAGGCTTTTAAGGAAGCTCCTCTTATGCTTAGCGGAGCCAAATCTCCGTTGTTTCTTCCATCAAGCTTTGCACCAATATCGCGAAGTGGAGCCGTTACTCTCTTCATGGGACGGCGACGAAGATACTCATCTCCACTTAATATAAAATGACCATCTGCAGAGCTTAAAAGTCCACAAAAAAGTCTCATTCCTGTTCCGGAATTACCACAATCTAAAATTTCACTACTCTCTTTTATACCACCTGAACTTATCTTGATTGTAATACCATCATCACTAACTATTGCGCCAAGATTTTTAACGATACTTAGTGTGTTCATGGTATCTTCGGCCCTTAAAAAATTAGTTATCTCACTTGTTCCCTCTGCCAGCATTGAGAACATAGCACATCTATGGGATATAGATTTATCAGGAGCAATATCAGAAATAGAGAGTGAAAATTTACACGATTTAGTAACTTCTACGCTGTTCATCTGAGTCCAACTCCGAGTTTATTTTTAAGTGACTCCAAGATGCTATCCATTACACTTGAAATATCATCCTCTTCTAATGTTTTTTCAAAAGATTGTAAAATAAAACGGATAGACAAACTCATATTTTCACCAAGAGATTTATCGCTATATTTATCAACAACATAAAAACGGACAAGCTCACTGCTTGCGGATGATTCAATTGTTGATTTAACTTTTTCATAACTCATTTTTTTTGGCATTATGATACTTAAATCTCTAAAAGAAGCTTGATATTTTGATGATTTTTTTGCTCTCTTTAGCTCATTTGGAAGTTTGTCAAAATCAAGTTCGCACATAAATGTTACATCTAAATCATAGCAATTTTCAACATCTGGATGAAGACGGAAAAGCTCTCCAATTGGCTTGCCATCTATTAACACTTTAGCACATTGGTATATGTGAGATAGTGAATGTGCTGTATTATATTGTTGTAGTTCAAAACTACCTACGATATCAGATAATGCTTGAGCAAATAGTGCAAAATCAACCTTCATAGGTTTTCCAGAGTTAGTTAAGTTTTCAGACTCTCTGTAACCACTAAAAAGCATCGCCATTTTCATCGATTCTTCTCTTTTTGAATTAAATACCGAACCAACTTCAAAAAGTTTTATTGATGAGTAACCATTTTTACTATTATGAGATGCTGATTTTAAAAGCCCTGTAAGCAGCGTTGTTCTAAGCGTATCCAAAGTGCTGATAATTGGATTTAGCAGCTCCAAACTTTCATCAACTGTCTCGAAACCATATTTTTTTAGAGTTTTTTTATCATCAAAAACAAAACTTACTGACTCAAAAAAGCCACTATAGGCTGCTTTGTGTCTATATATTGATCTCTTTTTATAGCTAAAATAGTCATCTTTTAGTCTGTTTTCTTCTGTAAATGCAAAAGCTTTCGATGGAATATTATCAATCCCAACAAGACGAACAATCTCTTCAGCTATATCTTGTTTGTTGTATATATCATGTCTAAATTTAGGAACCAAGACAACGAAAGAGTCAGTTGAAGATTTGATTTTGTTAAAGCCTAGATTCTTTAATATATTTGCAATTTTTGCCTTGTCAATATTTGCACCAATAATCTCATCAATCTCAGATTTGGTTACATTTATTATTCTATCCTCATCTACTTTGGCATACTCGATTGCACCACCATAAACAACTGACGATGAGTTGAGCTCGATGAGGTTTAGGCAAAAATCAAGGCCTACATTTAACTCAGGTTCGCTTCCTCTTGATGTTTTATAATATAGTGCGTCAGAATTTATTTTAACTTCTTGCATTTTTCTAGAAATTATCTCTGGCGATATATAGCTCGCTTCAATAAAAATAACTCCATTATCGACGCTAATTCTAGACTCCTCATCCTGAATAACACCTACAACAGAAGCCCTATTTTGTGCCATAACACAAACAAATCCATTATTATCTTTGACTAACTCTATTTTTGCCATGCTCTCTTTATTTACAGAGAGGAACTCATGACTATATGCTCTTAAGATTACGCCGCTGCTATGTGTTGCATAGAGCAATATAGAGTCTATATTTGTGGATTTTTTCTCATTAATTTGAGCTAATCTGAGCTTTATAATAAAAGGTAAATTTATATTTTCTACATCCACAGCCTTGTATCGCACAGAAACATCTAGATTATTTTCATGAGAGAAAGTTAAAACTCTACCAATACCAACTCTTTTTTCTTCATTCTCTTTTATATTTTTATCTTTTAAAATTCTATCATATGCGGCACCTAGGTCTCTAGCAACACCCCTTATGCTTAAACAGTCACCACGATTTGCTGTTAGTTCTATCTCTATTATATCATCATTAAAAAAAGTGTTTGTGCAAACCTCTTGACCTAGCTTAAACTTACCGATACTGCCATCAAGCTCTAAAATCCCATCTTGCAGATCTTCTAGTCCTATCTCACTCGCAGAACATATCATACCATCTGATTCGATACCGCGAAGCTTTACCGGTTTTATTACTAAACCACTTGGCATTACAGCGCCGATAGTTGCTACAACGACGGTTAAACCTGCTCTAACATTAGATGCACCGCATACAATTTGACGAGTACTCTCTCCAATGTCAACCTGACAAACACTAAGTTTATCTGCCTCTGGATGCTTAACACACTCAAGAACTCGACCAAATATTATCTTGTTTGGAATTTTATATGTTTTCACGCTATCAACTTCTAAACCTATTGAGTTAAGTGTTTTAACCAAATCATCTGTCGTGATTCCGCTTAAATCAACCCACTCATTTAACCAACTTTTAGTAACTATCATCGAAACTGCTCCAACAACTTAATATCTCCCTCAAAAAGCGAGCGAAGATCTCCTATTTGATGGATAAGCATTGCAAATCTCTCAACACCTAAACCAAAAGCGTAACCACTTACATTTTTATATTTAACTGCTTCAAACACATTTGGATCAACTATTCCACAACCCAGAACTTCCAGCCAACCAGTTTTTGAACAAACCCTACAGCCATCTCCACTACAAAAAACACAAGAGATATCTACCTCCGCCGATGGTTCAGTGAAAGGGAAAAAAGATGGACGAAATCTGACTTTTACATCACCAAACATATACTTTAAAAAATCCTCTAAAATATACTTTAGATTTGCAAATGAAACTTTCCCCTCTTCGTCCACTAAAAGACCTTCAACTTGATGAAACATAGGCGTGTGTGTAATATCATAATCACGGCGAAAAACAGCACCTGGAGCTATCATACGAATCGGTGGTTTTGTGCCCATCATCGTTCTTATCTGAACTGGCGAAGTATGTGTACGAAGAAGCATCTCGTCTTTAAAATAAAATGTGTCTTGCATATCACGAGCTGGATGATATTTAGGGAGGTTTAGAGCTTCAAAGTTATTGAAATCATCCTCAACCATATTCCCTGTTTTTATAGCAAAATTCATACTTGAAAAATACTCAACAATTCTATCCATTGTCTCAATCACAGGATGAAGAGCTCCTGCTTGACTTTGTGAACTAAAAAGAGATACATCAATAGCTTCAGCCTTCATGGCCTCTTGCAACTCTACTGTTTGAAGAACTATTTTTCTACTGTTTAGCTCATTCATAAGTTCATTCTTGTGAATATTTAACTCTTGTGCTATTTTTGATTTTTCTTCATCTGATGCTGTTTTCATTTTAGCAAACTCTTCCGCTAAAACACCCTTTTTACCAAACACAGATATGCGAATATCTTCGATGCTCTCAACACTCTGTGCCTCTCTTATTGCGTCATACCATTTTTTCAAAATTATCTCACTCATTAGAGGAAAATATCCTCTTAAATTTTAATATGGATTATAGTCAAATATATTTTACATATAGCTTCATTTACCTGTTTGTATGCTAGAATAAAAGAATTTTTTTATATAATTAGCCCACAAGAACAAGAAATAAAGGAAAGAAAATGTGTTTATTTTGCAAAATATCTAATCATAAAATTCCATCAAATACAGTACTAGAAAATGATGAATTTATAGCATTTCATGACATAAATCCAAAGGCTCCAGTTCATATACTTGTAATTCCAAAAACTCATGTTGAAAGCTTTAATGATGTAGATTCAAATATAATGGCAAAAATGACACTTTTTATTCATGAAGTTGTTAACGAAATGAACCTCAAAGATAGCGGATATAGAGTTATTACTAATGTTGGCGATGATGGTGGGCAAGAGGTAAAACATCTTCATTTTCACATACTCGGTGGTGCAAAACTAGCTTGGACGCACTTAAGCGACACCGATCCTAAAGTATTTTTATAACATTAACACTGTCTTTAATTAAAAAAATGGAATTGAAATGATTAAAAAAATTATAATAATCTCCTCAACAGTAACTCTGCTTAGCGCCCAAAGTGCGGATGACTTTGCAAGAGAGCAGATGCAAGGATTTCAAAAAGAAAACTCTAAATTTGATACATTCAAAAAAGAGACAAATAGAGAGTTTGAAAACTATAAAAAAGCTCAAGAAAAAGCAATACTTGATTACAAAAAAGAGGTTGGAGCCTACTGGGATGATCCAAAGCTCTCTGATAAAAAAAATTGGGTCTCTTATACTTTAGATAAAAAAATAAGAACCAGCGTGGATTTTGAGCATGAAAAAATAACCATTGAGGTAATCTCTTCAAACCCAAACGAAGCGAGACAAAAACTCCGTCAAGCCCTAGCAAGAGTTGTCACTATTGATACAAAAAAGGTCCAGGAGAGTGATCCATTAGAGCAAAAACTACAAAAAATAGCTAAGCCAGATGGTATTGTTGACGCCCCAACAAAAGCAGAACCGATACTCTCTGGTATCATGCTTGGAAAATCGCCAACACAAAATAGTTTAAAAGAGTTTGTAGATAAAAATACAGACGATCTAGATATATCATCAAAAGAATCAAGCAAAATTAGAAATGATAAGATTTACACACTAAGCGTAAAGATGCCAGACAATGCAACACTAGAGAGGTCAAAAATATTTTATAGTGATGTAAAAGAGCATTCACTTAAGCAACAAATACCTATCTCATTAATTTACGCTGTTATACATACTGAGAGCTGCTTTAATCCATATGCAAGATCTTTTATTCCGGCATATGGTCTCATGCAAATAGTTCCAAGCAGCGCAGGATTAGATACATACCAATTTTTATACAGTGAAAAGAAATTGATGAGTGATGAATATCTATATAATAGTACAAATAATATAACTATTGGTTCTGCATATTTACATATACTTTATTACAAATATCTAAAAGAGATAAAAGATCCACAAAGCCGTCTTTACTGCACCGTTGCGGCCTATAATACTGGTGGCGGAAATGTAGCATGGGCATTTGTAAAAAGCAATGACATGAAAAAAGCAGCGTTAATTATAAATAGTATGACAGCGGATGATGTATACAATAAGCTTCTTAGTGACCTAAAATATGAAGAACCGAAAAATTATCTTAAAAATGTGCTTAGTAGAATTACCATATATGAGAAAATTTATAGTGAGTAAATATTTAAAGAGGGTGGAGAAATTCTAAAAAAGCGATTTAGAATTTTCACCCCATTCTCTTCTGCTGAACATGGCTTTTAGTTCATAAGTAACTATTGCCACAATAGCAAATAACAGTAGTACAAAAACAGCTTCTAGCATAATATCTCCTACATAAGACCATGTTTATTTAGTCTATATGCAGCATTAGCATTAACTATACCAACTTACTAGATTAGCTTGGGCAAGACTCTATTTTTCCCAAATCAATCTTTGCTCCACCACCTGAAATCATCTTTTGGTTTTCACAAACAATGTTTCCATTGTGAATTATAGAGTATGAAATCTCCGTTGTGTCTCGGATAGTATTTATAGTTGAACAGTATGTCTCCAACGATGCCATAACCCATCTTGAAGCCATTATATCATCAGCATCTGAGTTGAATCTATATGTCAAATGAAGCTGATTGAACTTTCTTGGTTGTTCTTCGTTTCTGACAACTTCGCCATCTATAGCCAAATTAGATACCGTTTTACCTTGATTTTTAGGTAGCAAAACTATGTCAGTTGCACTGCATGAGATAACTCCTGCTAGAAAATACTCAACAGGTGAAATTGTTGGGCAGTCGATTATAAAGCTACTTTTTTCAGTTTTTGCTTCAAACTTCATTCCATCTTGGTGCGATACGGTTACTTTCATCTACTTCTCCAAAAAAGTTTTAAAATATTGCAGTTGTTCTTTTGTTCTGATGCTAGCAGTTCCACCGGCGGAGGTTCTCGCGTTCATTGAGTTTGTGATGGATAAAAATTCCAAAACATCACCACCTATTCTGCTATCTATATCTTGAAGATACTTGAGCTCAATATCGCTTAAGTCAATTTTCAACTCTTCACTTTTTGCAACAGCTTTTCCTGTTATAAAATGAGCCTCGCGGAATGGAATATTGCATTTTTGTACCAGATAATCAGCTAAATCCGTAGCGCTTAAATGCCCAACCTTAGAAGCTTTGAGCATGTTGTGAGGTTTTACCTGCATAGTTTTGATTGCTTCTTTTAATATCGCTAAAGATATTTCAGCAGTCTCAACTGCATCAAAAACACCCTCTTTATCCTCTTGCGTGTCTTTGTTATACGCCAAAGGAAGCCCCTTCATAACAGTTAGAAGTCCCATAAGTGAGCCATAAACTCTTCCTGTTTTTCCGCGTAAGAGTTCTGGAACATCAGGATTTTTCTTTTGTGGCATAATAGAAGAGCCAGTCGAGTACTCATCGCTAAGCTCAACAAATGCGAACTCATAACTAGACCACATAACAAGTTCTTCGCTGAGTCTCGATATGTGCATCATCATAGTTGAGATGCCAAACAAAATCTCTAATGCGAAATCCCTGTCACTAACAGTATCTAGACAGTTGATGCTAACTTCATCAAATCCCAAAAGTTCCGCTGTCATATCTCTATTGATATTATGTGGTGTTCCAGCGAGTGCAGCACAGCCAAGGGGAGAGACATTGTTTCTTTTATGTGAGCTTTCAAATCTCTCAATATCTCTTTTAAACATTGACAAATAAGCACCCAAATGAAAACCAAAGTTAATTGGTTGAGCATGCTGAAGATGTGTCATCCCTGGGAGCAAGGTTTCCGTATGTTTATGAGCAACCACTAAAATCTCACTCATCAAAAGTTTAAGAGCATCAACTATCTCTAAATTTTTTCTCAGAACATAACGACGAAAATCAACCGCAACTTGATCATTTCTACTTCTTGCGGTGTGAAGTTTTTTTCCAGTATCGCCAATAATTGCCGTTAGGCGCTTCTCAATAGCCATATGCAAGTCTTCATCTGAAATCTTCCACTCAAATTCGCCTGATTCTATCTCTATCATAACTTGACTCAAACCATCACTTATTTGGTGAAACTCTTCTGTGGTTAAAATTCCTTGTTTGGTTAGCATTGCGGCATGAGCCAATGAACCCTCAATATCTTCACGATAAAGTTTTCTATCAAACATAATAGATGCATTAAATTGATCCAAGAGTGTTGAAGCAGTTGCAGAAAAACGACCTGACCACATTTTGTCCATGATTTCTCCAGTAGTAAAAAGTTCGGTATTTTAGCTAAATTATATGATTTTACAAAATTAAAGAGGGACAAAAACAGATAGAGAAAACTCTACCTGTGAAGATTTATATTAATTACAAGCTGGTACATTTCCACTATCTTGCGCGTACTCTTTCATAAAATCTTTCAAGTGTTTAGCACTACTGGCGAAGTCATCACTCTGAAAATATTCAACAGATGGTTCAGCTTTTCTATTTTTGCTTTCAATATGAATTTGGGCCAATGCCTCTCCACCATTTCTCATTAGGCTTGCCCACTCTCTTTTTTTCTTAGTAGCTATAAACTCTTGTCCAGCATGATGACAAATTACACACTTTTTAACATACTCTTTTTGACCTTTATAGACAGCAGCACTACAATCCATAGAGCTCAAAAGAAAAAAGGACGATACGACGATTAAAAATTTATTCATGAGTTAGCCTTAATAATAATTAATTATAGTACACAACTATTTATTATACGAACCTTATAAAATAGCACAAAGAATACTTTTTTTCACATGCAGCTATAATTGAAATTTTTTATATATTTTATCATCTAAATCCCAGATGTCTCTTTGCTTTAATGACTCAACAACAGACTCTGTACAGTCAACATCATCTGGCCACTCTCTAGTAAATCCATCTAACAAATTTTTTGTTGTTCCATCAATAGCAACCATAGGATCTGATATATAAATATCTCTAATAGCATCCATATTGTTAGTGACTCTCCAAATTAACATATATGGATTAAAAATATCATTTTTAAGCTCATCAACAAAAATAACTACTCTTAAATTTGAACTTAGTTTAGTAAGCGCATTAAAATGCTCTTTTACATTTTTTGTTTTTTTAATGGAGATTACCGTAATTGGATTTTTAGTTCTTCTCATATACTGATGGAGGTCTACTGTATCTGGCACAAGTTCTTTTACTTTAACAAGAAGTTCCTCATCACCCAAAAGCTCTGGAGGCTCAATTCTTTTTCCAACAGTTACATCAATACCAAGCTTTCCACCAACTAAAGACTCTGGCGAAGAGTGATCAAGTGCGTCTAAAATTCCCTCTGAGATAAAAAGTGATTTTGGAGTAAATCTATCTAATATGTATGAAGTTAGAGATTCGTAGTTGTCTAATTTAGGAGAATTTTCATCTAAGAATATAGCATGTTTTACAAAACTCATCTGCCCTGCACCCCAAAATGCATGCATAAACTGTTTGGCGTGACCTTTATAATGTGGTTGCATTTTTGCCAAAATAAGGTTATGAAAACCTGCATTTTCTGGCATATGATAATCAAGTAAATCAGGTGCGGTTGTTTTTAAAAGTGGAAAAAATATCTTCCCTGTCGCCCATCCCATATACTTATCTTCCAGTGGCGGCTTCCCAACAACTGTAGCTAAAAAAGTACGATTTTTTTTCATAGTAATCGCACTTACTTCCATAACTGGATATGACTCTTTTAGTGTGTAGTAGCCAGTATGATCTCCAAATGGACCCTCCATTCTCATATTTTGAGTATCAACCCATCCCTCAATTACATAATCAACATCTTGCGGTATATAAAGTGGGGTCGTTAGAGATTTTACTAATTTTGCTGGCTCTTTTTTGATAAGTCCATACATAAGTAGCTCATTAACACCATAAGGAAGTGGAGCGGTTGCACACCAAGTATAGAGCGGGTCTCCACCGATAGCAACACTTACAGGCATTTTTTTACCAGCTTTTTGATACTGATCAAAGAAATGAGAAGAGTCTTTATGAATCTGCCAGTGCATACCTAGATGATTTTTATCATAAACTTGGAGTCTATACATACCAAGATTTACCATATCGCCATCAAGACTCTGCGTATAAACCTGCCCCATAGTAATAAAAGGTCCACCATCTTGCTCCCAAGTAGTAAGAACTGGCAGTTTAGACAAATCTATATTTTCGTCCAGATATTTAATCTCTTGACATGCGCCTTTTGATTTTAACTTTTTAGGAAATATATTTTTAAGCGCAAACAAATCACCTGCCATAGATAACTTATCCATAAATTTAGCTGGTGGTTTCATATGAAGAAGCTTTGTTATCTCATCAGCAACAGACTCTATAGTTCTGCCAAAAAGTAGTTCACACCTTTTGTATGAGCCAAAAATATTCATAGCAACAGGCTCTTCAAATTTTAAGCCATTCTTTTTATCAACAACGCTAGTAAAAAGAAGTGCTTTACCGCCATCTTTTTTCTTTACCTCTGCATATGCTAAATGAGGAATCTCAAGATAAATATCAAGCTCATCACTAATAATTCTCAACTCATTATTTTTTTTTAACAGTTCTATAGTTTTTTTCATAGTTGTTCTTTTGTTTTATTTTGTGATACTGCTATAATCTCTGTGGCATTTCATTTTTAAATGCTATCTTCTGTGCATCATCGAGTAACTTTATAGCACCATTATCTATCATAATTTGAGCCATCTCAAATCCTAGATTATCAGACTCCTCAATATTTCTAACTATTTTTTCTTGCATTACATTTGTACCATCTGGAAATCCAATCATTGTTCTAAAAGTAATAACATTATCATTTACAACAGCATTACAAGCTACGGGAGCCGAGCATCCTGCTCCAATTTTAGAGATAAAATCCCTCTCTATTTTTGTACAAATAAATGTTTTTTCATCTCTTAGACTAAGCGCTATCTCTCTAACTTTATCATTACCACAAACTATTTCAATTCCTAAGGCAGCTTGTCCCATCGGTGGTATCATCATGTCGAGTGACAATTTTTGTGCATGTGGAATATCTTTTAGCAGATCCAATCTATGAAGGCCGATAAACGCTAAAATAATTGCATCATACTGCCCTTCTTGAAGTTTTCTAAGTCTTGTATTTACATTACCTCTTAAATCTTTTACTTTTAGATCTGGTCGTTGTCGCAAAAGTTGCATTCTTCTTCTTAAGCTAGTTGTTCCAACCACCGCGCCATGAGGCAGTGCATCAAGACTCTCATAGTTGTGTGACAAGAAAACATCGCTTTGATCTTGCCTTGCAGTAACAGCTACCAACTCTAAACCTTCAGGTATGTAAGTTGGAACATCTTTTAGGCTATGGACAGCTAAATGGGCATTTCCCGCCAACATCTCATCCTCGAGCTCTTTTGTAAAATGTCCCTTTCCACCAATCAGTGCCAATGGCCTATCTAAAACTTTATCTCCGTTACTTACAATCTCGTTTAATTCTACTGTAATTTCTGGATAAGAGGCTTCTATTCTATCTTTGATATGATAAGCTTGCCAAAGTGCAAGTGCTGATGCTCTTGTTGCAATTGTTAGTTTTTTCATCTATTTTGCTTCTTTATATCTGTTTTTTGTTTTATCGACCACACCGTTAAAAAACATAGTTGGTGTTCCATTAACCATAAGCGTGTCGGCTATTTTCATGTCGCTCTGAAAGTGAGTCGTGACCGCTGGCAACATTAAATCAGCCATAGTGATTTTAGAGTTCATTACTTTGTTGAACTCAGCCAAAATAACCTCATTAGAACGCTCTTTTGGATTTATTTTTACTTTATAAAGATTTAGCACAACATCTTTTACGCCTTTTAATTCTAACGCTATTGCTGCTTGAACTAGTTCAACTGCTGCTGGGTGGAGTGACTGAAGTGGAAAATGATAATAATATACCGCATATTTACTTGGATCTTTTTTCATATATTCCAGCGCAGTTGGCACAAATTCTCTACAAAAAGGACAAAGTGGATCAGAAAATATTACAACTTTATGTCTAGCATTAGCATTTCCATAAATTAGATTCTCTTTTTTATAATACTCATTTTTAAATGGTAAAGAAACTAAATCACTTATATCTTGCCTACTATTTAAATCAGCTAACTCTTTAGTTATTAGAGTTCCATTTGAAAACCAAAGCATTTTCTGAACAACCTGTCTACCATCTTGCTTTAAAATTGCATCTGCTTCAATGTAATACGCACTCCATCCCTTATGTTCCTTAATCTCTATAATATTAGTTGTATTTACTTTTATAGATTTAATATTTGGGTTACTGCCGAAACTATCCTTTAGATACTTTTCAACTTTGTTCTCATCACTTGCATAAATAACACTACTTAATATAGCTATTGTCGCTAATAATTTCAACATCAATGACATCTGATTCCTTTTCTCTATAATTTTTTTCAAATTTTTCTTCTTTAGTGCTAAATTTTACACTATAACGGTTAACGACCATTGAACTAACAGCACCAAATTGCAACAATAATCCGACTATATCTGTTAAAAATCCAGGTAAAATCAACAAAAAAGCACCTAAGATTGTAAAAAGATTTAATCTCTCAAACTCTCCTACATTTATCTGATTGCGAGACAATTTGCTCATATTTTCAAACAGAGTGTTTTTGAAATTTATCAGTATCACTATACCAATAAAAGCACTAACTATAATCTCTAAAAAAGTAGCAAATCCACCAATAGCAGAGGAGATATTGATGGTAATCATTAACTCTAAAAAAAGATATAGTAAAAAATATACCATTTATAAAAGTTCTAAAATCTTAGTTTTAATATCTTGAGCATTAATGGGGGTTATCTCTTTCGTTTTTCTATCAAAAATCTGAACAACACCATTTTCTAGCTCTTTGCCAATGATTACACTATATGGAAAACCAATAAGTTCGGCATCTTTCATCTTAAAGCCAAATCTCTCTTTTGTATCATCAAGCATAACTTCAACATTCAAAGATTTTAGATTCTCATAAAGCTCTTCGGCTAGTTTTACTTGAGCCTCATCTTTGATGTTTGAAATTATGATATTTACAGAGTATGGTGCGCTCTCCTTTGTCCAGATACAACCACTCTCATCATGGTTTTGTTCAATAATTGCCGCCATAATTCTACTGACGCCCATGCCATATGTTCCCATAATAAACGGTTGAGCTTTGCCATTTTCATCCAAATAGTGAGCCTTTAAAGGTGCCGAATATGTGGTGCCTAACTTAAAGATATGCCCAACCTCTATCCCTTTTGTAAGAGAGAGTTTTCCGTCACAATTTGGGCATATTTCATCACCTTTTATATCTTTAACGCTTGTGAAAATAATATCTTTTTGAGCTTCATCGCTGGCACCTAAAAATATCTCTATGTTTGCACCATACTCACAGCTATCACAAACAGCCAGAGTATCTTCGCCACTTCCAGCAATTACCATCAACTCTTTTGAACCGCTTCCACCAATAGCGCCACTATCAGCTTCAACTACTCTAAAATCAAGCCCAAGTCTGGCTAAGATTTTTTTATATGCTCTCTCCATTGCATCAAATTCTCTATCCAAATCTTCTACTGAAGAGTGAAAACTATAACCATCCTTCATAAGAAATTCACGACCTCTCATGATGCCAAATCTAGGTCTTGCTTCATCACGAAACTTGATTTTCATCTGATAAAGATTTATTGGGAGTTGCTTATAGCTTGTAACACGGTTACGAACCAAATCAACCATCATCTCTTCATGTGTTGGACCCAAAACAAACATATTATCTTTTCTGTCGTGGAATCTCAATAACTCTTTGCCAAACTTCTCGCTTCTTCCACTCTCTTCCCATAGAGTAATTGGTGTCACAAAACTGAGCTCAACCTCTTCACATCCAGCATTAGCCATCTCTTGATTTATCACATTTTCTATTTTTGTGATTACTTTTTTTGCCATTGGCATATAGCTATAAAGTCCGCTTGCAACTTGAGAGATAAATCCTGCTCTGCTAAGATAGATATGACTAGCTAAAGTCGCGTCTGATGGCGCTTCTTTTGTTGTTGGTATAAAAGCTCTACTTCTTCTCATCTTTTTCCTTCTGCTCTATTTAGCTCATGTTCACACTTATACTTATCTAATATCTCTGTTTTATCTTCTTTTATTAGAAATTGAAGCGCACTTGTTACCATATCAGATTTTGATTCTTCGGATACACTCCTCATTTTCGAGGTCATATCATGAAGAAATCTTTTTATAGTTTGTTGGCTCATTTTATGAACTTGGGCTTCATACTCTTTTGGAATATACCCATTTCTCATTACTCTATTTGATTCTTCTCTTGCGGCTTTAAATGCTTTTTCGTAAATCTCTTTTATCATAGGTTCTATATTCAGAGTGTCTAACCACTCAAAAAACTCAACAGTACTTCTCCCAATGATTCCATGTGCTTTTCTGGCACTATCTTCACGGATAGATTTGTTTTCATCTACAATAGTTTTTAAGTCATCAATATCATAAAGGTTTATGCGTTCACCTTTATTGTAGTCGATATCTCTCGGAAGTGCCATATCGAACCAAAACCTATCAAAATCACAAGCCTTTATAATCTCATCGGTAATGATTGCTTTTGGTGCAGAAGTTGCTGTAAAAAGAATTTCAAACTCATTTACTGCATTTGGCAACTCTTCAAAATCTAGTACTTTTACTGAGCACTCCTCTGCTAGTTTTATAGCTTTTTCTTTTGTTCTGTTCATTATATAAACATCTGCTCCACTAGAAGCGAGATGCTTTGCTGTTATCTCTGACATCTCTCCAGCACCTATAATTAGAGCTTTTTTGCCACTAACATTATCTAAGACTGATTTTAATTTTGAAACAGCTACACTAGCTATAGAGACTGGTTTAGATGAAATATCCGTAGCATTTCTAACTTTTGCAGCACACTTAAACGCATTGTGCATGGCACGAGCTAGCTTTTGACCACAAAATCCGCTGTCGTATGACAATCTAAAAGCATCTTTGAGTTGTCCTGCAATTTGTGTTTCGCCAATAACCATAGAATCAAGTGAAGATGCAACAGCAAAAAGATGATGTATGGCACTACTGTTATCATAGACATCTGCCCTTCCCTCTAGCTCATCAATAGATATCCCAGCTCTTTGTGAAAGAGTAGTAAAAATATATTCTGTCGCTTGTGCGATATCGCTACAGCTACAAAAAACTTCCATTCTGTTGCATGTAGAGATTAGAATAGCCTCGTTTATAGCATCACATGAATTTAATTTTGTTAAGCAACCCTTAACATGATAATCATCTGGATAAGAGAGTTTTTCTCTAACCTCAAGAGTTGAATTTTTGTGTGAGAAACTTATGTTTAAATAGTGCATCAATAACTTCTTTTTATCATGGTTTGTAAAATATTTACGAGCTCAGTATCATTTTTTACTGCATTCATTGCTTCATTCGAGAGAGAAACTGCTAGCTCAAAAGATTTTTCTATAGTTTTTTGTTCTTGCATCTTCTGTTTTATCCAAGAACCATCAAACTCATTTAGAGTTTTAGCATGTAGAGAGAGTAGTCGTTTTTTATCATCTTCATTTGAGAGCTTATAGAGATAAATATACGGCAGCGTGCATTTACCCTCTACAAAATCGTTCAAAGCAGGTTTACCGAGAGTTTCTTTGTCTGAAGTAATATCTAAAATATCATCAATTATCTGAAAAGAGAGACCGAGATTTTTTCCATAAAGAGCATAAGACACGGCATCTTTGCCAACTAAAATGGCACTAGATTCAGCAGAAGCTTCAATCAGAGTTGCAGTTTTTAGATAAAGCATCTCTAAATATTTATCTTCATCACTATTAAAATTTTCAGCCATTTTGACATCCATCATCTCGCCTTTACTCAAGGCCGTGACAGAAGAAGAGACAATTTTAGCGATATTTTCACCAAAAGAGGTAAGCTCACTAAAAGCTTTTGAGTAGAGAATATCTCCAAGCATCACAGCAGTTTTGCTTCCATTTGTTGCATTTACCGAAGCAACCCCTCGTCTTATAGTTGCTTCATCTATAACATCATCATGAAGCAGACTTGCAGCGTGGATTAACTCCACTATAGCTGCAAGCAGAGGAGCTTTTTCATGCTTATCTGCTATTTTTAAAATCAATTTGGCACGAACTCTTTTCCCGCCAGAGAGAGTGTTAAAGAGATTGCTGACTTCATCATAATCTATCTCTTTGATTAATCTTGCTATTTCATTTTCAACTCTTTGCATTATCTCTCTTTAGCTCATTTTTTAAAAATTCTAACTCAACTTGCTTTTTTTTATCAAATAAAAAAAGATCAAACACTGCCTCTTTTTTTACATCATCAAACTCTTTAAATTTAACTAGTATATATGGGACTTCGTAGGCATCTAAACTTCTATTTTTTAAATCAAATCTAAAACTTTCGTTTTGATATCTTAGATAAAGTACATTTTGAGCAACGATTTTATCATACACCCTAAACATAACTAAGCCACCATTTTTATAAAGCGTCCATCTAAATACAAACAGTTTCTTTTTGTCATCATATTTTACAAGAATTTTCTTTTGTTCATCTTTTTTAAGCCTTATCTCCTCTTTTTGAGTAAACCACTCAGCAGATAAAGTGGTTGCTACAAAAAGAGCAACTAAATAAACACTTAAAAGTCTCTTCAATTATTCACTTTGTGATAATATCTTACCCATCAGCTCAATATATAGGCTCTTAGAGTAGTTCTCCACAGCATCTCTGTTTGATATTATAAATCTTGCAATATCAGTGTCAAAATCATCACCAAATTTTTCAGCCATCATAATCTCCATAGCTGCAGTCCTATCTATAAAATTTTGCAACTCCATTCTTACAACATCGTTGTTAGCATTAAACACAACATCCATCAGTTTGCTTTTTGGTGAACCCATAAATATGTCATCTTCGTCTTCAAATAATCCGTACATTATAGTTCCTATTTTTTAGCAATTATATCAGTCACTATAATAAGATTAACTTAACATACGACAAGAATAATATCAAACTTAATCAAAGGCGTTTTTTAGCTCTTAAACAACACAGCTGATTAACTCCAACACAACAAAGCTTAAATGGATTAAGCCCATTTTTTCTATAATTGCTACCATGAAAAAATATGATTATCTCATCATCGGTGCCGGAAGTGCTGGATGCAATATGGCATACCGTTTTAAAAAAAATGGTAAAAAAGTTGCGATTGTCGATAATGAGGGCATAGCAAAAGGTGCAAGCGGAGCAGCTGGAGCATTTTTATCCCCACTTCCTGGAAAAGAAAATTTATACAATACTTTCGTAAACAACTCTTTAGAATTTTCATTAAACTTTTATGAGAAGCTCTCTCCAGAATCAATCAAAAAAAATGGGGTTCTAAGAGTCACAAACGACAACTTTAGCGATGATAAATTACAAACTAATAACATAAAAAATAGATATATCTCGACCGATGAACTACAAAAAATATCTGAAAATTTTACTAAAATAGATGGGTACTTTTATGAAAATGCGGCAATTTTAGACCCTCTCAAAGTTTGCACAAAACTAATAGAGGGTTGTGATTTTTATAATAAAGATATTAAAGAGTTATTTCATGATGGAAATTGCTACAACTTGGAAGATATAAAAGCAGATAGTATTGTCTTGGCTCAAGGAGCAATTAAATCTTTAGTCTCGATTCCATATATAAAAATATCTCCAATTTTTGGAGTTAAAATAGATGTTAAAACAACTACAAAAATACCATTTAATATACATAAATCTATCTCTATTTCAACAAATAAAAACGATGAAACCGTTGCTATTGGAGCCACAAAAGAGAGACACGATACCACAGAAATGGAGTGTTTAACAACTTGTGACAAATGTAGCTTTAATCCAAATAGTCAGCAAGAGCAGGTAGAGACTCTTCTCTCTCTTGCCGACGAACTTATAAAACTTGATAATTTAGAAGTGGTTAATATTTATAAAGGTGCAAGAGCAACAATCAAGAGTTATTTTCCAGTTATTGGTAAAGTCATTGATTATGAAAAATCTATAAAAAAGTATCCGTCTATTCAAAACGGTACAAAAATTCCACCACAAATGTTAGAGTACTTTCCAAATCTTTATATCATAAATGCGCTTGGCTCAAGAGGTTTTGTAGTAGCCCCTCTGCTTGCAAAACTCTTATGTGAAGAAATTTTAGAGTCCAAAAAAATACCAAAAGAGCTCTCAAGTGAGAAGCTCTTTTACAAAATGGCAAGGAGTAAAATCTGTATATCTACTGTTTTGTGATTATTTATAAAACATATCTTGGTATAGATTACTTCCCCATCCAATAAGGGCTTTTCCTGCGTCAACTCCAGCTTTTACACGCCAATCTTCCATGGTTGCAGCATTAAAGAATGTAAAAGTTTTATCAGAATCATTCCACTTATAGTCAGTGTTTACAAATATTGCACGGGCTGGCTTAAGTGCAACTACCGAGTAGCATCTAGTATGTGGGGATTCCCATATATATTTTGTGCCTAAGATTCTACTAGCAATACTTCTTGCAACATTGTGCCCTTCTGTATTTGCTGTATTTCCTGATTTACTAAATGTCATAGGTCTCAAATCTCCAGAGCAAAAGACACGGTCATCCCCTATGACTTGATAAGTAATTTGATCGATATTTGCCTCACCTTTATTGATTCCATCCTTAGCAATACCTGCTATCTCTAGAAGCTTACTACCTCTAACACGCGGATAAAAAGCAGCATCTGAAAATGAGATATCATCACCAAAGTCAGTAGTAACTTTTTTGTTCTTCAAGTCAAACTCCTCAATAACAGTGCCAGGCATATAAGTAATATAATCCTTATACATTTCACTAAATGCAGAGTGGAATCCTTTTGCTTTTATGGTAATCTCAGGATTCTCATCCATTACAATTACTTTGCCCTTAATCTTATTCTTTTTCATATAATCAGCAATAAGACAAGCCCTCTCGTAAGGAGCAGGTAGACATCTGTAGTTTCCACCTGGAACTGTTAGTATAAAATTCCCACCTTTGAAGTTTTTTATTTTTCCTTTTATTGTTTCGTGCTCTCCATGATTTTGAAATCCTGCGGGATATTTTGTCCTTAGCTCATACTCAAGTGTTGCGTCACCTTTTGTCCATCTACTGTAATCATAGTCAATCCCAGACGCTATAACAAGGTACTCATAATCTACAGAACCTTGATTTGTATAGACTGTGCGTTTTTTTCTGTCAATATCATAAACAGATGCGTTAAAGTATGTATATCCATTATTGTTGGCTGCATCTAAAAAACTATGCGAAAGAAACTCTAGCTCAACACCACCTACCAACCAAAGGTTGCTGATTGGGCAAGAGACAAAAGATGTTCTTTGCTCTACCATAACAACATCCGCGTCAGGCACATACTGCTTTAATCTTTTTGCTACAGATAGTCCAGACCATCCTCCACCAATAACCACAATCCGTGGACCTTTACCGTTTTTTGGAAGCTTTGCAACGGGGACAACACCATTTGTGTTGGATAAATCATTTTTTAAGCTAGCTTCATTTCCTAAAACTGCAGTTGTCGCTACAGATATACCGACAAACTTTAATGCGTCTCGTCTATTCATTGACTCTCCTTCTCGTATTCATTTATTATGTAATTTGTATACGATGAAGATATTAGTATTAAAATACTTAATTTTTATGTACCGGTAATAATTAAACAATAAATTAATAAATTTTTAATTTATTATTAATAGCTGGCATACAAGCATATAAATAATTACTATGTCTATATGTTTAGATTAAAAATATTTGCGTACAAAACTAAATCACACAACTATCTGCGTACCTATGCCTTCTGAAGTAAACAACTCTAACAACATCGAGTGCTCTAATCTTCCGTCTATTATGTGTGCCTTATGAACTCCACCATCAATTGCTTCTAAACATGCATCAACCTTTGGAACCATTCCGCCATGGATAGTTCCATCTGCCTTTAGTGCCTCAACCTCAGCCTTTGTAAGGGTGCTCAATAGCTCTTTATTATTATTTAGCACACCTGCTGTATCTGTTAAAAATATGATTTTATTTGCTCCAATTGCTTTTGCAACAAATGATGCGCAAAGGTCTGCATTAATGTTAAAACCAGGATGTCCCATCTCTTCGCCAGCGGCTATTGGCGCAATAACTGGTATAAATTTCTCTGCGATAAGGTTTAAAATAACTTCAGGTTTTACGCTTGTAATATTTCCTGTGAATCCCCATTTTGCAAACTCTTTTGATTTTGCTGTAATAAAATGAGCATCTTTTCCGCTGATGCCTATAGCTTTTGCGCCATGAGAGTTTAAAAGCGAAGCTATCTCTTTATTAATCTCACCACTCAAAACCATCTCAACAATACGCATAACTTCTTTTGAAGTAACTCTCTGTCCATCTATAAATTTTGACTCAATATGTAAAGCTTCAAGCATCTCATTAATCTGTCTTCCGCCTCCATGAACAATAACAGGCTTAATACCAACAAGGTACATAAGTAAAATATCTCTTGCAAATCTCTCTTTTAGTTGTGGGGATTCTTGGGCGGAACCACCATATTTAACAACAATAATCTCATCTCTAAACTCTTGTATAAACGGCAATGCATCCAGTAGCGTTTTTACTGTTTCTATCTTTTTTTGCACTATTTTCTCCTATAATCATTAATAATATTAAAAACTCTCTCATCTACTTCCACATGTAAATCCAAAAGAGATATTGGAAGGGCAAACGACTCCACTTTTACATAATCTTTATATGTTAAAAGTATAGAATCAGCGCCATCTCGCCTTAAAATATCCTCTAGCTCACTTTTTGTAAATAAGTGATGATCTTCAAAGTAGTTTTTACTAAGCACTTCTGGCAAAAATGAATCAAGCCTGCCAGGTTTTGCTATAGCAGTTACTAGCGACATTTTATCACTTTTATTTTTAAGCTCCACTACTCTTTTAAAATCTATCTGCTCTTTAAGTATCACTGCCTCTTTTTTTGACCAAAGCCTCTCTCTAATAGGTCCAGATGGAATACAGGAGCTATTTACGCTATCAACATCAATCAAAAAGTCCAACTTTTTAATGTTGTGTTTTGAGTATCCATCGTCCAAAAAAATTATTTTTGCACCCAACTCTTTAGCTCTTAAGATGCCCTCTGCTCTATTTTCACTTACTATAACTATTGCATGTGGAATTTTTTGCGCATAAATCATCGCTTCATCGCCACTCACATCAACATTACACAAAACTTCATTACTGTTTTTTACTACAACTAAGCCTCTGCTTGCTCGTCCATAACCTCTTAAAACAACAGCGGAATTCTCATAATGCTGCGCAAGTGCGGTTACAAGCGGAGTTTTTCCACTTCCACCAACGCTAAGATTTCCAACACTAACAATATCAATGCCAAAATCATATGGTTTGCTCATTTTGTATTTCAAATAGACAATAAAACAGTAAATAAAACTAAGTGGTAGAAATAAAATAGAAAGGGATTTTTGAAATAGATTTGGGTCATAGAAATACTCTTCAACCCAAAAAACTATCTTTTTTTTCAACGCAGAACTTTTTAAACTCTTGTGTGCGAAATAGACTTAATCGTCTCAATCACAAACTTAACATCCTTGTCTTGCATCTTTGCATAAATAGGAAGTGACATTACTTGCTGAAATACTCTTAGTGCTGTTGGAAAACTATTTATTTTTAGTGAATATTTTGTCTTGTAGTATGACAAAAAGTGAAGTGGAATATAGTGAAGCCCTACTTCTACTCCTCCTTTTTTAAGTTCTAGTGCAAAAGAGTCTCTATTTTTATCAACTTTAATTATATAAAGAGAGTATGGATGCTCATCACTTATTACCGCTGGAATAGCTATATGTTCAACAGATTTTAACGCTTCATTATACATCTGGGCAATCTCTTTAACTCGTTTTAGATTTTTATCCTGCTCTTTTAGTTTAGATCTTATATATGCTGCATCAAGCTGACTCATAGAGTAGTCAAAGCCAATATCCGTTACATCATAAATATATTCGAGAGCATCGCTGTTGACCTGCATTGCATGTGAACTTAAAAGTTTTGCTCGCTCTATTATCTCTTGTGAACCTGAGACAATCATGCCTCCACTACAGATATCTTTTTTTAGATATGGAGAGAAGTTAAAACATACAATATCAGCACCCGTTGAGCCAATTTTTTTGCCTTTATAAGTCGCACCAAAAGCTTCGCTTGCATCTTCAACAATTTTTACATCATAAACAGTACCCATTCTATAGAGCCTGTCCAAATCAACGCACTGTCCAGCAATATGTGTAACAATAACAGCTTTTAACTTCTTCGCTCTATTGTCTTCAAGATAGCTCTCTAGTTTATCAAGATCAATATTGTATGTATCAGAGTCTATATCTATAAAAACGGGCTCGGCATCAAAATGGCGAACAACTTCAGCAACACTTGGGTGAGCATTTACAGAACAGACTACTTTATCGCCTCTCTTTAGATCAAGTGCTAACATTGCTAAATGAAGTGCTGCTGTACCGCTAGAAGTTGCAAGAGCAAAGTCTGCGCCAATATATGACAGAAACTCGGACTCTAGCTCATCAACTTGATTTATATCTTCATCATCTAAGACATCACTTACATTTGAGTGTGCATCTCGACTACTCTCATACTTATAAAATGGAATTTTCATTTTTTGAATCCTTATAGTGTTATATCTCGCGGATAGTTAAAATCATGATTAATTGTTCTTGATGTAAGCTTTGCAATTAATGGCATTTTTCTTTTAAATTGATTACGAAAAATTCTTGTGATAATCATATCCAACATCTCTTTATCGAACCCTTTTTTTATCATCTCATCTCTATTTACTCTATCTTCAACAAAAAGCTTCATTGCTTCGTCTAGTTTAGCATATGAGTAGCCCAAATCAGCTTCATCGCTCTGTCCATCCCACAAATCAGCTGATGGAGCCTTATTTATAATACTCTTTGTTACACCCAAATACTCCGCCAACTCATACACTTCACTCTTATACAAATCACCTATTGGATTTAAGGCACTCGCCAAATCTCCATAAAGCGTTCCATATCCCAAAAGAAGCTCACTTTTATTGCTTGTACCTAAAACCAAAGCGTTCTCTCTCGCTGAGATATCAAAAAGTGTTGTCATTCTGAGACGTGCAGATAAGTTGCCTTTTCTTAGATTATTCATATCAGGGTTTAGCTCTTCGTAAGCCCTTAACATCGGCTCTATTGAAGCAGTAATTGCATTTATACCAAAATCAGCGCAAAACTCATCGGCATCACTTAAAGAGGAAGCTGAAGAGTAGTGCGATGGCATCTTTACACAAAGCAGATCACTATCAAAAACTCTTTTTGCAAGAACTGCCACAACAGCAGAGTCAATCCCGCCACTAAGCCCAAGAACCACCCTATTTATCCCTGTTTTACGAACTTCATTATCTAAAAAATGTTGCAGATAAATTGTAATCTGCTCATACTTTTTCATCTCAAACCTTTATAAAACTTTAACAAAAAATATTATATCAAAAAATGGTAACCTACAAACTGTCACATTTCTATTCTTTCGTTACAATTTCAAAAAAATAATTCAAAGAGTAACAACATGAAGATACAAGTTAGGCCAATGGGTGTTTATCAAACCAACTGCTATATAGTTAGTATTGATGGGAAAGATTTTATCATCGATCCGGGTGTTGATGCAACTCCATGGGTTCTTGCGAATGTAACAAATCCAGTTGCTATACTAAACACACATGGACATTTTGATCATGTGTGGAGCAACGCCGAACTTCAAGAGAAACTAAAAATCCCACTCTACACACCAAAAGGTGATGTTATGTTGCTTGGTGAGAGTAGCTGGATGCCAGACTTACCGCCATCAAAACCTGATGTTGAAGTAAACGGTGATGAAGAGTTTGATTTCGATGGCGTAAAGGTAAAATTTAGACATTTCCCTGGACACTGTCCTGGGTGTTCTACTATCGAAATTGGCGACGCTATGTTTAGTGGGGATTTTATATTTGATAGCTCTATTGGACGAACTGATTTTCCATACTCAAGCCCACAAGATATGAAAGAGAGTCTAAGAAAATTTAAAGAGATAGCGTACGACAAAATCATCTATCCAGGGCATGGCAACACAACCACAATCAAAAAAGAGCAGCAACACGCTGACTATTGGATAAAAACACAGGGGTAGAGTTTTACTGTTTTAGCTGTTTTTATTTTTGCAAAAAAGCGTAGCTATAAATATTACCTGACAACTGTTTTTCTAGAAGTTTAATGTAAGTGAAATGATAAATATAGCTTATTTTCCTTTTATGTAGTAATTATTTTTTAAAAGGCTCTAATCCAAAATATTCTTTTAGAGCCGTCTCGTAATCAACCTCTAAAACTTCCAGTTTCCCCTCTTCAATCAGCTTTAGCTTGTTATCCACGAGGATTTTACGCCCCTTAGGGGTTTGCATGATGGCAATTTTTTTCTGCGTGAAAATCGTATCGGGGCTTGTCGCGTTGAAATAGTTTGCGAGGCTAAACTCAATCCACTCCTGCGGTTGGAGGGTAAAGCCGTACAGACGCTGCCACTCCCCCTGCACCATCGCGCCGAGCACATACTCAGCATCAAGTATTTCGAGTCGAAAACGATCGCCGTCCTGAACAGCTTCACCCTCTTCGATCACCATCGGAGCGCGTAGTGCGTATCCGCCAAATCCCGTATCGCACAGATAATTGCATCCATCGACTCGGACGATTAGAACCATGTGCGTTTTAGGACGGCGGGTCGGATAGAGCATCGAGCGAGCCCCCGCAAAATACCACTCGAACCCTATAGCGGTAAGTGCCATCGCAAACACGCCGTTGATCTCGTAGCAGTATCCTCCGCGACGGTTCACGATCACTTTTTCCACGATGTCCTCAGGTACCAATGATGGGATACACCCTGCTTGCACCTCAGTGTTTTCAAACACGATTGTGCGCAGTTGTCTCTGCATCAGTTGTGTGAGCGTTGCGACATCATTATTAGCTTCACCTTCAAATCCGATGCGGGAGAGGTAGTTAGAGAGGTTGAAGTTTTCGGCTGTCATCACAATTCCTTGATTTGAGTATGTTTTATAAGCGATATGGTTTCGTGATCGATAGCGCTATTTCGACCTTTTATCTGCTCCATTATTGCATCATGGCGAACTTTAGGTAAATTTTGCCCTGCTTTGACTTTGAGGGTGATGAAATCAGGCTCTATCACATACACTCCAGTTTTACTCATCATTTTCGTATAGATCGGATTTGCCGCATCAATCGGCTCATATCCACCTTCTGGCTGCATTTTTTCCATTAGTGCCGTAAGTCCGAAAGCTTTTTGCACGAGATCATCAATACGTGTCACCATTCCACCTGCAATGACCGAAACAAAAAATTGTGTCGCGGGACATGCCGAACGGGTATCGCTAAAATACGAGGGGATATACGCATAAGGTTTCACAACCGTAAACGAACATTTGGTATCTTCTCCAATCGCTTCAGCTTTTCGCCCTTGGAGTGCACCATGAAAATAAAACTTTCCATCCTCATAAGCAAAATTCACTGCTATACCATAGGGATTATCTCCACTAATGAGCGAGAGCACGCCGTATTCGCACTCACCTAAAAACGATTCAATCTCTTTTTTGTCAGTCACTTCAAACTCTGAGCGTCTCATCTATTTCCTTTTATTTTTTGTGATACTATATCGCTTATTTATACTCTTAACAAGTGACAAAATATTTCAATTCTATAGGGACAGTTTATGTATCTTCTCGACGCTACTTCAGATATTCCTTTGCATCTTCAGCTCTACAAAGCGCTCAAACACAATATTACCACCGACTTAAGCATTGGAAGCAAACTCCCATCTATCCGTAAAATCTCCCAAGAGTACAAGATTAGCAAAAATACCGTTGAATCCGCCTACGCACAGCTCTATGCCGAAGGGTATATCGAGAGCCGTCCCAAAAGCGGCTATTATGTCGCAGATGCAGATTTTCACCCTATTGGGATGATAACCAAAGACGAGACCTCTTCCAAACCCTCACCGACATACCGATACAACTTCTACCCTGTCCGATTATCTCGCGACCTTTTTCCTCTCAAACTCTACAAACGCCTTTTTAACCGTGCCGTCGATGAGAATCTCGACATGGGTACCTACCCCGATCCGCAGGGAGAATTTGCGCTGAGAGCAGAGATAGCGCGTTATCTCACAGAGTTGCGCGGCGTGCGATGCGACTCATCTCAGATTATAGTGAGTGGTGCGTTTATTGATGCGATGGGGATGATCGCCGATATACTCCGTCCGACCCATCCGCACTTTGCCATCGAACACCCCGGATACCATATCGCCAGAAAAGTTTTTGAACACCATCTCTATGATATTACCCCTATAGGTGTAGATGAAAATGGACTCATGATTGATGAGCTTGCCGAGTCCGATGCATGTGTGGTCTATATCACCCCCTCACACCAATACCCCACAGGTTCCTCCATGCCCGTCGCCAACCGTCTACGCCTACTCAAATGGGCACGCCAAAACGACGCCTACATCATCGAAGACGATTATGACAGCGAACTCACCTACCGCTCCCGTCCCATCCCCTCACTTCAAGGACTTGACGATGCCGAGCGTGTCATCTACATAGGTACGTTTGCAAAAGCCCTCTCCCCTGCACTGCGCATCGGATACCTCGTACTTCCCCGCCCTCTCATGAATCGTTACCGAGCCTTCCACGGTACGTTCGCACGAGTCTCTCTGATGGAACAAAAAACGCTGACACTGTTCATGCACGAGGGGCATTGGGAACGTCATCTGCGACGGGTGCGAAACCTGAACCGCAAGAAGCACGATCTGATGAAACAGAGCCTTATCAAACATTTGGGCGATGCGATTACTATAATGAGCGAGGGTGGCGGTCTATCGATCAATATCCGCCCCGCGTCAGACATCGACCTTGATCTATTACGACACAGGGCCGAAGAAGCGGGAATCAAACTCTATTTTGCAAAGAACCACTCAGGGGGAGAATGGGACGCGATACGGATGGGATTCGGGGGCTTTGAGATGGAGGAGATAGAGCGTGCGGTGGAAGCGTTTGCGGAAGTATTTTTAATTACACATCAATAGTTGCTTTGTGCTTTTTATTTGGCAAGCATAAGTTGTTTTAATTATAATAGTTGGGAATAAAAATTTAAGCTAAAGGAAAAATATGGACAAAATATCACTTATAGAAAATTCATATACTTTTGTCAATGAAGCAATATTAAATTCAAGAAAAGCTAAGAAAGACTCAAAATACTTATCATTTTCAATACTACATCTTATACAAGGTTTAGAACTAATGTTAAAACATCTTCTAAATCAAGAACATCCAATTTTAATTTATGAAAATATTGATAGTCCTAAAAACACTGTAAGTTTAAAACAAGCCCTTGAAAGATTAAAAAATATAGCTAATGTTGATATAGATTCAGATGAAACTAAAATAATAAATCGTGCGATTTCTCAAAGAAATAAAATTGTTCATCATGAATATGAACTCAATCCATCCCATCAATATTCCATATTTATACAATTATTTGAATTTATTCACTATTTCCATAAAAAGCATTTTCAAATTGAGCTACATGATTATATTGATAAAAAACTATGGAAAAGAGAATCAGAACTGTTATCTGATTTTAAAAATGAATGGGTTGAATATAGAGGGCAAAAACTACCAAATTATCTTCCATTAGAAATTGTATTATCTCAAAAATACACAGCATTAAAACAAAAAACAAATAGTGGATATAAATATTATTCTCGTCAAGTATATGGAATAAATAATGAGTTTCCTGAACATGACACATGTGATGATTGTGGTGTAAAAAAGGGAGAATATCATTTAGATATGTGTGATATAGAACGATGTCCAATATGTCATGGACAATTAATGATATGCATTATTTCTGATAGTAGATGTAATTTAGATTACTGGATATTAAAGAAAAAAGATAAGCTTGAAAGGGTATGAGCACGCGAATCTTGAATCGCGTACTCTAGTCACTCATCTTTTACAACCGTCTCATCCCCTCATAAATCCCTAATATCTCATCACTGCTGATCTCGCCGCCACGTGATTCGGAGATACGTTTCACTTCGTCGGCTATCATCGACTGCATATCTTTGGGAATCTCGATGCCATAAATCTCTTTTAAGATATAAGCGACGCCCCCTTTGCCCGATTGTGAGTTGATACGGATCGTATCGGTGTACTCCCGACCTATATCGCGCGGATCGATTGCCAAGTACGGGACTTCCCATCTATCGCTCCTCTGAGTACGACGATGCTCAATCCCTTTTTTGATTGCATCTTGGTGTGTCCCTGAAAACGCGGTATAGATAAGCGATCCCACATACGGATGACGTTCTGGGACGCTTTGCGCGGTAATCGCCGTGATACGGCTCAATATCTCATCGACTTTTTGGATATGAAGCTTCGGATCGATCCCTTGTGCGTAGTAGTTAAACATCAACGTCACCAAATCGACGTTCCCTGCCCGCTCGCCGTTGCCAAGGATCGTCCCCTCCACCCTCTGCGCACCTGCCAATACTGCCAACTCCGCACTCGCCACCGCACACCCTCTGTCGTTATGCGGGTGGACGCTGATGATGACACAATCACGGTGAATGATCTGTTTGCCCATCCATTCGATACGATCGGCATAGATGTTCGGCGAACACGCTTCCAAGGTGTTAGGCAAATTCAAGATCATCGGCTGTTCTCGCGTCGGTTGCCATACTGTGATCACGGCATTAGAGATGTCACGGGCAAACTCCAACTCCGTCTGCGAAAAGCTCTCCGGCGAATACTCGAATATCACCTCTCCCTCAAACGTCCCTGCTTCGCGTTTGATACACTCTACCCCTTGTAATGCCAACGCGATGATTTCTTCTTTACTCCGTTTAAACACAACATCGCGCTGATTCGACGCGGTTGGATTATAAAGGTGCATATTAATTCGCTTTGCTCCGCGCAATGCCTCGAAACTACGAATGATATGACGCTCTATCGAGGGAACGAGGATACCGATAGTGACATCATCGGGAATCAATCCTTCCTCTATCAAACGACGGCAAAAATCAAACTCCGTCTGTGATGCACTCGGATAGGCAATCTCGATCTCTTTGAATCCAAACTCAACCAACGCTTTGAAATACGCGATCTTTTGCTGGGTTCCCATCGGATTAGCAAGTGCTTGATTACCATCTCGTAAATCGGTACTAACCCACATAGGGGCAACTGTGGCAGACTTATCCGCCCACTCTCGATTCTCCAATTTTACCGTTGGATACGGCGTGTATTTTGTATGCGTGTGCATAGAGTTATCCTTAACTGTTTAACAATAAAAAAATGCCGACATATGGACGCATTACGCCCAAGATGGCAAAACTAAAGATTAAAAAAAGAAACGGGAAAAAAGGAAAATTACAGCAGGTTTAGCAGGAGGAGAGAAAAGCTCGCGATACGGTTGTCCGTAATTGGGTTTGAAATAGGCATGGTATGACTTTTCATGGTCTCTCCTTTTTATATGTTGTGAAATTGTAGCTTATTTTTGTACGTTTTAATACTCTTACGCATAAACGGAGAGTAAAAATTGCGATCGCAGTTCGGCAACGATGTCGGAAGAGCTGTGCGATTTTAAGACAAGGTTTTTATTGTTTTTGAGCTCGTCTTTGATGTTCGTTATGGTCTCTAACGCCGATTTTTTGTCTTTTTTATTGAGGGTATCGGAGAGCGTGTCCAGCTGGCTTTTAAGTTCCTCTTGCTGTTGACTTATCTTGGTGCTTCTATTTTGGGTAGAATTGGTCTGAACCAATTTGTCGGCTTCTTCTAACAGTGCTTTGGCACTCTCAAAATCACCGCCCTCGATCGATTTTTTCATTTTGTCCATGAACGTGTTCAATTTATCTTTGTCTTGCTGATAGGAATTGGTGGTGGTTGGGGTGGTGCTGTTGTTATAAGAACTGTAAACGGATCGCATCGTCTCTCCTTAAGGGTATCGATCGTCTTAGAAGCAAATTATATTCCTACAATCGACAATCCTTATATGCTATAATCCCCAACAATAAAAGCTTTCGTTCTTCTTTTTCTATTTTTTAATCTCGTGACATTCTTTGTATTTGGATACGATAAATATTTAGCGCGTACTAACCGTCGACAGGTCAGTGAAAAAACACTTTTGAGTCTTGCCTTTTTTTGGGGAAGCGTTGGAGCTGTTTTTGCACAAAAAATCTTTCGTCACAAATCAAAAAAAATATAGCATTGCCCAAGATGGCTTTTTATGTTTAATCAATATTATTAAAAACTACATTAACTAGGAGATTACAAATCATTTATATCGATATATCTTAAGTAAAATTGTTTCAAACTAGTAGTAAGTGTGTACTGAGTATTGCATCAGCAGATTACTTTAACTCACTCCAGTTATTACCAATATTCATACTAGCAACAAGAGGAATTCTTAACTCCATTATCTCCTCCATAATTGCTTTAAACTTTCTGCCGAGTTCATCTGCCTGATTTTCATCTACCTCAAAAATCAGCTCATCATGGATTTGCAGAAGCATTTTTGCATTTAGGTTTTTATGTCTAATCAAACTATCTATTTTATTCATACTGAGCTTAATCAAGTCACTAGCACTTCCCTGAAATACGCTGTTTACTGCTTCTCTCTCATAAGATGCTCTAAACATTGGCGATGCATTTTCATAGTCAAAATAGCGTCTGCGTCCGAGGATGGTCTCTACAAATCCTCTCTCTTTTGAACTATCAACTATGGAGCGAAAATAACTTTTTACGGTTGGGAATGATTGAAAATATTTCTCAATAATCTCTTTTGCCTCTTTAGTGGTTATGCTAAGAGTATCTGAGAGTTTTTTTTGTCCCATCCCATAAAGCAGTCCAAAGTTTACTGTTTTTGCTATATTTCTCTTTGCATCTGCTTCATCTTCGCCAAAAAGAGCCACGGCTGTTTGCCTGTGAATATCTTTGTTATTTTTAAAAGCATCAACCAAAACCTTATCCCCAGAAAAATGAGCCAAAAGCCTGAGTTCAATCTGCGAGTAGTCTATACCTATGAGTTTTTTCCCTTTTGGCGCAACAAAAGCCTCTCTTATTTTTAAACCAAGTGAAGTTCTCGCTGGTATATTTTGCAGATTTGGATTTTTAGAACTTAGTCGTCCCGTTGTGGTTCCTGTTTGTACAAAAGATGTATGAACCCTACCCTGCTCATCTTCATAGCTAAGTTTTAAAAGGGGCTCAATATATGTAGAAAAAAGTTTATAGACCTCTCTGTATTCCAAAAGATAAGGGATAATATCATGCGAATCACAAAGTTGACTAAGCACATCTTCATTTGTTGAGTATCCAGTTTTTGTCTTTTTGCCGACAGGTAAACCAAGCTTTTCAAAGAGTATATTTCCTAGTTGCTGTGTTGAGTTGATATTAAACTCACCACCAGCTTGCGTGTATATTTTTTTTGTCAGTTCGGCAAGAGTCTCTTTAACCTCTACTAAGAATTTCTCCAAAAATGCACGCTCAACAGCTATCCCATCTTTTTCCATATGAAGAAGTGTTTTTATAAAAGGCATCTCAACACTAAACGCCTCTTTTATTATGTGTGATGCATCTTGAAGCTCTAATTTCTCTAATAACAAAACATATAACTTTAGTGTCACAAACGCATCTTCAGCTGCATATTTACAAGCATCTTCTAAATCTACATTTGCAAATGTGTCATCTTTTTTTACAGTATCTTTAAAAGCTATCATTTGGTGATTGAGCAGTGTTTGCGAGAGTTTATCAAGAGAAAGTGCACTATCTGAGTCCACAAGCCAAGCCAAAATCATACTATCTGCATAAATTTCTAACTCATCATCTTCTAAAAATCTAGTTACAAAATGTAGGTCAAACTTTATGTTATGCCCAACAACACGGGATTTAAAGATTTTTCTAATTGCTTTTTTTGCAGCGTCTTTGCTTATTTGTTGTGGTACGCCAAGATAAAAGTGAGCAATCGGAACATAATACGCATCTTGTTCTTCAAAACAAAAGCTAAAACCTACAAGTGAATCTTTTTCATAATCCAGACCAGTTGTCTCCGTGTCAAACGCAACTATTGTATTCTCATCAAGCTTAGACAAAATAGCATCTAAGAGACTCTCATCAGTTATAAGTATTGGATTAAAATCAACACTCTTTGTTTTTGCACTTTGCTCATCTGCTATCTCTTGCGCTTGTTGCTTTGTTTCGCTACTAACCATATTTTTAGCATGCAAAACCCTTAATATTGCATTCTGTTCATACTTTACAAGCTCATCATAAATATTTAAAAACGGATGTTCTATATCCATTTTAAACTCTTCAAAATCAAAACTATCATAAACATCGTCTCTTAAGCTAACAAGCATTTTAGACATATAAGCCTGCTCTTTTGATTCTATAAGTTTCTTCTGATTTGCACCGGTAATATTTTCTATATTTTCATATATGTTATCAAGAGAACCGTACTCCTTGATGAGTTTTTCCGCCCCAACCTTTCCTATCCCTTTAACTCCTGGTACATTATCTGCACTATCTCCCAGAATCGACTGATAGTCTATAAACTGCTTTGGAGTTACACCATATTTCGCAAAACAAGCCTCTTCATCAACTGTTGTTCTTTTTATAGCATCTACTAAAACAATTTTTCCATCATCTATGAGTTGGTATAAATCCTTATCATGAGAGACGATACGAACAATATAATTTTGCTCTTTCGCAAACTTTACAACCGTGGCAATAACATCATCTGCTTCAAAACCAACTTTTCCAAGCGTCTTATAGCCCATTTTGTCAATCCACTCAATTGCGATTGGAAGCTGCATAATAAGCTCTGGTGGCGGTGCTTGACGATTTGCTTTGTAATTTGCGTCTATCTCATTTCTAAAAGTCGAACCTTTAGAATCAACTGCAAAAACTATGTAATCACTATCGTGTTGTTTTTGAAGAGTTGAAATAAAATTTATAAAACCAGTTAAAAGTCCTGTTGGAAAACCATCTCTGTTTTTAAGATGTTGTGGAAGTGCATAAAAACTACGAAAGAAAAAACCAAATGTATCTATTACCGTTACTACTTTGCTCATAAAATCTCTCTACAGCAAATCTAATACATCATCAATGGCATCTTCAAGTATCTCATGATCATAGCCAGCTTCCATTGCTTTATTGAGTCCGATATTTATAGCAACTTCACTAAGTGGCTTATTGATTGGTATTATTGTTTTTACTATATTTAGAGCCGTTGCATACTCTTTAGTCGCGGATGGAGCAGAGAGTGGGTTATCTGAGTACTTTATCATATCTATAAATTCTCCATCAAAACCCCAATGATTAAACACAATAGCTGCAATTTCACCACATGTATGCTCTGTATAAGATTTTTCAACTGCCGCTATATTATTTGAGTTTTCTATCTCACTGGCAAAACTCGTCATCTCATCTTGCTGAATAATCTCACTAGCTATAATAATTTTTCCCGTCTCTTGCAAAAAAGCTGCTAAATATAATTTTTCTGCTTTTTTAGCATCAACTTTCTTATACCATCTAAGCATTAGTGCAGCTTGAAGCGATGATATACGGGCAAACTCTTCTGAAGTTATTCTGTATGGTTGCATATCTACATTTAAGAGTTTCCTTATGGAATTACCTACGACTATTGAGCGAGTCATACTCATTCCAAAAAGAGAGACAGCTTGCGCAACACTTGTTATCTCTTTACTAAAATTATAAAGTGGAGAGCTTGCTGTTTTTAAAATATTTGCAACAATCATTGGGTCTTTTTCTATAGCTTTTGCCATCTCACTTATTGTGGAACTATCATCAGCATATATTCTATTTACTTCAAGGATTGTTGTTGAGAGCGGAGGAAGGGATTTAATACTATCAGCTATAGAAGTTTTCAATCAAAGCGCCTTTTTTTAGGTTTATTATATCATCAACTTACTTATACCAGACTCAACAAATTATGTACACATAGATACATAAGGCTAGTTAAGCTTACTGTTAACATGACACTCTGTAATAGATTTTGTTGGTCTTGTTATATAGTCGTATCCCTTATAGACAGTAAATACACCATATATTATTACAGCAAAAGAGGATAAGCTCATCATCATATTTCTAAAGTTTGTAGCACTTGAGAGAGTTGTTAAAAAGCCAAGAGAAAACATTGCAGGAGTGGTACTCAGCCCAAAAATCATCATCACAAACGCTCCATAAAATGGGCTTGCCGTACTTGCAGCAGTGATTGCAAAAAAGTAAACAAACCCACACGGCAGCAGTCCATTTAACATTCCAAGTATAAAAAAGCTGGAATTTGAGTGAGAGTTAAGAACTGCTCTAAAGGCTTCTTTATATATAGATGATGACGAAAAAGAGTGTTCTATTAGAGTTAAAAACTTTATCTTTCCCATGAGAGAGAGTCCTGCAAGAATCATAGCTAAACCTGCTACTAGAAAAAGTACTCCATTTGCATTGTTGCTAAAAGTTACCACGCCACCGAGCGCTCCAAATATTGCGCCGAGAATCGTGTATGTAAAAACTCTGCCAAAAGAGTAAAGCAGATGCGCTACTCCTTGAGATACTTTAGAGCTTTTTGGCTCAATCTTTATGGTTGAATATGCCAAAACAATTCCGCCACACATCCCGATGCAGTGCCCAAAAGAGCCAAGAAAAGCTATGCTTATAATTGTTAATATATTTACGGTTTCCATACTATTTTGCTATTTTCCTGAGAGTTGTTTTCTTATAAGTGGATTACGAAGCGTCTCTCCCCTTAACATCTTAAGTCGCATTGTATCAAAATCAACATACTCTTCTCTACTATTTTCATAAGCTCCAAATCCATTTCCCATAGCCGTTTTATCACTCAATGAGTAGTGAGCCACTCTGCCATCTATCCATTTTTTTGTATCTCTACTCATAACCCATATTTTTGCACCATCTTTAAACTCTTTGTCTTCTAGCCACTTCGCCATTCCACCGTGGTCATGAAAAAACCAAACTTTTCCACTTTTTGATATAACTTGTGAAGCATCTTTTAGGTCATTTATAACCATACCACAATCGCCATCCTGAAATGTATCTATCTGCATAGCAATGGGGAGCTGCGCTAAATCACCATCTTTGGTAACAATAAATTTTTTTACAGATGCGAGGGATAAAAATGTAGCAACAATAGCTATTGATATTATAGTAATAATCATAAAGGGCGCAAGTCTCTTTTTCATCTAATTATCTCCATGATTTTTTAGAAAATTTATATAAAAAGTGTCATATCTGCACTACATCAGAATGTGTGGCATAATTGTTTTGAATAAAAAATAGTGATTTTAGAAATAGTTTTGAAAATATACTATTTCTCATTTCTTACCTTAAATAGATAGATAATTTCTAGCAATAAGGAGGTATTAAAAATCAATTTTTGCCATCGGATGACAGACTTCTACTGTCTCTTTTAGATTCTCTTTTTGTATATGAGTATATATTTGTGTCGTTAAAAGCGAAGCATGACCAAGCAACTCTTGCACTATCCTTAAGTCTGCTCCACCAGAAATAAGCGATGTCGCATAAGAGTGGCGAAGCACATGCGGAGAGACTCCTAAATGTTTTTGAGTTATTTTATATGCAGAGATTCTGCTAAGTTTTTCGCCTTTGTAGTTACACCAGATATACTCATTTTTACTCTCTCTTGCCTGCATATAAAGCTCAACTGCACTTATTGCAACTTTAGCAACCGGAACCATTCTCTCTTTATCACCTTTTGTTTCTCGTATATGAAGCCAATCGCCATCTATATCATCTCTCTTTAAAGCCAAGCACTCACTAATCCTAGCTCCTGTTGCATATAAAAATAAAATTAAAGCATAGTCTCTAGCCCCAATCCATGAGTTTCTATCAATCAAATCAAGTGATGTTTGTATCTCTTTGTATGATAAAAATTTAGGCAGTAATTTAGCTATTTTGGAAAATTTTAGCTTTGTTTTTTCATCTGAAAATTGATTTTTATAGCAAAAATCAAAAAAAGCATTTACTGAAGAGAGCTTTCTGTTTAGTGTTCTTTTATTTTTGTAGACCCCCAAAAAACCAAAGAGAGTACTCGAGTCTAGCTTTACAAGTGGTCTATTGAGTCCATGCTCCAAAGCGAGTAAATCACTTTTATATGCCTCTATGCTCTTCTTGCTTAAGGCTCGTATAACGCTAATGTACTCTATAAAAGCTTCTAGCTCATTAGACAATAGGCTACTCTGCTGAGATATACTGGTTATTTATATAAAAAACTTTACCTGATAGATATATATACCCATCATCAATGCTTACCTTATAAACTCTATACTCAAGTAGATTTTTAGCAACTTCTATAACATAACCACTTTTTTCTAAAAGGTATAGTTTGTCACCGCTATTTACTATACCTAAAAGATGCGCAAAAGGGAATTTTATCTTTGCATTTTCTTTAAGTTCTGGCGTAAGAGAGATAACCTCACCCTGTTTAGTGGTTATAAAAATATTTTCTTTATCACTCACTGCGCCTCTAATATCATATGCAACTCTAATCTCTTTTTCTGCTAGAGAGAGTATCTTATATCCAGTCGCCGCAATAATTTTGTTATCAACTATATCAAAATAGATAATATTGTTAAACTGCTCTTCTCCACTAACAACAATTGTTCTTAATTTCTTTTTTGTTTTAGCGTTTATAATAACAATTTTTCCATCTAGAGTTGAAAAAGTTACCAAATCATCTTTAAAGTATGGTTTTACAATTTTTGAATTTACAGCAATTGGCGCATCACCGTTCTCCTTTAAAATCATTGCTTTAGTTGAGATTGAATATAGAGCCATTTCATTGTTTGAGAAAAGTACCGCAAGAGTGTCATCTTTTACGCTCGCAGATGCTATTGTTCTTTTTAGACTAAATTTTTGAGTTTTATTTAAATCTGCTAAATTATGCAGTGTTGTATTTCCATCGATATCTGCGCTAATAACCCAGCCATCACTATAGCTTATTAAATTATCATTTTTAGATATGTGTACCTTCTGCTCCACATCTAGCGCCAACACCCTATTATCTTCAATTAACGCAGCATCTTGAGCGATTTTTTTGATTACAACATCACTTTTACCGTGATTTTCCCAACTCCCAGAGATAAGCTTTGGTTTATATATCTCTTTCGAGCTACATGCACTAAGTAATATAGCAGCAGCTACGACAAATGCTAGATATATTAACTTTAAAATTTTACTTAACGCCATAGTGAAGAAGAGCCTTTGCTGTTTTACTTAAAGGTGACTCTTTTGGTATTTTTAGAAGTTTGTTATGAGCGTCTTCTATTTTATTTTCATTCATCAACATAATTGCACTTCTAATTAGCGCTAAATCTTTGAATATAGCGCCTTGTGTCGAAGCGTACTCATCAAGAGAAGATACACTATTTGCCAGCTCATATTTAGCCAAATCTCCAATTAGTGGTGCTTGTGAGTTTTCTAATTTCTTCATAGTTGTTAAATCTTTATTTGCAACTGCTTGCGAAAAACTCCACACTTCATAAAGATTGGGACTTAAAGATTTCAAATCATTTGAAACATCGCCATCTTTTGGATTTAAAAGAAGACTATCTAGTGCTATATTTGCATCTCTAATTTTAGTATTTTTATTTATCTCATAGGCAATATTTACACCAATAAACAAAATAACCATAACAACTAAAGCAATCATTGGTTTTTTATATTTCTTAATAAATCTCTCAGTGACTATCGCTTTTTCAAAAAATTTCTCTTCAGAGCTTAGCTCTTCTTTTACCATATTAATATTATCTTTTAAGCTCAAAAAACATTCCTCTATCTATAAAATATTCAAAATAGTATCGCATAGTTTGTTAAAGTTACATCAATTAGATGGATTTTTTAGTTAAAATTCTATCATCAAAATAAGGATTATATATGCAAGTAGATGACGCGTTGTTGACAAAATTAGAAAAATTATCATTTTTAAAAATTTCTGATGATAAAAGAGAGCAGATTATAACTCAACTATCAGAGATTGTTAACTTTGTTGATAATTTAAGTGAATTAAATACAAATGAGATTGATAGCAAATTTGCTGTGGGCAATGAAGCTACGCATCTAAGAGAAGATACAGTACAATTAGATGGTACAATAAACGAAAATATACTTAAAAATGCGCCACTATCTCAGGATAATTTTTTTATTGTTCCAAAAATTATAGAGTAACAGCAAAGCTTGTTTTAAACATGTAGTAGGATATAATAAATTTAATTCTTTAGATATAGAAAATAAAACTTTAGTAAAAAACAAAAAAAGGGATTATTGTGAGTGAAGAGGTAAAAAAATCTATTGATATAAAAAAATTATTAAAAAGTGTTCTACATTTTAAGTCTTCAGACTTGCACCTTGTTCCAGGCAGTGAACCACAGATAAGAATAGACAAGGCACTGAAGCCGCTAAATTTGCCCATATTGACCGCGAAAGAGGTTGAAGAGATGGCTTATTCTCTTATTGAAGATAAGCAAAAAAAGATATTTGAAGATAAAAATGAACTTGACTTCTCTTTTGAATTAGAAGATGTTGGTCGTTTCCGCGCAAACTACTATCGTACTATCGGAGGGATTGCATGTGCGTTTCGTATGATTCCAATCGAGATACCACCACTTGAAAAATTTAACAACAACCCAATCTTTAAAGAGCTTGTAAAAAAAGAAAAAGGGCTTATTTTAGTAACTGGACCAACTGGTAGTGGTAAATCGACTACACTAGCTTCAATGTTGCATGAGATTAATCTAACTGAAAACAAACATATTATAACAATCGAGGACCCAGTTGAATTTGTTCACAGCAACATCAAATCACTCTTTTCGCAAAGAGAAGTTGGCGACAACACTGCTTCATTTGCAACAGCACTAAAATTTGCACTAAGACAAGATCCAGATGTTATACTTATCGGTGAGATGAGAGATAAGGAGACTATTTCAGCGGCACTAACGGCGGCCGAAACTGGGCATATCGTATTTGGAACACTACACACAAATTCAGCACCTGCAACCATAAATCGTATTATAGATGTTTTTGATGCGGGTGAACAAGCTCAAGTTAGAGCCCAACTCTCATCCTCTCTTATCGCAATTATTTCTCAATCTCTTATGCCAAGAATCGGCGGTGGAATCGTCTCAACACAAGAGGTATTAATTACAAATCCAGCTATTCAAAATATTATTAGAGAAGATAAAGTTCATCAGATTTACTCTCAAATGCAACTAAACCAAGCTGAGACGCATATGACCACACAAACTGATGAACTTATAACACTTCTACAAAAAAGGGTTATATCAAAAGAAACCGCCATTAAAAGCTCAAATAGACCGGAAGAGTTAATGAAGATAATAGCTGCACTCTAGCTTCAAAATAATATAAAAATTCCAATTATCTCATTGGTATTTCCACTTAAAAATGGAAATACTCTAGTTTTTAGCGGTGTCATGCTTCACATATTGCAAAAGCGCCGGCATTAACATCAATAATATAAAAGTTCCTATCAGCATTCCCCCAACAACAACAATTGCTAATGGTTTTTGTACTTGTGAACCTACGCCCGTTGCCAGCGTTGCAGGAAGCAATCCAATTGAAGCAGTTAGTCCAGTCATTAAAATTGCTCTAAACTTATCTGAAGCGGTCTTAAAAATAGCCATTTCCATATTTTGTCCATTGTCGCGCAGTTGAAGATAATGTATGACAAAGATGGAAGCATTAAGAATACTAACCCCAAGGATTGATATAAAACCTACCGATGCGGAAACACTAAGGGATTGACCAAGGAACATTAAAAATATAAGACCGCCAAAAACAGAAAAGAGAGCTGCAGTCAATATTATAAAAGTATTTCTAAGTGATCCAAAATAGATAAAAAGCACTAATGTTATTAAAAATAGTGCAGAAGGTGTCATAACTTTTAAACGCCCAAAAGCACTCTGCATTTGTTCAAATCGTCCTGATAGACTAGTAAGATACCCTTCTGGCATTTTAACCGTCCTAATAACATCTTGAACTTTAGCTACAGTTCCAGATAAATCATTGGAAGCAACTGCAAATTTAATAGGTATTAAGCGTTTAAAATTCTCACGATAAATAAATGAAGCTCCCGTATCATAATAAATTTCAGTAATTTTTGAGAGTGGCACTATACCGCCATTTTCAAGAACAATAGGGATGTCCTTTATGTTTTCAATACTTTTTCTATAATAATCTGGAAAACGGACCACAAGATCAAATCGTTTATCCTGTTCAATGATTTTAGTTATTGCTCGACCATCCAATGATGACGAAATAACATCCATTAGCTCTTGAACATCAACTCCATATAAAGCTGCTCTTTCACGGTTTGCTTCTATAATAAGGCTCGGTTGTCCCGTTTCTTTAAAAATTCCAACATCAATTACACCATCAATTTTCTTTATTTTGGATTCAATCTCTTTTGCGAGACGATCAAGAATAAATAAATCATCTCCGAAAATTTTTATTGAATTTTCACCTTTTACGCCAGACATTGCTTCTGCAAGATTATCCTCTATGTACTGTGACACACTAATATCTGCTATTGGAAATGAAGTGCGCAGTGCTTGGCGAATTTCTTTTTCTAGCTCTTCTTTACTAATGCCACGATGCCAATCTTTGTAATCTTTAAGTTTTACAAAATACTCAGTATTAAATGGTCCTGTTGGATCTGTTCCATCCTCAGGGCGACCTGCCTGAAATTCAATTGTTTTTACTTCTGGATATTTTGCCAAAATATCACGCATTTTTTTGGAATTTTCATAACTTTTATTAAGACTTATGGAGTATGGAAAGATAGCGCGGATATAGAGATTTCCTTCATCCATTTTAGGTAAGAATTCAGAACCTAGAGTTGTACCTATCAAAATTGTAAGTGCAAAAATAACTCCAGTTGCGATAAGTGCCATTTTACTAGTAATTCTTGAAACACTTTGCATATATTTTTCTTTTAACCGCTCAAGAATTGGCGACACTCTCTCATGCGAATTAACCAAGAAACTAAACTTGCTAGCCAAAAGAAAACTAAATGTTAAAATAAACGCAAAAGCGATTGCATAAACATATGTTTTAGCCATAGGAAGAAAGATTTGAGATTCAGCTCCCTTCATGGCAAAAAGCGGAATAAATGCAAGGAAAATAATAAGGATGGCAAACATAATTGGCTTACCAACTTCACTTGCAGTCTCCAAAATAGCAAAAGTATGCTCACGACCTTGATGCTTTAAACGGAAATAATTTTCAATAACAATAAGAGGGATATCAACAATAATTCCAAAATCTATAGCGCCTAAAGACAAAAGATTCGCTGACTCATGCTGGTAAGCCATCAACGCAAGTGTATAAAGAAGAGACATTGGAATAATTGCTGCCACAATTAATGCTGCACGCAAATCACCCAAGAAAATAAGAATAACAACAAATACTAGAATCATACCGACGGAAGCTGTTTCTTTAAGCTTATCCACAACAGTGTGAAGTAAATCTTGGCGGTCATAAAAAGGGACGACTTTGATATCTTTTGGAAGTATTCCATTATTAAGTTCGTCAATCTTTCTATGCAATTCATCCATTGCAGCTACACTCGGTGCATTTTTACGAAGAACAACAACACCCATAACAATATCATTGCTCTTATCCAAGCCCACAAGACCTGTACGCGGCATTGCAGAGATTGAAACATCTGCAATATTTTTAACAAAAATAGGGTGATTGGCAATGGTAGCTACAATAGTATTTTCAATATCTTTAACGGTCTTTATAAGACCCACTCCTCGGATTGTATAATATTGATCTCCAAACTCTAATACGCGACCTCCAACATTAACATTACTTTTAGAGAGTGCTTCAATAACTGTGCTTAATGAAATTTTATATTTAACCAAATCATCTGGGCGAACAACAACAGAATATGCTTTTATTGTACCTCCGTAACTCCCAATATCAGCAATATTTGGAACAGTTTTCAGATATCGTGACACAACCCAGTCTTGGTAAGTACGCAGTTCAGTCATGCTGCGATTTCCCTTAACTTGATAACGCATGATTTCACCAATAGCGCTTGGAATAATCTCTGGAGTTACCCCTACTGGCAAATCTGCTTGGGCAAGCCGATTTAAAACCTCTTGACGAGCATCTTTATAGGACACATCATAAGAAAATTTACATTTAATATCAGATAGCCCATATAATGAAACACTATTAACATTATCAAGTCCAGGCATACCGGCTAGTGCAATCTCTAACGGTGCAGTAATCTGTTTTTCTATCTCTTCAGCAGAATGCCCTTCATTTGTGGTTACAATCTCTAAAATAGGTGGTGCAGGATCTGGAAATGCTTCAATATTGAGATCACGAACAATCAATATGCTCACAGCAA
The DNA here is from genome assembly GCF_028713515.1 of Sulfurimonas sp. Taxonomy (GTDB): domain Bacteria; phylum Campylobacterota; class Campylobacteria; order Campylobacterales; family Sulfurimonadaceae; genus Sulfurimonas. The sequence continues at coordinate 325,898 of NZ_JAQTOD010000001.1, read as the reverse complement.
CAGCAATAGCAGTAAAAAGCAATACGGCAAGAAAATTTTTTATAAAAAAATTGGCTAACCTTTGCATGTTACTCTTTATCCAAAGAGATTGCCTCTTTAGCAATCTCTACTTTTTTTGAAAGTCCCTTTATAAGCGAGAAATCATCTTTGGGATCATCACTAGCTAGAGTTACTGTTGTAGGAACAAATGCATCATTTTTTTTGACAAATACAATAAATTTTCCTTCTTTAAAAAGTAAAGATTTCTTGGGAATTGAAAATGCATCTTCTATTTCAATATTAGAAAGCACATCTACAAACATATTAATGCGTAACTCTGGAATATCAACCAAAGGTTTAATATAAACCTTATTTGTTTTATTTTCAGGATCCAATACATCACTGATATATGTAACCTTCCCCTCAATACTTCGCTTTCCTTCTAAACTTTTTATAATAACTTTTTTTCCTACAAAAAATGCCGATAAATCTTTTTCATATACAGTTGCAACAATTATTTTTTTATGAATATTTGCAATTTTTAAAAGTTGTTGCGCAGAATCATTAGATACTTTATCACCTATATGGGCGTTAATTTCATATACAACTCCATTAATAGGAGAACGAACCATTAAAGTTTGTCCCGATGAAGCTCCAATATAATTTAATTTTTGTATGAAACCGTTGAGAAGTGCTTTTGCTTGTTCCGCATTACTTTTAGATATACTTAGGTCGTTTGCAGTTATAGCCCCTATTTTAAAGAGTTCTGTATTCATAGAGTAGAGGTGATTTGCTTGAGTGTAGGCAGCCTCAGCGGACAAACGGCTGTTTTGAATATCACTAACATCAGAAGAACGAATAGCAACAAGTGATGAGTTTTTAGAAATTTTATCGCCTATACCAACATGCAATACATCAACAACACCCGATATTGGTGAAACTATTGATATTATTCCATCAGGAGAAGGTTGCACAGAAGCAGTTGCTTTTACCTCACTACTAAATTTGCCATATTTTGGCAATACTGTTGTAATTGTTGGTTTTATAGATACAATTTCTTTTGATTCAGCACTCCCTTTTTGACATCCAGAAAACAATATAAACAAAGCAGTGTAAGATAGAGCAAGTAATATAAATCGCATTAATTTCCTTTAAATTCTTTTAAAAATAGTTCTGAATTGAGTTTTAAGAGGGCATACGCACCATGCAAATCAACAAAAGCTTGATTCATTTTCCTTTGATAGTCACGATAACTTTTTTGAGCATCGATTAGTTCTAATACTGACATTCCCTTAAGAGCAAAAATCTTTTCTTCTTTTTCTTTTAACTCTTTTGCAGAACTAAATCCATCTCTCATTGCATTATATATTTTAATATATGATTGAACGGTTTTGTAACTTTGAATAATTTCCATCTTAGCGGCATCAAGTGCCCTATTTGAGAGGCTAACAGCTTGAAGAACTCCAATGCGAGCTTTTTCTATAGTTCCCTCATTGTGGTCAAAAATAGCAAGAGGAATAGAAGCACTAATGCCAACCAAAGGTTCGTAATTTGGTCCATAAGAAGAGTAATCAATACCAAAACTTATATTTGGTACAGCATTGGCTTTTTCAAGTTTTAGCGTTGCTTCAGTTATCAATAAATTCTCTTTTGCTGCCTTATAGTCTGTTCGCTCATTTATTCTATCTAAATATTTTTCAAGTGGCTCAATAGTGTTTATAGCACTTGATGGTGCAATTGCAATAATTTCTGATGATGGAAGGGCCAGCATAAAAGCAAGATTTTCACGATCCACCGCCAAAGAAAGAGCGCTATTTTCCACATCTTTTGCATAATCAATTTCTTGAAGTAATATTTTTTGATAATCTACTTGCGATAAAAAACCTCTATCAAATTTAGCTTTTGCAACAGCAACTATTTTCGCATAATCCTTTGCGTTCTCTTTCCCATCCGCTAAATCATTTTGATCATTTAATACTCCATAATAAGCATCAACTAAAGTTCTTAAATTTTTTCTAACAATATCGTCATATAGTAATCCGCTAAACGCTATAGAGCGATGCGCTAAATCAATCCTTCGTTGACGCTTATCTGCTGTCTCATATGTATGAACCAACAAGATACTTGGACTCATTCCAGTACCAGCTGAAGCATCGGTAGATTTCTTGCTAAGCTTCATATACTCATTTGAAATATTAAGAGTAGGATTTGGGTGTTCTTTTGCCGTTGTAAGGTCAGCATAAGATTTATCAGCCTCTTGCCGAGCAATTTTGAGCTCAACACTATGTTCCAGATATTGTTTAACGGCAGCATCAAAACTAAAAGTCTCTCCAAATAGAGATGGAACAATTAACAATAGCAACAATAAAAAATAAATAATTCTCAAATATGTGCCTTTAAAAAAATAATTCTTAGCGCAATGATATCAGACCACAAATGAAATTAGTAAATAGATAGTAAAAACCATAATATACATATATTCATTCTATCCACACAACCTATGTAATTTATTTTATGAACTACATTTATATTAGAAAATACATATAACAATGCTAAATAGATTTATAATCTATTTTGTCTAAACTTTATCATCTTAAAACGCTCGCCTAAAAAATTTGGCATTATTAATATTTTTACTTTTTCCAGTTCTTGCTTGTATATCTTCTCATCTGATTTTTCTTTCAATATCTCTAATAGATCTAAAATCCCCATGTTAACAAGTGCTGTCATTTGGGCTTTTAACTCTAAAAACTCAACACTTGCACTAACAAATGCATCTTTTACATGTTCAAAGGTCACATCATAAGTTATATCAGAATTTGCAAACAATTCAGCGCGGTTTATTTTTTCATCAAAAAATGGAATTACATTATGTTTTGCATATACTCTAATTGAAAAATCTGGTCTGGCACTCATCTCCCCATAATCAAAACTCATAAACTCAAACTTCTTACATGAGGCTGCCATATCTTTTGCAAACTCTTCATAACCTATGGCAATCTCGCCTCTATCTTTATAGTATTTTTTAGTTTTTTCTTCTGTAAAACTATCATCAATATCAAAAATTATCTCATGTCTCTCAACTCTAGCACACTTACCTTTGTAATACAGCTCGCAAGGAAAAGCATCAAATATCTCATTTGCCACAAAGAAGGCATTGTTGCACTTTAACTCTTTTAAAGATTTATAATGTGTTAATTTTACAACATCGCCGAAGCTCTCTTGGAAATAGTTTATTTGAAAATCTTTTAGTGAGTCGTATCGCTCGATGATTACAAAATCAAGAGTTTTTAGAAGTTCTGGTCTGAGTGTATATATAAACTCAACGATATCCGCCAAGAAATAGCCATGATGGGCGCCAATCTCGCAGACAGTTCCATCTTTAGCTAAAAATCCCTCATCAACTAACCTTATGATGTGATTTGCAATAGTTCCACCAAAAAATTTACTACTACTTACAGCAGTATAAAAGTCGCCATCTTTTCCTATACTCTTATATGTCATATAATAGCCATTTTCGCCATAAAGCCATTGGTTCATATACTCACTAAACTTCATCTGTGTACATCTCATAAAGTGACAGCAACTCTAGCTGCTTATCTAAGTCGAAAATCATAGAGTTAAGTCTAGCAATCTCCACTGAATTTTCTAAAATCTCTACATCATATTGTGTTTTATAGCCAGCCTTATATAGCTCTTTTGTATCGAGAAGTAGCTCGCTATACATGTCTATATTTTCAATACTTAACTGTTTTTTCTTCTGGAAACTCTCAATATTCTGCATAACCTGCTCAAACATAGCAGAGAGCTCTCTTTTTTTGTCTGTTTCTAATATTTTTGACTCCAGATACTCTAGCTTTGCCGTTTGTATATCGTCTGAGCTATTTATATTTAGTGGCATAGAAATTTTGAAGCCATAATTTGCATAATCCGTACTTCCACCACCCATAGTTACGCCACCAAAATTAAGATTCTCAATCTTATCCCAATTATATCCACCATATACATTTATAGATGGAAGGTATTTTGAAGTGGTAATATTTTTAGCATATCTATTTTTTTCTGTTAAACTTTTTGAAAGTTTATAAGAGATGTTGTTTGCTAAAAATTTATCTTCACTAATAAGCTCTAGATGCGGCAAAATTGCATCTTGGTAACTCAAATCACTTATAGTACAAAACTTTGAAACAGCTCTCTCTTTGCTGGCTTCTATGTCAAAAAGAGCCTGAATCACAACATTCCTATCTATGATTGCGCTATTTAAAAAGCCAGAATCAAGCTGACCATTTAGATAATCCTCTTTTTTTTGAGCAAGAGATATTTCTGAATTTTTAATCAAAAGTTGCTGTTTTTTTATATTCATATCGCTCTGTTTTATCTGCATCAAAAGAGAGATAGCATCTTTAATTAGTTTTCTTTTTGCAACATCAACTGAGTATTTGGAGTAAGTTCTAGATGCCTCTGCGAACTTGATTCCAAAATATATCCCGCCACTTTGAAATATAGGTTGATCAATAGTTATGGAAGTTTTTTTCGTAACCGTATCTGCATCATACGCCCCACTAACGCCATAGTTGTAGTTGAGCATCACAGGAGAAATCCAAGAGTTTCTTAGCTTATCACTGCTAGATTTAGTTTTTTCACGCTCTAGTTTATAATAATCCTGCTTATCTTTGGAGAGATAATTTTCTAAATTATCGTACTTCTCCTGCGCAAAAATCTGAGTGCTATATAGAACTAAGAGCGCGATTAAGGGCTTTAAAACCTTCATCTATTTCCTCTTTTGTAATTGTTAAAGCTGGTAAAAGTCTCAGCGTATCACGCCCTGCTTTTAAAACTATAACGCCCTCTTCTCTTGCATTTGTGATGATTTTAGTTAAAGTGTCAGCATCTTTTACACGCAAACCACACATCATACCGATGCCCACTTTTGATGTAAAAATATCTCTGCATGAGTCATAAAATTTCTCTAATTCAGCGTCAAAATAGTCTATACCTTTTTGTAACTCTCTGCTCTCATACATCTCATTTAAAATGTCCACAACTTCACAAGCAGCGCTTGAGCTTAAGAAATTACCACCAAAAGTTGAACCATGGTCTCCTGCACTAAAAATATCTTTTAGAGTTGTCATAACAACACCTATTGGAACGCCACCACCTAAACCTTTTGCAAGTGTTACAACATCAGGCTTGATGTCATAGTAGTTAGATGCCAAAAACTTCCCTGTTCTATAAACTCCAGTTTGAACCTCATCAATCATCAAAAGAACATCTTTTTCTTTTAAAAATTTTGCAAGTTTTTGAACTGACTCTTTATCTAGTGGTTGAACTCCTCCCTCTCCTTGAACAAGCTCTATCATAACGGCACAAGTGTGGTCATCTACCAAACTCGCAACATGGTCTATATCATCTGCATACACAAAACCATCAGGATAAGGTCCAAAATAGTTATGCATCTTCTCTTGTCCAGTTGCTTTTACGGTTGTAATAGTTCTTCCATGAAAAGAGTGTTGAAGCGTTATTACTTTGTACCTCTTTAGTTCGCCATCTTTTTCACCAAACTTTCTAGCTATCTTGATTGCACCCTCATTTGCCTCTGCTCCGCTGTTTCCAAAGAAACACATCATGTCATATCCACTAGCCTCAACTATCTTTTGTGCCGCACGCGCTTGTGGCGCTATATAGTAGAGATTTGAAGTGTGTGTTATATTTGAGAGTTGTTTACAAATTGCATCATTTACTCTTTTATTTGCGTGTCCTACACTACAAACCGCTATACCTGAAGCAAAGTCTATGTACTTTTTTCCATTGGCATCAGTAAGCCTTGCATTATCACCACTCACAAACTCAACATCTGCTCTTGCATAAGTTGGCAAAACGAAATTTTTATCTAAATCTTTTATGTTGTTCATCTTTTTATCTCTACCCTGTTTTCTTGAAATATTGCACTTTTTCCATCTTCGCTGTGCTTTGAAGTTGTTAAATTATTTACACCCTTAGTACCACTATAAATCATAATAGTATCGGGCCTCAAATCGCTACTATTTTTTACTCTTAATTCGACGCTTCCATTTATGGAGCTAATTGTAACAACTTCACCCTCACTAAATCCTAAAGAGTTGTGCAGATAGACACAATTTTCCCTGTTGAACTGCGAGTTTAGACTGGTTTGACTCTTTGGTGTTATAAGATGGAACTTTTCATTTGTATCCATTCCTATTTCAAACTCTTCTAGAAATAAAAACTTGCCATTTTTTGTGTCAAAACCATCTTGATACGGTATCTCTTCCCTGCTTTCTACATAGAAGACGCCGTCCATTTTCTTAATAGCAAAATTTTTAAAGTGATCTATATAAAACTCCTCTTTTTCTATCTCGATATTAAACTCTCTACACAAATAAGCACTCAAATCATACTCGCTAATTCCACTCTTACGCTCATCAACTTTTGGCATAAGCATCATCGCATTGTGTGAATATGATGTCCGCAAGTCATTTTTATACAAAAAACTCTTAGCGGGTATAACTAGATTTGCTATCTCGCTTGTCTCGTTTTCATGAAGTCCGAAATAGATTACATTTTGTAGTCCTGACATTGACTTTCGCACCCTTAGAGTATCTGGCATCTGAGAAAGTGGATTTGCGCCCTGAACAAAGAGTGTTTTGTAATCAGAAAATTCAGTATCTACTTTTGAGACTCTTTTTGCATCTCTAAAAAATGGCGAAGTGATTCCAGCTTTTGATTCACCAAGATATGCCACGCCACAGCCCTCCTTACCAAAAAGCCCCAGCATAACAGCAAATGCGTCGATGGCTCTCATAATATCAGCACCATCACTATATTTTTGTATGCCTACACCACAAACGATGGCTACTCTTTTGCCTCTAACCAGATCTAAAACTGCTCCAACTTCTCCAAGTGTCACATCTATCTGCTCTAGTGTTGCTTTTATTCTTATACTTTGAGTAAGCTCATAATACTCCTCATAATCACTTGCATACTCATCCAAATATTCAATATCACAACCATTTTCTATATGTAAAAAACGACTAAGTAGCATTGCTAAAAGCTTATCGCCACGCGGTTTTATCTGAATATACAAATCAGCAATTTTAGCTATTTTTGTTTTAAGAGGATCAATAACAATAATAGTTTTATCTTTAATAAGCGGTAGCAGATGAGTAGAAGTTGTGTGCGGATTTCTACCCCAAAATATCACAACCTCAGATTTTGCTATCTCTTGGATTGACATATTTTTATTGCTTCCTCTACCTTGAATAATCCCAGCTTCCCCTGCTCCGTCACAAAGAGTTCCATCTATTAGTGTTGCTCCAAATGAAGCAAAAAAATGATCAGTCACCTCTTGCATAAGAGCAAAGTTTCCAGAGCCACGATAGTGCAATATCTCACTTTTTTGAGTTAAGAAAATTATCTCTTTTAGTTTTACAATAGCTTCTTCTAAACTTATCTCTATACCGTTATATCTCGGCTTAGTTATGATTTGATGCTTTTCATAATGATTTAAATGTGGGCACAAAAAGCCATTAGTGTGTCCGGATTTCAGACCTTTTAACACACCATCATCATAAACAATCTCACATGCGTCATAACAATCCAGTGGACATGCTGTAGTTTTTTTCATGTTATTTATCTTCAACTTCAACTTTAACAAGTTTTGAAAATAGCTTTGGAGACTCTATAACTATCTGTGCCATATATTTTGATATATTTTTACCATCAGCAATACTCAGCAATCTTGATATTTTATATGATGTTTTAATACCATCAATATATATAACTTTTTGTTTTGCATTCGCTACATCCGCCTCATCAAGATACAGAGTAAGTTTTGCTTTAGATACATCTGCAACTTTTGCAATAGGAGTAGAAATTCCAACCACCTGTCCAGATTTTACAAGCAACTCATAAAGAGTAAATCCTTTGGCGCTTATTTTTTTATCTCTTAGCGTTCTTTGAAGCTGGACTTCTCTTAGCTTCATATCGCTAATTTGTATTTTTAGATTTTCAATCTCTTTTTTTGTGCTCAGATATAGATTTTCATTAGAGACAAGGTCATAAAACTCTTTATCTTTTTCCACAGTGGATTTAAACTTTAAACCCTCTACTTTCTTATAATTTTCTCGTTTTTTACTCAAAGTATCAGATAGATTTAACAAGACGCTTTCGTTAACTTTTATAATCTCTTTTATGGAGATAATTTTGCTCTGAATGTAACCCAACTCTTCTCTATCAACTTCTGAATCTATCACGACAAAAGCAGAGGAGGAGAGTTTTGTGCCGACTAGATTTTCATCAGCACTGATAACCAGTCCAGCGACGCTTGATGATATATTTCTAAGCTCAAATGGCTCAACTTTCGCATAGTAAACTTTCGCAAAAGAACAAGTAACCACAAAAGTAAGAGCTATAAAAATTCTAACCATACAAAATCCCTTTTAGCATAAATAATTAGTGCTGATTTTACCACTTCATTACTAATATTTAAGCATTATCCATTTATTTTTTTGGTATTATAAAGCAGTATTTAATAAAGTATATTAACTCAAAAAATATTTCTAAAATATACCAAAAAGGAGAATTATGTCTGTCTTGGATAATGTAGATTCTGCCACAAATCTAGCAAAAAATAATGAGTTACAACTACTTGTGTTTAGAGTGAGTGACAAATCAGACTCTGCTTACTATGCTATCAATGTTTTTAAAACCAGAGAAGTGGTGGAGTCAAAAAACCACTATTTAACCCAAATTCCATCTTCGCATGCGATGCTTGAAGGCACAATAGTCCTTCGCGGATTACAAATCCCAATACTTAATCTCCCATCATGGCTTGGAATAGCCCTCACAAGAGAAGAGTTAGGTAGATCAAATATACTTATTTGCGACTTCAATGGAATAATTATTGGTCTTAGAATAATGTCAGCCTTTAGAGTAATCAAGAAAAACTGGAACGAAATGCACGCGCCAGATAGCTATAGAGTTGGTGATAACAATGTTGTAATCAATGACACAAGATTAGAAGATGGCAGTATTTGTCTGATACTCGATTATGAGAAACTCCTAGCAGATGTTGTTCCGCAAGCTATGGTAGATGTTAATGAATCGCCTCTAAATTTATCAAAAATTGAAATCCCTATAAAACTTAAAAATGGTATTGTTTTAATTGCTGAAGATTCAAAAACAGCACAGAAACATTTAACCCAGATTTTTGAAAACTCTCAAATAAAAATGAAACTTTTTAACAATGGGAAACTTCTTGTTGATTATATAAATGCTCTCGGAGACGATGTTTCACGGATTCCAGCTATAATTACGGACATAGAGATGCCGGAGATGTCTGGATTTACAGTAGTTAAGCTCTTAAAAAATAATCCCAAAACAAAAAATATTCCAATAATCGTAAATAGTTCTATGACTGGAAACAATAACAAAAGAGAAGCAGAAGTTTTAGGAGCAGATGGATTTATAGATAAAACAAAAAGCCATAATATCTTACCGTTAATAATTAAAATTATGACGAAACCAAACTAAGTAAAAAAAATTGCAAAACATAGCACCTCTTATAAAGGCAAGAGGCGCTATGAACCTATTTAAATATTGACAGTATCACTCCAGCGGCAATAGCTGAGCCAATAACACCTGCAACATTTGGACCCATCGCATGCATCAAGAGCATATTTGTTCTATCATACTCCAAGCCCATCTTGTGCGAAACACGAGCAGCCATAGGAACAGCAGAGACGCCAGCTGAACCAATCAGAGGATTTATTTTACTTCCAGGAAAAAGGTTCATTATTTTGGCCATTATAATACCAGAAGCCGTTCCAACAGAAAAAGCAACAATCCCAAGAGCTAAAATTGCAAGCGTCTCCGCCACTAAAAACTGATCAGCCACAAGTTTAGAACCGACAGCTAGACCTAAAAATATTGTAACAGTATTGATAAGTACATTTTGCATAACATCAGAGAGTCTATCTACAACACCAGACTCTTTTAAAAAGTTACCAAACATAAAAGCACCGATTAATGGGGTTGACTCTGGTAAAATTAAGATAGCAAGCACTAGAACCATAAGCGGAAATATTAGTTTCTCTAGACGCGAAACATGACGAAGAGTACTCATCTTTATTTTTCTCTCTCTCTCGCTTGTTAGCGCTTTCATAATTGGAGGTTGAATGATTGGGATCATCGCCATATATGAGTATGACGCAACAGCTATTGCTCCAAGAAGCTCAGGAGCAAGTTTTGTTGCAATATAAATTGATGTCGGACCATCTGTGCCACCGATTATTGAAATTGCAGATGATTGCTGAAGAGTAAAGTTGAAAATATCTGTGTACTGAGATAACACCACTGCACCAATAAGAGTTCCAAATATACCAAACTGAGCAGCACCACCTAAAAGAGCAGTCTTTGGGTTAGATAAGAGTGGACCAAAATCAGTCATTGCTCCAACACCCATAAATACCAAAAGCGGGAAAAGTTGATTTGATAAACCCATACTATAAATAATTCCAAGAAGTCCATCTGGGCCACTTATGCCAGCTATTGGTATATTTGCAAGAAGACCACCGAAACCTATCGGCAGGAGTAGAAGCGGTTCAAATTCCTTTTTTATCGCCAGATAAAAGAGCACAAATGTGACCAGTATCATAATCAGGCGTCCCCAAGTTTTATGGAAATCGCTCATCTGTTCACCATGGGAGTTTAACTCATCTGGACTTGGATTAATAAACGCATTTATTCCCGTTGACTCTAGAAATCCAACTATCATTTCAGAGAAGGGCTTTGGGATATAGTTCTCTTCTTTTTCAACACTAATACTTGAAGAGACATTTGCATAAGCACTATTTAAACCAAACAACATAAATAGTACAAAAAACTTTATTATGACTTTTTTCATATATCTATCCTAGCACAGCTACTATCTGACCTTCAACTACTTTATCATTTGTAGCAACATTAATAGACTTGACTACACCACCTTTTGGTGCAATAATATCAATTTCCATTTTCATAGATTCAAGTATTAAAATAACATCACCCTCTTGAACACTCTGACCTGGATTAGCAACTATCTTCCAAACACTTCCAGGTAAAAGCGCTTTGATATTTATCCCTGAAACCGCTGCAGCTACTGGAGCAGTTGGTGCCGCTGGAGTTGATGTACTCTCTCCATTTACTGCTGTTACTTGAATGTTTGCATCACCCTCAGCCACTTGAACACTAAATTTTTGACCATCAACCACTACTGTATAATTTCCGCTACCCATATTTGACTCTCCCTGCTCTGTTTTTGTTTCTAATTTTTTCATCTCTGATATTTTACGAACATTTAATTCGCCCTTACCCTTTAAAAAAGCAATTCCTTTATCTTGACATGCTGCTGCAATAAAGATGTTCTCTTCTGTGATTTCAACATCCTCTTCTTTAAGTCTATTTATCCAAGTCTCTACAGATTTACTCTCATCAGCATTTGCTAAATCAAGAGCTTTCTCGGTAGTGGGCGGCAAACCTAACTTCTCAGAAGCAATTCTTACAATCTCAGGATCTGGTGCAACTGGAGTTTTTCCAAAATATCCAAGAACCATTCTTCCATAGCCTGGAGCAATTGCATTCCATGGACCTTGCATAACATTGTTTAGTGCTTGTTGAAAATAAAATTGAGATACTGGGGTTACAGATGTTCCATAGCCACCCTTTTCTACAACTTCCGTCATAGCAGCTATAACTTCTGGGAATTTATCTAATATACCATTATCACGCATCATCTGTGTATTTGCAGTTAGCGCACCGCCAGGCATTGGCGAAAATGGAATAAGTGGAGAAACCATAGTTGCTTCAGGAGGCATAAAATAGTCCGCCAAACAAGATTGTAACACTTTCTCGTAAGTTAATATTTTGTTAATTTCTAATCCGCCAAGATCATAATTCATACCTTTTGTAGCATGAATCATAGTTAAGATATCTGGCTGACTTGTTCCTCCACTAACAGGAGAAGCCGCCATATCAATTCCATCAACACCAGCCTCAAGAGCAGCTATATAACCAGCAACAGATACGCCAGCTGTTTCATGTGTGTGAAGACGAAGATGTGTTCCCTCTGGAACTAACTTTCTTGCCATCGTAATAGTTTCAAACACTTTTTGTGGATTTGATGTTCCAGATGCGTCTTTAAAACATATACTGCTATATGGGATACCACTATCTAGGATTTCACGAAGGATTTTCTCATAAAACTCAGCAGTATGCGCACCATGACAACCAGGAGGAAGATCCATCATTGTTACAACAACTTCATGCTTAAGTCCATGATGCACGATTCTCTCACCAGAATATCTAAGATTTTCAATATCATTTAGAGCGTCAAAGTTTCTAATGGTCGTAGTTCCATGTTTTTTAAACATTTTTGCATGCAAGTCTATCAAGTCTTTAGAACCAGTATCTAGCATTACTGTATTTACTCCACGAGCAAGAGTTTGAAGGTTTGCATCAGGACCCACAATACTCCGGAATTTATCCATCATCTCAAACGCGTCTTCTCTCAGGTAAAAATACAGGGACTGAAATCTCGCCCCACCACCAAATTCAAAGTGAGTTATTCCTGCATTTTTTGCCGCGTCAACAGCTGGGAAAAAATCATTCATCAATACACGACCACCAAAAACTGACTGGAAGCCATCTCTGAATGTTGTATCCATTACATCTATAAATTTTTTTGCCATATTTACTCCCTAACTTCTATGATGTTTTATTGCAGCTACAATCGCTGCAACAATTTTTTGATTATTTAATTGATTATTTATCTCTATAGGATCTGCTTCTGGGTACTGCTTGGTTAAAATAGCTGACATAGTATTCATTGCCACTATCATTATTGCTATAAACAAGAAAACAGTTCCTGTACCTAACAGCATAATTTTAGCACCCTCTACAACAAGATTAGTTTCCATAAATACACCTTCTAGCTACAAATTTATATAATTGTATGATAAATATGTTTAAAAAGAGTTTCCATTTTTCTTATAAATTTCTAAAAAAAGTTAAAAAGATAATACAATTCGCCAACAAAACAACCAGGAGTTTTTATGATAAAAAATAGTGTTAAAAAATTTGGACAGATCAACACAACAGAAGGATACTCATATATTATATTGCTTTTTATCGCGATGCCTATGAAATATTTTTTTGCATTTCCAATCGCCGTAAAAGTTGTTGGTATGATTCATGGAATTTTATTTATAATATTTTGTTTTTTGCTCATTAAGGCTTCTCTTGATGCAAAATGGTCACTTAAATATACTCTCATATTTTTTCTGGCATCGCTTGTACCGTTTGGAACTTTTTTTACAAAAGAGAAAATAAAAACTTATGAGTAAAAAAGTTTATTTTAGATAAAATTTTTTACTATTTAAACAAGGAATTTTAACAATGATCGCTGGAATGAATGAGCAAGATTTTTTTGCATATATTATTTTTGGAATAATTTTAAACTTTACTTTTTCAATCTTTTTTGGTGTATATCTAAGTAAAAACATAGGTGTGCACGAGATGATAGAATCAAAAGGCAATAAAGAACAATCACTTTTAGTGTCTATATCTCTTTTTATTCCATTTGTAAAAATGATTATTACACTTTATAGAGTTGCAATACTGCAGCTTTATTTTCTAGACAAAGGCTACTCTCATAAAGAGTTTTGGATCTATATGACAACCAACCGCTCTTAATAGATAAAATAAAGGTGAATTTATAATGAGTGATTTTAAACTAAAAATTGTTCTTGCTATCTTAGGTGCAATTATTTTTTCGTTTTTATTTATCATACTTGCATTTGTTTTACCAGTCACAAAGGAAGACAAATCAACTTTAAAAAAACAAAAAGAGTTTAGTTGGCACACAACGCAATAATAAGTATATCTTTATAGGGAATTTTTTACTCGTATTAAACTCAATGTATCATATGCGCATTTCGGATTTAATTTTACCGCCAATATCTCCAAAGCCTTTGCACACAAACGAAGATAATCAAGGTCCGTTTTAGACATAATGACTTCCAGCACTATAGACGCATCCTTAATCCTAAGATTTCTTGCAACACCAAGGTTTTTATGTGCAAGATTTACTATATCACCATAATCCAAGTCAATGTTTTTACTGCTATCATCTATTAGTTTGTCTATATATTTATCAAATTTTGATTTTGATTTTAATATTTGTATAACATAATCTTCAACAAGCTGAATAACCTCAGATCTATCTAAACATAGCTCTTCCATAGCTTCTAAGATGTCATATCTATATTCAGCTATATCTAAATCTTTAAAATATTTATCTAAAAAGTAGTTTCCATCATCAAGCATCTTATCAATTAAAATGCGAAGCTCAGCATTTTTCTGCTCTCTTTTCTCTTTGTATATATTAATCATATTTGTAAGATACCATAATTATCTTATCTATTGACTAAAAAGTAATAATAAAAATTATTATAAAGAATTTTGATATTAAAAGGATAATGGTTGCAATCATTAAAGAGTTCAAATAACACAAAAGAGTGTTATTTGTAAATATTATATAGCTTTACTTATAATTCTGTTTAATCTAGCGATAAATTCTGCTGTATCACCGAGCTCTTGACCATCAAAAAGTTTCGCTTGATCTAGTAAAACATGAGCAGCATCATTAATAAGATTTTGATCAACTGATTCTTTTAGCTTGATTATAAGCTCATGCTTAGGGTTTATCTGAAAAATTGGAGCTGGAGCCGGCACATCAGCGCCTTGTCCCATTTGTCTCATCATCTGTGCCATCATGTAAGATGGATCTTCTTTATCTACCTTTATTGCAACAGGAGAATCAGTCAAATCAAATGTTGTCTCAACAGACTTAACGCTATCTCCAAGAGCGTCTTTAAACTCTTTTACTAAGCCTTCATAAGTTTTTGCAACTTCCTCTTCTTCTTTTTTCTCTTCATTACTCTCCTCGAATTTTGCATCAGCAACTGGAACAAGCTTATACTCTTTATACTCAGTTACCATTGGGAATATAATGGCATCTATCTCTTCGTTTAAAACTAAAACATCAATTCCACGAGACTTAAATCTCTCTAATGATGGTGAATTTTTTAACATACTTAATGTGGTTTTACCAGTGATATAGTAGATCTCTTTTTTATCAGTATTTACATTTTTAACAAACTCTTCTATATCTATTTTTTCACTTGAATTTAGTGTGTTGAACTGTAAAAGTTCTAGAATTTTTTCACGATTTGAGAAATCATTATAGAGTCCCTCTTTTAAAACATTGCCAAATTCAGCATAGAATTTACTATACTTTTCTTTATCATTTTTAGCCAATTTTGCAAGTTCTGAGAGTACTTTTTTCACAGAAGCGTTTTTAATCTTTGCCATTACTGCGTTTGATTGTAAAATCTCACGAGAAACATTTAATGGAAGATCTTTTGAGTCGATTACACCGCGCAGAAATCTCAAATATGTCGGCATTAACTCTTTTTCATCATCTGTTATGAAAACACGGTTTATGTAGAGCTTGATTCCTGTTTTATAGTCAACTCTATAGAGATCCATAGGCGCTTTACTTGGGATGTAAAAAAGTGTTGTATACTCAATAGCGCCCTCCGCTTTGTTGTGCATCCACGCCAAAGGCTCCTCTGAAGAGTGAGCGATTGAGCTGTAAAAATCCTTATACTCTTCATCTTTTATCTCATTTTTTGAGATTGTCCAGAGTGCATTAGCACGATTAATTTGAGTATTTTCTATATCCGTTCTTGATGGCTCTATCTCTTTTCCATCTTCATCTTTTTTAGCTGAAACATATTTTTCTTTATCCATAAATATTGCGAATGGAATATGATTTGAATATTTTTTAACGATAGATTCTACTCTATGAGCCTCTAAAAATTCCATCTCGTCATCATTTAGATACATAACAATAGTGGTTCCGTGTCCGTCTTTAGTTGCACTCTCTAGCTCAAACTCACCATCGCCACTGCTTGTCCACAAATACGCGCTCTCTTCACCTGCTTTTTTTGATGTAACTTCAACTTTGTGCGCAACCATAAAACAAGCGTAAAAACCAACACCAAATTGACCAATAAGATTAGAATCTTTTTTCTGATCGCCTGACATATTTTCTAAAAATGCTTTTGTACCAGATTTTGCGATAGTTCCAAGATTATTCATCAAATCATCTTCATTCATACCGATACCGGTGTCGCTAATCGTTAAAGTTTTAGCCTCTTTGTTAGCTATGATATCTATGCGTGGAGAGAAACTTACATTTTTATATGCGTCATCAGTTAAAACTAACATATTGAGTTTATCTAGCGCATCTGAGGCGTTTGAGACTAACTCACGAAGAAAAATCTCTTTGTTTGAGTAGAGTGAGTGGATCATTAAGTGTAAGATTTTGTTTGCTTCTGTTTGAAATTGATGTTTTGCCATTTATATGTCCTTTTTTGTAAAAATTCTTGTAAGTTTAACAAAAAAAAGTAAATGCTAAGAAGATTATCAACTAAGTTTAGTCTTTATGACTAAACTTATCTTAGTGTAATAAAACAATAATTGGAATATATAAAATTAATCTGCTATAATTTACCAAAAAAGGTGATGCCTTATGCAGCCAGATTTTATTGAATTTATAAAACCAACTCCAAAACTACAGACAAGAAAATGTAAAGTTATCGCTTTTTTGATTGGGATTTTTTTGCGATTCAGCTCACCTTTTATTAGCTTAGTGGCGTGGTATTTGTATGACTACTTTATTGCTCTTCTTGCTCTTGCTCTCTCATTTATAGCTGTTGGGATTATTGGTTCTTATCTTAGAAACAGCTCGCTTCCAGCGAATAATAGAGAATATCGATATAGTGATGCAGAAATTGCCATCTGGTACACAAACAACATCTGTTTTAAGGAAAACTATAAAGAGGAAGAGTGAAAAAATTCTCTCTATATTGCAAAGCTTCTAGACATATATTTTCTGATATCCACTAAATCTAACTCATGATTTACAAACAAATCGTTTGCCAAAATACCCTGCTCTAAAAGCATATCTGCGCCGTCTTTAAATCTTATGTTTTTATTTTTTGCAAGACGCAAGAATGGTGTTAACTTGCCGTAAATTGCATCTGCTACAAAAACTGTATTATCCAAAATAACTTCAATAATCTCTTTAGGAGCAGGAAGTTCTTCATCCTTTAAACCAGCACTTGTTGTGTTTACTACCAAGTCATAACTACTTAGTTTAAACTCTTCCCATGAGTAGCAAAACTGAGCTAGATTTTTAAAATATGTCAGTTTATCCGCACTTCTGTTTAAAATAGTAACTTCCATATCTTCTTGCACAAACCTAGACGCTAACGCTTTTGCTGTTCCGCCAGCGCCCAAAATAAGTATTTTTTTTATCCTACCAAACTCTTTTATGGAGCAGACAAAACCATCAGCATCGGTGTTATAGCCTACGAGTTTGCCATTTTCATTTACAAGAGTATTTACAACACCTATTTTTTTTGCAAAACCTCTAACTTCATCGCACGCTTCAAACGCCACTTCTTTATGTGGAACAGTTACATTTGCCCCACTTAAACCTAAAGAAAAAAAAGTCTCTCTTAGTTTTAAACCATCGCTTAGATGAACTCTTGTGTAGCAAGCTCTATAATTTAAGTTTTTAAAAACACTGTTGTGCATAAGCGGGGAACGAGAGTGCTCAACTGGATTGCCAAAAATAGCAAATAGTTTCATAGCGTATTAGTCTAAATCTTCAAGTGAATGAACAAGTGCACCCAACTTGTTTTTAACTTCCAGATACTCTAGCTCATTTTGACTATCAGCAACCACTCCAGCACCAGCTTGCAGGACAACCTTATCTTTTTTAACCATAGCAGTTCTTATAGTTATAGCGCTGTCCATATTTCCATCGAAACCAAAGTAACCTATACTCCCGCTATAAAAACCTCTTTTGATTCCCTCATACTCAGCTATAAGCTCCATTGCACGGATTTTTGGTGCACCTGTCATAGTTCCTGCTGTAAAAGTTGCCATAAAAAGATCAAACATATCTTTATCGTCATCTAGCTGTGCAGTAACATCTGAAACTATATGCATAACATGAGAAAACTTCTCAATATGCATCATATTTTCAACCTTAACGCTCCCAGTTTTTGCAACACGACTCACATCATTTCTACCCAAATCTATAAGCATCAGATGCTCTGCGAGTTCTTTTGGATCATTTAAAAGTTCGTACTCAAGCTCTGTATCTCTCTCTCTCGTGCCGCCTCTTTTTCTTGTTCCAGCAATCGGGCGAAGCAGAAGTTCGCCATCTGTTAGTCTAACCATAACCTCAGGAGAGCTTCCAACTATGTTAAAATCTTCATACTCCATTAAGAACATATAAGGCGATGGATTTTTTGTTCGTAGGACTCTATAAAAACTAAATGGATCAACTTTTATATTTCTTGTAAAACGATTTGTCATGAGGATTTGAAAAACATCCCCACTTCTTATCATCTCTCTGGAATTATCAACCATTTTGAAAAATTGCTCTTTAGAAAACGCAAAACTGCCCTTATCATCTCCAATATTTTTCTTCATAGGAATATACTCATAAGAGCTTTTTAGTTCATTTTCTATCTCATCAAACTTGTTGCTCATCTCTAAGATTGTACTAATAAGAGAGATTTTATGATTTTTATGAGAATAAACTAAAACGATTTTTGGAAGCATCAAGTCCAAGTCTGGAGTATTTAACTCATCCCGAAGATTGCTCATACTTGAGTTTAATTTCGGCTCAAAAACTTTTACCATGTCATAACCAATATAACCTATAAAACCATCAACATAGCCAATTTTTAGCTCTTTTGACGCGCTTTTGTATATGCTAGTATCTATATTTTTGTAGTACTCTTTTAAAAAAATAAATGGGGAGTAACTTTTGGCATGAGAGGCACCATTGGCATCTGTGTAGATTGTTTGATTGTTTATATATTGGAGTCTTTCTCTAGCTCCAATACATATAAAACTATAGTTTCCATCACTACCACCAGCACTCTCAAAAAGATAAGAGATTTCATCTTTAAAAATTGATTTTAATTTTGCATAAACAGCGATTGGGGCCAACTGATCTTGAGTAAATTGCTTGGAATAAATCAAAGTGATACCTTGTGAGAGAGTTTGCTCCAAAGGAGGAGCATAATTATTGTATTTTAGTTAAAAATGCGCCAGGCTCTACAGAACTTCTCACAGCCTTTAGAGCCTCTCTTGCTTCTTTGTCGCTACCAAAAGGACCAACTAAAACTTTACTGAGCTCAGTAGAGTCATTTTTTACTTTATGAAATTTATATTTATATCCTAATTTTCCAATAGATTCTAACAAGTTTTTGTTAGGTTCATTTTTTGTGAAAGAGCCAACTTGAATATAATAAATCTCGTTACTATTACTCTTTAGCTCTTGAGATGGCTTAATAACTATTTTTGAAGGCTCTGCTTTTACACTCTCTTCAACTTCTTTTTTCTTTATAGTTTCTTTAACTTTCTCTTTTTTTACAACTTCTTTAGGAGCTTTAATTTCTTTGACTCTCTCTTTTTTTACAACTTCTTTAGGAGTTAGAATTTCTTTAGTTTTCTCTTTTTTTACAATTTCGTGAGCGGGCATACTCTCTTTAGTTTTCTCTTTTTTTATAATTACACTTGAAGGAACTGCTTCTACGCTATCAGGGCTAACTATCTCTTGGGGAACAACATCTTGCATCACCTCTTTACTACTCTCTTCTTTTAGTTTTTGTGCAATTTTTTCAAGTGAATCACCATTTTGAGTTCCGTCTTGAATAACTGGAACTTCTTCAAAAAGTGGCTCATTTTCTGCTACTTTTGGTTTTTTTATCTCTGGTGCTGGTGGAAGAATTGCCTGAGGAAGGTTATCGGTGCCCTTTGAGGTAATAGTATTCATTAACATAACAACAACTATTAAAATTATTCCCAGCGTAGCAACAGCTAAAACAATCTTTTTGTTATTTGTTGAAGATGTATTTTTATTTAATATAATATCGTTTAGTTCACTTTTTTCTTCCATCTATAAACCCTTTTAAAAAATTAACTCTAATAATACCAAAAAATATATATTTTATGTCCAACTAAAAAATAGCTAGACCTATTACTACATATGTTTTGACCAAGAAGCTCCGCGCTCTTTTGCGTAAACATCGTATGGTATTGTCAAAATATTATACTCATCTGGCATATCGGCATTTGGGAACATTCTCCATTGATTGGGTTGTTTCGCTGCCAGTTTCATAGAGATCATTTTTCCAAGTTGAATAGCTTCTTGAAGAGTAGTATGTCCTTTGTGGATATAGACATGAAGATGCCCCTCTGTTTTTGTTTTATAGGCTGTGAAATTTATATACCCCTCTTCACGAAGAAGAAGTTGTGCCTTATGATAAAATCTCTCAGGATCTCTTCCGTTATAATCAATTACAATATTTTCAACTTTACCACTTTTGTTAATCAAAGAGTGTGCAACAGTAATCTCTCCCTTTAAATGCTGATTGATAACAGATTGTGAGAGAGTCGCGTTAATCTTCTCAAATTTATTATAAAAAGTACGACCTTTAAAGACCAATTTATCAACAACACTATCTTTTTTGACCCAGTAGTGATCAGTAAGCATTTTAATAAGAGCTAAATCCATTGCAACCATAGTGATTATCTCCTAGTATGTTGATTGATTATATATTACAAAATTCTGAGCCAACTCTTTTAACTCTTCTTTGATTTTTGTGTGCATGGCGATGTCATTTATATTATCAAGGACATCAGCTATTTTGTTAGCAATAAACTCAAACTCTCTCTCTTTCATACCACGAGATGTCAAAGCAGGACTTCCAATGCGGATACCTGAAGTAACGAAAGGGCTTCTTGTTTCACCTGGTACTGTATTTTTATTTACTGTTATTCCAGCATTTCCAAGTGCAATATCTGCATCTTTTCCTGAGAACTCGCGATTTATAAATGATACTAAAACAAGATGATTGTCAGTCCCACCACTTACTAAATCAAAGCCTCTTTTTAAAAGAACTTCAGCCAAGACTTTAGCATTCGCTTTAACTTGTTTTGCATAATCTTTCCATTCTGGAGACAGATTATATTTAAAACCTACTGCCTTAGCAGCTATCACATGAACAAGCGGACCACCTTGAAGAGCAGGGAAAATTGCAGAGTTCATCTTTTTTGCTATCTCTTCATCATTTGTCATAATCATACCGCCTCTTGGTCCCGCAAGAGTTTTATGGGTAGTTGTTGTTACAACATGGGCATGTGGAAATGGATTTGGATGCTCACCTGCAACTACGAGTCCAGCAACATGAGCAATGTCGGCGAACATAATAGCTCCAACTTCATCAGCTATCTCACGGAATTTTTTAAAATCTATCTCTCTTGCATAAGCAGAAGCTCCACAAACGATGATTTTTGGTTTAACTGCTTTTGCAATCTCCATAATCTTATCATAATTCATACGACCATCAAGCTCAACGCCATAAGTAAAACTTGAATAGTTTTGACCTGAAAAACTAGGTTTTGAACCATGAGTTAAGTGACCACCGTGACTCAAATCCATACCTAAAAGCTTATCTCCAGCTTTAAGTAGGCCTGCATAAACAGCGGCATTTGCTTGACTTCCAGAGTGTGGCTGAACATTAGCAAAGTTACATCCAAAAAGCTCACAAGCTCTATCTATCGCTAACTGCTCAACACCATCAGCATACTCACAACCGCCATAGTAACGCTTAGCAGGATAACCCTCTGCATACTTGTTTGTGAACACCGAACCCATCGCCTCCATTACAGCTGGAAGCGTAAAATTCTCAGATGCTATCATCTCTAAATGGTCAGTCTGTCTCTCCAACTCTTTTTCACATAACTCAAAAATTTCACTATCATACTCTTTTAAAAAACTCATACATTATCCTTTGTTTAATTAATTTTCTTCTTCACACTGCTCATCACTATGAAGTGGCTTCATGGCTGGAAATAGCAACACATCTCTAATGGAGTGTTCATTAGTCAGGAGCATTACAAGTCTATCTATGCCTATTCCCTGCCCTGCAGTTGGAGCCATACCATAGCTTAGTGCCTCTACAAAATCCTCATCCATCTCATGAGCTTCATCATCACCACAATCTTTTGATTCAACTTGAGTTCTGAATCTCTCATATTGATCAACTGGATCATTTAACTCACTAAAAGCATTTGCAATTTCACGACCAGCAATAAATAGCTCAAATCTCTCTGTTACATTTGAATCAATATCACTTCTTCTTGCCAGAGGCGATATTTCAACTGGATATTCCGTTATAAATGTAGGATTTATTAGTTTTTCTTCAACAAACTCATCAAAAAGTTCACCTTGAAGTTGACCCAATGATAAGTTTGGTTTTACTGTTATATTTTTAGATTTTAAAAACTCTAAAATTTTGTTTTTATCATTTACAACCTCTTGTGGAACTCCACCAATCGTGTACAAGGACTCAACAAGTGGAATTTCACTAAAGTCTGAAAAATCAACCTCTAAATCACCATAAGGAAGCATAGTGGGCAAATCTAAATGATTAAAAAGATAACGAAAATACTCTTTTGTAATCTCTATCAAATCTTTATATGTTTTATATGCCCAGTAAAACTCGATTGAAGTAAATTCAGGATTGTGCGTAGCATCCATTCCCTCATTCCTAAAGTTACGATTTATCTCAAAAACTGCTTCAAAACCACCAACAATCAATCTCTTTAGATATAACTCTGGTGCAATTCTTAGGTATCTATCAATACCGAGTGCATTGTGATGCGTAACAAAAGGTTTAGCGTTTGCACCACCGGCAATTGGGTGCATCATTGGCGTCTCAACCTCTAAAAAACCCTTATCTTCAAAAAATCGTCTAGTTAAAGAGATGACTTTTGAACGAGTTCTAAATGTTTTTCTAACCTCTGCATTCATAATAAGATCTAAATATCTTTTTCTATATCTTGTCTCTTTATCTGTAATTCCATGGAATTTTTCAGGTAGTGGCGCTATAGCTTTTGTGAGTAGTTTAAAGCTATCTGCATGCAGAGATAACTCGCCCATTCCAGTTACAAATGGGTATCCTCCAACTTCAACAATGTCGCCAGCTTCTATGTTTTTCTTAAATATATCGTTATAAAATCCTTCAACAAAATTATCTCTTGCTATATAAACCTGAAGAGTTCCGCTCTCATCCTCAATAGCAATAAAGCTTGCTTTACCCATAATTCTAAAGAGTTTTATACGACCACTTACGATGTAGTGTCTTTTTTCATCTCTTTGATTCTCTTTGCTTGCAACATCTGAATTTACATTTAAGTATTTCGCTATTGTTGTATTTCTTTTAGAATCATTTGAATATGGATTAACACCTATACTTCTAAGTAATTCTACTTTTTCTATTCTTTGTTGTATAAATTTATTTTCAAAAGCCAATATATTTTCCTTTTTATTTTGTCTTACAGTTCTTACAGATTCCATAAATTTGCATTGAGTGATCTCTCATTTCAAAATCTAACTCTTTTGCAATTTTTCGCTGTCTCTCTTCAATCTCTTCATCTACAAATTCTATAATCACTCCACACACAGTGCATATAAAGTGGTCATGATGGGATTTTGCACCGAGTTCATATTTTTTACCTTGTGCACCAAAAGAGAGTGAAGTAACCATGTCGGACTCTTCTAAAAGTGAGAGCGTTCTATATACTGTTGCTATTCCAGTGTTTAAGTTTGGAAATTTTTCTTGAATTAAGTTGTGAAGAGACTCCGGTGTTAAATGCTCATTTGAATTATATAGAGTCTCAAGTATAACCTCTCTTTGAATTGTAAATTTTAAACCATTCTCTTTAAGAAGTATTTTAAAATCACTAAGCAATTGTGTATACTCTACTGTTTTATCTCTGAAATTTGTTTTTAAATCAGGCATCTATTTTTCACCCTTGCTATTTAAGTTTTGAACTGCTTTTTCTTTGATTTTACTTTTTGCATCTTCTACAATTTTAAGCGTTGAATTGTCTATTGTTTTATTGATTTTATTTTGCTCTTCTTCCGCTTTCTCATCTACAGCTTTCTCAATATCCAGTGGCTCAAGTTTCATGATATAGCTACCGGTAGTAACCATTGCAGGAAAGAGTATACTGTTTTTCATAAATGAGTCTAGAGTCGTCCTTGTTGCTTTTACATTATATGCCGAATAAATTATTACAGAAGCGATGAAGAAAAACTTACTAGCAGAGAAGAAAAATCCTAAGATTTTGTCAAAAGCCCCAAGTCCACTAACAAAACTTAGCTTCTTGAGTGCCATCCCAGCCCCCAGCATAAGAAGCCAAAACAGGACTATAGTAAATAAAAAACCGCTAAAGCTGATTGCACTACTGCTTTGAAATTTAAATATAATATCACTTAATACTTGGCCAACGCTATCTCCAACTCGTGAAGCTAAAAAGATACCACCAACAATACCCACCAACCCAAATAGCTCTTTAAAAAAGCCGTTTATGATACCTTTGAAACCCAAAAAAAGAACTATTACTAAAACTACAATATCAAAATAGTTAAAATCCATCTATTCCATAACCTTAGTCAACTGATTTTTCCCACTATTTTTTGAAATATACATAGCTTTATCCACCCTAGCTATTAAACTATCTTTATTGTCATCTTTTAGCAATTTTGTCATTCCTATACTAGCTGTTATAGATATCTTTTCACCCATATAGATAAGATTATTAGAACTAACTAGTTTTAAAAGTCTATTTGCCATAAGTTCACACCCCTCATCACTATTACGATTCAGCATAATTAGAAACTCTTCTCCACC
This sequence comes from Sulfurimonas sp., assembly GCF_028713515.1. Lineage (GTDB taxonomy): Bacteria > Campylobacterota > Campylobacteria > Campylobacterales > Sulfurimonadaceae > Sulfurimonas. The sequence continues at coordinate 301,011 of NZ_JAQTOD010000001.1, read as the reverse complement.
ATATCTAAAAATTTTATCACCATCTCTTAGTGTTTTCTTTAAAATATTTGACACAAATATTAAAATTTTATCACCAGCCACATGACCATAAGTATCATTTATTTTTTTGAAATCATCTAAATCTAGCATAAGAAGATGAAGCTCATATGGTCTATCTTTATTTGAAAATATCTCATCTAAGCTTCTGCTTAGTTCTCTTCTGTTGAAAACTTTTGTCAAGGCATCAATACTTGAGGTATGTTCTAAAGTTGCTACCTTTTGTGATAAATCATAAATTATATCGTTTGCTTTTTTTATCTCATTTGTCATATGAAGTTGAATTTCACTAAATTTTACCTCAAGAGTTGGCAAATCAATCTGATTTGCAATACAATCTTCAAGCGTCACTTTATGCAGTTGCGTCAACTTTTCAAATTTATCATTTGTGGATTCATAAGATGTTAAACTATGTTCCACTAGCTCTTTGTATGAGTTATGAAAAGCTAATTTTACACGCTCTGCCGAATCTATCTTTTGACTATCAATATTGGAAATAATTTCAATGGCATCTCTTAGGTAGCCAATAACTTGCTCCTTTGATACATCTTTTTCTATGTCAATTTTTACAAGTAAACTCTCATAAACCTCTTCAACTAAGGCTTTTAAATCTTTTTTTTGCACTTTAGCTTCCAATCCAAAAAATTTTCTTATTATACATTCACAAGAATAAAAAAGAGCTTTGCATCCTACATACAGCCACAGAGCATAAGGCGCAAGTCAGAGCTATTTTAGGTACTTTAATGTAAACTAGCAAAAATTAAAACTATATAAAAGGTTTATTATGAGTCACTGGAGTCCTACAAGCTGGAGGGATAAACCCGCTTTACAACAACCAACTTATCCAAACAAGGATGAGCTTGAGAGAGTTTTATCAGAATTAAAAAATTATCCACCTCTTGTTTTCGCTGGCGAAGCTCGTTCTCTAAAAAGTCAATTGGCCGATGTTAGCCAAGGTAACGCTTTTTTACTCCAAGGTGGTGATTGCGCTGAGAGTTTCAGTGAATTTCACGCTACAAACATTCGTGATACCTTTAAAGCACTGCTTCAAATGGCTGTTGTTATGACTTATGCCGGTGGCGTTCCCGTAGTTAAAGTTGGCAGATTAGGTGGTCAGTTCGCTAAACCTCGCTCAAGCGACAGTGAAACCATAGATGATATTACGCTTGATGCATATCGCGGAGATATCATAAATGGAGTTGATTTTACACCTGATTCAAGAATTCCAGATCCACAAAGAATGATAAAAGCATATAACCAATCAGCTGCTACACTGAACCTAATCCGTGCTTTTGCATCTGGTGGTCTAGCCGATTTGCATCAAGTTCACAAATGGACATTAGACTTTGCACATCAAGGTGAAGTTAGTAAAAAATATGAGGCGTTAGCCGAGCAGATAGGAAAATCATTAACTTTTATGGAGGCTTGTGGAATTACCTCTAAGTCATACAGAACATTGCGAGAAACAGATTTTTATACATCTCACGAGGCGCTACTTTTACCTTACGAAGAAGCATTTACGAGAAAAGATTCTCTAACTGGTGATTGGTACGATACATCGGCTCATATGCTTTGGATAGGAGACAGAACTCGTCAGCTAAATGGAGCACATGTGGAATTTTTAAGTGGTGTTCATAATCCTATTGGCATCAAAGCAGGTCCATCAATGCAAGAAGATGATTTAATAAGATTAGTTCACAAGTTAAACCCTAAAAATGAAGCCGGAAGACTAAATGTTATAGTTAGAATGGGGGCAGATAAGGTTGGTGATGAAATAACTGGGATGCCAAGACTTATTCGAGCAATTGAGAGAGAAGGCATGAGTGTTGTTTGGAGTTGTGACCCAATGCATGGTAATACTATTAAATCATCAAACAACTTTAAAACTCGCCCTGTTGATTCAGTTTTAAAAGAGATGAAACAATTTTTTCAAGTTCACAAGGCAGAGGGAACTTTTGGTGGTGGAGTCCATCTAGAGATGACTGGTAAAAATGTAACAGAATGTATTGGCGGATCATTTGTAGTAACAGAAGAGGATCTAAGCTCTCGTTATCATACCCACTGTGACCCAAGACTAAATGCAGATCAAGCACTTGAACTTGCGTTTTTAATTGCAGATAGTCTCCAAGAAGCTAAACGATAATTTTTAAAGAGATAAATTTACAAAAAATTTATCTCTTCTTCTTTCTCCTGTATAATCAAAAGCTCTTCAACTTTTTGCTCATAGAGCGTCTTTAGCTCCTCAAGCTCTTTTGCTAGTTTTACTATTCCTATCTCTTCATAACATTTTGGATTTGCTAAACATCTGTTTTTTTCATCTATCTTTATTTCTATCTCATCAATCTCAAGAGGCAGTTTTTCTAGTGCTATTTTCTCTTTGAATGTCAGTTTAATTGCTTTTTGTTTCTCTTGAACCACTTCTGTTAATTTTGGTTTTTCAAGAGAGAGTCTCTCTATCTCTTCTAGCTCATTTAACTCTTTTTCAAGTTCTAAATATTCGGAATACTGTTGATATGACTCCTCTATCTCTTTATTTGATTTTATGATGAATAGTTTTTTTGCAATTTTATCCACAAAATATCTATCATGACTTACGATTATTACGGCTCCAGGAAATGAGGTTAACTGCTCTTCTAGAATGTTGATGGTTGGAATATCCAAATCATTTGTTGGCTCATCCAAAATCAAAATATCAACATCTTTTGTAAAAAGCAGAGCAAGGGCAATGCGGTTTTTCTCTCCGCCGCTTAGTATCCCGATTTTTTTATCTAGAAACTCCCTAGGAAACAAAAAGTTTTTCAGGTATCCGTAAACATGCATATCTGAACCGCGCACACTTACTCTATCTCCTCCATTTGGACAGAAAGTCTCTATAAGGTTTTTAGAATCATCAAGCATCTCTCTGTGTTGGTCAAAATAACCTATCTTAAATTCACCCTTTTTAATTTTTCCGCCGCTAGGTTCTAGTCGTCCAAGAAGAGTTCTTATGAGAGTTGATTTACCGCTCCCGTTCGCTCCAACAATAGCTATAACATCTTTTTGAAGTATGCGAGTTGTGAAGTTTTTTATAAGCTCTTTATCTCCAAGAGTTATGGATAGATTCTCAACTTCAAAAAGCATTTTTTGCTTATTTACACTCTTGTCACGATTAAAATGTTTTGCTTCTCTTTGTAATTCAAGTGAAATTTTTCTTATTTTTGATGGATTTGTTTTTGCATCTTCGCGAAGCTCTAAAAGTCTCTCTTTTCTACCCTCATTTCTTTTAAGTCTTGCTCTGACACCTCTTGAATACCACTCATTTTCCGCTTTTAGAGTCTTTAAAAGATTGTCATGCTGCTTCTCCAGCGTTCGCATATACTCCTCTTTTTGAGTCAAGTAGTTACTGTAACCACCGCTATATTCTCTTAGTGCACAATCCTCTACCTCGATTGATTTTGTAGCGATTCTATCTATAAAATATCTATCATGAGAGATAAAAACAAGTGTAAACTTCTCTTTTAAAATAAGCTCTTCTAAAAATTCAACCATATAAACATCAAGGTGATTCGTAGGCTCATCAAGAAGCAGAAGGTCTGGTTTTTGCAGAAGCAGTGAAGCAAGGGCGACTCGTCTTTGCTCGCCTCCGCTAAGCATTGCAATCGGCTTGTGCTCATACTGTTTGAGGTCAAAATGTTGGATTATCCGCTCTATTTTATCATCAAGATTCCAAGCGTCATGATGTTCTATATAACTAGATAATTTTTCATGCTCATCTATTAAGGCTCTATTATCAAAATTATCTCCAAGCAAAATGGAAAGTTCGTTATATCTAGCTTTTGCATTATTTAGTTCAGCCAAACCATCTTCAACTGCCTCTCTAACTGTAGCACCATCTTTAAACTCTGGTCTTTGGTCAAGCATTTTTATCTCTAAAGAGTTTCTTGTGAATCTCTCTCCGCCATCTTGCGCTAGCGTGCCGCTCACAATCTTCATAAGGGTTGATTTTCCGCTGCCATTTTTACCGATAATAACTATTCTCTCTCCCTCATCTACATGAAAGTTTATATTTGAGAGAATTTTCTGAGCAGAGTAGTGTTTTGAGATATCTATTAAGTTTATTAACGCCATCTATGTTTGCATTCCTATTTTTTATTGGGCGGATTTTATCGTTATTGGCGTTAATTGAAGCTTGCAGAAAAGCGAAGCCTTAGTAAGTGTATTTTTTAATTTTGCAAGAACTTCAATAAAAAATATCAACCCATTGGATAAGGTATTTTTGCATGAACTGCATCTAATTTTTGTAAAATCTCATCACTGAGTATCAAGTCCATCGCCGACAAAGAGGCATCTAATTGCTTCTCTGTTGTTGCCCCAATAATTGTTGATGCCACAAAATCAAACTGCTTACTCCACGCAATCGCCATTGTTACTGGATCTAACCCGACCTCCTGCGCAATATTAAGATATTCTTCCGTAGATGCTAAAGTTTTATCATTCAAAAAGCGTGATGCCATTACCCTCTGGCGCTGATTTGGAGATTTAACATAATCACTAAAGCGTCCTTGTGCATTAATATTTTGATTATATTTACCACTAAGCACACCGCCACCTAAAGGCGAATATGGTAAAAGCGATATCTTCTCTTCACGACACAAAGCGCCAATCTCTGTTAAATCACGACGATTGAGAAGTGAAAAATTGTTTTGAACTGATTCGAAACGGGAAAGTTTTTCATAGTTTGAAGTCATTAAGGATTTCATAGTTCCTCGAGCGGTATCATTAGAAGTTCCAATATAACGAACTTTTCCACTCTGTACTAATGCATCAAATGCTCGCATTGTCTCCTCTATCGGAACAATAGAATCTGGCCAATGCATCTGGTAAAGATCTATATAATCAGTTTTAAGACGCTTTAGCGAGCCTTCTATTGCTCGTTCAATATGAAAACGATCACACGCAGTAAGACCGTGACGAATTGGGGGAACAAACCATCCTGAGGCAGCACCTGCAACTTTTGAAGCTAAAATAATACTATCGCGCGGTTTTGTTTTAAGCCATCGCCCAACTATCTCTTCTGTAAGTCCGGCAAGTTTTTCTTCTGGGGGAATTGGATAAACCTCTGCCGTATCAAAGAAATTTACTCCGGATTCATACGCTTTATCCATGATTTTAAAAGCCATCTTCTCGTCACACTGACTTCCAAATGTCATAGTTCCAAGGCAAATTGGTGATACGCGCAAACCACTGCGACCAATATAACGATGATTCATTGATTATCCCTATAATTTTTGTCTAATTGTACTCAATTGTTCTTTTTGGTTCTATTACAAAATAAAACCAAGCGTTTACAAAAAATATTTTTATATAAACAGATACATCTTTAGGTTTTAAGGCATTTTTGCTAAAATAACATCACTATTTTTAAAAGAGCCAAAACTTTGTCACTAAACATAAAAACCAACACTAAACACTTTACAAATCCGCTTTATCTAGAGAGTGGACGAATCTTAGAACCTTATGATATAACTTATGAAACATACGGGACACTAAATGAAGATAAAAGCAATGTTGTTGTGATTTGTCATGCATTGACAGGTTCGCATCATGCGGCTGGAACCTACGAGAACGAAAATAAAATTGGTTGGTGGGACTCTTTTATTGGTTCAGGCAAAGCAGTAGATACTGATAAATATTTTGTAATCTGCACAAATGTGATAGGCAGCTGCTTTGGCTCCACTGGTCCCATGAGTCCTAAACATCCATCCCACGAGCCATATCGTTATAAGTTTCCGGTCGTAACTATCAAAGATATGGTTAAAGCTCAAAGAATCCTCTTTAGTGAACTTGACATCCATAAAGTTCACGCCATTATAGGCGGTTCTATGGGTGGTATGCAAGCGCTTATGTTCGGTATTCACTACCCAGATTTTGCGTCAAAAATTATCTCGATGGCGACAACCCATGCCACTCAAGCTTGGGCAATTGCTTTTAATAAAGTTGCGCAAGAAGCGATACTAAAAGATCCTGATTTTAAACAAGGATACTATGATCCACAAGTCATAAAAGAGAGTGGATTGGCAGGAATGGCGGTTGGCAGAATGGCTGGACATATCAGCTTTTTATCACAAGAATCAATGAGAGAGAAATTTGGCAGAGAATATAGGCTAACAGATGGGCTTTATGAGCTCTTTGGAAGATTTCAAGTTGAGTCCTATTTGGAGTACAATGGTTATAATTTTACAAAATGGTTTGACCCACTATCATATCTTTACATAACAAAAGCCATAAACATATATGATTTGTCTCGTGGTTTTGATTCTTTAGGAGAGGCTCTTAAAAAGATAAAATCCGAGTTACATCTACTTAGTTTTAGCAATGACCAACTGTTTAAAAACTTTGAGATGAAAGAGATAAGTGATGCGCTTAGCGAAGTTGGAAATACAAACCACTTCTACAAGGACATACAAAGTGATTATGGGCACGATGCTTTTTTGGTTGAGGTTGACAAGTTTAAGGATTATGTATCTGAAGCGTTAAAAAACTAAGGAGTTTACTATGAAGCTGTTTGTATTTTTATCTATTTTTATATCGTTAGTTTACGGAGCACAGATTGATGAGTTTGCCAAAAGTGTGAGCTACTCAAGAGATTATAGTGCTTCCATAAAAACCGCCAAAGAACAGAAAAAAATGGTGATGCTTGTTGTAGTTTCAGACTATTGCCCATGGTGCAAAAAGTTTGAACACAAAACGCTCGAAGATTCAATAGTCAAAGCAAGTATAAATAAAAATTTTACTCCTCTTGTTGTTGATAAGTTAGCAGACAAAGATAGTTTTCCACAAGAGTTTGCATCAAAACTTATTCCGGCGGTTTATTTTATAGATCCATCTTCACAAAAAAGTGTGCATGAGATTTTTGCATATATGAAAAAAGATGAATTTTTACAAAACACAGAAAAAGCTCTTAATGTGTTTAAACAAAAGCAACAAAAATGATTAAGTTACTGCTTATACTATGTTTTAGCACTCTACTTTTTTCAAAATCGCTCTACACCCTAGATAATGTAAAAAATCTTAACTTTTATCTTATAAATAAAACAGATTTTTTAAGTAGCGACGATAAAAAAAATATAGAAGAGACCATAAAAGAGAGACTTATAAAAAATGGTTTTGTCTTTGGAAAAACCGATGCTACACTCTTTTTAGTTGTAGTTAATGCCAGAGAGATTGGTAAAAGTTTTGCCATAAACATAGAGATTGGACTTGCAGAAGATGTTACTACTCGCAGGGCTGGAAATATCAAAACAATGGCACATACATATCTAGCTAGTGAGCTAATAGAGAGTGATAAACCTTATGAGGATACACTAGAGACTATAAAATTTCTACTTACACAGTTTTTAGAAGCATACAAGGATGATAATGAGTAAAGCAAAAGAAGACAAAGTCACTAAAGAGGACTTTGAGTCAAAATTACAAAGCGCAAAAGAGATACTTGAGACTTTAATGGACCCGCAAATAACGCTTGAAGATAGCGTAAAGGCGTACGAGAAAGGGATGAGCGAGCTTGAGATCGCACAAAAAATCTTAGAGAGTGCAGAGATTAAGATAAAAGAGATAAAAGGGAACTCATGAAGTGTGCCGTACTGCAACTAAGCGCGCAAGGAATGAGCTCTACTAAACTCTATAACTATATCCGCATTGCCGAGAAAAATGGAGTAAGAGTTCTTCTTTTGGGTGAATATGTGTTAAATCCATTTTTTAAAGAACTCCAAACACTCTCAAGCAGTATGATACAAGAGTTATCTGCACATCAAATAAAAGTCTTAAAAGAACTCTCAACAACCTACAAAATGACAATTATTGCGCCACTTATAATTGTAAAAAAAGATAAAATCTATAAAACAGTTGCAAAATTTTCTCCAAATAAAACTGCGTATTATCAACAGCAACTACTCATAAACTATCCACATTGGAATGAAGAGAAGTTTTTTTCTAACGAGATAAAAGAGCTACAAACACCTCTAATTTTTAAGATAGATGGTTTTAAATTTGCACTAATGAGTGGGTTTGAGCTCCATTTTGATGAACTTTGGAGTAAGATATCTCACAAAAATATTGACTGTGTTTTACTTCCTAGTATCTCTACATTTGAATCTTATGAAAGATGGAAAACACTGATTTTATCTCGCGCTTTTACACACAACTGCTACATTTTAAGAGCAAACAGAATCGGTGAATATGTTGATAAAGATGCTAGCTGGAATTTTTATGGTGATTCGCTGTTGGCTTCACCAAACGGTGAGCTACTGGAGCATTTGGGCAACAAAGAGGAGCTTATGATAGTTGATATGAGCCACACAGATGTTGTCCAAGCCAGAAGAGTGTGGGGATTTAAAGACGCTATTAGCAAAAGATAATAACGAAAATACACGCTTAAAGTACTACACTTTTTTAGAATTAGCTAAATTCTTGATAAACTAACTACTTAAGTCGGTAATAAACTTGAAATATTTAAGCTTTTTTGATTTTTAAAAATCTTTGAAGGTTAGTTGTAGATGGATTGTTAAAATGGTGGGTTCTGAGTGACTTGAACACTCGGCCGCCCCGTTATGAGCGGGGAGCTCTAACCAACTGAGCTAAGAACCCATTTTGTTTGTAGGGTGGAATTATACTTTAGTGTTCCTTACATTTTTCTGATTTATCATTTTATGTTTAGTTGCTTTTTGTTTGTCCATCTATATATTTAACAATGTAAAACTGCATTGCAATTACCGCAGGTAACGCTATCCATGCGCTAAAAATATAGACAAAAGAAAAAACTATTGTATTTATAATAATAGACCAAAGAACGACTCTCTTATGACTCCATCCTAGCTGAACTAATCTTTGATAGGCATGTTTTTTATGAGCCTGATATAGTTTTTCACCGCTCTTATATCTTCTAAAGAGTGTGATGGTTGCATCAAACCAAAAAAGAGCAAAAAGAGTTACCCATATCCATAGGTTAATGGTGTTTTGGTTTGCGTAGTATATAGTAAAAATTGCAACCGTATAGCCTAGGAGCGTGCTTCCAACATCTCCCATAAATATCTTTGCTTTGTGCCAGTTCCAAAACAAAAATCCTAAAACCGCTACAGCTAGGAGTATAAAATGATTTCCACCAAAAAATAAAAAACCAGCGATTGAGAGAAAAATAGCTTCACTTCCAGCGTAACCATCTATACCGTCTAAAAAATTATACAAATTTATAAACCAAATAATAAGCAAAAAAGCAAACATATTCACAATAATCTGATTATCTACACTAAAAAATCCAAAATCAATCCCATGTAATCCACCAAGAACATAAAGTCCACCAAGTGCTACGCCACTCTGAACAAAAATTCTAATCTTAGGGGGAAGTTCATATAAATCATCAAGATAACTAATCACCGAAATAATGACTCCAAACATTAAAGCATAAAAAAAGTTTTGCTCAATTTGGTTGTTTGCATAGAGATAGATAAGCCCAACAAACCATGTAATTGCAATAGCAACTCCGCCACCATGGGGAGTTGGAGTCACATGAGAGCTTCTTTCATTTACATGAGCAATAAGCGATTTTCTTATAGCATACTCTTTTATAAAATATGTAAGCACAAATGATAAAATAAACAGAGTTAAATAAATAGTGTACTCCTCACCAAGATTTCTATTACGACTATCATAAAACTACTCTCCACAAATCTCTCTTATATTTGTCAAATAGTTCTCTATAACTACTCCCTCATCAAACTCTCTTATCATCTTTTCTCGCCCTGCTTCTCCCATAATGGCTCTTTGCTCTTCTGTTAGATTTATCATCATCTGCATCTTAGCAGCCAAATCAGCTCCGCTTCTCACCTCGCATAAATAACCGTTAATCCCATCATCAATAACCTCTTTGCATCCGACTGCGTTTGTTGTTATAATCGGCCTTTTCATAGCACATGCTTCTAACAAACTTCTAGGCGTACCCTCTCTGTAAGATGGCAATACCACACAATCAGCATCGGCTATAATTTCAAAAACGCTATCGCTAACGCCAAGATACTTAACTAAACCATCTCTTACCCAAGCATCTAGTTCATCTTTTTTTATAGCACTACTATTTTTTATATCAACTTCGCCAAGTAGACATATCTCTATGTTTTTCTGTTTTGTCTTAAGTATCTTAGCTGCCTCTATAAGTTCAAAAATTCCCTTATCTTTAAGAAGTCTGGCAATCATCAAAAACACAAACAAATCTCGCTTCGTGCTTTTTTCTTTAGGTAGAAATTTTATCAAATCAACACCGCTGCCGGCAAGTAAGCGTGTCTTGCTTACATCAACCAATCCACCATCAACAAAGAGCTTTCTATCATCACTATTTTGGAAAAAAACTACACTATTGTACTCCAATGCTTTTTTATACATTATCTTGGCTATCTTTGTCACAAACGACTCTTTTATAAAAATAGTCCCAAGTCCTGTGATATTACTTATGGATTTGATACCCAAAATTCCAGAAACGATAGAGCTGTATATATTTGGTTTGATAGTGAAATTTAGAACAATATCTGGTTTAATCTTTCCATAAATCAGATACAACTCAAAAATAGTTCTTAAATCTTTTATTGGATTTATAGCATTTGCATCTATGTAGATGGCATAAACTTCAAATTCTCGTCTTAAAAGTTCACAATACTTAGCCTCATGTGGCACTATAAAGTATACTTGATAGTTACTATCTCTTAAGCCTCTGGCAAGATTGAGCCTAAAGTTGTATGCACCCCAAGCGCTATTTACGACTATTGCTATTTTCTTACTCAAGCCATCGCTCCTTCCACATCTGATACATCAAAATAAACCACACCTGTGTACCCAACTCTTCTCCGCCAAAAAATCTCTTTTTTAACTCCTGCACCTCATCAATATTAAATATCTCACAATCCAACTCTTCAATGCTTAAGTATCTCTCTACCTTATCTCTTAACTCACTCCTTAGCCACTCATTTAACGGTATCTGAAATCCAGATTTTGGCTTATCAACTATATTTTTTGGCAGATATTTATAGAGAATTTGTCTAAGCAGATATTTACCCTCTCTGTTCTTGTACTTTAACTCTATCGACACTCTTGCTAAGTACTCTATGATTCTATGGTCAAGCAGAGGTTCTCTACCCTCTAAGCTTACACTCATAGTAGCTCTATCGACTTTAATCAAAACATCATCGCTCATAAATATTTTATAATCTATTGCCATCATCTGATTTAAAAAATTTAAGTTATCTATCTTGTCAAACCCACCAAATAGCTCATCGCAGGCTTCTATTTTTAGAAGTTTTATAACACTCTTTTTATCTACATAGCTACTTGCATTTAAGAAAGACTCCTCTTTGGTTGCACTGTTTATTGCTCGTTTGAACTTGCTATACTTATCTTTAATATTGGTCTGCTTTAAACTTCTTGGCAGAGTGTTATTTATATTTTCTACCATCTTCTCACTAAAGAGATTTAGAGCACCTTTTAAAATATTTTTTTTAAATTTACTTGAAAAAACAGTTGAAAACTTATCTAAAAAAAAGTATTTGCTGTATCCACAAAAAGCCTCATCTCCACCATCAGAACTAAGAATAACACTCACGCTACGCTTTGCAATTTTTGACATTATCATCGTTGGAAGTGCCGAACTATCACCAAAAGGTTCATCATAATAAAAAGGCAAACTATCTACCAAATCAAGCATGTCGCTGTTTTTCATGTAGTATTCGGTGTGGTTTGTACCTAAAAACTTTGCGATGCTCTTCGCGTGTTCTGCTTCATTGTATCTCTCATCATCAAAGCCAATAGTAAAAGTATTTATCTCTCTATCATGTTTTTTTGCCAAGATTGAAGCCACAAACGAGCTATCATACCCACCACTTAAAAAAACTCCAACCGGAACATCACAAATCATTCTTAGCTCTATAGCATCAGACAAAAGAGCTTCTAACTCTTCTAAAATCTCCTGCTCGGATTTTCTAAAAGGCTCTTGCTTATAAAACTCATTCACATCCCAGTATTTGACTATCTTTTTTTGTAAACTTTTTAGGTCATACTCTAGATAATGACCCGCTTCAAGCTTATAACAATTTTTAAATATAGTATGCGGCGCAGGAATATAGCCAAATTGAAAAAAATATGGCAACACCTCTAGATTTTGATTTTTTTTAAAACTTGGATGTTTATGAAATGATTTTATCTCAGATGAAAAAAGAAACTCTTTCCCGTCATCATAGTAATACAGGGGCTTAACTCCAGCTCTATCTCGCACCAAAATAAGCTTATCGTGAGCTCTGTCTAAAATAACAAAAGCAAACATACCTATAAATTTATGTACAGACTCAATTCCCCACTCTCTATAGCTGTACAAAATCACTTCCGTATCACTATTTGAGATAAACTCATACTCTAGCGCTTCAAGTTCTGCTCTAATGGACTTAAAGTTATAGACCTCACCATTAAAAACTATGACAAAATTACCACAGTCACTTAACATTGGCTGATGTCCATTGGAACTTAAATCTTGGATGCTGAGGCGATTATGTCCAAAATTAATCCCGCTCTCCTCATCAAAATAGACTCCAGAATCATCAGGTCCGCGGTACGACTGAATTTCCAGCATATCCTTAAGAGTATCTATATTTTTTTCTCTGCCAAGAAACCCAACTAATCCACACATAATAAATCACTTTTTTTATTGGTTAAATCTTCAAATAGCTGAAAAATAGTTGGCTGCGTAACTTGTAGTGAGTATTTCTGCTCAACTTTTGTCCTTGCTGCTTTGCCAAATTGCCCTCTTAATGTTGGTTTTTCAATCAACTTTATTAGAGCATCTTCCCATGAAGCATCACTGTCTGCTAGATAACCAACATCTGGAGTGACAATATCATGATTTGCTCCAACGGGCGATGCTATAACTGGTTTACCTAAAGCCATATACTGAATAAGTTTATAGCCGCATTTACCTCTCTCCCATGGTGAATCAAACAGTGGCATAACACCAATATGGATAGAGTTTAACAAAGAGACTTCTGTTTCAAGCGTCCAGTCATGCTGTTCAACCAGAACTCCAGAAAAGCTTAATTTTGGCGCACCAATAGTTACAAGTATAATTTTTTTTACTAACGCAACTTTACGAAGTGGCTCTGCTAGTATTTTCAAATAAGGTGAAGTTGATGGGCTACCTATCCATCCTATCCTTATAGTCTCATCGCTTGGCTCATGCTTAAGCATATATCTATTTATATCAACAACCGTAGGACAAAGATAAACATTTTTTGCACCACTTTGGTATGAGAGATTTGCCAGATATTGACTACCTGCTGTTACTGCACTAGAGTTTAACAGCAATGGTTTTAGCTTGTTCTTGAGCAGAAATCTAGTGATAAACGATGATGCTAAATCATAATTATGAAATATTGCATCATCATAATCAACCACATACTTAATCCCTCTCATAGATAAAATAAGCTCACATAATCCAGGACAGTATGGAAAAATCTCTTTTTCAATCCACACAACATCATAATTTCTACAAAACAGCACACTACGCAATCGTTTAAAATAGTAAGTGATAATTTTACCGAGATTCAAAAATCTATTTAAAAATCTGTTTTTTGATTTATAAAGCAAACGGAGATATTTATCATCAAACAGAGGCGATACGGTAACCTCTGCTCCCATTTTTTCAAACCATGGAATATATTGCAACATTCTCACTCTACTGCTAGCTCCAAGCTGATCATAGCGACTTAGTATCAATATTCGCATACTCAACAGTTACCACTCTCACTTTGAAATTTAGTAAAAAAAGAGAAACTAGTCATGATATTTTCCAAAAATATTACGCTTATAATCAAGATAGCCACGCAACATCATTTTAAATTTCTTAAATTTTTGTTTTTCATACAACAGAACAATAACAGCATCAACAAAAAATCTTGATTTTTCAAACTTACAGTAGTCTGGAAGATGCTCTTTATAAATTTTTATAATTTTCAAACGATTTCTAAAAGCGTAATATCGTCGAATTGGACTATGGTTGGTACTATAAAATCGCTTCCAAAGAAACTTATGTCTTTTTAAATCTCCTAGCTTATGATTTAGTATAGCTCTACTAGCTTGGATAACATGGTAGCCCATTTTATTGCTTCGCAGGCAGTATTCGTTATCAACATAATCAATAAAAAACTCTTCTAGAAAAGGACCTATCACTTTGTAAGCCAAAAGGTTGAGCAGATTGCCTGATGTCATTATCACTAAGACAGGTGAACACTGCTCCTCTGAGACAAGTGATGTATGATAAGGATTAGCGTGAAATGGCGCAATAATACTAATAGTTGATAGATCTTTATCATGGGTACACTCAAACATCTCATGCAGCATTGTTTGTGTCACTTTACTATCTTGATCCATTGTTAAAAGCCACTTATAACCAAGCTCTATTGCCTTGTTTGCACCAACATTTAACGCGTGAGCTATTCCTTGATTACCACCATTGTTAATATATTGAATTTTTGAGTTTTTGGTTAGTTGTTCAACAAAAGATTGATTTATTGCTTCTGAATTATCAACAGCAAAAAGAGCATCAACATCGTTGATATAAGAGTTGATATTGCTTAAAATAGTATCGTCTGGATTATATAAAACGACTACACCAGCAACAAGTGAAATCATAATCGGTCAGAGTAAAATGGAGATTTAAAAGAAGGCATTTTAAGAGAACTCAATAAAGCATCATTTTTAACATCTATATTTGTGGAGAGTTTTTGTGCCACAATCATAATGTGCATCGGGTCAATGGGTTCTATCGCAACAATCTTTAACTGGATATAATCAATTAACTCCGCAAGCGATAAAGTAGTGAACGCGTGATGATGAAGAGATCTATTTTGATAGTTGTCATAAGATCTTTTTTTGAAATTTTCATATGAGCCTGCCTCTGGGTCACGCAACAAGTCATGAAATTGTAGAATTTCTTCTAAATGAGTTAAATCATCTTCTTTTATATCATTTTTATAGTCATGTATTAGATGTTTTAGCGTCGTAGTTGGTCGCTTGTGATCAAAAGTACCATCTTTGTGTGGCACTAAAAGAATTAGATGCCCATCAACTTTCAATATCCGCTTCCACTCCTCTAAAGCCTTAATTGGATTTGCAATATGCTCAAGCACATGAGAAGAGAGTAAAAACTCATACGATTCTGACTCTATTTGAGCCAAATCAACACTATCTTGGATAAACTGATAGCCGTCCACTTTGGATGGATGATACTTATAGGAATATCCCTCTTTAAGATTAGAATTCCACAAAGTATTATTTTGAAAATTACAGTTATCTAGTTTTTCTATATAAGGGTAAATAGGGAGTATATTACTACTTTGAAAGATTGTACTAGGTCCACCAATCTCAATACCTTTGCCATGAGACACAATCTCTTTAATAAGAGGTAATGATTTTGGTTTTTGTTTAAAAATCCGTTTTACAATAATAGACACGGTCTCTATTATGCCTTTTGTTTTATACACGCTATAGATTTTTTTACCAAGTACTAGCATTATTTATCCTTTTTTCTAGCAGTTACAAGGAATTGATAGACAAAAAAATCATGAAAAATTCCAAATGTAATTTTATTAAGCCAATATTTTTTACTTTTTATTGTCTCTTTGTCGAAGGAGGATGTAATAAGATTAATCTTCAAATCAGCATTTTCCAGCAACTCAACAATGTTCTTTTTGCAAAAAAATCTTAAATGAGTTTTATCCAAAATACCACGCTCTTTATATTTAAAATCACCATCAAATACTATTGATTTAACAACACTATAGTAACGAATATTTGGGATACTTGTGATGATTAGTCCATCTTTTGCAAGAAGTTTGGATATTTTTTTCAAGGAAGACCACGGGTCAACCAAATGCTCCAATACATCGCCTAAAATAATAATATCAAAAGCGCCATGTATTTGGGCTGGAAAAATTATTGTCTCAATATTTTCAGAAAAGAAATAATCAATAAAATCATAATAATTATCTTTTGATGCAAAAAGTTCTATGCCTGATGTTGTTCCAGCAATGCCAAGCTGCTTAAGCCTGTGGAGTGTTGCTCCACTACCACACCCTACTTCAAGCACATTGCATCCTTTAAAACCCACAGGAATTAAAGATATTAAATCTTCTCGTACGCTTGAAAAGTAGTCTTGATTTTTGTCATCATATAACATATTTTTCTCTTAAACTATATTTTTGTGATACTAAAAAATTTTAAATAGACATTATTGTTCAATATATAAATCTTTTGCTGCTTCAATAAACCTGTCAATATCATCACTTAACATAAATGGAATCAAAGATTCTACTGTTTTATAATCAAAATTCCACCAAGAAATACTTAATAATTCTTTTATTATTTTTTCACTAAATCTAAATCGTATATGACTTGCTGGATTTCCGCCTACAATTTCATAGGGCTTGACATCTTTCACCACCAAACTTTCAGCCGCTACAACAGCACCATCACCAATCGTTACTCCACTCATAATAGTAGCGCCCCTACCAATCCAAACATCATTGCCAATAAAAATATCGCCCTTAGTTGTAGGATGACCCTCAATATTTGAAAAATTCTGGTAAATAGAGCCAAAAGGGTAAGTTGTTATCCAGTCTGTTCTATGCTCTCCGCCCATAAAAATCGTAACATTATCAGCGATAGAACAATATTTTCCAATTTTTAAAAAATTTCCCTCATTCCAAGACAAAATTTTTGGATTACCATAAGTGTAGTCGGCTATTTGTATATATTTAGATTTATAGATGGGGTTTGTATTTGTATAAAAATAGTTTCTTTTAAAAAGAGAAACTACTTTATTTTTAATTGTATTAAATATCATCATTGAAAATAAAAGTATAAAAAATTGTACTTACCATTTTACTTATCCATCCTAGTAATCTGCTGATGTACTAAAACATTCCCTTCAATTTTATAAACAGTTTCACACCCCTCAATCGTACTCAATCTGTGGGCAATCACTATCAATGTTTTATCATTGCGTATTTTATAGATTTCTTCCATAATTTTCGCTTCAGTATCGGTATCAAGGGCACTAGTCGCTTCATCAAGCACTAAAATCTCAGGATCACTGTAGAGAGTGCGCGCTATTGCTATTCGCTGACGCTGTCCACCGCTTAGTTTTATTCCACCCTCTCCAACATCGGTATCTATTCCATTATGATTTATTTCTAAAAACTCTAAAATATTCGCCTGCTGAAGAGCATCCTTAATTTTGTCTTCATCAAAACTCTTTCCAAAAGCTACATTTTGAGCAACCGTGCCATCAAAAAGGTAGATACTCTGAGGAATGTAACCTATCTTATGTCGCCATGTTTTAATATTATTTTCGTCTAGTGTTACACCATCCACCACAATCGCACCATTTTTTGGACGATAAAGACCCATAATGAGATCAAGAAGGGTAGATTTACCGCTTCCACTCTCACCCACAAAAGCTATCTTTTGGCCTTTTTTTATAACTAGACTTATATTTTTCAATATTGACTTGTTCTCTTCATACTCGAATGAGATACTTCTTAGTTCTATCTGATCGTTAAAATTTATCTCTTCATCTCCTAAATTTTCACTATCATACATGAGGTCATTATGGATAATATCTAATGATTTATGATAAAACATAATCTGATTGTAGCTAGTCATAATTCTGCTTACCGATGGCATAAGCCGATAAAGAGCAAGAATAAACATTGATATAATAGAAAGCATGCCGGAGATATTAGTTTCATACTTATAAACTAAATATGAGATAATAAAAATTATCAGCCCAAATCCAACGGCCTCTAAAAAAAGCCTTGGTACATGCGAGAGGGTTTGGTGTGTGATGTTTGACTTAGCATATACAAGGCTAGCATCGGAAAACTCTTTTAAAATCTCAGAATCATTCAAACTAAGCTTTATGAGTTTAAAATTTCCAAAACTTCGATTTATAATCTCATAAAATCTTTTTTGAATATCCGCTCTTATAGTTCCAGCTTTTTTGATAGTTATTGCAACACTCTTCATCATTAATACAGCATTAAAAAATAGTATGATTGTCAACAAAAGCGTAATTTTATAATTAACATAAAGCATCATTAGATAGATAAAAATAACTATAAAAATTTCACTCATCATAAACAAAACAGCAGAAATAAGATTTGTCAAATTAGCTGCTTCACTTATAATTGATTTTGTAAGTGTAGAGGAGTTTCTTTTTATAAACTCATTATATGGAAGTCCCATATAGTTTTCAAAAAGCCTATAAACTAAAAGATGGTAGCGTCCCTGTGTAAACCTATTTAAAAAATAAAAATAAGCAAGATTTATAAAACTTCTAAATATATAAAAAAGTATTAAAATAGAGCCAAATGAGATGACAAATTTTACATCATTTTTAAAATTAAAAAAATCATATATAAATTTATAATATTGATTTGAGTGAATGATAGTAAAGTCTGTTGCCACTGCAATAAATGGCATGATTACTGATATACCAGCTGTCTCTACAACCGAGATAAATATAGAAAAAAACAGTAGACCAAGTAGAAGTTGCTTATCTCTTTTTGTTAATAGACTTCTTAACTTTTTTATCAACTATAGCCCTCCGTCACAATGTTCTAATACAGATTTGATGTCATAAACAACCTGTTTTTTACTATCAAACTTTAATCCTCTATACTCGTCATGAGCGACCGCCAAAACAACTGCGTCATAGTTGCAAAAATCTACTATACTGTTTTCAACTAGTCTAAATCCATACTCGCGCTCTACCTCTTTAGCATCCGCCCAATAATCACTTGCATCGACTCTGCAACCAAACTCTTTAAGCTCTTTTATCACATCTATAACTTTTGAATTTCTTATATCTGGGCAATTTTCTTTAAAGGTAACTCCTAAAACCAACACTCTTGAGCCCTCTATTTTGTGACCTTTTTTTATCATAAGTTTTATCACCTGATTTGCCACATAAATGCTCATACTATCGTTTAACCTTCTTCCAGCCAATATGATTTCTGGGTTGTAGCCTACCTCTTGGGCTTTATGTGCAAGATAATATGGGTCCACGCCGATACAGTGTCCGCCAACAAGTCCTGGGCGAAATGGCAAAAAATTCCATTTAGTTCCAGCGGCTTTTAAAACTGCATTTGTGTCGATTCCTAGACGGTTAAAAATCATGCTTAGCTCATTCACAAACGCTATATTTATATCTCGCTGGCTATTTTCTATAATCTTTGCAGCTTCTGCTACTTTAATAGTTGGTGCAAGGTGCGTTCCTGCCGTGATAACGCTAGCATAAAGCTCATCTACTCTCTTGCCTATCTCTGGCGTACTTCCTGAAGTAACTTTTAGGATTTTTGTAACCGCATGCTCTTTATCTCCAGGATTAATACGCTCTGGCGAGTAGCCGCAAAAAAAATCTACATTAAATTTCAGTCCGCTAAATTTCTCCAGAACCGGCACACACTCCTCCTCTGTACATCCAGGATAAACAGTTGATTCATATATAACAATATCATCTTTTTTAAGTACGCTTGCAACACTTTTGCTAGCCATCATAAGTGGAGTTAAATCTGGTTTTTTATGTTTATCTATGGGTGTCGGAACGGTTACGATATAGATGTTACACTCTCTGATGTCGTCTATATTTGTAGTAAATGCTATACTATTTGCTAGAGCCTCTTTTACTTGTGCTTCATCTAGCTCCAAAGTTCTATCATATCCACTGCATAACTCATCCACTCTACTTTGGGCTATATCAAAACCAATTACTTTATACTTACTACTAAAAGCATGAGCCAGAGGAAGTCCAACATAACCCAAGCCCACAACACAGATTTTGTCTTTCATACTATTGCTCTCTCCTCTTTGATTTTATACACAACCGCATAAAGCAGTGGTACAAAAATAAGATTTAGCAGAGTTGCCCAAGCGATTCCAAACCCGAGCGATACCGCCATTGGCTGAAGTATAATCGCCTGACCAGAGGCAAAAAATATGAGTGTAAAGAGTCCAAGAATAGTGGTTAAAGATGTCAAAATAACAGGTCTAAGTCTAGTTTGAGCCATCTGCATCAACTCCTCTGTATTTTTTGCATCTCCTATGAAGCTTACAACCAAAAGTCCATCATTCACAACAACTCCTGCCAAACCAATTATTCCTATCATTCCTGGTATACTCAAGTTAATGCCCATCAAGATATGACCAACTAAAACTCCAACCAAAACAAGAGGTATAACGCTGATGATTATAAGTGGCTTTTTTATAGAATCAAAAAGCCAAATAAGGGTGATAAAAATTAAAAATATTGCAATTAGTGCTGATTGCATCAACTCTCTTTTGTTTTTATTGTTCTCTTTCTCTTCGCCTTTTATCTCTATTTTATAACCATCTTTTTTAAGCTCCTCAAGTATCGAGTTTAGTTTTTCAATTGCTTCTGATGAAGTTATAATCTTTTTATCAAGAGATGCCATAACGCTTTTTTCTCTAACTCCATTCTCTTTTTTAAGCTCAACAAACCCCTGAACCATAACAAAATCGCAAATATCTTTAACCAAAACAAACTGATCTGTTGATGGAATCTGAACCTCAACTCTATTTATAGAATCAATTTTTTCATTTATATGGCTCTCAATTTTTATACGAACAATCCCACTGCTATTGAACATTTTTCCCTGCTCACCCTTAAGGTAGTAAGACCTAAGCTCCCTAGAGATAAGCTCTTCATTGAATCCGAGCTGCTGTCCATATTCGTTTACTCTAAGTTTTAGCTCTTTTTCTCCTAAAATTGAATCATCCGAGATATTGTTAACTCCATTTATTGAGCCTAGCACATTTTCTAATTTTTTTACTCCACCAACCATCTTTTTCTCATCTACGCCACTCAAACTTATCTCAATATCTGAAGAGACTATTCCAGCTCCTGGAACTCTTACGACAAGCTCTTCATAAACCAAACTTCCATCTTTTTTTATCTCTTTAAATGGTTTTACTATTTTTTCTATATCTGATGCTATGCTTTTTGCATCTCTTTGTCTCTTTAGAAGATCCTTGTTGTACTCTATTGAGAGATATGGATTTATATACTTATCAAAAAAGTTATCAGGTGCTCTCTCTTTTAAATCAACAAATATATGAAAAAGATGATTGCCAGCCTCGGCTTCATTTTTTGCATCAAGTCTAAAACCAACAATAGAAGTTATAGAGGATACATCATCTCCTTTTATATTTTCTAGTAGTTTTTTCTCCAGTGCTGTAACTATTGCTTCTGTATCTTTTAGCTCATTGTTTATATTTACTTTTCCATAGACATAAACTTGCGTTGTATCAAACTCGGGGAAGAGTTGGAATTTGGAGTTTTTCAGAAGCATGAATGTTGAAAAGAAAATTGTAGAGACAATCACTATAAGAGATATCCACTTCTTTTTAAACACAAAATGCAATACCTTGTTGTGCAAAAAACCCATTTTTTTCCATACTTTTTTTGTGAAACTGCCCTCTTTTGAGACCTTTAAAAAATCATGCGCGTGAAGTGGTAGAAAATAAAATGCTTCAAATAGGGATGAAAGAAGAAGAACAGTTATCATAATGGGGATTATTTTTATAAACATCCCCATTTCACCACTCAAAAGAAGCATTGGCAAAAATGCAAAAATCGTCGTCAGCGTAGATGCTACGACCGCTGGAAACATCTCTATCGCGCCCACAATTGTCGCCTCTCTTTTATCCATTCCATTTTCTAAGTGTCTATAAATATTCTCAGCAACAACTATTGCTTCATCGACTAGCATCCCAAGGGCGACAAGTGTGCCAAGCAGAGAAAGCATATTTAAACTATCATTCATAAGCTCTGTCGCAATAAGCCCTATCATAAGACTAACTGGGATTCCAAGTGCAACAACAACAGCGATTCCACGATTTATGAGGATTAGCATAGAGAGAAAAACAAGGATAAGACCAAAAACTATATTTGAAAAAACTGTATTTAGGCGATTTTTTATCCAGATTGATGTGTCTGTATATATCTCATACTTTAATTCTGGATACTGTTTTGATTTTGCCTTTAAAACTTCTCTTATCTCTTTAACAAGTGCTATAGCGTTTCCGTCTTTGGATTTTGAAACATTAAGAGATATATTTCTCATGCCATTATAGTGAGAGAGTTCCGACTCATCACTAAGTCTAAAAGAAACATCCGCAATATCGCCTATCCTAACTCTTGCATCTCCCACACCAATCACTGTATCTTCTACACTTTTTTTATCTTTTTCACCATTAAATGTTGATATATAAAGGTGTGAACCTCGCTCTTTTATTGTTCCAATTGGAAATATTGAACTAATGTTTTTTAAAGATGCAACCACCAAAGAGGGCTGAAGTCCAAGAGCTAAAACTTTTTGTTCATTTATCCCAAACACAAGCTCAACATCAGCGTCACCGCGAATAGTTATCTCATTTAACTCTTTAAACTTGCTAAGCTCACTCTTTAGCTCTTCTGCTTTTTCTAGAAGTTCTTCTTTACTTTTATCCCCAGCTAGCGCAATTAAAATAAGTGGAAAACTGTTTAATTTTATCTTTGCGACAGGTTCATTCATGTCGGATGGCAAATCTTTTCTTACTTTGGTTATTGCATGATTTACATCATTTAAAACATTGATATTTTGTGAACCTGGTTTTATCTCTGCCACAATAGAAAAAGAGCCATTTTTGATGGTTGATTTTACTTTGCTTAACTCATTTATATTTTGAAGATCATCCTCTATAGTTTTTACAACCATCCTATCCAAGATATCAGCAGAAGCACCAGAGTATCCACCCGTAACGATTATTTTGTCCATGCTCATGGGTGGAAATATCTCTTTTGGAACATTTATATATGCAAACACCGAGAGGACAACCACAAAAAGAAGAAGTATATGATTTAGTAGTGGCTTATCTATTGCAAACTCTAAAAAGCGGCGAAGCATCTGTTACCTTTAAAAAAGTGGGTCTATTATCTGGTTTTTAAACCTAATCGACTCTACTGAACTACTAATTAGCCTATTTTCCTCTTTAAGTCCGTCGTACTCGCCCTTTAGTTTAGCTACATCTCTGCTTATAAAGTATATCTGTTGCTGTATATATATCTTTGGAAACAGCACAACTAGCACAAACAAAATCGAGAACAAAACATACGCTAGAAATTTTTTATCTAGCATCATCTTAGGGTTTATGGCTTCATCAATCTCTTCAAGCAAATCTGCTTTATCATTTGCTTCCAACTGCTCTATCTCATCACTCATTTTTGGCTTTCCATATTAAAAACTCTCATCTTCGCACTTCTACTTCTTGGATTTTGCTTTAGTTCATCATCTTGCGCCATTATTGGCTTTTTTGTCAATATTTTACCCAATGAATAATTATTTGCGCACAAACATCTCATCGCTTCTGGTGGACAGATACAATTTTCCTTCCATTTTGTAAAAGTATTTTTAACAACTCTATCTTCAAGCGAGTGAAAAGAGATAATTGCTATCTTTGCATTTGAGAATTTTGCCTCTTTTATACTTTCTAGAAGTGACTCCAACTCGCCGAGTTCATTGTTAACCTCTATACGAATTGCCTGCATCAAAAGTGTTGCAGGATGGATTCTTTTATCTTTTGGTAGCATCGGCGAAAGTGCATCACTCAACTCTTTTGCGGAACTAAATGGGCGATTAAGAGCTATAAAAGATGCAATTTTTTTGTAGTTTCTAAGTTCTCCATACTCCCAAATCACTCTCTCTAGCTCTTTTGTAGAATAATCATTTACAACACTCATGGCACTTAGCGGAGCATCTCTGTCCATTCTCATATCTAGATTATCACTCTCGTATGAAAAACCTCTATCTTTTTGATCTAATTGAAGAGATGAGACTCCAATATCAGCCAAAACTCCCCTAATATTGCCAACTCCGCACTCTTTAATAATATCTTTTATGACTGAGGAAAAACGACCTTTTCTTATCTCCGCCCTATCACCGTACTTTTTCAGTCTGTTTGTGGAGAAATCTATTGCAGTTTGGTCTTGGTCTATGCCAATAAGTTTAATATGTGGATTTGCCTCTAAAATCATAGAGGAGTGCCCGCCATAACCCATAGTACAATCAATAATAATTCCACTTTTTACATCACTGAAATTTTCCAAAACTTCACGATACAAAACTGGGATATGGGGAACATCTTGCATAAAACCTACTGTATTATATTTGACATCATTATACATTAGAGTTCTTTTATCAGCTATGAAAAAAAGATTATTAGGTTTGTAAAATTTGAATTTTTACAGTATTATAAAAAAAAGGATTTCAAATGGGATTTATAAATAATTTTTTTACGGAAATAGTAGCGGTCGTAGCGGTTGTTATAGTAGTGACAATTTATGTAGTCACTAAAAAAAGTAAAAGCAACTCAGAGATAACTCAAAATGAAACAGCAGAAGAGAGTGATAACAAAACCAACAAAATACAAAGCGTAGTGGCAGAGGAAAAAATAGTTCCTCAAAAAAAGATAGATGCACCAAAAATAGCTATAGATAGAAAAAAAAGAGCCTTGTTGCCACACGAAAAAATAACAAAAGATGATTTTTCTATATTTAAAAACATAAGAATTTTAGTGGCCGAAGATAATGTCATAAACCAAAAAGTGCTAACTGGAATTTTAGGTGGCTCTGGTATGGATATTGTCATAGCAAATGATGGGCAAGAGGCACTGGATATGCTAGAAAATGATACTAATTTTGCATTGATTTTAATGGATGCACACATGCCTGTACTAGATGGTTTTCAAGCAACAAGACTCATAAGACAAAACCCAAAATATGAGCATATTCCAGTCATCGCACTAAGTGGTGATACTGCGGCTGATGACATAAGAAACATGTTAAATGCCGGCATGGAAGCACATCTTGAAAAACCAATAAGGATGGACTCGTTGTATGATGTGCTTTTCGTCTACTCTTCTGGCAACGAGTCAAAGCTGGCGCAAGATAGTGATTTGGAGTTTGATAGCGAAAAGGGATTAGAGATATCTGGAAATGACAAAGATTTCTATATAGAGATACTAGATGAATTTATACTCAAATATTCTGATTCTGCTTCAGAAATTCAAAGACTCCTAGCAACTGCAAACAGTGCTGGTGCAGATAAACTACTTTTAGATATATCTGGAATAGCAGCAAATATCGGTGCCGATAATCTGTATGGCATCACTATCACACTAAAGCAGAGTATAATAAATCCAACCGATTTAGAGTACATCACAAACCTAAAAAATTATCAAAGAGCTTTAATAAAAGTTTGCGACGCCATTAAAGAGTATAAATTAAATGCTTAACATTAATATAGTTTATTTTTGTGATATTAAAGGAGTGCAACTAGCTTCTATTTAGTGCTTTTTTAACATGCTCATCAGCCATTGTGATATTCCACTCTGGCTCCCACACCAAATCAATCTCAACTTCTTTTATGTTTGCCATCTTTAAAACAGCCTCTTTTACCCATTGTTGGATTAGTTGATGCATAGGGCACGCTTTTGTTGATAGTGTCATTTTTACATACACTTTACCATCATCATCGCATGAAGCGTCATATATAAGTCCCATCTCTACAAGATTAAAACCAACTTCTGGGTCGATCACGGTTGAAATAGCTAAAAATAGCTCCTCTTTTGAATACATCTTAACTCCTATTTATAATTTATCATATAAAAAATACTTCTCACAAAAGCAGCAGCGCCTATTAGTAAAAACGAAGCACCTGCTTTTATGAGCATGTCATCTTTTAGTAGTATCGCAACAGCAACAACCACAACTCCAACCCCACAAAAAAGAACTTGAGCAGATGAACTTTTTTTTGGGAGCATATCTGCAAGCATAGGCACTTTTTGTTTTCCGACAAGCGGGGAAAATCTCTCAAACCAGACTAAAAATGGGACAATTTTGTATATATGTCCAGTAATTGCAAAACCAAAAAAACCAAAAAACATTAACCATCCAGCGCCAAGCAATAATGGCTCATACCCAACAATCAAATAGAGTGTCGCTAAAGCCAGAGAAGCAAGCATTGAAAAATAGGCAATTATAAGTGATTTTGCATATATATCTATCTCTTTTCTAGCTCTTGTTTTGTAGATAATCTGTACCAAATAAAAGTAGATAAGAAGGGCAGCAGTTGCTAGTAAATATCCAAAATACTCAAACAAAACAGAGTTTGTAAATGAAGAGAGTATAACAAAAAGCACCGCTGCACTCATCATACCAATAGCAATTTTAAGTGGTTTCAGGGAAAACCCATGAGATAGTCCAAACATTGGTAAAAGCACAATAGAAAGCCCCATAAGCGTAATGGTTACATATCCGCCGATTACAGAAAAAACATGGCTTCTAAGAAGTGCGCTTATATTCAAATTGATGATTCCAGCGTATGAGAGCGCCATTAAAAGTCCAAAAATTATCCCAATTAACAAGAAAATATTTGCAATTAAAACACTACTCATTATGATATTTAGTTTTAGAACTTTTTTTATTGTTAAAAATATCTCAACTATAAATATCATAATAGCAATCAAAACAGTAACGCCACCAAAAGGTAAAAGCATAGGGTAGCTCACAAAACCAAGCACCATCAAAAGAGTACCTATCATAAGAAGTGGCCAAATAGCGTAAAAAAGCTCCACTCCAAAGTGCCCAACTTCAAGTACAACTGGCACTAGTTGCGCCATTGCTCCAAAGATAATCATCATCACAAAGCCAAGTAAAAATAGATGCACAAAACCTAAAACAGCACCACTAAGCATTGTTATATTTTCACCAGTTATAAAAAATAGAAACAAAACAGAGAAAAGATAAAAAATACTCCCTATTATAAAAAATGGGGAAATTAGCTTAAATGGCGGTGCAAAATCTTGTGAGATTGAAAACATCTGATTTTAGTGTTTTATGCTATCAAGATTTGAAGTTGTTGTTGAAGTGCTGTTGCTAGAAAAAGTAACTTTAACTAAACCATCTTCTGTATTTTGCATCTCATGAGAGATATCATCCCCAAGTTTTGCAAGCAGACCACCAGGAGCTTTATGGTTAATCATAACAAGCTTATCACTAGTTCCACCAATCAGTTTAAGTCCACAAACAGCGTTTACCATCGGATCTGGCGGACCACATTTTGAAGTATCGAAATAGTAAGTACTCTGTCCATCTTTTTCTAATTTAAAAAAATCAACAGTTGCTCCAACTACTTCTATTTTTAGAGCATCATTTGGAATATTTGACATATAAAAATCCTTTTTACTGATATTACACACTAAAGTGAACAAGCCACCTTTGGCGGGAGGGACTCTTCGTCCATACCAACCCCCTAAAACTACAAAAAAATGAGTTTTTCGAGAACTACAAGACACCTTCCAACTTTTTCACAAAAGTATATAATATCAATTTTAATATTAAGTATTATATTTAAGATATTTATCAGTATCGTTGATTTGTATCAACAATTTGTCACTTTATCTTATCTGTCCGCTTCCGTAAATTTTGAATTTGTAAGTAGTTAAACCCTCAATCCCCATAGGTCCTCTTGCATGAAGCTTGTTTGTGCTAATACCAACTTCAGCGCCAAATCCAAACGCTCCTCCATCTGTAAAACGAGTAGAGGCATTTACATACACAACTGCCGAATCTATCGCGTTTAAAAATCTCTCTGCGGTTGTGATATCCTCTGTTATAATCGCCTCTGAGTGACCTGAACCAAATCTTACAATATGCTCTATCGCGCCCTCAACACCATCAACTACTTTTATATTTAGTATATTTGCTAGATACTCCGTGTCATAATCTTCATCGGTAGCATTCTGCACATCAATAATTGCCTGAGTATTAGCACACCCTTTTAGCTGGGTATGAGCTTTGTCAAACTCTTGTTTTAGTTTTGGCAACGCATCTTTTGCAATTACGCTATCGACCAAAAGTGTCTCCATGGCGTTACAAACTCCAGGTCTCTGAACTTTTGCATTTATGGCAATTTTTATGGCATTTTCTAGTTTTGCATCCTTGTCTATGTAGGTATGACACTGACCTTTATCATGCTTTACAACACTAACGGTGGCATTACTGCACACATACTTTATAAGCTCCGCACCACCTCTTGGGATAATTAAATCCACATATTTATCCATCTTTATAAGCTTTGCGACACCCTCTCTTGAGGAGTCTGGAATCAAAGAGATAAGAGCCTCTGGTAAAGAATTTTTTCTAAGAACCGTGCGTAAAATTTCTGCGATTGCCTCATTTGAGTTTTGTGCCTCTTTACCGCCCTTTAAAACACAAACATTTGAGCTTTTAAAACATAACGCCGCCGTATCACTTGTTACATTTGGGCGAGACTCATAGATGATTCCTACAACCCCAATTGGGATAGAGACTTTCTCAATCTTTAGTCCATCTTCAGTAACCCAGCCATCAATTATCCGTCCAACAGGCTCTTTTAGTGATGCTATCTCCTCAACAGCTACCGCCATTGCTTCTACTCTTTTCTCATCCAAAAGCAGTCTATCTTTTAATGCTGAAGTTAGTCTATTTACCTCGGCATCTCTCATATCAAGAGCATTTGCCTCAAGCAGACTCATCGTGTTTGCTCTTAGAGAGTTTGCCATTTCTCTTAAGATTCTATTTTTATCATGACCGCTAATTGTTAATAAAATTCTACTTGCTTTTTTTGCTTCGTCTAAAAATTTTTCCATAAAAACACCTTTTTTTTCAATAGCGTTATACTACCACAGCTGGGTAGTAATACATTTTAAAACACCGCTTGGCTACTTACTACCACCATAAAATTCAAGTCTGTCATAGTCAATGATATTTTCAGGTTCCAGTGCAAAAACATCATTTGAGTACGAAATATTGCTATTATTGCTCATGCCACTTATATACTCAATCATATAGTTTAGATTTTCAAGATTGAAGTATCTTTTTTTATTACTTTTATAAATCTCATCAATTCTACTATTTTTGACGCTGCTATATATAACAAAAGGAACATCATACTCATCTTTAAACGCTGGAAGAAAGCCATGGCCGTTTTGCTTGGCATTTATTACCTCTCCATGGTCTGAAACATAGATAAAGAGTATCTTTTTATCTGGGAATTTATCTCTGAAATATGTAAAAATGTTTTGCAAAACATAGTCCGTATAGTAGATACTGTTATCATACTCTTGAATTATGTTGGTTGGGTTTTTAAATAAAATATTTTTATCATCATATCTGTCTGTATAATCAGAATGAGAACCCATCAGATGTATTAGATAAATCTCTTTTGAAGAATTGTCCTTGATTCCATCTAAATAAGATAGCACCGCTTCATCTGATTTTGCGCTTGAAAACTCTAAATTTTCGACATATCGCACATCGGCTTCTTGAACCATAGAGGCGATAGAGGTATCATGTTTTCCAGCCAAACCTTGGTTTGAAATCCAATATGATTTGTATCCATGCAAGTTAAAATCACCAATAATTGACCTTGAGTGTATAAATGGTTCTGAGAAATCATGGACGGTTGCTTTGGTATGAAGAATCGGTACAGAGTATCTTGTCTGGTTTGTTGGCGCAATAGCGTTAAAGACGAACAGACTCTTTTTAGATTTTAAAAGAGATAGAAATGGGGTTGTGTCTTCATTGTAACCATAGATTGACATGTGGTGTTTGTTTGCGGATTCGCCTTGAATGATGACAACTTTATCATAAACCAAACTGCTATTTTTATCATAAACTTTTGCCATACCCTCAAGATAATCTGTTCTTGTTTTATAAAACTCACTATAACCTTTTAGCTCTATGTATTCTGCTGGAATATTAAAGGGTTCTTGATTTTTAATGGGATTAAAATAGTAACCAAACGCCACGATGACCGAAGTTGATGCTATAAAACTTAAAAATCTTATAACTTTAAAAGAGTGCTTGTAGTGAACTAAAAATCTATACAACAATCCCAATATAAAAATAGTATAAATAACCAACAGCGCATCTCTATAATCTACATATGACTTTAAATATTCTAAAGTTTCATACATAGGAGAGACCATGGAAACCGCCATTCTTGGCTCTATGCTTGTATTAAAATATCCCCAGTGGATAAAAATATGTCCAATAACTATGTTTGTCAGATTGATATAGATTATAAATATAGAAAAAAGCAGTTTGTTAAATTTTGAAATCAAAATAGTAGTAAACAAGACGGCAAATAAAAATAGAAGATGAGTTGAGTCATACGGCGCAGAAGCGATACTTTGCGGGATTATTGTTAAAGTAGCTATCAAATAACTAAGATATATATATTGTCTATTTTGCCCTATCTCTTTTTTAATTTTTCGTATCAATTAATTCCCTTTGACTTAGATGCATATACTTTTTAGTTTAGCAAAATGCTATACTACCATAAAAAATAGGGGCATTTTATGGAAACTATTACTTTTATTGGAAATGGAAATATGGCACTAAGCATCGCAAAAGGGCTTAGTGGTAAATATGATATTGAGGTTGTTGGAAGAAACTTAGATAAACTGAGCGAGTTTGAAAATGAGCTTGGTACAAAAATAGAAAAATCACTTATTTACAACTATGACACGCAAGGCAAAACTATTATTTTATGTATAAAACCTGCAAATTTAGAAGAGGTAGCAAAAGCAGTGAAGGGAAAAGCTAAGGTTATCTTTTCTGTTTTGGCTGGTACATCCATAGAAAAAATAAAACATAGTCTTAATCCAGATGCTGTAGTCAGAGCTATGCCAAATCTAGCCGCTAGTGTTGCAAAATCTATGACAACACTCACAGGCGATGAGGCTTTTAAGGAGGAAGCGCAAGGGCTACTTAACTCTGTTGGTCAGACTCTTTGGGTTGCAAGTGAGAAAGAGATAGACATTGCAACAGCGCTCGCAGGAAGCGGTCCCGCTTACCTATGTCTAATAGCTGAAGCATTAGCTGATGGAGCCGTAAAACAAGGGATGAGAAGAGATGATGCGATGATTATAATGCGTGGTCTATTTAGTGGTTTTGGTGAGCTTATCCAAGTCATCCACCCTGCTCTACTAAAAGATGGTGTTATGAGTCCAGGCGGGACGACTGCAGCTGGATATAGCGCACTCGAAGATGGAAATGTTAGAGCTTCTTGCATTAACGCCATTGAGAGAGCCTATAAAAAAGCGAAAGAGCTATAATCGATATTTTAAGATATCTTATAGTCTGCTTCTATTCACCTTTATGCCGCCAAATCCTAGTGCATAAATTATATCAACCGTGTTTATCTTATCAAAGTTATCAATAACTAATCTTTTAAGATATTCTCTCTCGGACTCCTCTGCTTTAAGAAAGCTAAGAGCAAATTTTCCTTTTTTATCAACTACTAATGAAGTTATATCTTTATCTAGATTTACATACTTCATTAAGTCTTTCATATCCGTTTCCATTATTGCATCCATTAACGAAAACATACCAGCAAGGTAAGCTTTATCTTTATCAAGCAACAAGGCATCAGCTTCCATACGCTCTGCTCTCTTGGTAGCCATTTTTAGTATGATCTCTGATGCTGGGTTGTTTGATAGTTCAGAATAGACATAGACCATTAGCCACCTCAGCAACTTATCACGACCTAGCATGGTAATAATCTGGGTAATAGATTCGACTCTCTCAACAACTTTGCCCTGGTTGTTTAAAAATCTTAAAAGCTTGTATGATAGTTCAGGTCGTTGTTTAATATAAGCCTCTATTTCAGATGTCTCACCATCTCCCCTAATCAGCTTAATAAGATGCAAAATTATAATTTGAGTAGATTCTTTATATCGGTTAATCTCCAAAACTTCAGGCATATCAAGATAGTAGCCTTGAAATAGATCAAAACCCATTTTAGCATATTCATCATATGCCATCTTGGTCTCTATTTTTTCTGCAAGAAGTTTTATGCCCATCTGCTTTAGTCTTGAGATGACATTTCTTAGGTTTTCAGGTTCACTTTCCATTACATCTATTTTTATAAAATGAATATATTTTAAAATTGGGAGAAATTTCTTAATCATCTCACCGCTACAATCAAAATCATCAATAGCTATCTTAAACCCTCTATAGTGATACTGTTTTATTTTGTTAATTACTTTTGCAGTCAAATCTACTGTTTCCAAGAGCTCTAAAACAAATCTCTCTTTATTTAGAACATCTACAGCATCCGATAGTAAAATCTCTTCATCTATATTTACAAATCCAATTCCATCTATACCAAGCAGCTCGTTAGTGCTTATGTTTGTCAATGAATTGATTATTACATGTGAAGTTGCTTTTATATTTGTTGGAAAATCTTTAATCCCATGTGCGTAATCTCTAAACAGCAACTCATGGGCATAAACTTTGCCAACCTTATCAAATATTTTTTGTCGAGCTATAAAGACATTATTCACGGCGTATCCATTTACTGTTTTTTATGGTTTTGTAACTTATAAAAATTTTAATATCTCTTTTTCAATATCCTCTTTTTCTATGATTGTGCTTTGAGCTATCTTTTTGCTAAATAACTCTTTTATCATAGATGGAATCTCTAATTTCGCCTCTTTTGAGATAGACTCTAACGCCACAATATCCTCTGCATCAACCTCGCCAGTGAGTGCATTGGCAATAACTGGAGAAAACTTTGTCCACTCAGCCGTAGAGTATGCTATGGTTTTTATCTCTGGGTTTGAACATGTCTCGTAAGACTTTAAACATGTTGCGGTGTGTGGGTCTAAAAGATAGTTATAATTGTAAAACATCTCTTTTATGTACTTTTTACCCTCTTCCCCATTACAAAAATCAGCATCAAAACACTCTCTGAGTTTTGTAAGTTCATCACTGTTTAACTCATAAAAATCATCTGCTTCAAGGTTTTGCATCAACTCTTTTGTTCTTTCAAATCCAAACATATCATACAAAATTCTCTCGACATTTGATGATCTTAGTATGTCCATAGCAGGCGAAGTCGTACTCACAACCTTGCAATCCCTTAAATCATACTTTCCTGTTTTTATAAGTTTTGTTAAAACATTGTTCTCGTTTGAAGAGATAATTATTTTCTCAACAAAAAGCCCCATTTTCCACGCATAGTAAGCTCCAAGAGCGTTTCCAAAGTTTCCACTAGGAACATTTAGATAAACTTTTTCACCCATTTTTATACCATCTTGACGGACAAGTTCTAAGTAGCTGTGGATATGATAGATAATTTGAAAAATAATGCGTCCAAAGTTTACAGAGTTTGCAGCTGAGAGAAGTATATTTTTCTCTTTTAAGGCCGACTTGAATTGACTAGAAGCTAAAAGCTTTTTAAGCGCATTTTGAGCATCGTCAAAAACGCCATTTATTCCAATCACTTTTAGGTTTTTAGCATCTTCTGTAACCATTTGAAGTCTCTGAACATCACTAGTTCCGCCATCAGGATACAAACAAGCCACTTGTACATTTGCACGGTTTTTAAAAGTCTCTAATGCCGCTGGACCTGTATCACCACTTGTTGCAGCTAAGATAAGATAGTTCTCGTTTCTCTTTTGAGCAATCGATGATAAAACCACGCCAAAAGGCTGAAGAGCCATATCTTTAAAAGCGCGGGTCGGCCCATGGTAAAGTTCACTAACAAAAAAATTCTCTTTTACTTTTACGACAGGTACAGGGTTTGATGGAGTGTCAAACTCATCGTAAAGATTAAGCGCCTCTTTTATAACGCTAGGTTCTATGTCTATCTCAAATCGCGAGAGCATATCAAATGCTAACTCTTTATATGAAGAATCTAGATGTTTGCTTAAAAATTCTTCACCTAGTTTTGGTAAATTCTCTGGCACATAAAGACCACCAAAAGAAGCAATTGGACTTAAAATTGCCTCAGAAAATGTAACACTCTTTGCTCTGTTTTTATCGCATCCGCGAGTTTGAATAAAGTTCATAATATCTCAACCTAAATTTTTTTTGAAAGTATACCAAACTATCGAAAAAGATTAACTGGGTTTAGGTGGAATGATTTTTGAGTGGCTGAAAAAATCAACTCTTGCTCAATTCGTCCTATTGTATAGCCCTGTCTTATTTTTTTACCTTTTACAATATCTGGAGATATTTGAGATAAGTTTGCATATATTGTGTGAAGACCATTGTCGTGCTCAACAATTACTATATAGTTTAAAACCGCTGTTTTGGCTGCATATATTACTTTTCCATTTAAGACTGTTTGGATTTTTGTATCTCTACTACCTGATTTCATTGTGATGGATTCATTAAATGTCTTGATACCATAAATTGGATCTGTATAGTTACCAAACGATTTTGTTATTGTGTATGACTCAAACGGTGGAATTGTTTTTTCACCATCATATTTTTTTGTCTCAACGCTTGCGTAACTGTTACCATGTTTTTTTACATCTGGAAGTTTTGCTTCTCTTGAAGATGGCGATGGAGCACTAAATGCTTCTTTAATTTTTGCATCTTCTGCTGCTTTTTTTATCTCATCTATTTTTATAATATTTAACTGCGCCAAAGTTCTCTTTAACTCATCTTGCTTACGAATCAACATCTCAAGCTCTCTTTTGTAAGAAGACTCTGCAACTGTTAATTTTTTCAGTGACTCTTCATTTTTGGCTTTAATGTTTACCAAATCTTTTCTTTTTGCATCAATACTTGCTATGGAGGCTTCCAAAGAGTTAGTTTGCACACTCAATGAACTTATATTTTTAGAATTTGATTGAAGCTTTTCATTTAACTCTTCAATCTTCGACTTTGAATTTTTCAACATAATTTTTAGTACTTCAGACTCCATAAGTGACTCTTTTGTAGCAGAATATTTCTCCTCAAGTATCATAGAGAGTGAAACGCTCTGTGCTATTGTAAAAACAAGATCTTCTTCTAAAATATCCCCATTTTTTTTAAGCGCATCTTGAGTACTTTTTAACTCTTTAAGTCGCTTTTTGTTCTCTTCGTAGCTGCTTTCTTTTGTTGATAACTCATCTTTTATAATTGTTAAGTGTTTTTGCTGCATACTTATCTCATTTTTATGTTTTGAGACCTCTATTGCGTTTTGTTCCATTTTTTTGTTAATCTCTTCATAACTTCTGCCATAAGAACTTAACTCTGAACTTGTGTGCTTTATCTTGTTGTCGATACTTGTTTTTGCATCCAAAAGCAGCAGTATGGACATCAAACAGAGAGAGAGTCGAATCATACTTCTTCTTTATGACCAAAAACAATCAATGATGCCAAAACTATAGAGATAGAGACAGAAACACCGAGCATAATTAGAGAGTCTTCTAGCGGATTAAATATCATAACCTCTATCCCAATATTTTTAAGCTGATCAAGCACCCACCATGAGTTTGATATATATATAAAAATTCCAAACGATACTGCACTCGCTATAAGAGCATCCACTACCGCAAGTCTAAAAAGTACCATAGAGCGAAGCCAAAGAGCTGCCCCAAAAAGACCCATGATATTCATTCTCTCGTTGTGTTTATACTGCCAAATCCTAAGCTCTTTAAATATAAGAAGGAGCGTCACAATTAGTACAACGATAGCAAAGACAGAAACAACATATTTAAATAGAAGAAGAAGCTTATAGGTAGAATCATGGCTATATGAAAAATTTTCAACTTTAACGATTGAGCTATTTTTTAACAGATCATTTGTTAGTTTATTTACCTCATCTGTACTCGGATAGTAAGCTAGGATTAGTTTATAAAATTTTGGCAGAGTAAGTTTAAGCAGCTCAATATTTCTACTTTTTATTCCGCTGTTTAATCTTTTTATGACATCATCTGGAGAGAGCTCTTCACTACTTGTAATAATCTTATTTATTTTTAGAAAATTAGCATTAGATAATGTTTTTTGACTAACAACAATAACAGAGTAGTTAGATGCTAGATTTTTATTATACGCTTCTATGGATCTATTCACAACCATAAAAATTTGAATTGAAAAGAGGATACTTAAAAGTGCGATTATAAGCGAGAGATGATTTCTAATTGATTTCACTAATGCCTCCAAGCTCTATATGAAGATGCTTGTAACTAACATTTAAGGTCTGAGGAATATTGTGTGTGACAACAACAATTGTAGTGTTTAGTTGTTGATTTGCACCCTCTAAAAGCTTCCATATAAGTTCTGATGAGTACTCATCAAGATTTCCCGTTGGCTCATCCGCTAAAATAAGCATTGGATTGTGTGAGAGCGCTCTAGCCATTGCGGCTCTTTGCTGTTCCCCGCCACTTAACTCAAGTGGAAACTTTCCACTTTGATGATTAAGTCTAACATGCTTCAAAAGTTTCTCTACCTGATCTTCAGCGACACTTTTGGCATACCCATTAATGATAAGTGGAAGCATAATATTTTTATCCACAGTCCACTCTTTTACAAGCTTGTAATCTTGAAAAACTATGCCAACATGTCGTCTTAAAAAATTTAATTTATGACGAGAAATACCATTTAGTTCTACCCCACCAACAATCAAACTACCATGCTTCGGACTAAGTGCGCCATAAAGTGATTTTAATAGCGTTGATTTTCCACTGCCACTAGCCCCAGTTATAAAAACGAAACTACCAGAAGCGATGGAGAAATTTATTTTATTGATTATAGTTTCATTGCTTGAGTACGACAACGACAAATCACTTGCCACAATAACCTTATCCATGAAGAGCCTCATTTAACAATTTATGTGCCATCAAGTTACTTTTTGATTTAAGTGGAAGTGATGGGAAGTAACTTACACTATCCTTTTTTACTATAACAAAAAGATTTTCAGGTTTATCAAAACTGCCCATAGAGACACGGAACATCAAACCATCATTCATCCTGTAAGCTCTCTCAAAGTGCATAAATCCTCCATCAAATCTTTTTGTTTGACCGTAAAGCTTGATTGTCTCATCACCTAAAAGCTTTTCATTGGAAAAATTAAAATCGCCATTTATAGATAGTTCTGGGGATAATTCTTGATTTATCATAGTAATATCATAAATATTTTTCTCCATTTTTCTCCATCTATCTTCATACTTAGACACAATAGCAATATCCTTGTTTTTATTTATATGAAGTGATGTTTTATTAAAATTTATAAAAGTCTCATAAGAGTAGGCGTAATACTCTTCACTGTCAGTTCTTAGCTCAAGCTGTCCATCAACTTTTAGCACTCTATTTACCTCTTCAATAAAACTAGTTGAAATAACTCTTCTATGAGGCTTTTTCTCCCATGGAACAGGAAAGTGAACAAATATTTTTCCCACAATATTTGAAGGAATCAGCTCCATAAAAAGTCTTGCATCATAATCAAGTATTAGTAAGTTTTGTATATTTTGAATTGCAATCTGTTTTAAAACTTGCTCGATTGATTGTCTGTGAATCTCAATGCCAATAAATAGTATGTCTGGATTTTGAACAACCTGA
The DNA here is from genome assembly GCF_028713515.1 of Sulfurimonas sp. Classification (GTDB taxonomy): domain Bacteria; phylum Campylobacterota; class Campylobacteria; order Campylobacterales; family Sulfurimonadaceae; genus Sulfurimonas. Next base: position 263,468 of record NZ_JAQTOD010000001.1, on the reverse strand, counting down.
TGCAACAAATGCCTACCAGAGCCAAAACCAACCTCAATTTGAAGCTCTTTATCGTATGAAAAATTGGATGCAAAGTACTCTATACTCTTTAGAGCACTTACTGTCTCAAGATGAATATTTTTCTGATTATCTGGCACATTTGAACTTAGTGTCTCAAGCTCTGCTAATTTTGCATAAGCTAGCAGTGCTTTATGCACATTATAGATAGAAGCAGGTCTTGTAGTCTTGTCAGACTTCAAAAGCACTCTACTCTCTTCTTCTCTAACAAGTAAGAAGAAATTATCATTCTCCACACTAACAGAGATCAGTTTTTCCTCTTTATGTGTTATGTTATCTGCGCTAAAATGGAAAGAAACACCATCTTTGCTGTTTGGATACTCTATCTCTTTAAACTTGGCTATATGTAGATGTGGCATAAATTCTCGTTCTTAATTAAAATCTTTTACTGGCGTAATTACACTCTCAACTGGAGCGCTTTTTTTCTCTTCTTGTTTTTTTTGCTCTTTTTTAACTTCTACTTGCTCTTTTTTTTGCTCATATGTCTCTAAAACTTTTCCAACTATTATCTCAACCTCAATACTAGATTCTGATATTATGTAGTTTGCATCTTGACTAAATACTCTGTAATAGTAAGTTTTATCAGACTGAATATCTGAGTCAACAAACTCGGACTTTTTTATATTCTCAATATCTTCTATTGACTCTTCAAAAGTACCTTTTTTATATCTTTTTTGGACTATAAAACTCTTAACCCTTGGATCAGAATTTGACCAAGATAATTTTACCTTTGAATCAAAAAACTTTGCTTCAACCAAAGATGGAGTAGCTGGTTTAACTAATGTTTTTCCATGAACAGAATTTTCATCACTCCTGCTCTCAAGTTTATCTTTATCAACAACACTAACTCTATAAAAATAGTCTTTTCCATCCTCTTTAAGAGTGTCAATATATAAATTTTCCGTTGTTGATGCAATTAAGCTGTAACTTCCATCTATATTTGTTGATCTATATACATTATAATGTAAAAAATCACTAGCTTCTGATTTCTCCCACTTAAGTTCGACTCTTTTAGGCAAATCAGTTGTTGCTGCAATCTTATTTACTGATTTTGGCAACTCTTTCGTGATAACACTAACTTCAACACTAGGGTTTGATACTAACCCATCATATGTTGTTGTTCGTATTCTATACTTGTATGTATATTTATCTTTTAAATTTTTATCTATATACTCAGCACTTAATCTTCCAAAAACAGTTGCAACACTATTCCATGCATCCTCTTCTAGTGTTTTTCTCTGGATTGTATATGAAACAACTCTTCCATCGGGATGCGGTCTCCAGATTATTTTTGCACTTCTTGGCATATTTTCAATGCTATGTATCCAGCTGACAGAGTTCATATTTGGAAGTGATTTTATTAACGATACATCACTCTTTAACGACTCGGCTTTATCACTAAATGTTTTAAAATAGTAGTCATATCTTGAATCAGCTTTTATTTTTGTATCAAGGTAGTGAGTCGCGAAACGGCTCTCAACACTATCATAAAACTCATCCTGTTTTGAGTTATTCTCATCAAGAGCTACCTTGTAAATAAAAATACCCTTTACTCTCTCGTCACTTATAGCTTCCCACTCTAATGCTACTGCATTGATATCAGCTATTGTTCCATTGCTTGTAAGTTTAATTACAGGAAGTGTTTTATCAATCAGAGGCTCTTTTTTTGGTACTGGCTTTGAAGAACAGCCACTAAAAATTAGTAATAAAACCGCACATGATGTTGCTAGCGTTGATAATCTCATCTATACTCTCCATATTAAATTTATCTTTTATGTATTGACTCATATGCTCATCTAATGGTGCTGTAAAAGTTAATTTTTCACCACTTGTTGGATGAATAAAATATATTACATAAGCATGGAGCAAAATTCGTTCCGACTTCTCTAGTTTTGGGTTTTGCGCATATATATGATCACCAATAATATGACGATTTAGACTTTCCAAATGAACTCTAATTTGATGAGTTCTTCCAGTAAAAAGTTTACAAGCAACGAGTTGATTTTTTTCGTCATCTGAGTAGGCTAGTGACTTAAAAATTGTTTTTGCGGTTTTTCCACCATTTGCAACACAAGCCATTTTTAATCTATTGTGAGTGCTTCTATCAATATTTTTCTCAACTATAGTGATATCCTCTTTTAAAGGCGGATTTAAAACTGCAATATAATATCTTCCCATACTTTTATCTTGCAACTGATTAGATAAAAACTCATGCGCTTTATTGTTTTTAGCAATAATCATAGCTCCACTTGTGCCCTTATCTAGTCTATGAACAATCCCATGTCGCTCTTCACCACTTATTGTCGAGAGCCTTATACCTTTTTGTTTCAACCACTCAATAAGTGTCGCTTCTTTAACACTTGGTGCTGGATGAACCACAACTCCAGTTGGCTTGTTTATAACCAAAACATCATCATCTTCATATAAAATATCTATATTAAAATCAAAATCCTGCAGTGGCTTTAACTCAGCCTCAAAAAATTCTACCTTAACGCTCTGTCCTACTTTTAACTTTACACCAGCGCGAGTAACTACTTTACCATCTACAGAGACACCATCTTTTTTGATCAACTGCGCTATTTGTGAACGACTTTGATCTATGTGGAGCGCCAAAAATGTATCTAGCCTCTCCTGCCCATCAGATAGATAGCTCTTTATTTCGCTCATATATTAAACCTTTGCAATACAATTTTTATACTAATTTTTATACTAGCCTAAAATGGGTCTAGCAAAAAAAGAACTATTGCCCATAAAGACTCACACGATTTCTACCATTACTCTTAGACACATAGAGTGCCTCATCTGCTTCTGAGAATATATCTTCATAATGCTCATGCTCGTTCCTGATAATGCTAACTCCTATACTGACGGTTACCGGTATTAACATTTCTCCAAATTTAATTGGCTTTGCTGCAACTGTGCTGCATAGCTTGTTGGCAATTTCTAATGTTTGCTCAATTGTTGTCTCCGATAAAATAACAACAATCTCTTCTCCTCCATATCTGCCTATAAAATCAGTTTCGCGCAAGCACCCAGAAAGACATCTGCTAACCTGACGCAAGACCTCATCTCCGCCTAAATGTCCATATGTATCATTAACTTTTTTAAAATAATCCAAATCAATAACTAAAATTGCCATCGTACTTTCATATCGTCTTGCATATTTAAATTTCATATCCATCATCTCTTCAAGATAGCCACGATTCCATATACCAGTAAGAGCATCTGTCTTGCTTAGGAGTTCGATTTCGTGAGTCCGCTCTTTCACAAGTCTCTCCAGTCTCTCTTTATCTTCACGAGAGCGCTCAATGGCACTATAATAGATAATTCTAGCAATAAAAAGAGCAAACAAGATAGCAATAACAGCCGTCAACATAGCAGTACGAAGGAGACGCTCCTCATTTTGAGCATATACAGTAGCATCAATAAGAAGCAACAGTTGCTCTTTTGTATTGCCATCAACTCCTATACTTGGTTTTATTAGTCGATAGATAGGCAGTTTATCAAGATTTACTATCTCTGGTGGTGGAAAATCAGCAATATGAAGAGTTTTTCCTATATCACTTTTGTTGCTACTAATAAGTACTTTTCGCTGTTGATTTACAATAGATATTTTTACAATATTTTTCGCTGATTCAACATATTTTTTTAAAAAATCATGAAAATCTGTTTTTGATGTAATCTCTATGCTGTTATGAATTGAACCCTCTATTGCTTTTAGAAGGTTAAGTATATCTATCTGTCTGCGCATTAAAGAAAAATCAATCTTGCCATGAGACACAACATCTTTATACTCAGTTATGTCAACAGCAAGATCAATAATGCCAATGACTTTTTCATCTATTTTAATTGGATAGTAAATGGCCATAACAGGAACATAATCACGGGTTTCAAAAATGAACTCTTTTGAATTTACAGTTCCTTGCAACAGTTGAGCAAAACTTTTCCCCTTAAAAGCTTTCCCTATCTCCTCTTTAAACATAGAGTTGCGAACTGTTCCATCTGTTTCAATATAGCGAAATTCAAATATCTCTAATCCAAGAGAGATGTCACTTACTAACTTCTGAACTCTCATTGTTGATTTTATATCATAAAATCTATTCATAGCCGCAGTAATTGAGCTAGCAATATCCTCTGCATCACTCTCCATCTGCTTTAATAGAAGATTCTTTTGTGTGTAGTAGTTAAAAAAAGAGAGAGCAGAAAGAGATACTACGAGAGATAACAATAGTATCGGTATATTATAGTTTTTCCAAAATTTAGTCACAAATCTATCCTTTTTTATTTTGGAGCTGGTTTTTTATATCGCGCATACGCATCTTGAAAATTAGCATTAGTAAATGAGTGATTCCAACGCGATGTGTGACAAGCTTTACACATCTTTTTGAGACGCTCATGATTGTCTGTTCCGACTAGAAATCCTCCCCCAATTTTCTTGATTGTAGCTATCTTTAAATGGTTGCTTCCAGGACCATGACACCCCTCACACTGAACATTTACAAGGCGGGGAGTCTGCTCAATTGTGGTAAAACCGCTAGGAACACCATAGCCAGTCGCATGACAAACAAGACAACGGGGATTATCTCGATGCTCGCTTGTTGTTATATACTCTAAAGAGTGATCATGTAGGTCATGTTTTCGTCCGATAAAAAAATCACGATGACATAAGCGACACTTATCATTACCAACATATCGATACTCATTTGAAGCCATAGCTTCATTGTATGCAGCTTCACCAATTGCACTCTTTAGTGGAATTTGTGTCATAGGACTTTTTAGCTCTTCCAACACACGACTATTTTCAGCGCAAAACACATTCATATTAATAAATAAAACTAATACAAAACTAATAATAAAAGATTTAAAATTCACGCCTACCTACCATTTACAAGTTTGTTATATTATAACATAAAGTTTAACAACTTAAATCTAAAGCGTTAGTAAACAGTAGCAAAAATAACTAGTAGCTTGAAATTTTGGTCTATAGTTAGATATTGTTATATTTATTAAAGGTATCAGCAGTTATGAATATTTATAAAACAGTTGTAGGAAGTTTGTTGGTGATGTCTAGTTTGCATGCAAATGATAGTCTTAGTAGCGAACTTAGTCATTTTGCAGGTGGAGCAGTAATGGCTGGTGGTATCACTGCCGTTGTTGATGTCTATTATCCTGAGTATCGTTCTGATCGTGGAATGATTGGCTTTGGAATCAGCTCTGCTGCTATTGTTGTTGAGCAAGGTGTTGAGTTTATTTTAAATGGAAACGCTAAAGGACAATTGCTTGATGTGGTCTCTCACATAGCAGGTTCAGCGTTTGGAGTATATATAACAGATCGGTACATTTTAACGCCAGTTATTAAAGATTGTGCTCTGGAGGGTAAATATATTGGTTTGGTTATGCAACACTCTTTTTAGTAAAAAGTGTTGCATACAGACAGGTAAACTGCTAAAAATTATTCACACGCAGAGACATTAATCATCAAGCCTTCTGCTGAGGTTTTGTTTTTGCCTATGAAAGTATAAGTTCCAACACTAAGAGAATAGTTTGTGTTGTTTACCTCTTTATCTTGGCATTTTATGCTCTTGCCTTGCTTAAACTTTGTGATTACATCTAATGTTTTTTGTGATTGCGCATTGCTTTGGTTATTGTAGAAAAGTGCAGAGAGTATGACGAGAAAAACAACTAGCGTTGCTATGAGTTTTTGCTTAAGGTTAAGCTCTGTAAAATTGTGCAAAATTAGAAAAAAAAGTCCTATCGCAAGAGTAGCAATCAAGTAACCCACTAAAGAGTTCCTCTGATTTGGTAGGTTATATCTCCAGCACCAAAGCTGATAATGAGACCTTTGTCTATGGTTTTTAGTGTCTGGTGATTTTTTACAATCTCAACTCCACTACCGACTCTTTTTATACTATCCGCCATTATTGGATTATATTTTTGAAACTCATTTTTAAAGTCAATATCTCTAATAGCCTCGCCAGCAGCCCATACAGGAAGTATAATAAGTTCAGAAGCTCCCTCAAAACAGTTCACAAACTCTTTTAGATTATCAATAGTTCGAGAGTATTTATGAGGTTGCCAAATCGCAGTTATTTTGTCAAAACCTTTTAGCTTGGCATACTCTTTAACTGATTCAAAAGTAGCTTTTATCTCTGTTGGATGGTGACCATAGTCGTCTATTATAACGCTCTCTTTTTCTAATCCAACAATGTCAAATCTCTTTTTAATTCCCTTAAATTGAAGTAGATTTTTTCTAATATCCTCAATATCCATAGACTCTATAGCCGCTAAAATAGCCAAAGAAGCATCAAGCGCTATGTGCGTTCCAAATCCCCAAACAACAAAGTTTCCTAACTCTTTAAGTGAAAATTTTGTGTGCGGCTCATCATCTATAAGGATAAATCCTATGTTTGTAATATCCTTGGTTGGATAGAGCCAGTTAGCTTCAATCTCACCAATAAGAGTGCTTAAAAAAACATCTTCTGCATTTAAAACACGGTGTCCAGCCGATTTTATAAAAGTTTTATAGGAGTCATAAAATCTATCATAGTTATAGTCATAATACTCCATATGTTCTGGTTCTGCGTTAATTACTACTGCACAATATGGATTTGTATTTAAAAAACTTCCATCGCTCTCATCAGCTTCAAAAATCATAATATCTGAATCTTTTTCATATCTTACATTTGAACCAAACGCTTTTGATTCTGCGCCAATGATTGTTGAGCCATTCATGATGGATGCTAAAATTGCAGTAGTTGTGCTTTTTCCATGCGCTCCAGCAACTGAGTAAACTTTGGAACCTTTTAATATTTGTGGCAAAGCTTCACGACGAGCCACAACTTCAATACCTTTGGCTTTTGCCTCTATAACTTCTGGATTATCGGGGCGGATGATAGCGGAGTGAACCACTAAATCTTGATTTGTTATAGCCAAAGCATTATGAGGAACAGTTACTTTTATGCCTGAGGCAATAAGCTTTTTAGTGATTGCAGAGTTTGAAATATCAGAACCACTTACCTCATGACCTCTGTACTGCATAAATTGTGCTAATCCCGATATACCGATTCCGCCAATTCCAATAAAATGAATTTTCATCTCTCTCCCTCATCTACTTGCTCTTTATTGAGCAATTTTTGTGCCTCTTTTGTAAAACAACTTATATAAAAAGTTCCAGCTTTCTCAGTCTCATCAATATCTGCAATATTTGATAAAAAATCATCCAAAGATAGATTCTCATTTGAAGCAATCCAGTGAAATTTTAGAGATGTTGAGAACTTTTTATCATTACTGAGTCCGCTGAGAACTTCAAAAAGAGCGCTTGCATCGCTGATTTTACCAGCACTATAGTGTTCCATGGCATACTCATAAAGCGCTCTAAGCGTTGCAAAGTCCTGAACTTCACTCATATCCATCACTCTTTGAATTTCAAGAACATCAGTCAATCTCTCAAGCGCCAAATCAAGAATATTTGCATAAAAAGCCTGCAATATCTCTTCATCAAATGTATCTTGTGCTTTTTGTTCCAACACAAAAAGTGAGGCTATATCTGAGTTTTGTTGCGCCTTTAAAACCTCGGCTTTAAGTTTCTCTACTTTACTCACAACATCGCCTCTTTAACTCGCAGTAGTGCACTTCTGGTTTTATCTGCATCTTCAACCAAAGCGATTCTTATGTAATCTTTCCCAGGGTTTATTCCATTTGCATCAGCTCTTGCTAAAAACTCCCCTGGTAGAACTTTTACATTGTAATCATTATAGAGTTTTTTTGTAAATTCTATTGGATTTTCCACTCTTAGCCAGATATAAAAAGTTCCAGCTGGAATAGTTATCCCCAAAATCTCTTTTGCAATCGCGAAGTTGTTTTTATATATCTCTCTTGAAGATGCAACATGAGCTTCATCGTTCCAAGCCGCAGTTGCAGCACTTTGAAGAGGAAGCGGAGATGCGCAGCCTACATAAGTTCTGTATTTCAGATACTCTCTTAGTATATTTTCATCTCCTGCAATATATCCAGAACGAAGCCCAGGAGCAGAGGAGCGTTTTGAGATCGAGTTTACAACTACAACATTCTTGAAGTCTACATTTCCAACAAACAGAGAAGCTTCTAAAAGTGATGGGATAGGCTCATTTGTATAAATCTCGCTGTAACACTCATCATTTAGCAGAACAAAATCATGTTTTAGCGCCAAAGAAACCCACTCCCCAAGCTCTTCTACGGTTAGAGTTGAAGTTGTTGGATTGTTTGGAGAGTTCAAAATAACCAAGTCACATTGTGTCAACTCCTCCTCATTTATCTGAGGTTTAAAATCATTTTGTGGCAGTAGATTTAGATGGATAACTCTAGCTCTTGAAGCAATCGCAGCACCCTCGTAAATCTGATAAAATGGGTTTGGATAAGCCATAACCGGCTCTTTTTTGTCAAACAATAAAAACTGAGGAAAATTAAAAAGAACCTCTCTGGTTCCAAATGTAGGGATAATCTGCTCGTTTTTTAATTTTACAGAAAATCTCTTTAAGACAAAGTTTTTTTGAGCTTCTATAAGAGTATCTTCTCCGCTTGTTTTAGGGTATCTTCTAAGTAGATGCGAGTTTTCACAAAGCGCTTTTTGTATAAATAGTGGAGTTTCAAACTGAGGCTCGCCGATAGTAAGAGCAGATGGTTCATAATTTTTGTTTGGAGTTATATTTTTAAGTAAATCGTTTAATTTTTCAAATGGATATGGTTCAAAATTCATAGTTAATAGCCCCTTTTTAGTGGGCGAAATTATATCTAAAATAATTATCAAATATAAAAATCATCCATAAAAAATAGTTAATTGTTCCTCTATGCTATTTTATATTTTAGTTAAATTTGATATTATATAACATAGTTAAAAAGAACTTAGAGGGGGCTTATTGTGTCTTTAATTTTGCGTGCATCTATTTTGTCTTTGGTATTTGGTTGCTCTTTACTTTTTGGATCTATTGGGAGGGTTTCATTACTTAAAGGAGAAGCTTCATTGGAGAGGTTTGGGTCAGCATTGAGTGTTAAAAATGGTATGGAACTTGAGGAAAAAGATAGTATAAAAACCTCGAAAGGTTCACAAATACAGCTTATCTTTACTGACAAAACAGTTATCACCCTAGGTAGCGAGAGTGACTTTAGAGTTGATGAGTATTTAAGCGATGGAAATAGACCTAAAGCAAAGTTTAAATTTAATCAAGGTACTTTTAAAGCTATAACAGGGCGAATTGGAAAGAGTGCTCCTGAGAGTTTTAAACTTGAGACCAAAACAGCTACCATCGGCATCAGAGGGACTACAATAGGTGGGATTGTTGGAGTGTTACCTACTCCTGATACTATTTTTTGTTTTGGTGGACGGATTATAGTGGGATCTCTTTTAACTGGAGGCGTAGTAAATCTTCCTGCAGGAACAATAACTACAGTCCCTCTTAATGCCCCTCCTGCATCTCCAAGAAAAATAACACCGCAAGATATAATACAATTTAATGAGGGCTTAGGAGTGCCAGGCTCACTAGGGACTTCAGGCTCACTATCTGATGGCCTACAAAGTGGTAGCAACGAATTTCAATCTATGAATTTTGATGCAACCCTATCATCTCCACTGTCAACTTTTCAAGGAATACAAACATTTGAACCAGCCGCTGCAACGACTGCGCAACAGATAAATTTGCAAAATGTACAAAATATCGACCTTCAACAATCTGTTAGTCCCAATTACGACCCCACTCATCAACCATGAAAGATTTTTTTTACAGATAGTATAGGGATGGCATGGAACGAAACTTTTAGAAACTTAAACGAAATAGGTGCATTCAAAGGAGTAAAACAATAATGAAATTTTCAAATATTACTATAGCGTTACTACTATCTATAAATCTTATCGCGGATGAGAGCAGCTACAAAGATGCAATGCAGAGTTACAATACAAAAGAGTTTGCTAAGGCTTATACTATGTTTGAGGAACTGAGCCTAAAATCACCTGAGAGCGCAGAGCTAAGCTTCTTTTTGGGTCGCTCTGCATTGGAGCTAAAGAGATACGATGATGCACTTGCAGCTTTTGATCGTGTACTTATGTTGAATCCATCCCACACAAGAACACATCTGGAACTAGCACGCCTTTACTCTGAGACAAATCAGCTAGAGCTCTCTTTAGCAGAGCTAGATATAGTTCTAAAAGAGAACCTCCCTCAAAATATTCGTGATTTAGCTAATGCTTTTAAAGCAAAGATTAGTGAGCAGATGAAGCGCAACACATTTAGTGGTGTGTTTATCTTTGGTATTGGATATGACAGCAATGTGAACAATGATATTGGACGAGATAAATTTATTCTTCCGCTCTTTGGCAGTACCCCTGTTGGCAATGAAAAGGCAGACGACACAAACCTTTTTGCAACTCTCGTGTTAAACCACAATTACGATTTTGGAGATAGACAAGGGTGGTCGCTAGATAGTTCTTTAGTAGCGTATACCAAACTATATAATGAATACAACGAAAATGATATAAGTCTCTTCTCAATAAGCATGGCACCAACTTGGAGTGAATCTAATTACAGACTCTCATTTCCACTTACATACGACCGAGTATTTATAAATAACAATGGATATCTATACAACTTAAGCTCAGGCGTAAGAGCTACCTACATACTTAGCTCTATATCTATGCTTGAGGGTGGATACACCTATAAAAGAAGCTACTATGATGAGGATGAAACTCAAGATAGTAAAACCCATACCATCAATGCTGCTTACAAAAGAGCATTTGGTGATGATCCAATTTTGTTCTCTTTAAATACACTTTACACGCAAACTTCAGAAGTAAATAGTGGCAGAACGGATGTTGAGAGTCATGGATGGGGAGTTGGAGCAGAGATAGCTAAAAATTTCAAAAATAGCATAAGGACGGCTTTGGGCTATGCAAAAAGAGAAACTAATTATGACAAAGTTGATACGCTCTTTCTAACAAAAAGATCTGATAGCCGTGATGAATATCAGTTTAGCCTAGGCTATAGCGTAAGTAAAACTATCATGTTAAATACAACCATCGGATATATAGAAAACAACTCTAATCACGAAACATTTAATTATGACAAAGTTACAGCAATAGCAAACGCGATAATAAGCTTTTAAAATTTTATGAAAAAATCTTTAGCTCAGCTATTTGTTGCTCTACTAATAGCTTTTGCGAGTACTTTAGTTTATCTGCACATGTCTGCACTTTATCTTCCGTTTGAAAACAAGATAAAAGATTTGATGTTTAAAGTTAGAGGCGAAATTAAAGGCAATGAAAATATCATCATTATAGATATTGATGAGAGAAGTTTAAAAGAGCTTGGACAGTGGCCTTGGAGTAGAGATGTAGTCTCTAAACTTCTGCAAAATTTAGCAGAGTATGAAGTTGGTATCGTTGGGCTTGATATAGTTTTTGCAGAGCCCGACAATAGCTCACCTAAAAAAGTTTTTCAAAAATTAGGACTTAAGAGTGATGGGATTGCGGATTATGATGCGCTTTTAGCAGAGACCATTAGCAATACACCCACCATAGTCGGTTATATTTTTGCTCTATCAAACGATGGTATCAAGCCAGATGCACCTCCAAAATCAAACGCTATTATAATTGAGAGAGATCGCCCAAAACACTCATCTTTAATAAAGCCTTATCGCACCATTTTAAATATTGAATCCATTCAAGAAGGTGCTTACTCAAGCGGTTACTTCAACACCATCCAAGACAACGATGGAGTTGTCCGCTCTATACCACTAGTAATGGAGTACAATGGAATCCTTTATCCATCACTTAGCCTCGAGATGACGCGGATTATGCTTGATAAAAAGAAGATTGCAGTTGCATACGATGATAGAGGGGTTTCCCAGATAGAACTTGGTGAAACCATTATACCAACAGATTTTTTTGCTCGAATGCAGGTTAATTACAGGGGTAAACAGAGCAGTTATCGCTATATTTCCGCAGTTGATGTTTACAACAAAACAGAGGATGCTTCACACATAAAAGGCAAGATTGCACTTCTTGGAACCTCTGCTGCGGGTTTACTTGATCTTAGAAGTACACCATTTGATAGTGTATTTGCTGGAGTGGAAGTTCATGCAAACGCGATTGATAATATTATAAATGGTAACTTTATCTCCAAACCTATCTGGGCTGTTGGCGTTGATATAGCATCTATAACTATTTTAGCACTACTGACTTTTGCTATTTTACTACTTCCATCCGCAACACTCAGTTTTATCTCTTTTGTTTTTTTAAACTCCATTATCGTGGGAACCCACTACTATCTTATGATGCACAAAGGTGTTATGCTTGATACATTTATACTGCTCTTGACTCTTAGTGTGCTTTTTGTGCTTGGTCAAGCCATCAACTACTTTTTGGAGATAAAGCAAAAAGAGATGATAAAGGGTAAATTTGCAAGCAAAGTAAGCCCTGCTGTTATGAACGACCTGCTCTTAGTGGAGGGGGATATATTTACAGCGAAGGAGAGAGAAATCTCTATCTTTTTCTCCGATGTTAGAGGTTTTACAAATATCTCTGAGGCAATGGGAGACCCAAAGAGTCTGATTCATCTTATGAACACTTACATGGACCCAATGACTGAAATCATTATAAAATCCCATGGAACCGTAGATAAATTTATAGGTGATGCTATTATGGCGTACTGGAATGCACCAAATGAGGTTGAAAATCATGCGGATGTTGCAGTATGTGCGGCATTAAATCAACTTCATGCCTTAAAAGAGTTAAACGAACAGATAAGACTAAATCCAGAGTTTAAAAACGCAGTTCTTATGGCAGATGAAAAAGGAATTCCTATCATTGATATTGGAATAGGAATAAACACTGGAATGGCTATTGTCGGAGAGATGGGTTCAAGCAGCAGAAGCGACTATACGGTTATGGGAGACCCCATAAATCTTGGTTCTCGTCTTGAATCACTCTGCAAATACTACTCTTCAAAACTCAATATCTCAAACTTTACAAAAGCGCAACTTAATGGAAACTATATCTTTCGCTTTTTGGATTTAGTAACCGTAAAGGGCAAAAGTGAGCCTATAGAGATTTGGCAGATACACGACTACGACAAGCCTCTAGAAGGTACACTTTATGGTGTAACAAAAGAGGAGCTTGAGGAGGAACTAAAAATCTATCATCATGCCATTTCTCTCTATAAAGATACTAAATTTAATGAAGCCTTAGAGATCTTTAAAACAGTAGATGCAAAAGAGAACAAAACAAATAAGATGATTTATGGAATCTATATTGAGAGATGTCAGCACTACTTAGAGATACCACCACAAAATTTTAATGGTGTATTTGTACACACAAGCAAGGGGTAAGAATGGATACCATAAAGATACTAGGCTCCCATGGAGGCAGATCTAAAAACTCTTTTACAACATCAATCATGGTTACACAAAACAGCGTAATAGATGCTGGAAATATTATGCAAGCCCTCGGCGAGAATGCAAAATATATAAATAAGATTTTCTTCTCTCATTCTCATCTAGACCACATAGTTGATAGCGCTTTTTTGATAGACAATAGCTTTGCTTCAAGAGTTGAACCACTGCATCTGTGTGGACTTCCACAAACCATAAAAGCACTAAAAGAGCATATTTTCAACTATGAAGTTTGGCCAGATTTTAGTGAAATATACCTCATAAATAGCCAAGCTCCTGCCATAATTTATGTAGAACTTGAACTGAGCAAAAGGTATGAGATAGAGGATGGGATTTTTCTAACTCCAATTGAAGCAAATCATACTGTTGAGTGTTGTGGCTATCTTATAGAGAGTAAAGATGGGGCTATTCTTTTTTCAGGTGACACCTTTAAAAACCCTAAGCTATGGGATTTAATAAATAACAATGACGCTATAAAAGCTCTTGTTATAGATATATCTTTTCCAAACAAACTTGCTAAAATCGCAGAACTTAGCAAGCATTTAACACCACAATTTTTAAGTCAAGAGTTGGAACTTTTAAAGCGCAAAGATATTGAGATTTATGTAAACCATCTTAAACCTTTTTATGATAAAGAGATTATCACCGAACTTGATGAGATTGGGATTTCTAAAGATAGAGTTCTAAAAGATGGCGAAGAAATCTACTTTAAAAATGGCCTTATAAAAATAGCTTCTTTGCGCTACACAACTGAGCAAAAAATACAAAAACTAAATAAGATAGGCACCGCTCTCTCGGCTGAGACTAATATAGATACTCTTTTGGAGATTATAGTAACAGAGGCGAAGGCGCTAGCAAATGCTGATGCTGGAACGCTCTATATTTTAGAAGATAAGCATCTACATTTCAAAGTGGCGCAAACGGACTCATTAAATATAAAAATGGGTGGAACAAGTGGCGTTATAACATGGCCACCACTTCCACTATATCTTGAAGATGGCTCGCCAAATAAAAAAATGGTCGCAGCAACTTGTGCCCTGGATGATATAGTTATAAATATTCCAGATGTCTATGAAGCCGTTGGATTTTCTTTTGATGGAACAAGAGAGTTTGATAAGGGAACAGGTTATCGCTCAAAATCTATGCTAGTTATTCCACTTAAAAATCATGAGTTTGAGATTATAGGAGTCTTGCAACTTCTAAATAAGCATGATAATAGTAATGAGATTATCGCTTTTGACAAAGAAGATGAAGATTTAACCCTATCCTTAGCATCGCAAGCTGCAATTGCTATCACAAACGCAACTCTCATCCAAGGGTTAGAGACACTACTTGAAGCATTCCTGCAAAGCATCATCTTCGCTATTGGTAAAAAATCCCCATATACAGCAGGACACATAGAGAGAATGGTAAAGCTAACGGTTATGATAGCTGAAGCTATAAACAAAGATAATGGAGTATTTAGCACTAAAAACTTCAGCGCACAAGAGATGAAACAGATAAATTTTGCAGCACTGATGCACGATATAGGAAAACTCGCAACTCCAGAACAAGTAGTTGACAAATCTACAAAACTTGAAACTATTTTTGATCGTATCGAGGTTGTCAAAGGTCGCATAGAGCTCATAAAAAAAGCTCTTGAGATAGAACTTTTAAATAAAAAAATTATGCAAAATGACAAAAACTCACTTGAAGAACTAGCACATGTGTTTAAAGAAAAAGTGGATTTGCTGGATAGCTATTTTGAGGCGATAAAAAGAAGCAACAAAGGTACGGAATTTATAACCAATGAGCAGATTGAACTTATACAAAATATAGCGAACCAAAATTGGGAGATAGATGGTAAAAGTTACTTTATCATAAATGAAAACGAAGCATATAACCTAAGCGTGCAAAAAGGAACGCTAACGACGCAAGAGCGAAATATTATAAACGAACACGCAAAAACAAGCCTTGATATTTTAAACAAATTACCATTCCCTAAAAAGTATAAACAGATTCCTCAAATCTCTGGAAATCATCACGAGAAAATAAATGGAAAAGGCTACCCACAAGGACTAAGAGGTGATGAGATAAGTTTTGAAGCAAGAATTTTAGCGGTGGCTGATGTTTTTGAGGCGCTAACTGCGAGTGATCGCCCATATAAAAAAGGAAATCCACTCTCAAGTGCCATGAAAATTCTCTACTTTATGGCAAAAGATGATGACTTAGACAAAGAGATAGTTAAGTTTTTCTACAACTCAGGAATATATCTTGAGTATGCAAAAAAACTGCTTCCACTAGAGAGTATAGATGAAGTTACTACTGACTTTAGTTCCCTTTAGTTTGCTCTTTTAAATCACAACACAACGGAAATAGATAGCTATAAAAAACCAAACTCTATATATTTCCAACTATCTTCAACTAGCTATTTCTAAAACTCCTCCAGACATGATGCAGTCCCCTCTGATACTCTGCAGTACTTTGAATCTTTATCAAACGAAATCATATATGGACGAAGCTTCATATCCAGTTTTTTTGCAACCTCCGAGACTTCCACTAACATTTTAAGTGTTTTTTCATTCGCTTTAAAATCTGCTAAATCAACTTCATCTCCATCCACCATTATTTCAATTAGACTTTTTTGTGGATTATCTGACTGATAAATATATTGCATAGTTTTTTCAGAGTCAAGTCTTGGCAATCTGTATAAAAATATATGGTAAGTGTTTGAGAGTTGAAGAAGTTTATTTGCGTTTATCTGCTTCATAAGAGTGCGAGACGAGCTACACAATGGGTCTAAAAAAACATAAACATCACTCATATGTCCGGTTCCAATGTTTATGGCATTGTGTGAGATTTTCTCTAACATAGCTTTTGGTTTCTCTTCAAGAGAAACATTTTGTCCACCAAGAAGTGTTGCCACAAACAGAAGAAGTGCGATTATATATCTCATTTTAAATCCTTTTCTATGGTTTTGGGAGGGCAAATTTTTGCGTTACTAGCTCTCCATCATTATTGAAAAACAGATAGTAAAGCCAATCTTTCTTGACACTAAGCCCGGCCAAATATCTTAGTGCCAGATTTGCTTGAAGTGACGCTATGTGCATAACTATCGGGGCAGTAATACCCTGTGGTGTTCTAGAGGTAATTTTAAAGGCATCACTGAAATTTGCATTTTCAAAAAAACAGACCTGACCGTGAAATGCCTCCACGCTCCCATAAATCCACGGTATATTTTTACTCTTTGCCCAGATACTTATCTGCTCTCTTACAACAAGATTGTCTGTTGCATCTAAGATCAAGTCAAACTTCAAATCTTTTTTTGTAAACCCACTAAAATCGCACTCATGAGCAAAAGCTTTTACAAATGGGCATCTCTGCTCAATAATTTCTGCATTAAGACGCGCTTTATTTTTACCCTCATCACCTATCTTAAAAGCAATTTGACGATGAATATTATGGGTAGAGACTTCATCAAAATCAACCATGTGTATTTCGCCAATCCCACTTGCTCCAAGAGCAAAAGCGAGAGAACTGCCAAGTCCTCCAGCACCGATAATGGCAATTTTTTTGTTCTGAAGTGAAGCTTGGGTCTCTTCGCCCCACAACTGAATTTGTCTATGAAAAAAATTTATCATAGCTTTACCTTTGTGAAAAAATCATTACATAATACAAATATGACAGAAAAATCAAAATATTTTAAAATAGAGCTTCGCTAAAACTACTACTCTACCGTCACACTTTTTGCAAGATTTCTAGGCATATCAACATCGTTGCCAAGTCTTACAGATATTTCTAGAGAAAGAAGCTGAACTACAATCATCATCTCATAAAATTCAAGCATATAGTGTTTACATGAGGAAATCTGCACAAAGTCATCTGCTTTGTCAAACTCCTCACTGCTTATAACACATATAGTTGAATCCCTTGCACTAAGTTCTTCTACATTGCTTTTTGTTTTTTCATAGTGAAGATGTTGCGGAAGTAGTGCAATAGTGAAAAGTTCTGGGTCAGCTAAAGCTATTGGACCATGTTTCATCTCTCCAGCTGGATAACCCTCAGCATGTAGATATGAAATCTCTTTAAGTTTTAAAGCACCCTCAAGCGCCAAAGGATAAAAAATATCTCTACCTATAAAGAAAAAGCCATGTCCGTGAAGGTATCTTTTCGAGAGTCGCTTCATCTTTTCATGAAGCACTTCTGTTACTTTTGTGTGTTTTGGAACTTCTCTTAAGAGTGCAATCTGATTGGCTATATCTGTGCCACTTAGAGAATTTCTTATTTTTGCTACATAAAGAGAGAGCATCCAAAAAACAGTAACTTGCGTGGCAAAAGCTTTTGTTGAGGCAACACCTTTTTCTATACCAGCTCTAGTAAGAATGGCTGCATCAGCCAAACGAACCATAGATGAGTTATCAACATTACAGATAACTAAAGTTTTAAGTCCTGCTTTTTTTGCCATTTTTAGTGTCTCTAGCGTATCGGCCGTTTCTCCGCTTTGGGAAATCACAACAAAAAGAGTGTCTTTGCTCATAATTGGGTTACGATATCTAAATTCACTTGCAACCTCTAGTGAAGTTTTGACTTTTGCATATCTTTCAAAAAGATAAAATGCGCTCATAGCTGAGTGATAAGATGTTCCACAAGCACAAAACTTTATCTCACTTATCCCATAAAAAAGATTTTCATTAAGCTCTTCAAAAATAACTTCACTTTCACTCAGCCTGCCCATAAGAGTATCCGAAATCACACTGCTTTGCTCATAAATCTCTTTTTCCATAAAAAATCTAAACCCATCTTTTTGAGCGGAGAGTTTATTTTGTGAAAGAGGCACAAACTTAGCGTCTCTTTGTGTGCCATTTGCGCTGAAAATCATAAGTTTTTTAGGTGTAACATAACCAAAATCACCATCTTCAAAGTAATTTACACTGTTACACTGCCCAATCAAAGGAGTATCAGAAGATGCGAAATAACTATCATTTTGCTCATCAACTCCAATCAACATAGGAGAACCTTGCTTTGCAAAAAATATTGTATCAGGCTCTGATTTTGTCACAAGTAAAATTGCATAAGCACCTTGAAGCTCACCCACTGTTTTTGAAAAAGCATCAAATGAGTTTTTTAACAACTTTAGATTTTTCTCAAACTGATGAACTATAACCTCAGTATCCGTTTGACTAAGAAAAACAACACCCTTGTCTTGAAGCTCTTTTTTGAGTTGGGCATAGTTTTCAATAATGCCATTGTGAACAACATAAGATGACTCACCCAGATGCGGATGAGCGTTTAACTCCGTTGGTTTTCCGTGTGTCGCCCATCTTGTATGACCTATGCCAACCGCAAAACCATGACTCTCATAATCTTTAGTTTTCTCCTCTAAGTTTACCAATTTTCCAACTGCTTTATAAATCGAGAAATTACCATCTTCTAAAACAGCAATTCCAGCAGAATCATATCCACGATACTCTAACTCTTTAAGACCTGAGAGTAAAATTTCTTTTATATTTTTTTTGCCTAAGTATCCAACAATTCCGCACATTATTTAATTTATCCTCTTTTTATGGTTTTTTTTGTTAGTAATTCATAAATCTTGTCAACATTATCACATATATTGTTCTGTTTTTCCATTAAAAAGCTATCTCTTACTTTATGTTTGGTGCTGTGGATTTTAGCGGTTACGATGTTGATATTTAGCTCTTCAAAACACTCCATTATATACGCCAAAAGACCTCTTTGATTTTGTGTTTTTATGCTTATTTCAGCATGAGTTAGAGAGTGTTCACAGTCGATGGCTATCTCATCACGGTTTATATTTACACTCTTCATCTCAACATGCAAACTCATATCAAAAGCTTTTTTGATTATATCTTCAAGTTCCACAACCTCATCACTATCAATATTTTCTATAAATTCTATTTTAAAATATTTTACGCCGTCAAAAAGTGTAAAAATCTCCATAGATGCAACATCAAGACGGCTAAGAGTTGCCAACAAAAAACCTATGTTTAGCGGAATTTTTCTATATATTTCAATACTAAGAGAACCACTTGTCTCTATAGTGTAATCATATTTATCGGTTTTATTGGCTTTAATAGCGATGCTAATGATGTCTGAGAGCGTGTGTTTAAAGAAAAATAGATTCGACTCTATGCGAAGAAGTTTGCTTTGCAGCAACTTTGGCAGTTCATTAAACTCTGGAAGTCTCTGAACCCTTTTTTCAATACTTGCTCTTTTTGAAGCATCTGTTATCCTCTCAAAATTTTGAGTAACTTCCAATGCACTTATGTAAAGATCATACAGAAGTTTTGAGTTAAATGAGTTGTAAATTTCACCGCCAACACCGTTAATATCAGCATAAGTCAACACATATAAAAGATCTAAATTTTTAGCATCACCTATACTTGACATAAACTTATAGAGGGTTTTTTCGTTGTGAATATTCTCTTTAAAAGCGGTTTCACTCATGGTTACATGCTGTCTAACCAAAAGCGCACATCTCTCAATATGCTCTTCTTTTAGTTTTAGTTTTCTTGCAATCGCAACCACCAGTTTTGCTCCAACTTCAGAGTGATCTTGTCTTCTGCCTTTGCCTGTATCATGAAAGAGAGTTACTACTTTTAAGAGAAGTTTTTCATCTGGCGTAAAACTCTCATATAGATTTTGTATAAACGGCTCTTTTATGTTCTCTAGTGCCTCAACGGATTTTATAGAGTGAATATCCACTGGATAGACATGATACCCATCAAATTGTGGTAGATGAAGAACTTTTTTAAAGTTTAAAAACAGTTTATCTAAAACTCCAGCATCATAAAATAGTTTTAAGAAGCAGTACATATCTCTTTTTTTAAGAAGCTCTTTTAGTAACATATAGGTTTTTGATTTTAGCGGATATGAGATTTTTGTATATGTAAATTGGTTCAAAAAGCCAGCATCAAAGTGATACGGTTTATCTGGAAGCGCTACTAAAATTTCCAACAGTGTGTTTATGGGTTGAATTGTGAGATTATAAGATGCAAAAACTCTTCCGTCTAGCTCATAAATACCTTTGCTTATACGATTATGTCTAAATTTTGAAACATACGAAAAATCAACTATATAAGCTCTCGCCATTTTTTTAACAAAAATTTGAGTGAAATTACTTATGCGCCACTGAGCTTCAAGCACTTTGGAGGCTAGCTTTTGCTGATTGCTAAAACCTAACATCCTGCTAACTTCTGGTATATGCTCCAAAAGAAGTCTATCTTCTTGTTTGTTTGCGATGAGATGTAGAGCTGTTCTTACCCGAAAAAGTAGCTCTAAAGCGACTCTGTACTCTTTATACTCCTCTTCCGTGTAGAGTTTATTTGTCAAATCTTTGAGTGTAGTGATACCGTATATAGTTTTTGCTATCCAAAAGATAAGATTTGAATCACGAAGTCCTCCCACGCTCTCTTTTATATTTGGCTGCATGGAGTTTGGATACTTTTTGCGTCTAGTCTGCGCCTCTTCAATCTTTGATAAGATAAACTCTCTTTGATTATAAAGTCGTATCCTGTTTAACTCTTTGGCAGTTGCGTGCCATGTGAAGTTTGAACCGGTTACAAACCGAGACTCAATAAGTGAAGTTTTTATAGTTATATCTTCATTACTAGCACGAAAAAGATCCCCAACTTCATGAACTCTATGTCCAAGCTTCAGTCCCGAATCCAAAATCAGATAAAAGAGCTTTTCTATAATCAACCCAGTGTTATATCCCTCGTTTTTTTCATAAACTATAAGCATATCGACATCGCTATGAACTGACAACTGCTCCCTCGCATAGCTCCCAAGCGCCACAATAGCGATGGGAATAGAGCCCCTCATGGGCAGATAGTTTCCAAAAACTCTTCGCAGAATTGTTTTATACATCAGCGAGATAATGGAGTCAAGCTGTTTTGTATGGTGAACCAAAAAATCTTTACCCTGATTTTTTGTAAAAAGCTCCGGCAACGAAGTTTTGTACTCTCTTATATAAGCTTTAAAAAGTTTTGAGAGCTCGAAATCACTACCATTTTTCTCTATGATATCTTCAATTTGTAGCACTAAATCCAAGTGAGCGTCCTAATTTTTTTACTCTATTATAATCAAATAACTCTAATCGGATATAATTTGTCAGATTAAAATTTAAACATCAAGTGAGAAAAAATGACAATAACAAAAAAAGTAACATTTATAGCAAAAGATGACGGCATAGAGATGATGAAAAAGTTGCTAAGTGCAATGGTTAAACCCTCTAAAGCAGAAGATGGGTGTATATTTTACGATATTTTCCAATGCAAAGAGAGACCAGAAAAATTTTTTGCAGTAGAGACTTGGAGAGATGAAACGGCACTAGACGGACACAAAGCGTCAGAGCATTATAAGGTCTATAAATCGAGCTATGAAGAGTATTGTTTGGATAAATATAGTGACGAATTAGAGGTTTTGGGGTAAGTATTAAATACAACGATTTATAAATATTTGTTAGAGGTGTAAAATGGAACTGGTTTATCTTTGGGTAGAAGAGTATAAAAATATCAAGAATCAGGGGTTTAATTTTTCGCCGAGGTTTAAATGTAAGTATGAAGATGGCAAATTAACTATTGATGAGAATAAAGCACATGTAAGTATTTTTCCTGACAATATCAATGTCACGGCTATTGTGGGGGAGAATGGGAGCGGAAAAAGTACACTTTTAAAAATGTTACTTAATATATTTGCTGAAGGCTATGACAAACCACCCTTTGATTATATATTAGTATATGATGATAATGGTAGTTTGTCATGTTCTAAAAACATAAAGTTTAATGATATTAATAACTTAATTAAAGGCTATAGAGATTTTAATATTTATGATGAAGGTTTATCAAATTACCACGATGATGTAGTAGCTGTTTATTTAAATAATGAAGTTCAAAATATATTTACAGATAAAGAATCTCATTCTAATGAACAGCTATCTAAACATCATATTCCATTTTTAACAACTAGAGAAAGAAGCTTATTTGTGCTAGAAAATCATATGCGAGGTAAATATGATTTTCTAAAATATAAAGAAAACTTTTTTATTTTAAATAAAATAATAATAAGTTTTAATGGGCATGATTATATACCGTACAAGTCGTTAACAAATGACATTGAATATTATGATGAAGAAGGTGAAAAACATATAAAGGATATTTCTTCTAAGTTTAGAGATTATACTTTTTTTGAAAAGCTAAAAGAATTGCATTCTCTTTTTGACTTTAAAATAAAGAATCATCTAGCAATTAACACTTTAATGGATTTAAGTTCAAAAAAAAGTGCAAGCTATTTTAGAAAATACAAATTAGATGATAATTTTTTAGAGTTAATACCTAATAAAATACAAGATTCTGACACTAAATTACCTCGGTTTGAATTCAATATAGATGAATTAGATACTAAGTTATTTAAATTCTTAAAACTTCTACCGGAAGATGTGTTCACAATAGAGTTAGTAGATGTAAATAATACTTTTTTTTCACAATTAAGTTACGGAGAAAGACAATTATTAACGCAATTGCATCTTATATTAAATAGCATTAGTAAACTAGACTATAAAACTTATCACCCTGAACAGAGATATGAGGATGGAAGTATACGAGAAGAATATTATACAAAACATGACATAAAAAAAGTTCTTCTTTTTATTGATGAATTTGAATTAGGATTGCATCCATTTTGGCAAAAAAATGTAATGAATTACATAATTGGATTTTTGAAAGAAATTGAAAAAGATTTTAATCTCGTATTAACTAGTCATTCTCCATTTATCCTTTCAGATTTACCAAAAGAAAATGTAATATTTTTAAAAAAAGATGAAAATGGAAATTGCAAAAATGTAACTAAAGAAACAAACATAGACACTTTCGGAGCAAATATCCATACTCTTCTCTCTCACGGTTTTTTTATGAATGGTGGGCTTATGGGGGAGTTTGCGAAAGAGAAGATAAATGATGTTATCTCTACTATTAAAAAAGATACTTTATCAAAAGATGAAATAAATACATGTAAAAATATTATCTCTATTATAGGTGAGCCTATATTAAAAAAGACACTAGAGCATAAGCTTAATGAAAAGCTAAACTCTAATGAGAGTGAACTTGAAAGACTCGAAAGAGAAAAAGAAGAAATTGAAAAAAAAATAAAAAAACTCACAGGTAAATCGAATAATGAAACAAATTGATTTATCAATAGTTAATGAAGCATTTTTTCAAAGTTATTTAGAGTCTGTTGATATAGATAAAATCAAAATCTCTTTAAAAAAATTAAAACCTCAATCAAAATTTAAAAACCTTATTGACAACCTAGAAAATTTGATAAAAGCAGACATAAGTAATATTCAAACAAAATATTTAACTTTACTAAACCACTGTTCTCCAAAAGAAAAAAAGAAAATCGAAAATATATTTAATTACTCAGCTAATAGACAAAAAGAAAATTTTATGGAACACTTCAAAAAACTAAATCTAAAAAGTTGCCCTTTTTGCAATAACAACTATGTTTATTTTTATAAAGTAGGTGCAAAAAAGTTTAATACATTAGCCACATTAGAACACTATTACCCAAAAGTAAAATATCCTCACTTATCGTTATCTTTTTATAATCTCATACCCTCTTGCGCTACATGTAACAGTAAGTTTAAAGGAAACGAAACTCAGGAGGGAAATATACTTCATCCTTATTATGAATGTTTTGATGAAAAAGCGAAATTTAGCGTAAGTGTAAACACGCTTGGTATCGAAAAAGATATAGAACTAGAAGTAAATATAAAATCTACCGATGAAAGATGCAAAAAAAGCATAGAGCGATTTCAGCTAGATAAGATATATAAAGAGCACAACGACATTGCAAAAGAGATATGGAACAAAGCACAACTTTACAATGAATCAAGAATAGACGAACTTTATAAGAGTTTTTATAAAGAGTTAGGGTATTTAAAAGAGGATGTAAAAAACTTTGCTTTTTGCAGTTATTTAGACAAAAAAGATATTCATAAAAGAAATCATACGAAGTTAACACAAGACATTTTAAAACAGTTTAAAATAATAAAAAAAATATGATAAAAATAATCATCCAAAAAAACATTAATAGAGAAAACCACAAAAAGACAATAGAAATATTAGATATTAAATTTAACTAAATCTCTAATATTTTCTTTACAAAAATAGCGTAAAATTATATACTATCGTAAAGATAAAGGGGTTTAAAATGAGAAGAGCTGTTAATATAAGGTTGGATGAGAGGGTTATTATTACTCTAAATCAATTAAGTGGTGAGTTACACACTACAAAGACAGATGTAATAGAAAAAGCCATTGAATTTTTCTCTCAACAAAATTCTTTAAAGCAAAACAAATTACTATCTTTTGCAGGCAAGATAAAAAACAGTGATGCTGACGCTATGCTAGAGGCTATTTCAAGTGATAAAAATAGTAAAGATTTTGAGTTAGAGCTATAGAGATGAAAAAATATTTAATAGATAGCGACATATTGATATATTTTCTCAAAGGTAAACAAGAGGTAGTGCAAAAACTTGCCAAATTGCCTATGGACGAGCTTTATATCTCTAGGATAAACTATACAGAGCTTCTTTATGGAGCTTATAACTCAGCGAGAGTTGAAGAAAATTTAAAAATAATAGTACCTTTTTTAGAGAACTTTGAAATGCTAGAGTTTGATGAGCAATCAAGCGTTATATTTGCAAAAGAGAAAGCCAGACTTAAAAAAAATGGAAATATTATCGCGGACATGGACTTGATGATTGCAAGTATCGCCATAAAAAATAGTTGCACTTTAGTAACTAATAATTTAAAGCATTTTGAGCGAATACAAAACTTGAGTATTGAAGCATAAAGGAAAAACATGCAATATTTAATGGCAATAGACGCAGGAACTGGAAGCATTCGGGCTGTAATTTTTGATACTTTGGGCAACCAAATCAGCGTTGCTCAAAAAGAGTGGACGCATCTGGAGGAGGATGGAGTTGCTAACTCCATGAGCTTTGATTTTAATGCAAATTGGGTTTTGGTTTGTGAGTGTATAAGAGAGGCGCTTGAAGTCGCAAACTTAAATGGCGAGGATATTTTAGCGCTTAGTGCTACGAGTATGCGTGAAGGAATTGTGCTTTATGATAAAGATGGAAAAGAGCTTTGGGCGGTTGCAAATGTAGATGCAAGAGCTGGCGATGAAGTTAGATATCTAAAGGAAAATTTCGCTGGAATTGAAGAGGAGTTTTATGCGGAATCTGGTCAGACTTTTGCGCTTGGAGCAATTCCGCGTATTTTGTGGCTTAAAAACAATGCACCTGAACTTTATGAGAGAGTTGCAAAAATCTCTATGATTGGGGATTGGATTTTGTATAAGCTTTGTGGAGTAATCGCAACAGACCCAAGTAACGGCGGAACCACAGGGATATTTTCGCTAAAAAATCGTGGCTGGGTTAGTGAAATGGCAAATCAAGTTGGTTTAAAAAGCGATATATTTCCAAAAGTGCTAGAGACTGGAACTTTGATGGGAACACTTACAGAAAAAGCTTCTCAATCTACACTTTTATCGACCAATACAAAAGTAGTTATGGGTGGCGGAGATGTTCAGCTTGGATGCGCTGGCTTGGGTGTTGTTGATGTTGGGCAAGTGGCAATTCTTGGCGGTTCATTTTGGCAACAAGTTGTAAATATAGACAAAAACACGCCGCCGCCAAAAGATATAAGCATAAGAGTAAATCCGCATGTAATCTCAAATCAATCACAAGCAGAGGGAATAACATTTTTCAGCGGTCTTGTTATGAGATGGTTTAGAGATGCTTTTTGTGACATGGAAAAGCTGGAGGCGAAAGAGAGAAATTTAGATGTTTATAGCATCTTAGAAGGGAAGGCAAAAGCCGTTCCTGTTGGCTCTTACGGGATTATTCCTATATTTTCAGATAGTATGAAATATGGCAAATGGTACCATGCGGCTCCTAGTTTTTTAAATCTCTCCATAAATTCAGATATTTGTAATCGTGCCTCAATGTTTAGAAGTCTGCAGGAGAATGCTGCGATTGTCTCAAGCATAAATTTAGATAAAATAAGAGATTTTACGGGCGTTAGGATTGATGAGATTGTCTTTGCAGGAGGGGCAAGCAAGGGCGAACTTTGGTCGCAAATAGTTGCGGATGTGACTGGATACAGAGTAAAGATTCCAAAAGTTACAGAAGCTACAGCTCTTGGTGCTATGATGGCGGCTGGTGTTGGTGCTGGAGTGTATGAGAGTTTAGCTCTTGCTTCAAAAAAATTAGTTGTTTGGGATAAAATGTATGAACCGAATTTAGAAAATAAAAAGATTTACAATGAGATAAGAGTGAAATTTCAAAGGGCTTATGAAGTGCAGTTGGGACTAGTTGATGGTGGTGTTACGACTTCTATGTGGAGCGCCCCTGGGTTGTAAAAACTTCAAATACTCTATCATTGGTAAACAAGCTAGAATTTTGAGCAAAAAAAACAACATGATAAAGAAGATACTAAATGTTAAATAACTGGAGTAATGAGAGTTCCGTTCTCAAGAAACGCATGGATATTTTCTACGCTCATAGCAAGTATTCGCTCTAACGCTTCAGTTGTATTATAGGCATTATGTGGCGAGAGAACAACATTGGATGAGCGCAGAATTGAAAAGGCGAGCATTGCTTTTTGAAGCTCTTGTGCTGAGAGTGTATCATTTTTTAGATATTTTTCCTCTATCCAAATATCTTCTGACTCAAAAGTATCTAGTCCAACTCCACCTTGAAGATTACCTAGATGTAGTTGCTCCACAATCGCCTCAATCTCAACCACATTTCCGCGTGCCGTGTTGATGAGCATTGCAGAGGGTTTCATAAGTAAAATATTCTCTTTGTTTATAAGATGAAGTGTTGATGGATTGGCTGGAATATGCAGCGTGACGATATCGCTTTGCAATAAGAGAGTCTCTAGTGGTACATAATTGACATGAGAGAGTTTAACTAGGTCTGCGTCTTCATGATGAGCATGACATAAAACTTCCATACCAAAACCTCTAGCAATAGAGACGACATGAGAGCCAATTTTACCAGTACCAATAACGCCAATCGTTTTACCAAAGAGATCAAATCCCTTTAGTCCATCACGACAAAATTCTCCTCTTGAGAGTCGCTCTATCATAGGTTTTACTTGGCGAGCAAGAGTTAAGATAAGAGTAAAAGCATATTCAGCAACTGTATTTTGTCCGTAACTAGGAACATTTCCAACAGCAATTTTATGTTTTTTGCAAGTTTCTATATCGATATGATCGGTTCCAGTTGAACGAGTAACTACGGCTTTAAGGTGAGGAAGTTGGGCAAGAGTAGCACTATCGACACGCGAATGTATAAACACACAAAGCAGTGTTGCCTCAGAGAAAAGTCCAGCATTAAGAGCTGTTATACTCTCTTCAAAAAAACAGAGATTAGCGTGATACTTTTTATCAATTAAACCAAGTAGTGTCTCTTGCTCCTGTGGTAATGTCTCCGTAAAAATAATCATTTAATCAACCTTGTGTAAGTTTATCACTTTTGGTTATTGTATCTACTTTTTTCTTTAGTACATAGCACTAGTGAACTGGTTTATAAATTTTTATTGTCAAAAAAACAGATACTATCATTCATGATTTTCATATCCAATGTATATTTAAAGTCAACAATACATCCTATTTTGTGAGCATAAAAACCTTGCTAATAAATCAAGCAACTTTTAAATCTATTTTTTAACTAATAATATATTTTAATATAACAAATAACATATTTTAATATAACTATAAAGATATATTAATAATTTTTTATATAAAATAAAGGACAGATTATCTTAAGGAGATATTATGAAAAAGATTATTTTTGTTGCTATCATCAATACTGCTATATTGACTTCAACGGCAATATCGGCAGAATCATCAATGGGAGATATGAAAGAAAAAGCTGTTAAAGCTGCAATAGAAAAAGCTGAAGGAGGAGATGCTAGTAGTCAGTTTGCCTTGGGTGGTTTTTACTATCATGGAATAGTAACAAAACAGGACTACTCTAAAGCCATATTTTGGTTCGACAAAGCAGCCAAGCAGGGTCACGATAAAGCGGAGTTTAATCTGGGCTGTATGTATTATGATGGAAAAGGAACACCAAAAGATTTTGTAAAGGCTTTTGATTTATTTAAAAAATCAGCGGAACAAGGCGATGCTAAAGCTCAACTCTATATGGCAGACATGTATTACAACGGGAATGGCACAAAACAAGATTATCAAAAATCATTTTATTGGTATAAAAAAACAGCAGATAGTGGTTATCCAAAAGCACAGCATGAAGTTGCAAAAATGTACCGTGCTGGACTAGGAACAAACAAAGATATGGCTAAGGCAAAAGAGTATTTAAACAAAGCGTCTAAACAAAATTGCGGTGATGCACAGTATGACCTCGGTAAAATGTATCTAGTTGGTGATGGAGTAGAAAAAAATGCTGAGGAAGCAAAAGTACTTATGCAAAACGCTTATCTAAATGGAAACAAAGATGCTAAAATAATTTTAGATGAGAACAAACAAGAGACACTTCCGACATACGAAATTAAACAGTTGCCACAGTGAAGTTATAAATGAGAGGGAAGTTATAAAAGAGGCTAAAAGCCTCTTTTATAGAGATAAGACTATTTTAAACCTGCAATATACTCAGAAACTGCTTTAACATCATCAGCTGAAAGAGATGCTACCTGTGGTGCCATCATACCTTTCTTAGCTCCACCAAAACTTCCATCTTTGTAACCATTCAATTTTTTCTCAATTGAAGCCGCATCTCCTGAAAGAGCAACACCTGATATCGCTGTATTTTTACCATCTTTACCATGACAACTACCACATTTTGCATAGATAGCTGCGCCATCAGCAGCAAATAGTGTAGCTGCAGCTACAGCAACCCCAAGTATTATTTTTTTCATATTTTCTATCTCCTTTGTGTTTTGTTAAAAATAATTGTATCAGATGAAAACTAATTTATTTCAAAGAATCTATACTATCTTATGCAATATTTTCGTTCTGTTACTATATGTAACTATTTGAAATAGTTATAATATAAGCTTATTAAAACTATTAGAAAGTTACCATTTATATGCGAAAATACCTTAAATATTGTGCATTATGATATAGTATGGTTTTAAAAAATCAAGGTTTAGTGCCTTATTATGATTGGAGTGATTAAATATGAAACTTAAAATATTATTAGTTATATTTACTAGTACAGCAACATTATCAATGGCAGATGGAGCATCTGTATTTAAGCGTTGTATGGTGTGTCACGGAGAACATGGAGAGAAAAAATCTCTTGGTGTAAGCGAGATTATTGCTGGATGGAAAGAGGAAAAAATTATTGAAAAACTAAAAGCATATAAAGCCAACAAACTAAATCAATATGGCTTCAGTAGCATGATGAGTGGTCAAGCAGTAAAGCTAAGTGATGCTGATATAAAAGATGTTGCAAGCTATATCTCAACACTAACACCACCTCAACCACCCGTAGATGAAAATGCGTATAGTGACGAAGTTTTAACACCTGAACAAATTGAGTATAAAAACTTTATGCGTGACTATTTTATTGCCAATCCACAGTATGGAACAATCATAGAAGCAACAAAACTGTGGGAAGAGAAGAAACTTAAAAAATAGATAAACAAAAAAAGCTACTTATAGTTTTTTTACTATATATTTAAGACAGTTATAAAAACTGCCGAAAACGAAGAGAATTTCTACCCTTCTGCTGTGTTTGGATTTTTCAGACTTCCCGAAACTGCTTTACGATTTCTAGAGGCTAAAAGAATCAACAACAGCACTGTAGCCACCGCATAATAAACCCAAGTCGGCATAGGCACTGGATCACCAGCCGCATAAGAGTGTAATCCAGATAGATAATAATTAACCCCAAAATAAGTCATAATTACCGAACTATAAGCAACAACAGATGCCACCGTAAAGTTAAAGACTGAATTCAACTTCGGTATAAAACGCAAGTGAACTACAGTAGCATAAACAAGAATCGTAACCAATGCCCATGTCTCTTTTGGATCCCATCCCCAATAACGACCCCATGACTCATTTGCCCATACTCCACCAATGAAATTCCCAAGAGTAACAAGCGAGAGCCCAATAATCATTGCCATTTCACTGATTCTTGTTGCCTCTCGGATACTGATAATGGTTTGTCGTTTTGTATTTTCATTTTTAACGCGGTCAATCATAATGAAAAGCACAAGCGATATAAGCCCAAGCAGTGCGCTTAGTCCCAAAAAGCCGTAACTAGCAGTAATAACAGACACATGGATTGATAGCCAGTATGATTTAAGTACCGGAACAAGATTTGTTATTTGTGGGTCTAACCATGTTAAATGAGCAACAAAAAGAGCAACTCCAGATAGAATTCCTGTTGATGCAATTGCAAATTCTGATTGTCTTGCAAACATAATTCCCGCTAAAATAATTGTCCACGCAATATAAATCATTGACTCATATCCATCACTCCACGGCGCATGCCCTGAAACATACCACCGTAAACCTAGATTTGCTGTGTGAGCAATAAACCCAATTATTAAAACTCCAAGAACAACCTTTTGCACTTTCTCTAAATTTAGAGCAGGTTTGAAAAGACGAACAAAAATAAGTATTAAAAGAGTTAGACCTGCAAAAAGATATAGAGGAATCAATCTCTCAAAAATAGATGCTTTATTGTAGAGTAACTCTGCATTAACTCGTAATTCAGAAGGATAAATTGTAGCTCCATTTAATTTCTGAAAGCCGATTATCATCTTAGTTGCATCACTAAAAGTTTTCCAATTCCCCTTCTCTATCCCTTCATTAATTCCAGTATAGTTTAGTTGGAGAATTTGTCTAATTTTTTGAGAATCCTCTGGAGAAAGTGCTTTAAGTGCATCACTTGGACTAAGCCACGCATTTGCCTTATCTCCGACAAGAGGGAAAATTCGCATAAAATCACCAGCATATACACTATATGCAATATTTAACTTCTCATCTAGTTTAATCAGCTCTTTATCAAACTCATCTCGCTCAGCAGGTCGTTTTGTAATGGATGCCTGAACAGCATCTCCAAGCTTATACACACCAGCTGGATCTAAAACATCATTAAATGCAATATATTTTTTCTCATCTTCAATTCCAAGCATTGCTTTGATTTTTGAGTGTTTAACTTTAATCATTGCAATTTTTTGCCAAAGTACTGGTTTAGATGCCATACCAAGGATTATCTGATTTGCAGACAATCCCATAATAGTTGTTTGACCAGAGAGTTTATTTACTATGTCAATAGCAATAGAGTCTATCGGCTTAATCCGTCCACCCATATCTTGCATTAAAATCGTACCAAACTCTTCGGCGGACGCATAATCTACTTTTTTTACTGTCTCTAAGGCAGTAGAGAGATCTGCTGTTTGTTCTTTTTGATACTCAGCGTATGCAAATGCTGGTTGAGCCATAAATAGCCCCGCCAAAAACACTAACCCAATCATCACAGATGGTGCTGACCTATCATAACGAGTACGAGCCAATTTACCAAATCTACCATTAGGATTGAAAAAATTAAGGAACAGTCCTAGCGCTAACAATATATATCCAATATAAGTTGGTATTTTTCCTGGATCGCGGTTTACAGAGAGAACCGTTCCCATCTCATCTTGATCAAAAGATGATTGAAAAAATTTAAAACCACCATGCTCCATAGGGTTATTCATAAAAATCCTAAAACTATCGTTTATTTTAGCTTTTTCATCAATCAAGTGAACATGACTCTCGTATGATGATGGGCTCATTGATCCTGGATATTTGTCCATTACAAAATCATCAAGCTTAACAGAAAATGGTAACTCTATCTGCTTAGCTCCCCACTCAAGAGAGACATCAACATCTCCTAAACGAAAATTCTCTGTAAATCCTTTAAAGCGTTTTCCTTGCCCCATTAGAGCAACTTCACGCTTTTGTCCATCTAGTTCAGCCTCAACAATAAGAGCAGAGAGATTTTCACCGTTTGTATTCATATCCATCTTGAGCGAAGCGCGATACTCATCTTCAGGTATAACCTTGACTGCACCATGAGAGAGAACTGATTTGGTTGCTATTTGGATACCATTCACAGTATATAAACGGCGCGCTTCAAATTCTCCTTCATTTCCAGCAATCACACTTCCAGAGAGTTTATCTTCCATTCTTAGCCACTCAACATTGCTGTTAGAGACAAATGAGAACTTACCATCTTTTTCAGATATGCTGATGTAGAAACGCTCAACATCTGGAGCTTTG
This sequence comes from Sulfurimonas sp., assembly GCF_028713515.1. GTDB lineage: Bacteria > Campylobacterota > Campylobacteria > Campylobacterales > Sulfurimonadaceae > Sulfurimonas. The sequence continues at coordinate 230,685 of NZ_JAQTOD010000001.1, read as the reverse complement.
TCAAAATAGATAGCTATTGGTCCAACATCAACAAACTCGCCTTTAGATAAAAAGAACTTCTCAGGTCCACTTGGAGCCGGAATAACAAACATTACAACTGCTTTTCCAGCAGGATCTTCAACTGCTGTTTTAGCTGCTTTTTTGATAAACTGCTTAAACTTAACTGTTAACGCCTTGCCACCAACATCCAGATGTTCATTCAAATCGCCATCTTTTAGCCCTGCTGCATAAACTGCTTTTTCAGCATGATATTTTTGTGTGCCGTGAGTTGCATCAATCTGCAAAAAAGCCTCGCTTGAGAGCATACGGTTTTCTGTGTCTCCTTCACGAATATGCATAACTCCTTCGTATCCAAAATAGCGAGTTATACCAGAGCCAATTAAGATTATTAAAAATGCCACATGAAAAATAAAAGTTGGTAGTTTTTTAAGTGTAAACATACGAAAGCGGATGATATTTGCAAAGATTCCAACTCCAAGCATAATTTGAAGAAGTTCAAACCATTTGGCACCATAAACGAGAGCCCATGAAGTCTCTGTTCCATGGTCATTCTCTATAAATGTTGCAACACCGCTTGCAATACCAAATATTAGTAGCAGTGCCACCATAAACGGCATTGATGCCAAAAATGATCCTATTTTTTTAAGTTGATTCGCCATGAATTCCCTTTTGTAAATTTTAGTAAAAGATTTATACCACGAATGAAGTAAACGCGTTATACAAACAGACAAGAATAGAAAAAAATTATAATTCTTGTCTCAAAAAGTGACGCCCTGAGTTATTTTTTGGCTTTTTCCAGAGGTGTACTTTTTTCGTTAATAACTTTAACATCATTAATAATCCATCGCTTTTGATGAGGGTACAATGTGTATTTCATCTGATATACAACCTGTGTTGTCGGCATTGCATCTTTTTTATTTTCTGCATCATAATAATCATAGCTCCACTCCTCATATGTTCTAACCATACTTGCATTATTATCAACTCGAATCTCTTCAAATTTAAGTTTATTTAGTTTGGCGCGCATATAGAGATTACTATCTTGCCATGAGTGAATCCACGCATATGTTTTAGTAACAATTTTTTTAGTTGCTAAGGGTTCCAGTGTTGCAGTTTTTCCTGTTCTTGCTGATTCTATTAGCGCTTGGTTATACCGAACAACCGTCTCTTTTATTCCATCCTCTTTTTCTGCCCCAAGCATAACTGCTGGAGAGAAGAACACAAGAGCAACTACTACTAAATAACACTTCATGCGATTATGGATAGACATCATAAGCTCCTCCTACTGCTGATCCATGACAACCACATGTGCCCGTATCATTGGTCCAATGGTTTCCTTTTCCTCTATTTGCTGTTACATAATTAGCTGCCCCTAAAGCACGAAATCCTTTCATTTTTGCATTGCCATTAAAATTATAGGGATGTGGCATAGCAGCATATGCCATCAGACGAGATATTTTTGAACCATGTGGAATGCCTGAATGACAGTTAACACAAAGCATATTATTAAATCTACCACGATCAGATTTAAATACATGAACTCCAACTGCTTCAGTTCTATGACAATTTTGGCAGAAAAGATCAGGATTATCCACTGTTGTATCATCAATACCCCATAATTGACCGTTTGGTTTATATGGCCAATAGTTACCGCGTCCCTTGAGCATATACTTGTAACTCGAACCGTGTGGGCCTCGTGGGTCGGATGTCTGCTCATCAGCTCCATGACAGTCGGAGCAGTACATTGTGTTGTTTCCAGGATTATTTGACCATGGAGTTTTTAAATATGCACTTGTCAAAGAGTCTGCATACCGTCCCTCAGCTGCAGGATTTTTTGCTGCATTTCCGCCATAAGTTTTCATCGCATTATGAGACATAACTATCGGATGAGCCGATTTATTCTTCGGATTAAACTCCCATGCCTGATCAGTTGCTGGCTCTCCTGTTTTTGTTATGGTCTGAGAAGATACTGGCGTAGCAGAACTTCCAAGCGCCCATTGAGAGTGGCATTTTAAGCAGACCTGATACTCATAGGTTGCACTCTCTAGCGTAGTAAACGAAGTTGGTTGAGTCCATCCGGTAGCTGGCCATGTAGGTTCAACTCCAATCGCCCCTCTTAGTGGACCTGATTTGGATATAAGATTTGTTGGTGCTGATGGGTACATAGTGTTTACCCCATCCGGAGGATCAATATGACTTCCAGCTTTTGCCTGATGTGGGTTATGGCAATCTGTACACTCAGCATGTTTATTTGTATTCCAAGTTATAGCTCCTCCACCATCACTCACCACGCCAGTGCCATATAAAACATCAAGATTACTGTGTTGTCCAGAAATCAAATCTGTAGGGTGCGAGTACATTCTTTGAAGTGATGTCTGAATATCTTTTGCTCCACCAGTTCCATGACACGGGACAGTTGAAGTTGTGCCACTACCTGCTCCTTGAAAACAGGTATTTTCTTCAACTTTGCGCAACAGATATGGCTTCCCTTCTCCATTGTGTGGTTTATGACAGTTTACACACCCAAGTGAAGAAACAGTGCTTGTCTCATACGCTGCATTAACGGTTGCATCAGTATAACTATTTGTTACGGTAGCATGAGCCCCAGTTGCCCAGTTTGCTTTATCATGACATGAAGTACAAGTACCATATACATTAGCCCCATGACTTCCTCCAGCTGAGTAACGAAGAAACTTTTTAGTTTCTGTATGAGGATCATGGCAAGAGGAACACTCTACATACTGCTTACCACTATAAGTGTATAGTTTAATCGCGGCTCCTGGCGTTACTAAAAGCTCTATTCCTCTAGTTCCACTGCCAAAGTTTTTAGTCACGGTGTGGTTATATTCAATTCCAACCGGATGGTGACCTCTTAAATCAGTCCCAACATAGCCAGCTGCCGATGAGAGCATTGTTCCATCAGGGTTAACACCACTCATAGCTATTTGAGTACCTCCGAGTAGCGTACCACGAACCAAATAGACAGATCCAGCCGCAACAGTGCCATCGTGACAGCTCAAGCATTGACGAGAAAGTGTTCCTGGTGTTCCAACTGTATTTCCAAGTGATGCAGGAGTTGGATAGTTCATCCGTCTCATGTAGTCACTGTTATACATAGTGTATGAAGATGCTGGCATACTACGATTCCAAAGTGGTGTTCCAGTCTGAGCACTATGTGGAATATGGCAAAAAACACAAACTTCCGGCTCGCTTGTTGCTTTGATTGTTCCAGGACCCGCAGTTGACATATTGTGCTTAGTGTTGACAACTCCTCCATTAGCATTGTCTAAAGATAGTAAGATGATGGCAATAGTAAGTAGAGTGATATTAAATATATTCTTCATGGTAACTCCACATTTTCAGGATTTGGAAGTTTTTTCAACTTCTGAACTCGCATATTATAAAAATCAGCTACATATAGGCTACCATTGGTGTCAAATGCGATATCTTTAGGCGAGGAAAACTCGCCTTTTTCTGCTCCAAAACTTCCTAAGGATAACAACAGTTCTCCTTTTTGATTAAAGATTTGAACAGCATGAAAAAGAGAATCAGCTACATAAATATTGAGGTCATCATCAAGAGCGATACCTCGTGGACTTCCAAAATTTCCGATATTATCGCCAAGCTTGCCAAATGTACGGATAAACTTTCCATCTTTATCTAAAATCACAACACGATGATTCATCGAATCGGAAACATACAGATTGTAATTTTTATCTAAAGCCAAATATGTTGGGCGATTAAACTCTCCATCTCCAGAGCCTTCTGTACCAATCGATGTTATAAATTTTCCCTCAAGTGAAAAGACTAAAATAGTCCCAGCAACGGTGTCTGATATATAGATTCTGTTTAAGTTGTTATTTATTGCCATACCTGTTGGACGAGTAATTTTTACCTTATCTCCTCCAATTGTGTATAAAAACTTACCTTTTTTATCAAAAACAATAACTCTCTCCAACACCGAATCAGAGAGATAAATATTTCCTTTGTTGTCAGTAATAACATCCACAGGGGAGACAAGTCTTGTATCATTAAACCCCTCAATCACCTTCATTTCATTTTCAATTGGGTCAAATATAAATAGAGCTTGATTCCCCCCATCAGCAACATACAGCTTGCCACTCTCATCAACATGAATCCCAAACGGGGCAGCTAAAATTTTTTGCTCATTACCAGCTAAAAAATCCCATATTTTTCCCCAAAATCCTCGTTTTATATTTAAATCTTCACTCTTTGTTATGCTACCTACATACTCAAATCTAGCTGGATCAGGTGCGGATGGCCAGACAATTCTCTCCTGCTCAACTGCATACAACGAAGAAATTGTGAGACCAACCAATACCGTCTGTATAAAAAGTTTTTTTGTCATTGACGCTCCTTTGCTTGATGTTTCAAAATGATCTAGATATCTTGAAAAAAACTGAACTTTGAGTACTTTCTTGATTGACTCCACTTGCGCCCGATGAGGCTCCACTAGTTTGATAAAAATATCTTGTTCCAAAAGACATTATAATTTTTCTTAATGTATAATTTAAACCTATATAAGCTGAGTAATTTGTTAAGTCACTTACAGAGTCTTGTGATGCACTAAGGTTAGAGTTAAAAAGTAGTGTCCTAAAAAATTTATATGTAAAACTGCCCTCAGCATGAGGGAAAATACGAACTAGTTTCTCCTGCTGGTTATACTGTGACTCACTATAAGTTACTCCACCACCAAGAGATATCTTTCCATCATATCCAACATCATACCAATATCTTAAGTTATTATCAACAGTAACTGACTCTAAATCCATCTGGATAGCGCCAGTTGTTGGATCTGTATAGTACCTACCAGTTTCACTGGTATAATATCCCGATAGTGTATTATAAAAATTATTACTTATCATGGTAGAGAGCATCATATTGGCCGAAATACGCTTCGTGCTATCATTGAGAGTTGATTCAGAATTATAATATGATAAATTCCCAGAGAGGCTTGAGCTGATTGCCTCAACTCTTTTTGAGGCACCAAAACTGGCAGTATAGGAGTAACTATTTCTATCTGGGGCTGTTATATTTATATCAGAGACAGCTTTGTTTTTCTCAACTTTACCTATAACATCAAGACCAGCAGTCAACACAAGATTATCCTCTAGGGCCTTAGTATAATGCCCACCCAACATCGCCGTTCCCATAGTCATATCAGAATAATCACCAGCAACACGATAAAGCGATACATTTTGAGTTGTTGTAAACTCCGGAGTTACCATATATGAAGAGTTTCCAAAAAGCATAACGGTATCACTGCTCTTACCGCCAGAAGATATTGTACTAGCTGTTGCACCAACACTTGCCATATACTTGGCAGTTGGATTCCAGTTTATATTTACACTTCCCATCATATTTTTCATGTCACTATAACTACTATCCATATAGGTAAGATATGAGTCAATGCGGAGTGTTTTATCTACATTCCAAGAACCATTTATTCTTATATCTTGTGCTTGATCACTCCACTCTTGTTTGGATTGAAAATAGCGATCATCTCGTAAATAGTCACGAGTTCGATTACTATAAACAGCAGAGAATGTGCCATCATTAAATCTTTTATCAACAGAAAGTGTATAATTTTTGTTTTTACGAGTCTCATCTGCATTAGTCTCATCTCGTTGCATATCAGACGACTCGCCACTATACCTAAGATTGAAATATGGAAGTTCAACTGAACCATTAACACCATATCTATCATCTGTTTGGTTATAGCTCATAGATGAACCAGCTTGAATGCTAGAATATGGATTTGATGTTTTTTCACCATAAAGTGAAAAAGGATATTTTGTCGAGCGGATAAAATCAGTACTAACACGATAATTCATACTCTTATTTTTAGAATCATAAGATTGATCATTTGTTTTATTTGTGGTATCTGTCACCATTAGTGATCCTTGCACCAAATAGCTCATCAAATTAGGATTATAAACATATCCTGTTTTTCCAAGAGTATAGTTTTGAATCATAGCCTCTTGTGATGACTTATTGTTTACATCACTAGCTCTATTTTCTGTATATCCATACTCTAAATTTCCATAAAATCCATTTGACTCCGCTTGAAGTATAGTAAAAGAGGAGATTAAAGCGATAATAGCCCGAGCAACCATATGTTTTTTCATAAATTGTTGCTCACATCAACTATCTTTTAATCTTTGCCTGTTTTTTTAGAGACTCCAAAAGAGAGTCCATCTTCTCTTTCTCACGACTTGCAGTTAGCTCACCTCTAAGACTCTCTTTGACTTTTTCAAATGAAAGCTGAGCAGCTTCTTGTCGTCCGTTAAGATGAAAAATAAAACATCCCACATCAGTTTCAACAACAGTGCTCGTTTCTCCTTTTTTAAGAGCAAAAGCAACTTTTTCTGCCATAGCATTTTCTATTCTGCCCTTATGTATCATTCCCAAATTTCCGCCCTTAATACGGGTCATATCATTGGAGTATTTAGATGCAACAGTTGCAAAATTTTCACCTTTTTTAATACTTGCCATTGCCTCATCTATTCGCTTTTTGGCAATCTGACCTCCATTTTTTACCTCTGGATTATTACGAGTATAAATCATCTGAACATCAATCTTTTCAGGCTCTTTAAACTTATATTTATTTTTTTCATAATAGGCTTTAAGATCATCATCTGAAAAAGTTAGTTTAATTTTTTGCTCATAAAGCTTTCGGATAGACTCCTCTGTCTTTAACTCATTTTGAAACTCACTTAGTGGTATTTTAGCCTGAGCTAGAGCTTGTTGAAAATTTTTACGCCCTGAAAATCCACGAACAACCGCCTCTTCTGCCTCTGAAAGTTCTTTATCAGACACTAAGATTTGCTGTTTTTTAGCGTACTGAAAAAGTAGTTCTTTGTTTATAAGACTATCAACTGCTTTTTTTTCTAGCTCTTTGATTTTTTCATCATCAACATTAGCATGATAACTCGCCTGAGGAATCAAAGCGGTAACTTCACGATCAACTCGTTTTTTTAAAATTGGTACACCATTTACTGTTGCAACTACATTATCAACTACTGCAAACAACTCTGAAGAAGTAAGCACAAACAACAAAGTAACAACAATTTTTTTAGCTAATCTATTCATCTTGGCTCCAAAAGTTTTTTATATTCATTTGGATGATTTTTCTTCCAAACTTCACTTATATATTGAAAGACTTGAACTTTTGAGTTAAATCCTTCTGTCGTATAGAGCCTATCCTCTTCATCACAATAAAGAGATGACGGTAGATGGAATGTTCCAGGGGTAGTACCGGCACCGCCAAAATAGAGGAGAAGCTCTCCTTTATCATTAAAAATTTGAACATTATTAAAAGCAGCATCTGCTGCATAAATATGACCCTCACTATCTACTGCAACGCCTTTTGGACGAGCAAACATGCCAGGCTTATCTCCAACTTTTCCGAACTTTGATAAAAATTTACCATTTTTATCAAAAATCTGAATTCTAAAATTCTGTGTATCCCCAACTATAAGATTCCCATTTCGGCGGTCAATGCTAAGGTTTGTGGGATAGTTGAACTCACCATCTTCTATTCCCCGTTTTCCAATAGTCTGAACCATCACTCCATCTAAAGTATAAACTTTAATATTATGTTGGAGTGTATCAGTTATATAAAGTAATCCAAGATCTCTATTTATAGCAATTCCAGTTGGCCGAGTAAATTCATCCTTTACACCAAAAATTTTCTGAACAGAACCATTATCATCGTATGCGTAAACTTTTTTTAACTTCGCATCGGATACATAAGTAAGTCCCTTACCATCAAAAGCGATACTTACTGGTAGCCCTAGTTTACCTGATGGCTTATCTCCCAAAAAAGATACTTTTTTAGTAGCTCGATCAATAACAAAAACAACACCTTGCGCGGTATCAGTTGTAAAGATTTTTTCCTTATATGCAGCTACGCCGTAAGGTTTCACCATGCTCTTGGCCACTTTAGCGTCCTCAACACCTATAAAAGTATCAAGCGTGCTCTCTTGCTCAAAATCACGCTCTCCAGTATAAGTAGCAATATAAAAAAGTCTTGGTTCTTCCGGAAGCACCGGAACAACAAAGCCCTCTGTAATTTTCTCTTTTTGGGCAACACATCCAGTTGCTAAAATCAATGCCAAAAAAAGCATTGAATTATAAACCACCAACTTAATCATCTTTATCTCCTTACATTAATTTTCATAATAAATAGAGTATACACAATTTCATAAGATAATGCCAATGATGTTTTACAATATAAGTATTATGGATAATTTTAGCAAACCCACCTCGGAAGAGGTGGATATTTGCTAGATGAAGAAGATTATTTTGCGTGACAGCCTATACATAAAGCACTTCCTGTATTTGCAACACGAAGGAATGTTCCATTTGTTGCTTCATGGGGATCATGACAACTACCGCACTCCACTTTGCTGTTTCTAAGAAGATTGGCGATAGTCGTTGCTCCAGCCCAACCAGTTAATGCTGTTGCAGTAGCTTTTAGCCCTGCTTTACTTGGATCATAAGTAATTGATACTGGATGATCATTTCTCAAATCTGTACCGATTGCTGTTACTCCAGCAGGCATTACAAACGCACTCCCAGCAGCCGTAGCACCAAACTTAACATTAGCTCCAAGAGCAACATACCCACCTGAGCCTGGTGCATTAACCATAGAGTTAATTGCACTAACACCATCGTGACAACTTAAACATGCCATAGACGGGCTGTTTGGCGTTGCATCAGTTGCTGTTCCACCAATAGTAGTACCATACATTGTAAATACACCAGATGGAGTTGCTTTATTCCATAATGGTGCGCCAACAAAAGCCGTGTTTGCGGCGTGAGGAGTATGACAATAAACACAAATCTCGTCATTATTATCCCCAGCATCAGACTTAATTGTTCCCGTACTAGTACCTGAAAGATTATGTTTTGTTGCCGTAATATTTGATGTTGCAAAAGCACTCGAACCCAATGCTACTATCACTGCGATAGATTGCACCACCCTTTTAAAGGTTACCATAGTACACCTCCCTTAAACTTTGTGTACTTAAATTGTAGTAGTGATATGCTTAATGTTTTATTAAGTATACAACTTTTTTTGTTATAGGAGATATTAGTTTTTATAATAAAATATAAAAATATATAGTGTTGTTTTAGCACGCTCCCGTGGGAAAGGGAGTTCTATTTATGAATGTAAATCAATGTGATAAATTAATTATAAAAAAAATAATGTTTTATTAGAAAATATTTTCTTTATATTATTACAATTATTACAATTATTTATTTTTTGTGACAACGAACGCATACACTAAAAGCAGTTTTACCTTTTGAGCGTAGCAAAAATATCCCCTCCGACCCATGAGGATCATGACAACCTGAGCAAACTAACTCTCTTCCAGGACGAGCAGGATCTTGCACGCCTTTTGTTGGATGAGTGCTTCCTCTAACAAAACTACTTATAACATGAGCTCCAGTTGCTTTTTCAGAGTGACAAGTGGTGCACAGATCCCAAATCGACTTGCGCAAAAAGAACTCTTGATTTGAGCCATGGGGATTATGGCATCTATTACATCTACCATCACGAACAGGTCCATGTTCTGATTTTTTTGCAAACCAAACATTTTTGATATTTTCATGGCAGCCAAAACAGCGATCCATAATTGGATCTGGAGTTGTATATTTTGATTTATCTTCTTTTGCATTACTATACTCTCCCTTTTCTCCCGTATGGCACTCTGTACACATCCAGTTTAGAGCAGGAGCATGTCCTTTAGTTTGTGATACTAAATTTTTATGGCACTGATAGCAAGAGGAGTCTTCTGGATTCTCAACAATTTCACCTTTTTTACGCGGCTTGTCGCTCATAACATGGCAAGTTTTACAAAGTTGTTCATTTTTATCATTATGAAGAAGATTTTTTTTAAATCCCGAAGGTTCATCTTGAAATCCAGGAGAAATCTCAGAGCGAAAATAGACAGAAATTGTTTTACTCTCTTTAACTTCCTTCTCTTTGTATGAAACAACGCTAAGAGGATTATCACCAAGATTTGCTTTTAGTGATTGACAATAGACCTGTTTGTTTGCTTTTATCTCGCGTTCAAACTGATTTCCCTGCGCATCAGTGAAGACAACTCTGCTAATCTGAGGATCTGTAACTTTAACTACAATAGTTATTTCGCTCTCATCTATAACAGTTTTAGCAAGAGGACGGATAATTTCAAGTGTAGTAGCAGAAAGCGTAAGTGAGGTTAAATAAAAAAGTGAAAAAAATGTAAGAGGCACAAGCCTCTTACGGGTAGATAAGAGTTTCATCTACTTGAGATTTTCTATAGGTTTTTTACGATCGTAATGGCGTCGTGCATGACACGCTGGAGCACACGATCCTCCAGTAGGAGTTTCAATGTAACGAATTGGAAAATTAATCGCACCAAAACTTGTTTTTGTTCGCAAGTGGTGTGGATACTCTTTTGTTCCATGAAAATCATGACACGCTCTACAAGTACGACCTTTATCTTTATTAACATGAATAAAGTGCATATTTTTATCTCCATTACGGAAATTTGTTGCCGTTGTTGTCATCTCATCTTGAATCTTTGCAGGCTCATGACACTCAAAACAGATATAGTTTTTTTCATCAAACTTAGCATAGAATGTTTCTGGAAACGGTTTTTTTAACATTCTAAGATTATCTGAACCATGAGGATTGTGACACACAGCACAATCTCCCCACAAAATAGGTCCATGATGATCAGGATTGTCTTTTAAATGCTGATCCATATTTGTCAGCTTACTACCATCAGTTGTCATTTTGCTGTTGTGGCATGATAAACATAGGTCTTTGCCTGTATCTTTAACCAACATTTTAGGAGTGTTTGTTCCATGAGGGTTGTGACACTCTAGACATTTCTTAGGTCGGTCTAATGCACCATGTTTATGCGTTACTTTTGCCAAATGCTCTTTCTTCTCTACATGGCACATAAGACACAAATCCTTATTGCCATCCGCTTTAAGTTGAAATTTAAAATTCTCTGTATGAGGATCATGACAGTTTGTGCACTGATCTTGCACTGGAGGATGAATATGCTTTGTTGTTTTCAAAAATACACCTTTGTCTGCATGACAAGATGTGCAGAGTTGATTTATATTTGAGAAGCGAAGTAGCTTCATATTGTTAGATTCGTGTGGATCATGACAAGCAGTACAAGCACCTGCACCAACTGGACCATGTATAAATTTTTTGCTATCTTTTGCTTCATGGCACTGACTACAAAGGTCAGGCATATCCATCTTTAAGGCACCGCTTTTACCATCTTTTTCTGTATGACAAAATGAGCAATCTTTATCTGCTTTTGCCATCTCATATGGTGGATGAACTACCTTTTTGGCACTTTTAAGATTTGGCTCAAAATCTGGGCGCTCTATTGGAGCAGCAACAACCTTAACTGGTTCACTTCCAGCTACTGCAAGTTCCGTAAACACAAACCCACTTGCTATCATAAGAACTACTGCCAATTTTGTAATTTTTTTATACATATCTCATGTTTTCCTTAATCTAAATTCTATCTAATCTACTAAAAATCTGTACGCATAAATGCTTGGATCATATATCGTGCCAATGAACGATACTCATCCTCATAAAGATTTCCTATCTTCATAAGCTGAGGGCGCATCATCCCATCTCTCTCTGGATAAACAATCGGCTGACTTTGACCTTTTAGGTATGCAACAAGTTTATTTTCATTACCGCTATAACGAATCCCAATCATTCGAATAGATGGTCCAACAGTATCATTATCTTTTGCATGACACATAGCGCAACCACGCTCACTAAAAATAGCGGAACCAGACTCACTGTTCACTCCTGCAAAAAGTGCAGTTCCATATACAAAAACAACTAATACAATAAATTTGTTAATCATACTTAAACTCCAAATTGATGAATTATAAAAAATAATAATCCAGCACGATTATTCTTTAATAATAATATCTTATCACAATTAAATAAATAATGTCAACAAATCTTAACAAATATACCATTTCAGCAAGGTTTCTATGAAAAGTTTAAGTCATAAATGTTAATATGTTGCAATAAAATTAAAAGGAAAAAAAATGATTCAAAGTCGTATTATTGCACTAAGTTTAGTTGCGTGTTTTGCTCTCAGCGGATGTAACGATAAAATTGAAGAGGCAAATAAGACATCTCAAAAACCAGCTACAGAAGCTCAAGCACCTCTACAACAATTACAATTAAATCAGCCTGCAAATCAGCCTGAGCAAGGACACGAGGGTCATCAACACGAAAAAGCACAGGCTAGCGGAGGACTTACTATTGCTGATCTTTATGCAAAAAAAAGTGAGTTAAGCGGAAAAGTTATCTCTATTCATGGAAATGTTGTTAAAGTTTCAGAAGCAATTATGGGCAAAAATTGGATTCATATCCAAGATGGCAGTGGTACAAAAGAGACTAGTGATATAGTTTTTACATCAGATACTCAATCGGCAAAAGTGGGTGATCATATTACCGCTAAAGGAAAAGTGGCTATTGATAAAGATTTTGGTTATGGCTATTTCTACTCAGTAATCGTTGAAGAAGCAACTTTTTCAAACTAATAAATTTTAACTAAAAAAAGATAGATTGTTATAAAATTTAAATTGGTATTTTATTCCAATAGATAAATTCAATCCATCTTAAAAAAATTTTCTACTCTTGACTACAGTGAATTTTTCTTATGGTTTTTAATCTTTGAAAATTTTCACTGTGATAAAGATATAAACATTCTCAAATACATCTAATTTAATCTTGTGGTCATATTTTATACTATAGCGTGACCGACAAACTTACTCATATTATTCATAATTTCTGAGCCTTTTCTAAAACTAACCCCACAAGCTTCATAGGCAAAAAATACTCCCGCTTGATACTTAGCACCTTTTTCATCTCTGTTGAACTCAACATACTCTTGATAAACTTTTTTGTAGTTTCCATAAGGTCCATCATTTTCTTCCAACACGGCTCCATCTCTGTCGACTATCTTTACATTCGCACCTTCTCTACCAAAAACACTCTTTTCAACATACTTAATACCTTTAAGTGGCTCAAATGATGTCTTTAAGAGATATGGTGAGTCAGGAAACAAGTCACAAAGGATCTTTAACATTCCTTTTGATTGAAACAACAGCGTGTATGCTGGGTTTAAAATTATTGCTTGTTGGTTGTTCATGATATTTGTTAGCATAGTCGCCAACTCTGGCTCATCAATAGCTATATCTTCCCAAGGATATAGTTTAAACCAGTACTCGTACTGATTGTTGTCTCTATCAAAAATTCCATTTTCATCAAATTTAACATCTTGCAGATACTCAAAACCTGTATTAAAACCTGCATCTGTTGCTATTTGCTGAAGTAGTCTTGTTGTAGTCTCTTCCTCTTCATTTCCTCTAACAGACGAGAAAAGTATCTTCCATCCATCATATCTCTCATTAAAGAGTTCGATATCATCAAAAAGTGTGATTAATCTTTTAAAATTTTCGCCAATAGCATCGTAAACATTGTTAAACTGCTTATCTTCATCCATGCTATTATACTTTAAAAGCGCCCACTGAAGCAGTGCTGTCTCAAAAAGAGCAGTTGGAGTGTCTGCGTTGAACTCTATTAGTTTTATAGGTTTACCATCCATGCCGCCAGCCACATCAAATCTACCATAAATATGCCAATGAACATCATTTTCCCAACTTTTTTTAATTGCATCTATAAGATTAAAAGGTATTCCAAGCTCAAAAAAAAGATTATTATCTATAACATGTTGAGCCGCCTCGGCATACATATCATAAATCTCATTTATAGCCTCATAGTAAGCTTCTGCTTCATTTTGGGATATCTTTATAATCTCATCACTAACATATCTACTACCATCTTCATCTGTATGCCACGCAAATCCTAGCTCTTCAAGTATCTCTGGAGTAAGTGATTTTATCTTTTGCAAGTTCATATATCACCCTCCATAGCTGCTAGAGCCACCAGACGATGAAGCTCCGCTAGAACCACCAAAAAAGCTTTTTTTCGCACCGCTACTACTTGATGATGAAGCACCAGATGCGCTTCTGCTGTATGCGCTTCTATTTGAGGCCGTGGAGTTACTCGCAAAACTTTTGTTTTTCATAAGAGCATTGCCAATCATATTTCCCATAAGTGAGCCAGCTGCAACCGCTAAAATAGTTCCAGCTAGACCCATCCCAGCATTTCCTTCACCACTTTTAAGTGTTTCAGAAGAGCCACTTTGAACTTTTTGATACTCCTCTTCTGCTAGTTTTTTCATCTCACCTTCGCTCATAATTCTCTCAGTGATATTACCATCACTGCCTTTTTCACGAATTATTGCCCTGCTTGGACCACTTGTTGGAGTTTCTTCAACTACAATATACTTTCCGTTTGTAAGCTGTTCAATAACTAAAAATTTATTTTGTTGTTGTTTTTCTTCCTTCTGCTCTGATTGACAACCGCTCAATACGCTCATCATTATCAAACCAGCACTTCCTAATGCTACACCACTCGCTATTGAAGAGATATGTTTCATCTTGTTTTCCTCGCTTTAATGTTATTTATTTTAATCAATTTAGAAGATTCTCTCTCACATAAACCGTTTATATCTTCTATAATTATATCGGATTTAGTTTCACAAAAATCTCTACTAAAGCTCTCGCTACTTTTGTTTGCAGAAGTTGAATAGCACCATGATAGCTTTCTTACAATCTGTGAACTCTGCTTAAGTGCCGAAATCCTAAATGCTCTATTTTTTACAATAAATGTTGTTTTTTTAGCATAACGGATAGCTCGTCTTTTGCTTACTGGAACTCTGTTTCCAGTTTCAACAAAACTTTTAAAACTACTATAAACTTTTATAAATGGTTTTGTGTTTGAGCGAGATTTTATCTCATAAAGTTTTTGTGAACTTTGAGATAAAAAACCGACAGTAGTATCGGTTTGAATGAGTATGGTGGGCATTTTTAAGCTAGAAAATCTTGTAGTGCTTTAGCGTCCGACCAAGAGTCATCTTTCATCTCTTCAAGCGCTAAAATTAACGCTCTTGCTGCGCTAAGCGTTGTAAAGTATGGGATTTTTCTTTTTAGGACTTCTTGTCTAATAACAATTGCATCTTTTTTAGATGTATTGTTATCAGATGTATTTATCGCCATTGAGATAGCGTCATTTTTCATACTATCTTCAATATTTGGACGACCTTCAGAAATTTTTAGAACTATCTCGCAAGGGATTCCAGCTTTTTCGATGATAGTTTGAGTTCCTCTTGTTGCAACTAGCTTAAAGCCATGCTTGTGAAGTCCTCTTGCAATCTCAGGAGCGTGCTCTTTATCGACATCTACAAAAGACAAAAAGCAGGTTCCCTCAGTTGCTATTTTGTTTCCAGCTGCGAGTTGAGCTTTTGCAAAACTGATACCAAAGTTAGAGCTAATTCCCATAACTTCACCAGTTGATTTCATTTCAGGTCCAAGAACCAAATCTGCACCATAGAGTTTATTGAAAGGGAAAACAGCTTCCTTAACAGATATGTAATCTTTTAAGCGAGGCTTCAATAAACCATTAACTTCTTGAACAACACTGTATTTGTCATAGTACTCTAACGAGCTTCTAAGAGTCTCACCTACCATAACACGAGTCGCAACTTTAGCAAGTGGCATACCTGTTGCCTTGCTTACAAAAGGAACAGTTCTTGATGCTCTAGGATTTACCTCAATTAGGTAAATTTCATCCTTATAAATTGCGTATTGAACATTCATGAGACCAACCACGCCAAGTCCAAGAGCGATTACTTTTGTCTGTTGCTCAACTTTTTCAATCATCTCAGCTGAGAGATTTACAGGAGGAAGAGAGCAAGCGCTATCTCCAGAGTGGATTCCAGCTTCTTCAATATGTTGCATAACTGAGCCAATGTAAACATCTGTACCATCGCAAATAGCATCTACATCAAGCTCTATTGCTTGATCTAAAAATTTGTCTATTAGAACTGGAGCGTTATTTGAAACTGAAACAGCTAAATCCATATATTGTCTTAACTCATCTTCGCTGTAAACAATTCTCATCCCACGACCGCCAAGTACGAATGATGGACGGACAAGAACAGGATAGCCCAATTTTTCTGCTATTGGATAGGATTCCTCTTTCGAGCGAGCGAGTCCATTTGCCGGTTGTTTTAGACCATGCTTAGTAACAAAATTTGAGAATTGCTCTCTGTCTTCAGCTAGATCAATAACAGCAGATGGAGTTCCTGAAATCTTAGCCCCAATTTTTGTTAGACCGTCTGCTAGTTTAAGTGGAGTTTGACCGCCAAAGTGAACTATTACACCATCTGGATTTTCTGTTTCAATTACAGCTCTTACATGTTCAAAATCAATTGGTTCAAAATATAAAACATCAGAAGTGTCATAGTCAGTTGAAACCGTTTCGGGATTACAGTTATACATGATAGTCTCGATGCCCATCTCTTTAAGAGCAAATGCTGCATGTACACAGCAGTAATCAAACTCGATACCCTGCCCGATTCTGTTTGGACCACCACCCAAAATAAGAACTTTTTTCCTATCGCTCTCTCTTTTTTGAACATTTGGTAATTTTGTGATATTTGTTGTTGAATAAAGATATGGGGTAAGCGCTTCAAACTCCGCTCCACAAGTATCAACTTCATTATATTCAGAATTTACACCAAGAGCTTTTCTTGCACTATAAACATCTTCTTCGTTTACTTTTTTACCGCTATTTTTAGTGATTAGTTGTGAGATTCTTTTGTCTGAAAAACCATCAACTTTGGCATTTCTCATAAACTCTGCATCACTTAAAATAGAGTCGTTAATCTCGCTCTCTGTTTTTAAAATTTCTTCTAATTGATACAAAAACCATGGGTCAATCTGGCAAGTGTTAAACATATCTTCAATGCTCATACCACGACGAAAACCCTCTGCAACATATAAAACTCTGTCCGCATTTGGACGACGAATCTCATGCTTGATAAAATCAAAATCAGCATCAATTGGGTCAAATCCACAAAGACCAGTTTCAAGCGAGCACAGAGCTTTTTGGATAGACTCTTTAAAAGTTCTACCAATTGCCATAACTTCGCCAACACTTTTCATACTCGTACTTAGCGTATTTTGTGCTTCTGGGAATTTTTCAAATGTAAATCGTGGGATTTTTGTAACAACATAATCAATTACTGGCTCAAAAGATGCAGGAGTTCCTGTAATATCATTTGTAATCTCATCAAGAGTAAAGCCAACAGCTAAAAGCGTTGCAACCTTTGCTATCGGATAACCTGTCGCTTTACTTGCAAGCGCAGACGAGCGACTAACACGAGGATTCATCTCGATTACAATCATCCTTCCGGTTTTAGGGTCAATTGAGAACTGAACATTACTTCCACCAGTATCAACACCAATCTCTCGTAAAATATCAAAAGAAGCATTACGCATTCTTTGATACTCTTTGTCTGTTAAAGTAAGTGCAGGTGCTACCGTAATACTATCTCCGGTATGAACACCCATTGGGTCAAAATTCTCGATAGAACATACGATAATACAGTTGTCAGCTTTATCGCGGATAACTTCCATCTCGTACTCTTTCCAGCCTAAAAGAGACTCTTCGACCAATATTTCTGTAACAGGAGACTCATCAAGACCGCGAGCTGCTAGTTCTTTAAACTCATCCATATTGTATGCAACACCACTACCACCGCCAGCTAGGGTGAAAGAGGCACGGATTATTATAGGAAAACCTATCGCATCCGCAGCTTTTAACGCATCTTCCATGTTGTATGCGTACATAGAAAATGGCAAATCCATTCCGATTTTGATCATAGCTTCTTTAAATGCAGAACGATCTTCACCCTTATGGATAGCTTCAGGGGATGCGCCTAAAAATTCAATTCCTTTTAACATTCCTTTTTCATACATACTTGTAGCAACATTTAACGCTGTTTGTCCACCCATTGTAGGAAGAATAGCATCGACACTCTCATCTTTTATAATCTTAGCAATTATCTCTTCTTTGATTGGTTCAATATAAGTTCTGTCAGCGAATTCTGGGTCTGTCATAATTGTTGCAGGATTTGAGTTAATGAGAACAACGCGGTAACCTAACTCTTTTAAAGTTTTAACAGCTTGCGTTCCAGAGTAGTCAAATTCACAAGCTTGACCAATGATGATTGGACCAGATCCAATCAATAAAATAGTTTTAATATCAGTGCGTTTTGGCATTTTTCACCTTTAATTTATTCATAAAAAAATCTGTTAATTATAGGCAAAAAGCACTTAATATTTGATGAGTTACCTAACTTTTTTGATTATATGAAAGTAGTTTGGATTGTTTGATTTGTAGTATGGTACAACTTCGGCCGTTTGAAAACCCTGAGCTTTTGTGATTGAGAGTATTGTTCCAACCTTAAGTCCACTAAAAAATATTCCATCAAGTCCAGAGGTCGTAACTAAGTCTCCTTTTTTAACTGGATACCAAGCTGGGATAAATGTTACAACTAAATTTTTAGAGTTATTTCCATGAGCAATTCCAGGTGCACTTTCATCACCCACATAAACAGAATATGAGCTTTTTATATCACTATTTAAGATACCAAGAGCCCTTCCGCCGTCTGAGACAACTATACCAGCAACAACTTCTTTGTTGATTAATCCATATATTTTTGAAGAGTTATAATCCTTAATCTCCAACCAAACTCTATTAAAATCTCCAAATCTTTGATAAGAGATTGCTCTTACTAGCTGTACTTCTGGCTCACTTTTTAAGCGTGAGCTATTTTGTGAAAGTAGTCCATTTACTTCAGAAGCTAATTGTTGCATTAAAAGATGATTTTCTTCATATTTGCTTAATTGTTTTTTGAGTTGCAGTATCTGCTGTGCTTGAAAAAAGTGGCTATCTATTTTACTGTCAATAAATTCTACGGAGTTGTGATAGTCTATTTTTATACTATTTAGGAGTGATATGATTGGCGATTGAATAACGCCCGTGAAGTAAAGTGCACCTACTAGAAGTGCAATAAACAGAGATAAGGAGCCTATTAGCTTCTTAGTCATTATCGAAAAGTTCTTGTAGTAAATCTATCTCCTCTAAAGCCCTGCCTGTTCCTCTTGCAACCGCCAATAAAGGCTCATCTGCCACATAAACTGGAATTTTTACAATATCAGAAAGATATTTATCAAGCTGGCGAATCAAAGCTCCACCACCTGTTAAAATAATACCGTGATTTACAATATCGCCAGCCAAGTCAGGAGGCATCTGTTCCAACACATCTCTAAGGGCTTCTGCAATCTCTTTGAGAGGATCTCTCATAGCCTCTTTTGCATCTTCACTTGTAAGTTCAACTGAGCTAAGTAGTCCCTCAACTTGATCTCTTCCTGTAATAATCATCTTTAGCTCAGTTTCAAGTGTTGTAGCAGTTCCTATGTCAATCTTTATCTCCTCAGCAACTCTCTCGCCTATAAGAAGATTGTATTTTTTTCTAACATAGTTCACTATTGATTGATCTATTTTATCACCGGCAGTACGAATTGATTTTGAAAGTACGAGTCCACCGAGAGAGACAACACCGATTTCAGTTGTACCACCACCAATATCTACAACCAAATTTCCTTTTGGCTCTCTTATTTCAATTCCAGCTCCAATAGCCGCAGCCATCGGCTCTTCGATTAGAAAAACTTGTCTAGCACCAGCGCTAAGAGCTGATTCGCGAACAGCTTTTCTTTCAACCTGAGTTAGTCCATAAGGAACACAAATGATGATTCTAGGACTAATAAGACTTGTTCTTCCGTGAGCTTTTTCTATAAATTTTCTTATCATCTTCTCAGTCATATCAAAGTCAGCAATAACGCCATCGCGCATCGGGCGGATAGCTTTGATATTTCCAGGAGTTTTGCCAACCATCTCTTTAGCTTCATGCCCAACTGCCAAAACTCTTTGTTGCCCATATCTCTCAGTCTTCACTGCTACAACAGATGGCTCATTTATTATAATACCTCTGCCTTTTGCTATTACTATGGTGTTTGCTGTTCCTAAATCTATGGATAGATCATTTGAAAAAAGTCCTATTAATTTACTAAATATCATTATTTTGCCTTATACTATTTTTTTAAGTTGTTTTTTTATATACACAGGTGCCTCGCCATCATCAATCACGGCCTTTGTGATCAAGACTTCATAACCGCTATATTCCGGAAGTTCATACATAATATCTATCATATTTTCCTCTAGAATTGCGCGAAGCCCACGAGCACCAGTTTTTCGTTTGATAGATTTTTTTGCTATAGCTTTTAGAGCATCATCTTCAAAATTTAGCTCTACTCCGTCTATTGAGAAAAGTTTCTTATACTGTTTTATTACAGAATTTTTTGGCTCAGTCAGAATGCGAACCATATCCTCTTCTGTAATCTCATTCAGCGAAGCAATAATAGGAAGTCTTCCAACTAGCTCAGGAATAAGTCCATAACTAACTAAATCATCAGGCTCAACCATAGCATAAGTTGTTTTTTGCTCATTTTTAGTTTTCTTTTCTTGGTTAAAACCTAAAACATTTTCACCCTGTTTCTTTTTTAAAATCTCATCAAGCCCATCAAATGCACCGCCACAGATAAAAAGAATTCCTGTAGTATCTATCGCAATAAAATCTTGATTTGGGTGTTTTCTCCCACCTTTTGGCGGAATATTTACGATTGAACCCTCTATAATCTTAAGAAGTGCCTGCTGAACACCCTCTCCTGATACATCGCGAGTAATAGAACGATTTTCGCTCATACGAGAAATTTTATCAATCTCATCAATAAACACTATCCCTTTTTGAGCTTTATCTACATCCCCATCAGCCGCTTGAAGAAGCTTGGTTAAAATATTTTCAACATCTTCTCCAACATAACCAGCTTCGGTAAGACTTGTGGCATCTGCAATTGCTATTGGTACATTTAAAACTCTAGCAATAGTTTGAGCCATAAGAGTTTTTCCGCTTCCAGTAGGTCCTATAAGGAGCACATTTGACTTTGCAATCTCTGTCTCATTATCACTTAAATTATCTGCTCTAAATATTCTTTTATAGTGGTTATAAACAGCAACACTTACGAGTTTTCTAGCTCTCTCTTGTCCAATTACATAGTCACTTAAAAACTCATTCAGCTCTTTTGGAGTCATAAGTTTTGTCACTGCATCAACAAGTTTATTTTTTTTTGAACCTAGCTGCTCAACTTCATCGCCAAACATTATTTTATAAGCAGATGTAACACAATTTCTGCATATATAAACGCCATTACCAGCAATTAGAGGATTTGCGTCACTCTCTAGCGCATCACAAAAACTACAAGATCTACTAATCATATATTTTTTCTCTCAAATGGAATTCCTCGTTTTGTTTTTAATATAAAATTACAAAGATTATGAATATTGTAGCTGTTACTACTTTCTAAGAGTTCGTTAGCAACATCTTTTAACGCTTTTCCTGACTCAAAGAGATCTCTGTAAGCAGATTTAAGCTCATCAATTTCTTCTCTCTCCATATGTCTTCTTAGCCCAGTTAGATTTAGCCCTCTTATATATGCACGATTTCCCTCCGCCATACAAAATGGTGGTATATCTTGTGCGAGTGCGGAAGCTCCAGCTATCATCGCATAATCGCCAATATGAACAAACTGATGAATAGGAGTCATACCTCCAATAACGGCATAATCCCCCATCTCAACATGCCCTGCAAGAGTTGCACCATTTGCAAGAACACAATGATTTCCAATAATTACATCATGACCTATATGAACATAACCCATAAAAAGATTATGAGAACCGATGATAGTTTTTCCACCACCACCTTTTGTTCCAGGGTTAAAAAGAGTAAACTCTCTGATTTTGTTATTGTCACCAATAATTAGCTCTACATCTTCCCCGTCAAACTTCAAATCTTGTGGAGCCGAACCAATTACAGCATGTGAAAATATATGATTATTTTTACCTATAGTTGTTTTTCCATAGATAAGTGAGTTTTGGTCTATTTTTGTTCCATTACCAATGGTTGTATTTGCTGAGATAAAACAATAAGCTCCAATCTCAACATCTTGCCCGATAGTTGCGCCGTTTTCTATGATAGCTAGAGGGGAAATTTTATTCATATTTATTTATCAACAATCATAGCTTTTAGCTCAGCTTGTGAAACCAAAACATCATCAACAAAGGCTTTTCCATCAAGTATCCAAATAGTGCCTTTGTTTTTAATTACGCTGATTCTGTACTCTAGTCTATCACCTGGCTTAACGGGAACACGGAATTTTGCGTTGTCTATGCTCATAAAGTAAACAACTTTTGTTGCCGCCTCTTCTTCTGTCATATCACCCATACTTTTAAATGCTAAGATACCACCAGCTTGTGCCATACCTTCAAGTATCATAACTCCTGGATAGATTGGATGACCTGGAAAGTGACCTTGAAATACATTATCACCGATTGTTACATTTTTAAATCCTATCAAAGACTCTTTTGGCTCAATATGAGTAACTCTATCTAAAAGTAAAAAAGGGTAACGGTGAGGAATAATTTTTTGAATTTCAACAACATCCATAGTCATGGGTAGCCTTAAGTATAAATTTTTGATGATTTTAGCTAAAAAAAGATTATAAAATGATTAGTTTTTCTCCACTATCTTCATATATTTTTGAATCTAGCTCTACCAATAACTTAGAGTTTAAAATATTTTTAACAACAATTATAGGTGTTAAATCATAACCAGAATCAAGCAAAATATCTCTAATTTTTGTCTCTTCATGGAAATTTGGAGGATTAAAAATAAGCTCATTTATACTCTCATAACAGCCACCACAAAGCTCGTTAAAAAAATCCAAAGTTATAAATTTTATCTCATCTCGATTAAAATAGTGGATATTTTTAGCTTCAAAATCTACACGACCAGATGCCGTTTTTCTCGGCAGAGTTGAGTAAGATAGAGCATAAGCGGGAATCACATCATTTCTGTTTTCAACCACCCTAAAACTAAATTGACGGTAATTTAAAAACTTATATTTCACTATTTTATACTCAACTCCACTATCTTCAAGCTCTACTCTTTTTTTATACATCTGAATTCTCTCCTCAATTGAAGAGGGGAGAGTTTGATTTGAGATTGGTGAAAACATCTCATCCATAAGCCTATTTTGCTGCTCTCTTTGCATGGTTAACCCATAGATACATCCGCAATAATCTTGTCTGTAGAGCTGCTCCTCTTTTGTGATGCGACTCTGCTCTTGCGTCCCACCATTTGTACGATAGTCAAAAGCAATAAACTCAACCCCATACTTTTTATAAAAAATATCACCGCTTTTTTTTAATTGCTCTTGTGATTTTAATGGGCTTACTAAAAGCGTCGTAGTTATCTTTGTCTCTCCAAGCTCAAGCGCTTTTTTGACACTTATTTCAAAACGCCTATCAAAACAGACTTCGCACCTTTTTCCTTTTTCAGGTTCGTTCTCTAATCCTTTAACTGCCTCCATCCATGCTTCAAAATCGTACTCTCCTTCAAGTAGTTCGATACCTAGTTTTTTACATGAACGCTCTACATCTAAAAGGCGCAGTTGATATTCGGAGTATGGATGGATATTTGGGTCATAAAAGAAGCCAATTAGCTTCTCATGAGGAAAATCGCGTTGGAGTTTTTCTAAGAAAAAGTGTGAGTCAACACTACAGCAGATATGTACGAGCATCTACAAAAAAATCTCTATTGCTCGTTTTAAATCTTCTTCTGTATCTATCCCAAAGCCAGTGCTTGCGACTTTTACCATTTGAATTTTTTTTTGATGATAGATTGCACGGAGTTGCTCTAACTTTTCAATATCTTCTAACGGAGCATCTTTAAGATTACAAAATTCGCTTAGGCTTTTTTTACTAAACCCATAAATACCAATATGCCCAAAATAGCTAGCATCTCCACTTCTGTTATATGGGATTGGCGAACGAGAGAAGTATATTGCGTTATCTCTATCGTCAAGTACTACTTTTACAAGATTTGGATCTTTTGCAGACTCTTCATTTATGGAGTTGTAGCAACTTCCCATGATAAACTCCTCGCCACTTTTTTGAAGCTCTGTAAGTTTTAAAAGTAGTGAGTTTACAACCTCAGGCTCAATAAATGGCTCGTCTGCTTGAACATTTATGATAAGCTCATCATCATGAAGATTTAAAATATTTGCACACTCATTGATGCGATCAGTTCCACTTTTGTGAGTTGTTGAAGTCAGCATAGCTTCCACACCGTGTTCTTTGCATATTGAGATTATCAACTCATTATCTGCGGCAACCACAACTCTACCTAGGTGTGCTACTCTTTTTGCAGTTCTTACAACCATTGGCAACCCGCCAATATCTGCCAATACCTTTTGCGGAAATCTTGTTGATGCCAATCTTGCCGGAATAATTATCATTTAGTCCCTTTTTATCAGTATAATTACGAAATTATACTAAAAAAGGGTGTAGATGCTTCTTTACCAACCAGATTCTGGTTACTGCTATAATAGCGACTCTATTTTTCTTTATGATTTTATAAGCTTCTTTAAGCCAAAAGGTAGAGTTTTAGATGTTGGCGCAGGGTGTGGTGTGATAGGACTTTTAGTAGCAAGAGATAATGAAAAAGTTGAGCTAGAAGCGGTTGAAAAACAGGATATTTTTGTAGAATACGCAAGAGTAAACGCAAGAGTAAACAGTATAAAGTATAAAATTCATAACAGTGATTTTTTAGAGCTAGATGAAGGGCTAAAATATGACTATATTATCTCAAATCCGCCTTTTTATCATAATGGTGTAACTAAAAGCGAGAATAAGATGCTTTTTGCTGCGAGATACAGTATAAACTTGCCCTTAGATAAGTTTTTTAAGAAGGTCTCAAGAATCTTAAAGCCAAACTCGCATTTTATATTTTGCTATGATGCTTCGCAGTTTGGGCTGATTTGTGCTGAGCTTGAGAAAGTGAAAATGAGAGCAGTTGATGTGCAGTTTATTCATCCAAAAAAAGATAAAGTAGCATCATTAGTTATGATACATGCAAAAAATGGTTCAAAATCGCTTATGAAAATCTGGGAGCCATTTTTTAACTTTGAAGATAGTGATATTTCCGATAAAGCAAAAGAGATATATAAAAAAGCAAAAACACAGAGTATAAAATGTCAAATTTAATCAAAAAAGATGGATATAGTTACACCTTTGATGCCTCAGCTTGCTCTACTTGTCAGGCTAGATGCTGCACCGGAGAGAGTGGCTACATCTTTGTTACAAAAGAGGAGATTAAAAATATCTCAAAACTCCTTGATATGAAAAAAGATGATTTTATAAAAAAATATCTTTTTAAAGAGGGATTTAAACACTCGATAAAAGAGAGAAAAGTAGGCGAGAGCTATGAGTGCGCTTTTTACAATAGTGAGTCAAATGGCTGCAGTATCTACGAAGCCAGACCTTTGCAATGTATAACATTCCCTTTTTGGGACTATTTTAAAAATAGAGTTGATGAGTTAAAATTAGAGTGTCCAGGAGTTGTTGATGTCAAATAAAATAGTTTTATTTATGCTACTTATCTTATCGGTCGCATTCAGTGGCTGCGTAGGGAAATACGGCAAAGATGTAAAAGCAAATCAAAAAATGTTTAACGAAGAGGATATTTATATATTTGCTGGACTTAACTCAGAGCAGGCAAAAGAGAACAATGCATCATCTGTGATATTTAACTCATTATATGAAAAAACTGGCAGAAGAGAGTATTTTATTCGCTCTATAAAAAATGATATTGAAGCCAGCGAGAATGAAAGAGCTATTTGGCGAATAGATGAAATTATTGGCAAAAAGATTAATGATTTTGAACTTGTACGATTTAAGATTGTTGCTCTAATGAACCTAGATAGGCTAGATGAGGCAAAAGAACTGGTGTTAAAACTTGTTGCTAATTCTGGCACAGTTGATGATTATCTCTTGAGCGCTGATATATATATAAAACTAAAAGAGTTTGATACTTGTGTTAAATATTTAGAGAGTGCTTACTTAAAAGAGCATGATGAAAAACTACTAGATAAAATTTCAGTAATCCTATATGTGAACCTTCAAAGAAAGACAGATGCCATTGCTCAACTTGAAACACACTCAAGAGTTCTTGGTTGTTCAAAAATAATATGTATGAGACTTGCTAGTTTTTATAGTAATGATAACAATATAGACGGGCTGCTCTCGGTTTATCTTAGACTCTACAAGATCGAACAACATAAAGAAATAGGCGAAAAAATTCTTCAAATATATGGATATAAAAAAGATTTCTTGAAGATGATGATGTTTTTGGAGGAGAGTAAGATAAATGATGAAGCCCTACTGCAACTCTACATCCAACAAAAAAATTATAAAAAAGCATCGCTACTAGCAAATGAACTCTATAAAAAAATCGGCGACATTAACTTTCTTGGACAAAGTGCTATTTTTGAGTACGAGAGTAGTGATGACAAAAAAGATAAAGTTATGGTAAAAAGCATAATTGAAAAACTAGAATCTGTTGTGGCCATAAAAAAAGATGGATTGTACCTCAACTATCTTGGATATGTTTTAATTGATTATGAACTGGACATAAAAAAAGGAATACAATATATAGAGGAAGCGCTAAAAATGGAGCCAGATTCTATCTACTATCTGGATTCTTTGGCGTGGGGTTATTATAAACTTAATGATTGCAAAAAAGCTGGTGAGCTTATGGATAGAGTAATAAAAGACGACAACACTAACAATGAAGAGATTAAAATTCATCTAGATGCAATAAACAAATGTAAAAAAGGTAAAAAATGATTTTAGACGAAATAATTAAAAAAACAAGAGAAGATGTTATTAAAAGAGAAAAAGAGTTTTCACTAGATTGGCTTGGTCGCTCATTAGCCTTCAATGCAAGAGCGCCGCGAGATGTGTTTCCATACTTAACTGCAACAGAAAATGACCCTTTTAGAATTATTGCAGAGGTAAAAAAAGCTTCTCCATCAAAAGGTGTTATCAGAGAAAATTTTGACCCGATTGCGATTGCTCAGAGTTACGAAAGAGGCGGTGCTAGTGCAATTTCAATCCTCACGGAACCTCACTTTTTTCAAGGTAGTTTAGATTATCTAGGGCAAATCAGAAGATATGTTGGAATTCCACTTTTGAGAAAAGATTTTATAGTTACAAAGTACCAGATTTTAGAGGCTATGGTTCATGGCGCTGATTTTATACTTCTCATTGCCGCTGCACTTAGCAAGAGCGAACTAAAGGAGCTTTTGGGATACACCAGACATCTAGGCATGGAAGCTTTGGTTGAAGTTCATGATAAAACAGACTTAGTAAAAGCCATCTATGCAGGAAGCGACATCATAGGGATAAATCATAGAAACTTACAAACTTTCGAGATGAATATGAACCTATCTTACGAGTTGATTCCAATGATACCTAATGGTAAAGTTATAGTAGCAGAGAGTGGAATTTATGAGCATGGACAACTTGAAGATCTATCTAAAGCCGGTGTGGATGCATTTTTAGTTGGAGAATCTCTGATGCGTCAAGAAAATGAAGAAGAGGCACTTAAAAAGTTAAAATTTGGGTGAGTAAATTCTGATAAATCTTTCGCATTAATGCGAAAAGCTTTAGGGAGTTGGAAGGGACAAGTAGTCCCCTCCCCCTAAAGAGAACTTGTTCACTTTAGAGTGTAGCGACAGCTATTTAGATGAACAAGCGCTTACGCCTGGAGGTGTAGTTGGCTGAACGCTCTCGTTACTAGCCCCACCGCTCGCATTTACAGCTTCAATTGTAGCCCAAATAGACTCAGCAGCAACCATGTATCGTTTTGCACTCTCGCTAGTTGGATTTACAAAAGTTATTGGTTTTCCTTCATCTCCACCCGTTCTTATTGATTGTTCTATCGGTATTTCTGCAATTATTCTTGTATCAAACTCTTTTGCCATCGGCCCAGAAGTTCCTTTACCAAAAATATCATACTCAACACCAGTATCTGGAGCAATAAAACCGCTCATATTTTCAACTATTCCCGCTATTGGGATGTTTAATTTTTTAAACATATCCAATGAGCGACGAGAGTCATCAAGAGAAACACTCTGAGGAGTTGTAACAGTTAAACCTGCTGTCACTGGAACGCTTTGAGCTAAAGTAAGTTGAGCATCACCAGTTCCCGGAGGCATATCGATAACTAAAACATCTAAATCGCTCCACATAATATCTCTTAAAAATTGCTCGATTGCTTTCATAATCATAGCTCCACGCCACATAAGTGACTGACCATCTTCCATAAGTGAACCCATTGACATCATCTCTAATCCGTAAGCCTTGATTGGAAGAACTTTGTTTCCGATTACTTCGGGCTTGATGTTTGCAACACCTAACATACGAGGAATATTTGGACCATAGATATCAGCATCCAAAAGACCTACTTTTTTACCTTGCGCTGCAAGTGCGATAGCGATATTTACTGATGTAGTTGATTTACCGACCCCGCCCTTACCTGAACTTACCATCAAAAAGTTTTTAATATGTGGAGCTATATTTTTACTCTTTGGCTTTGACGCCTCTGGCATTTTTGGTGCTTTTACATTTACACTAACCGCTCCTGCTCCAACAGCTTTTAGCTCTTTTATTGCATCATCTGTAATCTGTTGTGCTACTTCTGGAGCGCTTGATGTAATCTCTACATTGAAACTAACATCATTTCCATCTATCTCTATACTATTTACAAAACCAAAAGTTACGATATCTTTGGTAAAACCAGGATATAGAACTTTTGAGAGTGCTGAATTTACAATATCTTTAGTCATATCTCATATTTTCCTTATATTTTTAATTTTTAAAACTCTACCATAATTAAATAAGACAAAAATTATCCTATATCAATTAATTGCTCTTTTTAAGCTAGCACTTCTTGTTCTTCTTTCTCTTTTGCTTCTCTTGCAATCTGCTCGATAGCCCCTGGATTATCCATGATGCTTTGTGTTATTTTGTATGAACAAAATTTTGGTCCGCACATAGAGCAAAACTCTGCATCTTTAAATACATCTTGAGGAAGCGTCTCATCGTGATACTCTCTCGCTCTCTCACTGTCAAGAGCTAACTCAAACTGCCTGTTCCAGTCAAAACTATATCTTGCATCGCTCATCTCATCATCAACATCTCTGGCACCTGCTCTGCCTCTTGCAATATCTGCGGCATGAGCTGCGATTTTATAAGCTATGATTCCCTCTCTAACATCATTTGCGTTTGGCAATCCTAAATGCTCTTTTGGTGTTACATAACAAAGCATTGAAGCTCCATGCCATCCGCCAACAGCAGCACCGATAGCTGAACTGATATGGTCATATCCAGCTGCAATATCTGTAACAAGCGGTCCTAAAATATAAAAAGGTGCCTCATGACAAAGCTCTCTTTGAAGTTTCATATTTCGCTCAATTTGATTAAGAGGAACATGCCCAGGACCTTCTATCATAACCTGAACATTCTTCTCCCAAGCTCTTAATGTCAAATCACCAAGTACTTTTAATTCACCAAGCTGTGCATCATCACTTGCGTCTGCCAAACATCCAGGGCGAAGCGAATCTCCCAAAGAGAGTGCTACATCGTATTTTGCACAGATGTCAAGTATCTCATCAAACGCCGTATAAAATGGGTTTTCCCTATGATAATGCATCATCCAAGCAGCCATTAAAGAGCCACCGCGACTAACTATTCCCATTTTTCTTTTTGCAATCTTAGGCATAGTCTCAAGTAAAAAGCCAGCATGAATAGTAAAGTAACTAACGCCCTGTTTCGCTTGACGCTCTAAAACCTCAAGCATAACTTCAATACTCAAATCTTCAATCTTATTTTTAACATCATGAAGTATTTGGTAAATTGGCACCGTTCCGATAGGGATTTTTGATGAAGCTATAACAGCTCTTCTTATCTCATCCAAATCACCACCAGTTGAGAGGTCCATGGCAGTATCAGCTTTATAATGCTGAGAGACTTGCATCTTCTCAACTTCGCCCTGAACATCAGAAGCAATAGCAGATGAGCCAATATTTGCATTTATTTTACATTTTGCCGCTATTCCAATCGCCATCGGCTCTAAAGAGGTGTGGTTAACATTTGCAGGGATAATCATTCTACCTCTTGCAATCTCACTTCTAATGAGCTCTGATGGTAAATTTTCTATCTTTGCAACGAACTCCATCTCCTCGGTTATGATGCCTTGCTTGGCATAATACATCTGAGTTCTTACCGGATGTTCCTTGCGTTTTTCTACCCATGAAGATCTCATTTTAGCTCCTACTTTATGGTTCAAATTAAAAATTTTTATACTTATACACATTTTTTATTAAAAATATTAAGTCGTGAAAATATAGTCAAAAATTATTAAAGTTATATTAATCAATGATTCTCTTGTTGCTAATATACTGCCTTAATATACAAAAAATTAAGAAAAAAAAAGTTTTTATGTGTATAATTTCGTAACACTTCTGTATATAAGGAATCAATTTGCCTGATATAACTATTATACTGCTTGCAGCTGGTAGTTCTAGCCGTTTTGAGCTAGATGTAAAAAAACAGTGGCTCAGGATTGGACATAAACCACTGTGGCAATTTGTAGCAGATAGACTAAACGAAACAGTCCAATTTCAAAAAATAATTATAACTTCTTCAAAAGATGATATCTCCTTTATGAAAAATTACGCTTCTTACACTTTTGTGCAGGGTGGCGCAACCAGACAGGAGTCGCTAAAAAATGCACTTTTGGAAGTTGAGAGTGAATTTGTTTTAGTTAGCGACATTGCTCGCTCTTGTATAAGTGAGGAGTTTTTAGAGTCGATAATCTCTAAAAAAGGCGATGCAGACTGCATAGTCCCATATCTTAAGGCAAATGATACCATCGTTTACGAAAATAAAACCATTGACAGAGACAAGGTGAAGAGAGTTCAAACACCGCAACTCTCAAGAACTTCTGCACTAAGAAGTGCACTTGAGACAAAAGTAGAATTCACCGATGAGAGCAGTGCAATTGTTTCAAATGGTGGCACACGAGAGTTTATACTTGGGGAAGATAGTGCGCATAAGATTACACATATTTCAGACTTAAACCATCTCTCATGTTTAAAATCACCATCAAACGACACGCTTAGCGGCACAGGATTTGATGTTCATGCTTTTGATAATAAAGGTGATATGTATCTTGGTGGAGTAAAAATAGAGTCGGATTATGGTTTTATTGCCCATAGCGATGGTGATGTGGCGATTCACGCACTCATAGACGCACTTTTGGGTGCTGGTGGAATGGGTGATATTGGGATGATGTTTCCAGATAATGATGACTCATTTAAAAAAATAGACTCAAAAGAGCTACTAAAAATGGTTGTTACAAAAATAAACAATCTAGGATTTGTTATAGTAAATGTAGACATAACAATAGCTGCCGAGAGACCTAGGATTGCAGACTATAAACTACCAATGAGAAAAGCACTTAGCGCAATTCTAAACATAGATACAAGCAGAGTAAACATAAAAGCTACAACAACCGAGAAGCTCGGCTTTATAGGCAGAGGCGAAGGCGTTGGAGTTATTGCAAATGCAAATTTAAAATATTTTGATTGGACAAAAATTTGAAGATATTAATTATAGAAAATGAAATTTATTTAGCGCAGAGTATTGCCGCTAAGCTTAGTGAACTCGGTCACATTTGTGAAATGTGTACATCAACAAGAGATGCGATAAAAAGTAGCACATATGATGTTGTTTTACTCTCAACAAATATTAATGGACAAGATTTTAGTCCAATTATCGAGACATTTCAAAAGTCTATTATTATCCTGATGGTTTCATATATCAGCAATGATACGGTTTCAAAACCGCTCTCTATCGGTGCAAAAGATTATATACTTAAACCTTTTATGATAGAAGAGCTTATTAGAAAAATAAATCACTATCAAGATTATGATAGACTAAAAAAGAACAATGAAACATACGACAACTATCTCGCCCATATCTTCTCTTCAGTAACACAAACACACAACCTAAGCAACTTAGAGCTTCCATTTATGATATCTTCATCTTTTCAAAAAAACGCAGACTCTTTTGCCTTTGAGTATGTAAAAAAGAAAAATTTTTCAATGTGTTTTGTATCTCTTAGTAACCCAAAAGCTATGATGGAGATTGAAGCTGCACCTCTTAGCTCTTTAATCTACATCGTTGATTTTCAAACACTTAAAAAAGTTGATCGAAAAAACTTTTATACACTTATTCAAGACAGAAGAGCGATTGTCTCAAGCACTGACATAATAGACGATTCTGAGTTTAAAGTTATGGAAATAAAGTGTGAAGAGAATATCTTTGCACAGGGCGAAATTCTCCCAATAGAAGAGTATGTTAAATTTATGATTTTAAACTACCAACACAAACTCCCAGACACAGAACTTTCAAAAAAACTAGGAATTAGTCGCAAAAGCTTATGGGAAAAAAGAAAGAAATATGAAATCATCAAGAAAAAATAAAACTCTTCTAATAGACTCAGAAGCAGCTTCTGCACTTGAACTCTTAAGTGATGGCTTGCTATCTCCTATCACAAAATTAATGAACTCAAAAGAGAGTAAAGAGGTTTTAACAACAGCTCTTTTTGATGGGAAATCTTTTCCTTTTCCTTTTATTTTGGCTCCATCAGGAAGACTAAACGAAGAAGTTTTGAGTTCTCTTGTAGCTGGGGAAGAGGTTACTATCCTTCTTGGGGATGAGCCGTTTGCTACTTTGGTTGTAGAGGAAGTTTTTAAGATAAATCCAAAGGATAGAATCAAGCAAATATATGGCACCGACGACCTAAGTCACCCCGGCGTATCAGCTACAATAAACAGAATTGGTTCTTTGGCTGTCTGTGGAGAATACAAACTTATAAACGAGTCTAAAAACAAAAATAAACAGAAAATTCAAGAAGCAAAAAAGCTAATTGACGCCAAGCACACAACAGCAATTGTTATGGCAGCAAATCCACTACATAGAGCCCACGAGAGGCTAATCCGTCAAGTTCTTGACACAACAGACTTACTTGTCATCTTTTTGCTAAAACCATATACAGAATCAAATCTTTCATATGAGATAAGAAGAGACTCCCTTGATTATTTCATAAACAACTTTTTAACCAAAAATCATGTTGTTGTGGTTCCTCTTGAAAACAGTTACATTTTTGCTGGATACAATGAGATAATAATTGATGCCATTGTTGCTAAAAATTATGGTTGTGACAGACTAACAATAGGCACAAATCACGCTGGTCTTGGGATGTTTTATGATTGTAATTCAAACAAATCCATAATTGATAAAGTAATCGGAATAGATATAGAGATAACAGTAGCGAGTGAGTATGTTTACTGTAACAAATGCACAACACTAGTTAGTAAAGGCAGATGTCCACATGGGCAACACCATCATATTTCGTATAAAGCAGATTCAATTCTAGAGCTTTTAGAACTTGGGATTTTACCGCCAAGTATTTTACTAAGAAAAGAGATTTCAGCCGCGATTTTATCAAAACTCTTTCCAAACAGATTTAAAAACTTAGGAAAAATTTACTATGACATATTCCCAGTAGAGGGGCTTTTGCAAGAGCATACAGAAAAAGATTTTTATCTAGAGTTAGTTAAACTATATCAGACAACTTCACTTACTTAAAATTATGCAAAAATTTACAAATCTAACAACTGGCTTGGTCTGTTTATGAAAGATAAAACGGACTACTTCATCCGTATAATCAACTCTCCAATAGGTAAAATAATTGCTACTGCCGAGCATGACAGCATTACAAATTTAGATTTTATTGATGATACAGAGGCGTATATCAGCTCAGATAATCCACTTCTACTCCAACTAGAAAAAGAGCTGTTTGAGTATTTTGAGAAAAAACGAAAAATCTTTACACTTCCGCTAAACCCAAAAGGCACCCAATTTCAGCAAGGAGTTTGGGAAACGCTAAAAACCATTCCTTATGGTCAAACACTCTCATATGCCGCAGAAGCACAAAGATTTGGCAGTCCGAAAGCAGTCCGAGCAGTAGCAAATGCAAATGGTAAAAATCCTATATCGATTTTAATCCCATGTCATCGCGTAATTAGCTCAAGCGGTAAGATTGGCGGATACAGTGGGGGAATTTATAAAAAAGAGTTTTTGTTGGCTTTGGAAAAAGAAAACGAGTAGAGCTAGTGTGTTAAAAAAGTGATTGTTTGGCTTGATTTGAAGTTTTATAAAGTCCCTAAGTGGGCTCTATGGTGGACGAGGAGGGATTTGAACCCTCGGTACAGTTACCCATACGCATCCTTAGCAGGGATGTGGTTTCAACCGCTCACCCACTCGTCCTTTTGAAGATGGAAATTATACTTTTTTATATATAACATATAGCTTAAAAGTGCCTTTAGCACTTTAGTTTCTAAATTATCTCCAATATTTTTTTTATAACCTCTACAGGATTCTCAGCTTTATAGATTGGACGACCGACAACTATAAAATCTACTCGTGCATTTTTTGCAAAAGCAACATCTGCGACCCTCTGCTGATCTCCTGCATCTTCGCCAAATGGACGGATTCCTGGAGTTAGTGTCATAAAATTTTTATCTGTTATATTTTTTATAGACTCGCTCTCATACGCGGAACAGACAACACCATCAAGCCCGCTCTCATAGGCATCTCTTGCAAACTGATCTGCTTTTGTAGCAATTTTACTTCCATAAACATCGCTAAACTCATCTTCATTAAACGATGTAAGGGCAGTTACAGCCAAAACAATTGGGCGGTTGTCATATTTTTCAAGCCTGCTCATAACTTCACTCATCGCTCGTTTTCCAGCGCTTGCATGAACATTAAACATATCAACATTAAGTCCCATGATAGACTCAGCGGCATCTGCCATAGTGTTTGGAATATCGTAAAGTTTCAAATCTAGAAATATTTTAAAATCAGGGTTTATCTTTTTTATATCTTTTAAAAACTCTTCCCCATCTCTTATATAGGAACGAAGTCCTACTTTTAACCAGAGATCATAATCTTTTATTTTATGAATCAGTTCTAAATTTTCTTCTTTTGTTGGCAAATCAAGGGCTACGCAAAGTTGCATTACTTCTCTTTTTTATTATATTTTGGCTGAAATTGTAACATTATTTTGTTGCAGTAAGTAAAAAGACTCCATACTCTTTCTCTGGTTTTTTAATAGTATTTACTTGTATGCACTCTACATCTTTAAAACCGCAACTCCTTGCTATATCACAAAGTTCATCCGTATTAAAACCATAGTGAAATACTCCGCTGTTATCCGAGTGAAAACTTCCATCTTCAAGCTCAAGATCTGCTATCGCTATAAACCCACCATCTTGTATGTTTGTGTATATTGTAGAGAAAAAGCGCTCTAAATCCTCTATATGATGCAGAGTCATAGAGCTTATGAGTCCATCAAAGCTTCTCTTCAAAGGTGAAGCAATTATATCTTGATGGAGTGGTTCGATGCTTAGTTCAGGGGTATTTTTAGCGCGTAATTCTTCTAGCATGCTGTGTGAAGTATCAACTCCAAAAACTTTTTTAACATGCTGTGCTATCTCAAACCCCAAAAGTCCTGTTCCGGTGCCAAAGTCTAGAAGCTCCATTTCACTCTTTAGAGCAATCTTCTCTAAAATTGCTTCGCCGATTGTTTTTGTGTTGGTATTGCTATTTTTATCCCAATTTTTTGCTTTGTCTTTGAAGTTATCATGTAGCATTTTCTCATCCTAGCTTAAATTTTCAATCTGATACTAAAAAGGGAAACTAATACTCTTTTTGAAAAAAAACTTACCTCTATAAAAGAGGTAGAGATCTAAATTTGAACTGCTGATGCGATTATAGCCACAATAGAAGGGTCCTCAAGAGTTGAGATATCTTGTGTAATCTCTTCGCCTTTTGCAATTGAGCGAAGGATTCTTCTCATGATTTTTCCTGAACGAGTTTTTGGCAATCCTAAAGTAAATAAAATGTCATCGCAGATAGCAATATTTCCTATCTCTTTTTTTATAACATCATTAATGGCTCTCATCTCTTCAAGTTCGTCAGCTATGCCGTTATCTGATTTTAAAACAACATAGGCAAAAATACCCTCCCCTTTTATCTCATGAGGCTTTCCTACAACTGCAACCTCTGCTACATTTGGATGTTTTTTAATAGCCGCTTCAACCTCTGCAGTGCCCATTCTGTGACCTGAGACATTTATAACATCATCTGTTCTACCTGTAATTGTTATATATCCATCCTCATCATAGACAGCACCATCACCTGTGAAGTAGACTGATTTGCCATCTTTTTTTATATCACTAAAGTAAGATTTAACAAATCTCTCTTCATCTCCCCAAATACCTCTTATCATGGATGGCCAAGGACGGGTTACGCACATTAATCCCTTCTCGCCAACCTCAGCTCTAACTCCATTTTCATCTAAAATTTCGGCAATTATTCCAGGAAGAGCGAATGTTGCACATGCGGGTTTGATTGGCGTTGCTCCTGGAAGTGGAGATATTATATGTCCTCCTGTTTCAGTTTGCCAATAAGTATCAACAATTGGGCATCTGCTTCCACCGACCGCTTCATAGTACCATTTCCACGCCGGAGGGTCAATCGGCTCGCCAACTGTTCCAAGAACTTTTAAAGATGAGAGATCGTACTTAGTAGGCTCGTCCTCACCAGACTTATGTAATACCCTGATAGCTGTTGGAGCGGTGTAGAACTGGTTAATTTTATACTCTTCAACCATCTTCCAAGGTCGTCCAGCGTCTGGGTATGTTGGCACTCCCTCAAACATTACAGTTGTGGCGCCCATCGCCAGTGGTCCATAAACTATGTAGGTATGTCCTGTAATCCAGCCAACATCTGCTGTACACCAATAAGTGTCATTCTCTTTAACATCAAACACCCACTCC
The DNA here is from genome assembly GCF_028713515.1 of Sulfurimonas sp. Lineage (GTDB taxonomy): Bacteria > Campylobacterota > Campylobacteria > Campylobacterales > Sulfurimonadaceae > Sulfurimonas. Next base: position 193,704 of record NZ_JAQTOD010000001.1, on the reverse strand, counting down.
ATAGTCATCTGCGCCCACAAAATATAACCTGCTTGATTATGTTGAACACCCTTTGGTTTGCCTGTGCTTCCTGAGGTGTAGAGTAAAAAGAGTGGGTCTTCCGCATCCATAACTTCTGATTCACACTTCACGCTCTGGTGCTTTATTATCTCATTGTATGAGTAGTCTCTTCCTGCTACCCAAGTTATATCTTCAAAGTTTCTCTCAACAACCAAAACTTTTCTCACAGGAGTCTCCCCAGCGAGAGCCTCATCTACAACCGGTTTTAACATATATGGAATACCTTTTCTAAAGGCACCATCAGCAGTGATTACCACTTTTGCATCAGCATCAATTATCCTATCTTTAAGCGCTTCTGCTGAAAATCCACCAAACACTATTGAGTGAATTGCCCCTATTCTAGCACAAGCAAGCATCGCATAAGCCGCCTCTGGAATCATTGGCATATAGATAACAACTCTATCACCCTTTTTAACATCAAACTCATTTTTAAGCAGATTTGCGAACCTGTTTACATTGTAGGAGAGCTCCAGATATGTAATAATCTGTTTGTCTCCTCTGTCGCCCTCGAAGATAATAGCTGCTTTATTTTTACGACTGCCTAGATGACGGTCAATACACTGTGCGGAAACATTTAATTTTCCACCAATAAACCATTTTACAAATGGGAAATTACTCTCGTCCAAAACATTATCAAACGGTTTTATCCAATCAATCTTCTCTTTTGCATAACTTCCCCAAAAACCCTCATAATCAGTTGTTGCCCAATCTTGAAGTTCATGATATTCACACATGTTTTTAATTCTTGCATTTTTACTAAATTCTTTATTTGGTCTGAAAATCTCTCTATTCATCTACATTTTCCTCTATTTTATTGGATAATTTCTTAAATTGTATCGAAGCAGAAATCAATATTTCCTTGAGAAATAATTATAATCTTTAAATTATATTTAAAGAAATAATATCTTTATCTCATAATCAGAAATAGCATTTAAACATAAGTTCAATCTTGCCTCTAAGCAATCTTGCAAGGGATTACGGCATCCTCATCGGCTGCATAGATAGCGCATAGGCGGTGGTATCCATCAGCAATTATAACCTTGCCATTAGTTTTGTCTCTAATCAACAGAAGTGGTGAAAGCACAATTCTTGCGTAAATCTTTTGACGATCTTTATTTACATGATGATTACTAACTCCAAGCAGTGAGAGACCTGATGCTCGAAAGATATCTTTAGAATTAAAATGAGAAATTTGTGCTTGTTTAAGATTGGTAACCAATTCGATTACCGACTCGTTATCATAGATTAAACTCAGATAGGATTCTGCGGCAGCATAATCACTCTCTTGTGGAGTATCTAACCATTTAGCTATTGTTTCTTTACTCATATCTATCTCCTTGTTTGTTTTATTTTTTAAAATCTGTATTACTTTTTGCTTTATCTTTTATGTCTCAATATAGTCCAAATCTTTATGGAAAGTGTCCTGCGTTAAGACCAGAGCAACTATTCCCAAAAAAAATGAGACAACACCCACAATAGCTCCAGCACTTAGCACTCCCACACTCTCTTTTAGTAAAATAAAAGAGGAGGTAATGGGAACAACGGCACCACGGACAAAATTTGGAGCCGTTGTTGCAACTGTGGCACGAATATTTGTTCCAAACTGCTCTGCTGCCATCGTGATAAATAACGCCCAGTATCCACAAAAAACACCCATTATAAACGCTGCAACATAAAACTGCTGAGCTGTTGCACCATTTAGTGTGTAATAGTATAAAACACTAGCAACTGAAAAGAGTAGAAAAATAGCAAATGCTTTTTTACGGCTTTTCATCATTTGAGAGAGGTATCCGCTAGCAAAGTCGCCAATTGCTAAACCAATATAGCAGTACATAAGCGCTGTACCAGCACTCACATTCCCCACAATAAAGAGAGCTTTTGCAAACTCTGGAGAGAACATTACCAAGACTCCCACTACATACCACAACGGAATACCAATCGCAATGGCTTTAATATACTTTGTAAAGAGTTTTTTATTACGAAAGAGTGAGAGAAAATCTCCTCTTTTTACATCATCACTCAGGTTATGTTTAAACATCCCAGATTCAGCTACTTTAAATCGCAACAAAAGAAGCAAAAAGCCTAAAACTCCACCAAAAATATAAGCATTTCTCCATGCAAAATGCTCTGTCACAAGGTTTGCTGCGACAACACCTAAAACGCCAAAACTAGCAATTGTCATGATTCCATACCCTCTAAGATGTTTAGGAAGAATCTCAGCAACCAGCGTTACCCCAGCTCCAAGCTCTCCAGCTAAACCGATACCAGCGATAAAGCGAAGTGCTGCGTACTGCTCAACATTTATAACAAATGCGTTAAGTAGATTTGCTACAGAATAGAGAGTAATTGAAGCAAATAGCACTGACAATCGCCCTTTTTTATCTCCGAGCATACCCCACAAAATTCCGCCTATCAGCATTCCACCCATCTGCATATTAAGAATAATCGAGCCCCAAGAGGTGATTGCTTCACCACTGAGACCAAGCTCAGAAAGGCTTGCAACTCGAACAACACCGAACAAAATCAGATCATAAATATCCACAAAATAGCCCATTGCGATGACAATAACAGGAAGCACAAGAACCTGACGCATAACAGACAAGCGAGGGTCATTCATTAAAATACCTCGTTTTGTTTGGCGTTATTTAAAATTAATTTTTGAAATATATACAATTTGGCGCCTTTTTGGGTTGATTATATCAAAAAAGCTCTTTTATTTTAGCTAAAATAAAAACTTATCAGCTTTATGATAATATGTAACATTAACTACTTTTTAGGAGATTACTTTATGAAATATATTCGTTTTTTTAAAGAACTAAACATCCATGATGTTCCAACTGTAGGCGGTAAAAATGCCTCGCTTGGTGAGATGTATCAAGCCCTTACTCCAAAGGGCGTAAATATACCTAACGGCTTCGCAACAACGAGCAGTGCGTATTGGTTGTTTTTAAAAGAAAATGACATAAAAGAGAAGATGCAGGAGATACTTCAAGACCTAAATATTTCAGATACTGATAATCTACAAAAGCGGGGAGCTGCCCTTCGTAAACTTCTTCTAAACTCAAAACTTCCAAAAATTCTTGAAACTGAACTGCTTGAGGCATATAAAATCCTCTCAAGTGAATATAAAACCCAGAGTGTTGATGTCGCAGTACGCTCTTCAGGAACAGCAGAGGATCTGCCAGATGCTAGTTTTGCTGGACAACAGGAGACTTTTTTAAACATAAGCTCTACAGAAGCGTTGTTAAAAAGTGTTGTACTTTGTTTTGCTTCTCTTTTTACAGATCGTGCCATAAGCTATCGTACAAGTCGTGGATATGATCATTTTAAAGTTGCTCTCTCTGTTGGAGTACAAAAAATGGTGCGAAGCGATATCTCCTCAAGCGGAATCATGTTTACCATAGATACAGAGAGCGGTTCGCAGAATCTAGTGCTCATAAACTCAATCTGGGGTTTAGGCGAGAATGTAGTTAGCGGCAGAGTAAATGCTGATGAGTTTTTTATCTTTAAACCTACATTAAAAACTGGGGCGAATGCCATCTTGAGGCGCTCTCTTGGTAGCAAAAAAGAGAAGATGCTCTACAGCGACAAAGAGACAAGCACTATCAATGTGCAAACATTAAAAAAAGAGCAACAAACATTTTCTATAAATGACAATGAAGTCATAGAACTCGCAAGACAGGCGCTCATAATAGAAGATCACTACAAGCGTCCAATGGACATAGAGTGGGCAAAAGATGGACATGATGAAAAACTCTACATCGTTCAAGCTCGTCCAGAGACAGTTCAAAATAACATTAACAAAAACATAAGCATTGAAAAATATTCACTTACTCTACCAGATGGCGCAAAAATATTGACATCTGGACGAGCAGTTGGTGAGAAAGTTGGTATTGGAAAAGTAAATATTATAAAAAATATATCAGAGTTTGCGCACTTTGAAGATGGAGATATTTTAGTTGCAGATGTAACCAATCCCGATTGGGAACCCATCATGAAAAAGGCATCAGCCGTTGTAACTAACCGCGGAAGCAGAACTTGTCATGCAGCAATTGTTGCTCGTGAAATAGGAGTACCTGCTGTTGTTGGATGTACAAATGCAACTGATGTGCTAAGAAATGGTGTTAATGTTACTGTTAGTTGTGCCGAGGGGGATGAGGGATATGTTTATGAGGGTAAAATACCTTTTGAAATAATCACAACCGACATAAGCAAACTAAAACCTACTAAAACAAAACTCTACATGAATATTGGTAATCCAGCAGAAGCCTTTAAATTTGCAAAAATGCCAAACGATGGGGTTGGACTAGCTAGAATGGAGTTTATAATAAACAACCTAATCAACGCTCACCCTATGGCTCTTGTTGATATACATTCTGGAAACAGAGTCAAAGACGAGGATGAAATTCGCTCTTTTATGGTCCCACACACCGATGCAAAAGAGTTTTTTTTACAAAAACTAAGTGAGGGCATTGGCATGATAGCGGCTGCTTTTTACCCAAAACCTGTAATCATAAGAACGAGCGACTTCAAGAGTAATGAGTACAGAAATATGCTCGGCGGTGCTAGTTATGAAGCAGTGGAAGAGAATCCAATGATTGGTTTTAGAGGAGCGAGCAGATACTATAATGAGAGTTATAAAAAAGCGTTTGAGTGGGAGTGCGAGGCGCTAAAAAGAGTGAGAGATGATATGGGGCTGACGAATATAAAAATAATGCTTCCTTTTGTTCGTACACCAGATGAAGGAGGGAAAGTTATAGAGATTATGAACTCACAAGGACTTATCCAAGGTGAAAACTCCCTTGAAATTTATGCGATGTGTGAAATACCAGCTAATGTTATTTTGGCTGATAAATTTCTTGAAATCTTTGATGGATACAGCATTGGCTCAAACGATTTAACACAATTAACTCTTGGAGTAGATAGAGAGAGTGCAAAAATAGCACATATTTTTGATGAGAGAAATGAGGCGGTAAAACGGATGATAAAAATGGCAATAATATCATGCAAAGAGAGAGGCAAATATATAGGTATTTGTGGGCAAGCGCCATCTGATTATCCAGAAATTACTGAGTTTTTAGTTGAAAATGAGATTGACTCAATATCTCTTAATCCAGACTCTTTATATAAAATGCATAAAGTCGTAACTGATTTGGAAAACAGATAAAAAGTGTGAATATATTGCATCTGATTATCCACTACAAAAAAGAATTTTAGTTTTTACACTATAATTGTGGAAATTATTTAAAAGGAATAGTATGTTTGGTAGAACTAAATTAAAAACTTATGATTTAAGTGCGGAGGAGTTAAGCAAACTTCAATGGGCAAAAATCTCAACAGAAAAAGGCATTATTTGGATAAAACTATTTCCAGATGAGGCACCACAGGCAGTATCAAACTTTGCACATCTAGCAAACAGTGGTTTTTACAATGGTCTTGATTTCCACCGCGTAATACCTGGATTTATGGCTCAAGGCGGTTGTCCTAGTGGAACTGGAACTGGCGGACCTGATTGGGCTATTGCTTGTGAAACTAAAAATAATAACTTAATTCACACAAGAGGAGCTCTATCTATGGCTCACGCAGGAAAAGACACAGGCGGAAGTCAATTTTTCATCACTTTTGTTGCTACTCCACATTTAGATGGCGTTCATACTGTTTTTGGTGCTATTGAGAAAGATGATAATGATAGTTTTGATGTTCTTGATAGTATTAAGGGCAGAGACACAATTAACTCTATTGAAGTGTTGGAAAATAGATAAATTTTCAAAGCTCTTTGGATAATCCAAAGAGCTAAGTAAAAAAACTAGAACTTAGATGTTATCACGGATACTTAAATCTTGAATAAGAGTCATGTAACCAGCTCTATTTGTTCTTTTTAGGTATTTCATCAAACGACGGCGTTGTCCTACTAGTTTAAGCAGTCCTAATCTTGAAGCGTGATCTTTTGAGAATGTTTTTAAGTGTTCAGTTAAGTCACTAATTCTTTGTGTTAAAAGCGCAATTTGAACTTCACTTGAACCAGTGTCATTCTCTTTACGACCATATTTTGCAACAATTTCTTGTATTTTAGCCGAATCTAAAGCCATAATAGCCTCCAAATGGTATGTAATCTAACATTTTATTGCATATGCCATAAAAGTTGAAGTGAAACGATACCTAATTTTTCTTTTAATTCAACTTCATTGGATATAATCTAAAAAAATAATAATATAAAAGTAGCAAAATGTTAATAACTCGTGCAAGTGAATATGCCATACTCTCACTCATAGTTCTGTCTAAAACAAACTCGCCAATGGACAGCGAAACACTATCAAACCAGCTCTCTATTCCTAAGAGTTTTTTAGCAAAAATTTTGCAATCTTTAGCAAAACAAGGGATACTAAAGTCATACAAAGGCGTCAACGGTGGCTTTGCTCTTTTGCTTGATCCAAAAAGCATAAATATGCTGCAGATTATGCTCTCTGTTGAAGGAAAAGCGCCCGCTGTTTTTGATTGTGCCGCATCTATACATGATTGTCCATCAAGCAAAGCCGAGCTATGCTCTATCTGGCCATTTTTTAATAAACTTCAAGGCAGAATAGATCATTTCCTTGAAAAACTAACTTTGGCAGATATATTAGAGTAATAAATTGGCAAAAAAACTCACAACCAAACAGCAAGTCGGAACAGCCTTAAACTTTCTACTTGGGCAAAAAGATTTAAGTGTAGTTGCTTTCGTAATGGCTATTTTAGCCATTATTATTGTCCCTCTACCATCTTGGATGCTAGATTTTCTTCTTACTATTTCTATCGCCGTAGCTGTTTTAGTTCTTCTTATTTCACTATATATTCCAAAACCAACTGACTTAACAACATTTCCAACTCTCATCCTTATCATAACGCTCTTTAGGCTCTCGTTAAATGTTGCTACAACAAGATTGATATTAAGCAAAGGAAGTGAAGGACCTGAAGCCGTTAGTGATATTATTAGCAGTTTTGGTAACTTTGTTGTTGGTGGAAATTTTGTAATTGGTATTATTATCTTCTCCATATTAGTCCTTATTAATTTTATGGTTATCACAAAGGGCTCAACAAGGGTTGCGGAAGTTGCTGCTCGTTTTACACTTGACTCGATGCCTGGTAAACAAATGGCTGTTGATGCCGATTTAAATGCTGGACTTATTGATGACGCAACAGCAAAAAAAAGAAGAGCTGAAATCCTTCAAGATGCCAACTTCTACGGAGCAATGGATGGATCTAGTAAGTTTGTAAAAGGTGATGCAGTTGCTGGCATTATCATTACTCTTATCAATATTATTGGTGGATTTTTAGTTGGTGTCTTTCAACACAATATGAGCATGGCTGATAGCGCATCCACATTTACACTTCTAACTATCGGTGATGGTTTGGTTGCACAAATCCCTGCGCTAATCATCTCTACTGCAACTGGTATTATGATTACTCGCTCATCTGGTGAGGGCGACAACTTCGCTGAGGGTGCAATCAACCAGATAATGGGTAACGCAAAAACCATGATGATTGTTGGTTTCATTATGATTTTGTTCGCACTAGTTCCTGGACTCCCTACTATATCTATGGGTCTTGTCGGTATCATCTTTGCTGGTCTTGGCTGGTCTTTATATAAATTTGAAAAAGGCGAGTTTGGCATACTTGATACTGCTAACAAGATGTCCTCAAAATCAAAAGATCAACAATCAGGCGAACAGGCTCCTCAAAAGTTCAAAAGAACAAACGAAGAGATTGCACAAGATGAACAAAATGCACTTGAAGATATACTTAAAGTTGAGATGCTTGAATTAACCCTTGGTTACCAACTCATTCGTTTAGCTGATGAGCATCAAGGTGGCGATTTATTAGAGAGAATTCGCTCTATGAGAAGAAAGATAGCTTCAGATTTTGGTTTCTTAATGCCACAAGTACGCATAAGAGACAACCTCCATCTAAAACCACAACAGTATCAAATACTCTTAAAGGGTATCTCTATCGGTGAGGGAGAGATAAAACCAGATAAGTTTTTAGCGATGGACAGTGGTATGGCAACTGGGGAGATTAATGGAGAGCCAACAAAAGAACCAGCTTTTGGACTTGATGCATTCTGGATAAATCCTGAGCAAAAAGAGGATGCCATCATAAATGGATATACAGTTGTTGACCCCGCAACTGTTATCTCAACACATATGAGCGAGCTTGTCAAAAGAAATGCGGAAGATCTACTTACTCGTCAAGAGATTCAGACTATCATCAATAAAATCAAAGTTGACTTTCCTGTTATTGTTGATGACTTACTAAAAGTGGCTTCTATTGGGCTAATTCAAAGAGTTCTAAAAGCTCTTTTACATGAGAAAATTCCGCTTAAAGATATGCTAAGCATACTTGAAACCATAGCAGACATAGCAGAGTACACAAAAAATGTAGATATTATCACAGAACAAGTACGAGCAAAACTCTCTCGCATTATTACAAAACTCTACACCGGTGAAGATAAAATCGTACGACTTCTCACATTTGACACGGCATCAGAACAACTTATGCTTGAAAAATCCAAAGAGATAGATGGAAGAAGAACCCTCATGCTTAATGTTGCAGAGATTAACGCCCTCATACAAGCAACAAGTGCAAAAGCAGCAGAGCTTCTACAAAAAGGAATCTCTCCAGTTATAGTTATTGTTGATCCACAACTACGCAGAGGAATTGCTGAGATTTTTGAAAGATTTTCTCTTGATATCGTAACACTTTCGCATGCAGAGATAGACTCAAGCGCCTCTTTTGAGGTTATGGGTTCAATCTCTATAAAAATTTAAGGAAAAAAATGAACACTAAAACCATCCACCATCTATCACATACCGATCTTGACGGCTACAGTTGTCAACTGGTTATGAAACAGACTCCATATAAATTGTTTAATTACAATGCAAACTATGGTGCGGAAGTGAAACAGACACTTGAATTAATCGTAGAAAATATTACAAAAAGTACCGTAGATGCAACTATCCTTATAACTGATTTAAATCTCACTGCGGATGAGTCAAGATGGCTTGACAATGAAGTAAATAAGCTAAAAGAGAATAAAAGAGATATTACACTTCTGCTTCTTGATCACCATGGAAGCGGCGAGGATAGTGCAAAAAAATACAGTTGGTACAACCTTGATACATCAAGATGTGCTACAAAAATGACATATGATTATGCAAAAGAGAATTTTGAATTTAATGAGCCCACTTGGATGGAAAAGTTTGTAAATATCGTAAATGCTGTTGACTTATGGAAAATGGAGGAGACGGAGAACTTTGAATATGGAAAAGTTTGTATGCGTCTTATATCTGAAGCCAGAGAGCTCAATAAAATTATGTTTGCAGATGACGACAACAACTATAAAATCTCGCTTCTTATGGCATCAACAAAATATATTGATAATGAAAATGCAAACATTACTTTGGATGAAAATATTCACAATCTTAAAAAAGGATTTTTTAGAGATGGGAACAATGACACACTGGATAATCTTGCAACAAAATATATTGTTAAACTTCTAGGTGAGGCAAGAAGTGAAAAAACAATCTACTATAAAGGCTATAGAGGCTTTTTAAGCTACGGTGTTGGAAATACATCAATAGTTGGAAATGGTTTTTTACTTGGGTATCCAGAGTATGATTTCATAGTAGATGTAAGCTACCGTGGAACTATGAGTTTTAGAGCAAACAACAAAGTAAGCGTTTCACAAATATCAAAAGAGTGGGTAGATGGAGGAGGACATCCAAATGCTTCTGGAGGGCGAATTATAGGCTTTAAAGAGCAGTATCGCTACGATAAAGTAAAGAAGCAGATTGAGAGTCTTATAAATGAAAAAGAGGCTGTTGCAGGGGATTTGGAGTATAAAAAAGAGGCTTAAGCTTCATTTTTATACTCTACACAAAGGGGAATTGTCAGTTTAAATGCACAACATCAGTTATTGGCGAAATACCTCTCAACCCCATCTGCCATACCTTTTGCCATTGTTTGCTGGTATTTCAAATCAACCAATCTTGTTGCCTCCGTTGGATTTGTTATAAAACCAACCTCTATTAGAACCGATGGCATAGATGCTCCAACCAAAACCCAAAATGGTCCCTCTCTAACTCCACCATCAACTACACCATCGTATTTTGATTTAAGAGCGCCGAGCATTCCTCTTTGCAGGTCGATTGCTAGTTTATTTGAAGCCAAAATATTATGATGGTTAACTAGGCTTAAAATACTATCTTTTGCATACATATTCATATCACTAATATCTGCCGAGTTCTCCTTGGAGGCAATTCTCTTAGCTCTGTCTGAGCGAGATGGAGAGAGGAAAAAACACTCTATTCCATTCACTGATTCAGAACTCTCTTTACCGACAGCATTTGCATGCACACTGATAAAAAGGTCTGCTCCCTTATCATTTGCCAATCTAGTTCTACCACTTAATTTTACAAAAACATCACTGTCTCTCGTCATATACACCGTGTATCCACGAGATTTTAGAATTTTATTTAACTCTTGAGCAATACTAAAAACAACATCTTTTTCTCTATATTTATTATATCCAATAGCCCCCGGATCTGTACCGCCATGACCAGCATCAATCATTATGGTTTTTGTTCTATCAGTTCTTTTTGGTGGCAAACTAGCGTTTCTCGCCTCTTCGACTGAGTTTGCTTGCAGATTAATGATAAGTTTTTCGGATTCAAGAGAGTGTTCTATCTCTATTTTTGTACTATTTTCTATCACTATCCTTATAGAGTCAGAGCCATTTTGTGCAAACTTAATCTTATCTATGCCATTTTTTTTGATAATTTGTGACTTTATTAAAGCCGATGAAGATATATCAAAAACATATTTATATAGATTTTTCTTTGGGTTGTGAAGTGTAAAATAGTGAACTTCATTCTCTTTGAGCTCTCTATCAAATGTTAAAATAAGTTTAGACTCCACCCATTCGGTGCCAACCAAGCTGTTTAATGATCTGTTCCAAATATCATCTTGCTTTTTAGTTTTAGTTTCATCGAACGCTGCTGTTGCTATCTCTTTTGATTGTTTAAAATTTACCTGTTTTGGTGTTTTGTTTTTTAACTCATCTGAATATTGTGAAACATCTATATCTAAAAGGGTTCCACTTTTGACTATCCCTTTTAGTGAACTACTCTCTAGCTTTGAATCGCCAGACATAACGGCACGAAGATACATATCTTTATAGCTATCATATGCTCTAAATTGATCACTCTTACTTGTACTTCTTAAAAGTCTATCTGCTTTTTTTAGTGACGCTTCATCACTAAGAGCATAAAGGGCTATATAGAAAATAAAAAAAATAGAGAGTAAACGAATCATATTGAATTATTCACCATCTATAAGTTTATCCATCAGCTCTTTTACTGAAATAATTTTGTCAATTTTGTATCCGTTTGTGCCAGAGAAAAAGAGTCCTGTTTCAAGATTCCCTTCAAAGGCATCGCTTAGCCTATCTGCTATACAAAAACCAACCTCTTTTGCTTCTACTCCACGATTACAAGGAGCAACGCAATTTGATATACATTTTATCGCTGGACCTTCTCGCTTTTCTACTAGTCTTGTGAGATTAGTTCTAACACCCTGTGCCGGATAGCCAACAGGTGAAGCCATAAGCACAATGTCCTCTTTTTTTGCATCTATTAGAACCTGCTTCATATTTTCATGAGCATCGCACTCGTGAGTTGCAATAAAGCGAGTCCCCATCTGAACGCCTTTTGCACCTAGTGAGAGCATCTCTTCTATATCTTTTTTATCCCAAATTCCACCAGCTGCAATAACTGGGATATTTCCCCATAGTGCAGCCTCTGCAACAACAGGTGCAACAAGATTTTCTAATTGATTTTCAGGCATTGAGCACTGTTCATAGGTAAATCCCTGATGTCCGCCGCTCTTTGGACCTTCAAGAACTACTGCATCTGGAAGCCTGCCATATCTCATCTGCCATCTTTTGCAGATAATCTTAAGCGCTTTCGCAGACGAAACAATAGGAACAAGTGCTACATCTGGGTAACCTTCCGTAAACTCTGGCATATTTGTAGGAAGTCCTGCTCCAGTTATGATAATATCAATCCCAGATTCACAAGCATCTCTAACAACGCGCCCATAATCAGTTATAGCATATAAAATATTTGCTGCTAGTGGTTTATCATCACAAACTTTTCTTGCATTTTTTATAATAGCATCAAAACCCTCTCTTGAGTAAAAACCGAGCGAATCAAGAGGTCTTCCCGATACTAATTTTGAAGCATGTATTTTGTTTTCATAATAGCCGGTTCCAACAGCGCTAATAACGCCAAGACCACCCTCTTTTGAAACATTTCCGGCAAGTTTATCCCAACTAATGCCAACACCCATACCACCTTGAACAATCGGTTTCTGTATAGTGTGCTTACCTATTTTTAATGGTTCAAAACTCATTAATCTACCTTCAATTTTGCAAATTTTCTTTTTCCAACTTGAAGAATATACTCTCCAGCCACCAATTGTAACTGTTCGTCTAATATCTTCTCTTGATTTATTTTAACAGCACCTTGCTTAATATCTCTTCTTGCTTGTGAAGTAGATGGTTCCATACCACAATCTACTAAGGCTTTAGCTACCCAAACTTCACCCTTACAACTAAACTCTTCTATATCTGTTGGAACTTCATGATTTGAGTGCACTTTTTCAAATTCAGCTTTTGCACTGTTGGCTAACTCTTGTGAGTGAAATCTAGCAGTTATCTCTAGAGCTAAATTCTCTTTAACTGTTTTTGGATGCAGAGTTGTATCTTCTACACCTTTTTTTAAGAGCTCAATCTCTTGCAATGTTTTTGCACTAAGAAGCTCATAATATCTCCACATTAACTCATCAGATATACTTAAAATCTTCCCAAACATATCATTTGGCTCATCAGCAACTCCAATATAGTTATTTAAAGATTTACTCATCTTTTGAACGCCATCTAAACCCTCTAAAATAGGCATCATAAGCACGGCTTGCTCTTTACCTATCTCATAAGCCCTTTGAAGATGACGACCCATTAAAAGATTAAATTTCTGGTCTGTTCCGCCTATCTCGATATCGCTCGCCAGATGCACACTATCATAGCCCTGCAAAAGCGGATATATGAACTCGCTTATAGCGATAGAAGTACCGCTTTTATATCTTTTATCAAAATCATCTCTCTCTAACATTCTCGCTACATTAAAAGTAGTTGTTAGAGACAACATTCCAGTTGCTCCAAGAGCATTTATCCACTGAGAGTTAAAAACAATCTCCGTCTTAGAAGCATCAAGAATTTTAAAAACTTGATCCTTATAACTCTTTGCATTCTCTTGTATTTGAGAGGCACTTAGTGTTTTTCTTGTTACGTTTTTTCCTGTTGGATCACCAATTTGTGCTGTAAAATCACCTATTAAAAACTGAATCTTTGCTCCATACTTCTGAAAAGCTGCTAGTTTTTGCAAAAGAACCGTGTGACCTAAATGCAAATCTGGCGCAGTTGGATCAAACCCAGCCTTAACAGTGTAGCTTTTACCATCTTTAAAATATGCTTCTAGCAACTTTTCAATCCTAGCATCATCAATGATTTCGGCACTTCCTCTTCGTATCTCTTTTAGGGCAACTTGTAACATATTCTATATTTTCCTATTTTAATTTTATTTATAAGCATCATCAGTTCTGATAAGATGTATAACTTTTATTTTTTGCTCAATCTTAACACGCAGCGCGTTAATATCCGCTTCTTTTGACTCAAAGCCTATCTCACAAAATTTTGTTGACTCACTTTTGTTTTTACCAAGTTCTATTAAATTTATATCTATTTTTAGTTTTGCTAAAAAATTTAGAAATTCAGCTAAAGTCCCTACTCCACTATGAAGCGAAACTATCATATTATAGTTATATGTATTTGTCTTTTCCCATCTCACAAAAACCATTGGCTCTTTTGCTTCAACTTTTTTTATTGCTGTTTTACACATTTTATGATGAACATGCGCTTTTCCTTTCTCTAAAAAAGCCATTACTTCATCTCCGTTCTTTGGATGGCAACAGTAGTCAAAAACAACATCGCTTATATGCGAAGTGCTGTATATTTCTAAATCTCTAAGATTGAATTGTCTTAGTTTAAATCTATGTTTAGACAAGAACCCCTTAAAGCGACTATTTTGCCTTATTTCTGAAATATACTTGTTAATAACCTCATGAAAGTGGTCAATATCCACAGGAATCATTGCTCTTTTTTCGCAATTGCTCTCTTCAAACCACTCTTCAACTCTTGAGTTATTTAGATTCATGGCCGTTGCTAAAATATTTACACTAGATTTTAAATCTATATCCTTAACCCTAGCATTACACATATGCTTCATATTTGTTTTTGCTTTAGATGTCTTGACTGCATCAATCCAACTACATCTTGTTATTGGTTTATCTGAGAGCTCTATTTTTACAATGTCTCCATTTTGCAACTCTGCAAGAAGTGATGTTTTAGTTTTATTTACTAATGCAGCTTTTGCATTGTCTCCAACTTCCGTATGAACCGCATATGCAAAATCGAGAACGACAGCACCACGAGGCAGTGTATAAACCTTACCCTTAGGAGAGAAAACAGATATATCTTCACTGTAGAGATCATTTTTGATAAGATCATAAAAATCTTCGACGGACTCATTTTGATATCCTAGATTATTAAGCCAATCTAGTTTTATATTATTATTTCCACCATTTTTATATTTCCAGTGAGCAGCAACGCCAAGTTCTGCAGTATTGTGCATCTCATAGGTTCGTATTTGAACTTCAATAATCGCTGCATTATAAAAGACCGTCGTATGAATTGTTTTATAGCCATTATCTTTTGGAACTGCTATATAATCTTTAAATCTTGAGGAGAGTGGTTGGAAGTTTAGATGAATCAAGCCTAGAATGTTATAGCATTTAACTGCGTCTGTTGTTAAGATTCTAACAGCTAAGAGATCTAAAACCTCCTCTATTCCAACACCTTTTCTTTGCATTTTCAGATAGATAGAGTATTTATGTTTTACACGCGAGAGTATTTCGAAATCTTCCTCGCAAAAACCATTTTGAATAAGGATTTTGTTAATCAACTCCTTAAATTCACTTAGTCTCATCTCAATAGCGTGGTAATGTGACTCAAAATAGTTATCAATATTTTGCTTTTCTTCTTTAAAAAGGTATGAAAAACTCAAATCTTCTAATATATTTTTTAAAAAAGAGATACCCAATCTATGAGCTATTGGAGCATAAACCACAAGTGTTTCTTCTGCTATTCGTTGCTGTTTTTGCTCAGAGAGAGCGTCTAGAGTTAACATATTGTGAAGTCTGTCACAAAGCTTCACGACCAGAACTCTTACATCCTCGGTACTAGCAAGAAGCATTTTTCTAAAAGAGAGCGCTGAGACAACTAGCTTTTCGTTAGAGCTAGATGAGATTAACTCTATATCTCTTATGCTATCTATTTTTGTAAGCCCCTCAACCAGGTGAGCAACATCGCTTCCAAAAACAGAATTTACTTCGTCTATGGATATCTCTGTATCTTCTACTACATCATGAAGGAGAGCAGCAATAGCCATAGCTTCATCATTTGTAATTGATGCAACAATACTTGCCACCAGTATTGGATGAACAATATATGGCTGACCACTTTTGCGAAACTGATTTTGATGAGCTTTTTTTGAGTACTCTAAAGCATTTTTAAGAGCATCACTTTGTGGAATCTGTAAAAAAAGATAGTTGATTGCTGAGTCAACATCTTGGAGATGCTTGACCGTCTCTATATCAATTTGACTCAGGGTAGATCCTTATTCAGATATATTTATAAAACCTTTGACTTTTACAAGACCTTCCGCCATTTCCATTAAAGCCAAATCTGATGCCTTTATATTTTTTGAAGCACTAAGCTTACTTATTGCACCATTTAAAAGTTCATCCGTTCTCTTTGCTATTGCGATTGCCAACTGGTATCTATCTATGTTTGGATTATCATTTAAAATCTTTGCTGTTAATACTTCTACTTTCATACTGTTTTCCCTTAATTTTATTTTATAAAATGAAGGGAATCCCCTCATTTGATTTGAACGCTCAAAGGAACTCGTCCTTTTGAGCTACTTAAATAACTTTATTTTTAATCTCTACCTAACTATCGAGCAATTTTGTGTATTGCCGTTTATGATGTCTAGTAAGTTACCTTTTTTAAACATATCACAAACTATAATTGGTAGGGAGTTGTCTTTTGCCAAGGCGATTGAAGTGTCATCCATTACTTTGATGTGATCGCTCATTGCATCATCGTATGTTAAAACATTCATTTTTTTAGCATCTGGAAATTTATTTGGATCTCTATCATAAACACCATCGACTTTTGTAGCTTTTATAATAACCTCTGCACCAATCTCTACAGCTCTTAGTGTTGCAGCCGTATCTGTTGTGAAAAATGGGTTTCCAGTTCCTGCTGCAAAAATTACAACACGGCCTTTTTCCAAATGACGAACTGCGCGACGATTGATGTACGGTTCAGCTATCTGTTCCATCTTTATGGCTGTTTGCATACGAACTTGAAGTCCTACATGCTCGCAAGCTTCTTGTACTGCAACGCCGTTTATAACTGTTGCCAACATTCCCATATAGTCACCAGAAGTTCTCTTGATGATTCCATCTTGAGCCGCTGTTACTCCGCGAATAATGTTGCCACCACCCACAACAATCCCTACCTCTATGCCTGCATTTACGAGTGATTTTATCTCTAAAGAGATATAGTTTAGAATCTGCATGTCGATTCCATGACCCGCCTCACCAGCAAGTGCTTCACCTGAAAACTTAACCAATACCCGTTTGTTAGCCATACAATTCCTTTGTATCAATTACGCGAATGATACTTAAAACTCTCTTTGATATTGCTTTGAAGAAATCTCCTGACTTGCGAGTAGCACTAAAAAATAAAAAAGAAGTTCTAATCCAGTGATATAAAAGAGACAATTTCCGAGAAAACAACCGCTCTATTGGACTCTTTAGTGTCTAAGATTCTCTCACAAAGCAGAGCAAGATTTTCATCTATATTTGGTGCTAAGGAGCGAATATTTTGAAGTTTCTCATTTTTAAGAGTGTTTGTAAATCTATCATATGCCGAGTAAGCCTCTTGTTGTGAGAGTTTATAGTAAAGCTTTCTGCCTATCTCAAAGAGTTCAAACTCCTCATTTTTTCCGCTGTTTACTCTCTCGCTAAAACCTATCTCTATATCTATTTTTCGCTCTCTCAAATAAGCACCAAGTTTCATTAAAAAGCCTATTGCAGAGGGTGTGTAGAGTTTTAGAACTCTCTCATTAAATAGTTCAAAACTCTCATCTCTGTTTTTTAATCTTTTATACTCAAGCATAAGTGTCTCTACATAAAAGTTGGCATATCTAAGCGGAGCGGATTTTATGACGCTGTATCCCTCAAGCCCCTCACTTGTTATTTTTCCACCCAAAGAGATGTGCACACCGCTTTCCATTTCATTGCCAATTTTTACTTTACAACCCTCAAATCCTATATCTCCAAGCCCATGCAGACCACATCCTTTTACACATCCAGACCAGTACATTCTTATTCTTGCATCACTTAGCGGTACAGCTTTTTCAAGATACTCCGCCATACTTAACGCATCGCTCTTGTTCTCTATAACTCCAAACGAGCAATGCTGTGAACCTGCGCAGGCGATTAGATGGTTTTTGTATGGCGAATCTACACTTTTGTATTTTTGAAATATCTTCTCTTGCAAAAGAGCATCATAATCCACAACCCCAAATATGTAGATGCTCTGCTCTATATCAAAATGAATTTCACCATTTCCAAATTTCTCGCTTGTGCGTGAGACTTCTATCAGATCACTTCCGCTAAATATTCCAGCAGGGACAATCATATGAACTCCAAAAGTTCCATCACGCAGTTGTACTTTTCCGTGATCTGGATCATTAAAATCAAGCTTTGTCATAGTCTCACCAGCACCCAAAAACTGAATCCCAGCATTTTCTCTTATTGCGCTACTTATCTCTTGCATTCCAACGGCTTCTATCAAAAATGAGAGTCTGTTTTTATTTCTATTATCTCTAAAACCAAATCTTCTAAAAATATCCGTCAGTGCGCTGTATGCGAACTTTACTTGGTTTGGAAGTAAAAAAATATCTGCACTTTTTGCAACTCTTCCAACTTTTCCGCCGAGATACATGTTGTAGCCATAGATACCATTTTTTTGAGCTAACACAAAACAGCAATCATGACTAAAAGCGTTACATCTGTTTGAGATTGAGCCTGTAATTGAAGTGTTAAACTTTCTTGGAAGTGCACTTATCCACTCATAATTATGTAAAAAAGTGCTCTCGAGCTCTTTGAGCAGCAAAAATGATGGTAAAACATTGTCAAATCCACGACTATCAAGTGGATCTGTTACTATGTTTCTAAAGTTATCCACGCCAGTCTGATAAGAGCTTATACCAACAGCTCTCATCTTCTCAAAAATTAGCGGTATGTTTTTTATATCTATAAAGCGAAACTCTATCTGCGCTCTTGTGGTTATGTCTATGTAATCATCTCCGAACTCTTTTGCAATCTCACCTAAAACTTTTGCTTGAGCTGCATTTAGATATCCACCGGTTATACGAACTCGTATCATAAACTTTTTTGGTGTTTGTGAGTCTTTATCATAAATTCCAAAACATTTCAAAAAGTAGCTCTTATCCTCCTCTAAAATTGAGTCATAACCATTTTTTGCATACTGCTCCAGCATCTCAAAAGCCTCTTTTGGAGTTCTAAGCGCTTTTATCTCTTCTATTTTATTTACTTTTTTTGCTCTTGCGTCATAAGCTTTTTGTAACTCTTGCATCGTAACTCCGATCTCTATCGAATATAGTCACAATTTTATCAGCTACAAAAACTATAGTAGGCAATTTATTGATTATTTTTTATACACAACTTCAATATTCACTGCACTATGGTTGTAATCCGGTTGCAGTGACTCAGGATCTAGTAGATTATTTGTAAGATAGTTCACATCGCTGTTGCTAATTGGGATAAAAATTTCTCCTTCTCTTACACTAGAGCTGACAAGTGCGCTAGTTGTTAAAGAGCCTCTTATGGATGACACTATTAGCTTATCACCATCTCTTATACTCATTCTAGTTGCGTCTCGTGGGCTTATTTCACAAAAATTAAGTGCTTTATACTTCATCAAAGATGTCACATTTGCGGACTTTGTTCCACTATGCCACTGATCTCTTGTTCTTCCAGTTAGAAGTAAAAACGGGTACTCATCAGTTGTTGCTTCACTGAGATTTAGATTTTGGACAAAAAAGAGGTTTCCTTTTTTTGAGGGAGTGAGAAAATCTTTAATCTTCTCTCCCCAAACAAATGGCTTATTTGAGAGTTCATCATAAGAAGCTTCGCTCATATCCATATAGCTGTTAAGTTTACTCATCTGCTGATACTCTTCAAATATCTCTTTTGGATTTTTATAGTCAAACTCTTTTTTATAGCCTAACTCTTGGGCTAAGTGCATAAAAATCTCCCAATCTGCTTTGATATTTTTAAATGTTTTACCGAGTTTTTGCTGTTTAGTGATTGTTCTATCCAAGTTTGTTTGAGTCCCCTCTTTCTCGCCCCACGGAGTTGCTGGAATCCTTATATGTGCAAACTCTGAGGTTTGAGAATTGTCATATGCGTTTATCTCTACAACCAATGGGATTCTTTTTATAAGAGTCTCATTTTTATTTCTGTTTGGAAGATGATAGATTGGATCCGTGTGACAGATAATGAGAACATCAAAATCACCCTCTAACATCTGGGTTGCACAGACTCCTGCTTTGTTATCTATATTTTTTGTATGCCAAAATTTTGATACTTTTTCTATACTCTGCTCATCAAAACCAAGATGAACACCAAGCATGGTTGAGAGTCCTCCGACTTCTCTTCCACCCATTGCATTGGGCTGACCTGTAAGACTAAGGGGACCGTTTCCTTGTTTGAAAATCTTACCGCTGAGAAGGTGTGTGTTTATAAGCGAGAGGTTTTTATCTACGCCTTGAGATGACTGGTTTATCCCCATCGTCCACGCTGTGATAATGTTTTGACTCTCTTTGTATAGAGAAAAAAACTCTTCAAACTGCTTATTCGTTAAACCGCAACCATTGAGCATATCTTCACTTTTCAAAGATAAAAGCCCATCTTTTAGGGCTTCAAAGCCATTTAATTTGTTTTTTACAAACTCTTTGTCATACAGCTCTTCTTCAATTAACCTCTTAGATATAAGATTAAAAAAATCTATATCACCACCAACTTTTATGGGCAGATAAATATCCGCACTCTTAGCGCTCTCTGTAAATCTAGGGTCAACAACTACAACACGCAGTCCATCTTTTTTTGCTTTTTTTATCTTATTATGAAAGATTACATGAGATTCCGCCGTGTTTGCTCCTGCTAAAATAAGCAAATTTGCACTAAAAATATCATTCATCCTAAGAGGAACAAAATCCGCACCAATACTCTTTTTGTAACCAACAACAGCGCTTGCCATACATGTACGACTGTTTGTATCTACGCTGTTTGTACCGATAAACCCTTTTGCAAGTTTGTTTGCTATGTAATAATCCTCTGTGAGCAACTGCCCAGAAAGATAGAATGCGACCCTCTCTTTTGGAGTACTTTTAATCTTCGCTGCAATAGTAGATATGCACTCTTCATATGAAGAGACTCTAAACTCATCATCGATACTTTTACGAATCAGTGGGGATGTAAATCTCGAATCAAGTCCCATGCTACTCAGTTGTGATGCACCCTTTAGGCAAAGAGTGCCTTTGTTGATTGGATGAGATGAGTTTCCGCTGAGTTTGTCGCTCTCATATTCGACACCGCAACCGACACCGCAGTAACCACACACAGACTTAATCATAATAGTTCCTCTTATATTTTTATTAAAAAAATTATAGGATAAATCATTTTAAATATATAAAGATTACTGATTAATATTTATGCAATTCATCTGATTAATTTTTAATCAATAATTTTAAATATTGGCACTATTTTGTCACTATAATTTTCTCATCAAAAAACAGGAGGTTACTATGGCAGGGTTTAGCGCATTAAGAGGACAAGGGCATTGGCCCACACTTTTAGCAGCATTTTTATATTTTGATTTTAGTTTTATGGTCTGGACAATGCTTGGACCATTATCTAGTGAGATAGCGGAATCTTTGGCGGTTGGCGGATTTTTAATCAGTGAGACGCAAAAAGCCACACTGCTTTCTATTCCTGTATTAGCAGGGGCTATTCTTCGTATAGTTTTAGGTTTTGGAGTTGATAAATTTGGTGCTAAAAAAACTGCTTTATCTTCTCAGCTTATAGTTATCTTGGTTCTATTTTACGCTTATTTTAAAGGTAGTAACATTACTTATGAGGAGCTTTTAGCGGTTGCTCTTGGTCTTGGTTTTGCAGGTGCATCTTTTGCGGTGGCTCTTCCTCAGGCTGGACAGTGGTATCCCCCAAAACTTCAAGGAGTTGTTTTAGGAATCGCTGGAGCTGGAAACATCGGAGTTGTTATAGACTTTTTGTTTGCACCTAAAATTGCTCAAATTTGGGGATGGGAAAGCGTATTTTTAGTGGGCGCTGTTTTATCTAGTATTATCTTTGTAACATATCTTTTTATAGCAAAAGACGCTCCGGCAGAAGTTTATACACCGCGTCCAAAAAAATTGCGTGATTATGGTAAACTCCTTAAAGATAGAGACACATGGTGGTTCAACCTATTTTATGCAGTAAGTTTTGGCGGTTTTGTGGGATTTGCCGGATATATGAAAGTCTATCTGATGAACACTTATCAAGCCGATATGAGCGCTTTTGGATTAGATATGTTAAATGAGGAAAATGTCAAAGTAACTGCTGGTTATTTTGGAGCTTTATGTATCTTTGCAGGGGCAGTGCTTCGCCCAGTTGGTGGTGCAATTGCAGACAAGTTTGGTGGAGTAAAATCACTATATATATTTTTTGGTTTAGTTCTTGCTTTTGCACTCTTAAATGCTTTTTTGGTTTTACCTTTTGGATTTGCGATCTTGATTTTGTTTCTTATTATGGCAAATCTTGGAATGGCAAACGGTGCTGTTTTTCAGCTTGTACCTCAAAGATTCGGTAAAGACATAGGTATTATGACTGGGCTAGTTGGTGCTGCTGGCGGGTTTGGAGGAACTTTTCTTATAAATGCTTTTGGATGGAGCAAAGAGATTTTTGGCGGATACAAAGAGGGTTTTATGATATTTGCAATCATAGTTTTTATAGCAATTCTTGGTATTAGTTTAGTAAAAACAAGATGGAGAACAACATGGGGCGTAAATGCAGGTGGTAGAATCTAATGCAAGAGATTAAACACTCTGCATTTGGTCTTGCTAAAGGCAGAGATTTAACTAGTGATGATTTTTACGCCATTAACTCAAATGCACAAACAACTATCGCCATCATCTGCGATGGCGTTGGAAGCGCTGAAGCTGGTGGCAGAGCAGCACAAAGAGTATCGAGCTACTTATCCAATAACTTTAAAATACGCCCTAAAACTTGGAGTATAGAAAAATCTGTACGAACTTTCATAGCTTCAATAAATACAATTTTATATCAAGAGAGTATTGAAAATTATGAGAGAAGCGAACTGCTAACCACTCTTGCATTGGTTGTAATAGAGGGAGATAGACTTTATGGTGCAAATGTTGGCGACAGCAGAGTTTATCTTCACAGAGGCGGTGTTTTAAAGCAGTTATCTTATGACCACATAGAGCAAGAAAAAAGCCACATTCTAACTCAAGCCATTGGTGCACAAGATAGTATTGAGCCATTTTACTTTGAAAATATCTTAGAGCAAAACGATAAGATACTTCTTTGCAGTGATGGACTCTACAATACTCTCTCGTATGAGTACATACAGAAAAACTTGCATCTTGGAGCTCACTATTTAGTAAAAGAGGCAAGTTATTTAACAAGCGACAATTTAGCAGATGACACGACAGCCCTTGTTATTGAGATAGTAAAAAAGAGTGAATTTAACACTCTAAAGATGCAAAAAGTTAGTATCGCACAAAATCTTCAAGCTAAAAATATCATAGATGGATACACGCTTGAGGTCTCACTAAATGAGAACACTTGGGAAGCTTACAAAAAAACAAAAAAATATATACTAAAATTTGCGCCTGAAGTTGCACTTGAAGATGAGAAAATACTAGATCTCTTCATAAAAGAGGCTTGGAATGCAAAAAGATTAAAAGCTCCATTTTTCCCAAAAACAGTTATTCCAAAAAAGAGAACTCATAGATACTATGTCATGCAAAAGATTGAGGGGCAAAATCTTCACGAAATACTACATGAGCAACCTCTTAGAATAGATGATGCGCTAAAACTTTGTGATGTATTACTGAAAATGTCCACTTACCTTTTAAAATACGATCTTGTTCACGGCGATATAAAACCTCACAACATCATGCTTGTAGCAAATGGGCAAAATGTGGAATTTAAGATAGTGGATTTTGGTTTAACAACTGAGATTTTTTCTACAAACTCTAAAGCAGGAACACCCAGTTTTTTATCTCCTGAGAGATTTTTAAATGAGGCAATAAGTGAATCAAGCGAGATTTTCTCTATCGGCATTACACTCTACTATGCTCTTACTAAAAAGTATCCTTATGGAGAGATAGAGCCCTTTCAAACACCTTCATTTAAAGAGGCAAAAAAGCCAAGTTTCTACAATCAAAACATACCGCACTGGTTAGATAGCATCATCTTGCGCTCAATCGCACTTGACAAAGAGCAGAGATATGCACACTACTCTGAGATGGCTTATGAATTAAAAAATCCTCAAAAAGTGGTACCCTATTTTTCAAAAAATATCTCTCTTATCAAACAGCATGAAGTTTTCTTCTACAAACTCTCTTTCATAACCATGACAATCATAAATATAGCCCTGCTTATCTGGATAAATTCAAAATAAAATAACTCAGTTTTATATAAATTTATCTATTTTCTTAAAAAAATATTATTATCTGCATTTTATATTCAAATTAATGATTAAATTATATACAACTAGTTGGTACTAAAAATAATATTTTTTGATAAAGTTTTGCTGTTAATTTTTTAATTAAGAAAACTTTAAATACAAAAGGAGAAAAAATGACAGATTCAGTTGATGTGTTAAACATGCTAAAGCTTGTTTATACCCTATATACTTTAGCCGTTATTTCGCTTATTGGTTGGTTTTCACTTGGAGTTGTAAATCCAGAAGGAAAACCCAACATAGTAAAATCATCCATATTTTATGGTTATGTAGGAGCATTAATTACCGTCGGTGTGGCTATTCACATCTTAACATTTAACAAAATTCCATGGGTTGAGATTGACTTTAAAAGAAGCTCAATCACTCCCGCGCAAGTTGTTAATGTAACAATCGAGGATCATAAATTTATATTACCTAGCCCAAAAATAGATATAAAATGTAATGAATTTGTACTTTTTAATGTTGTCTCAAACGACCTAACCTACGGCTTTGGTATCTTTAGACAAAACAGCTCAATGGTAACACAGATGCAAGTTGTTCCAGGAAGCAAAAACGACCTTATGTGGAAATTTGGTAAAAACGGCGTTTATGACCTAAGATCTACTGAATACTCCGGACCAAAAGGTGCACATATGTTTGTCAAAGATGTTTTTGAAGTATCAGGATGCAGCGAAGATGACAAACATTCACAAAAAGGGGAAGTTAAATGAGCTTTTTAAAAACTTTAATACATGGACACGAAGGCGGACTCAAAACTGATGGCTTAACACCGACCCAAAAAGTAACTCTTAGAGCTGTAATTATTGGAGTTTTATACTACGGTTTATCTGCACTGGAGGGGATGATGATGAGAGCTCATGCAATCTCACCTCTTCCTATGCTAGACGATGCGCATTATTTTTCCGTACTAACGGTTCATCCGATTGTTGGAATATTTGGCTCAACATATTTGATTGTTTTTGGAGCATTTACGTTTCTTGTGCCTTATTTAATGAAAAAACCACTCTATAGCATCAAGCTTGCAAATGCTACTTGGATACTAATTGCTGTTGGTACACTTTCATCTTGGCTTGGTGGATTCTTGTTTCACTATGCTCCGCTATATACGCTTTATTGGCCATTGCCTGTGGACTTTAAACAGTTTGATGCAGTTGGCGGACTTGTTTTTATAAGTGGTATTGCACTTATTATGCTTGGAACTTTAGGTTTTATCTACAACATATTTGCAACAGTTTTTTATACTGAAGATGGACATGAAAAAAGAGCAATTAAACCTCTGCTTATTTCGGCACTCGGTATTGACGGTATGCTAAACATTCTTTACAAATTAACAGGCAGAGAGCCATACGCAAAAGAGCCGGCAGTTGCACTTCCTGTTGTTGCTATCTTTCGAGGAACGATTGATACTTTCTTAGATGCGCTTGTTATTTTGACTTGTGGAATTTTGATTTTAGTTTACATCGTTGGTGATTTATCTGGTGTTTCTATGAGCTATTCAGCAGTAAATGCTCTTTTATACAAAAACTTTTTCTGGTGGGGACTTGACCTTATTGCTGATGGTTTAGTGCTTATTTATATAGCAGGTTCTTGGTATCTTTTAGCAATGCTCATCACTGGCAAAAAGCTTTTTATGCAAAATATCGCAAGAGCTGCGCTTTTGCTTGAGCTGATTGTTTCATGGGCTGTTTGGTCACATCACCTATTGGCTGATCAAGGTCAATACAACATGATGAAACTTGTAAGTGGAGAAATGGTAACTGCATTTGAACTTGTAACTCAAGGGATTGCAATTTTTATCACTTTAGTTACTCTTTGGAGCGCTAGACCTCTTAAGATGACAAACGAGTTAAAGTTCCTCTTAGCTGGTATTTTAGGCTTTATGCTGGCTGTTCCTGCTGGAATTATTCAAGCAGATATGGGACTTAACAGAATATTACACAACACTCAATGGGTAGCAGGTCCTCACTTTCATGTGGCGATTTTGGTTGGACTTACTATGACGCTATATAGTGCCATCTATATACTATGGCCAACACTTACAAACGAGGTAAAACTTTATAGTCAAAAACTAGCAAATTACCACTTCTGGGCACATCTAATCGGTGGAATCGGAATGGGTGCATTTATGGGAATGGCTGCAATGGACGGCGCTCTTAGACGAACACTCTATATGAATGGAGAGTTTCAAACTTATATGATATTGGCGGGCATTTGTGGGCTTCTTCTGCTATCTGCTTGGGTTGTATTTCTAGTAAATGTTTTGATGAGCATCGGACTGCAAGGTCTTCTTGGCATATTTAGCAAATCAAAACTACAAACAAAAGATTTGATTCCAGAAGCTTAAAACTGCTTCTGAAATCACATAAAGGAGTCAAAATGACTCCTCTCGCCAAAGGCGAAGCTTTAGTGACTGAATATAATTTGGACGAGTTCAAATTATATGAGATTTATTAGTAGGAGTTTAAAATGGTAAATATTAAAAAAACATCAGAACAGATTTTATATGATGGACTCTACAACACTCTACTTTTTGAGATGAGAGAGAGACTCTCAACTAAAAATATCAGCATTGATATGATTATGGCTCTACTAAAAGAAGATCCATCGTTTATTCAAGAGTACAAAGAGATCAACAGACACAGTGAGCTATCAAGCGTTCAAGTAAAAAAACTAATCATCAAAAACGAAGACAGCAGCGAGACAAAAGAGTTTAAAAAAGATATAAATGAAAAAGTACAGATACTAAGAAATCTTGAAAATTTTGAAGTTGACTCAAAAAACAGTGCCTACTCCATCTGGATCGGAAGTCTTGGAGTAATGGTTCTCTTCACTGCTCACAATCTTATAGCGCTTTTTACGGAACTATACACAACTCACACTTTTTTGGTTTACTCTCTTTATGCTCTTATACTTGCTGTTACATACTATGGATACGCTAAAATGAAAAAGAATCATGACAATCAACATGAGCTGTATAAAAAAGTATATTCATCTGCGAAGGAGATGATTGAGAGAGGATTGCACGACTCATATTTTTCTTATGATGAAATCTATGAGAAATGATTTGCTTTAAATATCTAAAAAATCGCTATTAAATGATAACTTTTATAGCGTCTCCCCTTTTGCAACTCTTAGAGCAAACTGTGCTTTGTTGTAATTATTGATAGTTTTAAAATAATCAATTTTGGCTTGCATATAAATTTGCTGTACCTGAAAAACTTCAAAAGGTTTAACAGTGCCGAGCTTCTGGCGTTCTATACTCTGATTCAGTGCTTCTGCCGTCAATTCAAGTGCCTCTTTGGCAAGAATAATCTGCTCTCTACCGACTAAAAGCTGCTGTTTTGCATCATCAATCTCTTGCTTAATCTCTCGTTTTAGCTGTTTGGATTTGAGCATCTGCGACTTAATCTCAACATCACATAACTGAACCTCTCCGCTGGAAACCAATCTCTCTAAAGGAATTTTCCACATCAATGAAGCACTTAATCCAGTCGTAGGATATAGCTGTTTTGCACCATGATTTGGGCTTGCGTTGACAATATCACCACTCAAACCTCCAAAATATGATGTGTACATATCAACTGAGAGTTCTGGCAACCAAAGCCCATTGGTTATATTTTTTTTCTGCTCTTTAGTAGCACTGATAGTAGACTCAATGGCTTTAATCTCAAATCTATTTTCATAAGCAGACTCTTCGCCAAAAGGTGTTATTGCCTCAAACTCAAGCGGTATAGAAAATTTCTCGCTACTCATTA
Organism: Sulfurimonas sp.; assembly: GCF_028713515.1. Lineage (GTDB taxonomy): Bacteria > Campylobacterota > Campylobacteria > Campylobacterales > Sulfurimonadaceae > Sulfurimonas. The sequence continues at coordinate 165,810 of NZ_JAQTOD010000001.1, read as the reverse complement.
AAACTATATCTAAATCCAAATCAAGAAGTTTAGCTAGTTCGTTTGATTTTAGCTTGTAAGCATTTTGGCTATTTAGTACCTCTAGTTTAAAGTAAGTGTGATTACTTTTGGCAAGTAGCAGTTCAGATTGATATCGCAAGCCAACCTGTACTTGAATATCAATTTGTTGCATAATTTCTTTAGATTGAGCAACTAAATCAGCATAAGCCTGCATCTTAAGCTGTTCACCCAGCATATCATAGTAGGCATTTATGCACTTAAGTAAAGTTTTGTTTCTCTGTGCTTGTGTGTCATAAGAGCTTGCTTTTGCCCTAAGTTGTGCCGCTTTTGTTTTATACTTTGCATCGGCGAAGTTTAACGCAACATTGGCTCCAACGCCTCCCCAAAGATTTTCATTGGAAACATCAGTAAAAAAAGCTCCATTTGCGCCCATACTTGCACCCCAAACCTGCTGAGTTTTTACCCCTGTATAGAGTTTGGGGTACCACCACTCCCCAGCACGAGTAAAATTAGCATTAGCTGCCTCCTGTTTTTGCTGAAACTCTTTAATAGTTAAATTATTTGCACCTGCTAGTTCTAAAACATTTTGCAAATTAATTGGCATTGCCTCTTGCGCTTGAAGAACTCCCGCCAAAAGTGTTACTATGATGCTATTTTTTATCTTTTTCATATGACTATCTACTTATCTTGAATCAGTTTTGTTTTAACACTCGTGCCATCTGAACACAACTCTTTTCCCTGAACAACAATCTCATCACCAACACTCACTGCTCCATTTAAAATTTCAGTATATTTCTCATCATGAACCCCTGTTTTTACCGGGATCTTATGTACAATGCCTTTGGTTACAACAAAAACATAGGACTCTCCTTTTAAATTCCCGATTGCTTCGTTTACAAGTGAGAGGGTATCTTTAAACCCACCTCGTTCAAAGCTTGCTTTTGCGTACATTCCTGGACGAATTTTACGATTTGGATTAGGAATGTCAAACTGTATCTCCATGGTTCTTGTGGCAGGGTTGAGACTAAAACCTGTTCGCAAAACCAGAGCTTTTAGTTTTTGATCCGGAAGTTCAGGAAACTCAACTGTAGCTCTGCTACCTTTTGTAAGCAAAGCAACATCTGTTTCTGGAACCTCTACACTTAAGCGAACCGGGTTGACATCTTGAATCTCAAATATCGGTGTGGCACTTGCACTGCTTAGACCGCTTTGCAAAATTGCACCTTTATCTACAAAACGGTTAGTTATAACTCCAGAAAATGGGGCTCGTACCGTCAGATAACCAAGTTGTACTTCGACACTTTTAAGCTGTGCCTTTAGGCTCTCGTACTCCACCTCGGCATTTTCTACATCAATTACAGTAGTGAGCTGTGGTGTTTTTGCATAAATACTTTTAAGTCTCTCGTAAAGTGCCTGTTTCCCCTTTAGTTCAGCTTGGAGTTTAGATTTTTGGCTTAAAAGTTCAGGATTATCAAGCAGAGCTACAATTTGACCGTTTGATACTGCGTCCCCTATATCGGCACGAATCTCTTTGAGATAACCGTTACTCATAGCAAATATCTTAACCTGCTGATTTGGTTTTGTGACGCCAGAAATGGCAAGAAGAGTATTAAATTGGTGATTTTGTGGATGAGCTACTAAAACTGTCGCCATTTTTTCTTGGGTGCTTTGTATACTTTTTTGTCTCTCCTCACTTTTGCATCCGCCAAAAATGAGAAGTGCAAGAGATGGAATCAGAAAATATTTAAACGCTGTCATATTAATTTCCTTGGGTATGCGATTTTTTATGAAAAAGATAAAATAAAATTGGAACAACAAAGAGTGAAAGTACGGTAGCTGCACCGACTCCTCCGATAATAGCACGAGCAAGCGGGATATTTGCTTCTGCCCCCGTTTCGTATCCTATCGCCATCGGCAACAGTGCTAAAATAGCAACGATTGCTGTCATTGTGATAGGACGGAAACGGTTGGCTACTCCCTCCAAAATTGCATCTTTGAGCGGTTTGCCATCTTTATAAAGATTGTTTATTTTATCAACTAGCAGATTGCTATATGCGACATTAATTCCCACCATCATAATGATTCCCATCATAGACTGGATATTAAGATAAGTGGAAGTGAAATATAACATCGCAACAACACCGATTAACCCCAAAGGAATAACAGAGATGATAATTAGAGGCAATTTAAATGATCTTAGCAGTGGCACAATTACTAAATAAACCATAATAGTTGCCAACACCAAACCAAGCCCTAGATCTCTAAAACTCTCTTGCATACTCTGGATTTCGCCTTTAAACTCAATCTTGTATCCTTCAGGCAGATCTTTACGAAGCACTTTTAGTTTCTCTTCAATCTCTGCCGTTACAGAGGCAATATCTCTCTTCTCCACATTAGCATACACATCTGTTACTCTTTGGATATTGAGATGACTAATATCGTTTGGTGCCGATGTAATCGATGTTTTAGCAATATTTTTTAACTGTATAGCACTGTTTTTTCCGCTTGCAACAGCAATATTTTCAACCGCTATAGGGTCATTTAACTCCATCTCTGGATATGTAACACCAACAAAATAGTGGTTTCCGTTTTTTTGGTCAATCCAAAAAGATGGTTTAAAATTTACTGATGAGTTTAAAGCCGAGACGGTATTTTTAACAACGCTCTCTGCATCTACTCCAAGCATAGCCGATTTGGTTCTATCTATATCAACTTTTATCTCTGGATGATCATATCGCTGATGAATTCGGACATCTTGTGTTCCTTCTACATTTTGAACGATATTTCGTACCTTTACTGCAAACTCATGAGCTTTATAGAGGTCTTTACCTGAAATCTTAATATCAATTGGTGATGGCAACCCATAATTCAGAGCATTAGTGATAAGTCCTCCTGTATTAAAGATGAACTGCACACCAGGAAACGCCTCTTTTAGTTTTATGCGCAAACTTTTGACATAATCGGCGGTTTTGGTTGTACGGTTCTCATTCAATTGGATTGAGATAGTAGAATCTTGTGTTCCGGAATTAGTAGTATAAGCTGCTGGCCAATCATTTAAGACACCGATATTTGTTATGACAACCTTACTATCTTCCCCTATCTCTTTTTTGAGAAATTGCTCAATCTTTGTGATAGTCTGTTCCGTTTTCTCAATTCGTGTCCCCGTCTCCATTCGTACATCTATGGAGATTTGCCCCACATCCATATGTGGAAACAGCTCTTTGCCTATATTTTGGATACCCATCACAGAGATTAAAAACAGAAGTATGGCTCCGCTTAAAATAATCCAATGATGCCTCAATGCCCTCTCTACACCATGAACATAGCGGTGAGTTAACGAATAAATGGCTCTATCAAATTTTCCTAAAAATCCTCTAGGTCTCTCTTGTCCATTGTGATCGCTAAAGAGTGCCGCCGCCATAATAGGAATAAGTGTCATAGAGAAAAATCTTGAACCAATCATTGCGAGCGAGACGGCAATAGCCAAAGGAGTAAAGAGAAACTTTGATATACCTGTCAAAAATACAATTGGAAAAAAAACGATGATAATGCTCAAAGTAGTAACCAGTACCGGCAAAGATACCTCTTTGGCAGCGTCAAATGCCGCTTGAGCAGAATTTTTACCAAGTCGCAAATGTTTGTCAAAGTTCTCTAAAACAACAATACTATCATCAACAAGCAATCCAATTGCCAAAGCAATTCCGCCTAGCGTCATAGCATTGATAGTGTTGCCTGTAAAATACAATCCAATCAAAGCAACCATAATTGAGAGTGGGATACTAAGTGCCACAATAAAAGTTGAGCGAAAATTTCCAAGAAATAGAAGCAGCGCCACAGAAACTAAAGCCAATCCAATCAATCCCTCTTTCACCAATCCATCAATTGAGTGTCGAACATAGCTTGACTGATCCATCAACACTTCCATTTTTATGGAGTGGTCGAGCTTCTCTTTCATTTCAGGAAGTTTTGCTTTGACTGCTTCAACTGCTGCTATCGTATTGGCTCCAGGGCGTTTAAAAATAGGGAGATAAACTTGTCGTTTTCCATCTATATGTACGATGTTGGTCTGAATGGCTCCACTATCTTTAGCGTAACCGATATCTTTAAGAAAAATTGGAGAGTTGTTTGAACCCATCTTAATAACAATATTGTTAAAATCCTCAACTTTTGGAAGAATTCCATTTGCATTAACGCTGTAGTTCATCCCACCGATATTAATATCTCCAGTGGGAATCATGACATTATTTTTCTGAAGTGCTTCAAGAACATCAGTTTGTGAGAGGTTGTAGGCGCGAAGTTTATCAGGAAGAACATACAAAAAGATACGACGCAACTGTCCGCCATAAACTGCTGGGGCAATAATTCCCTTAACGGAACCAAGCTGTGCACGCAGATCAAAATAAGCAGTGTCGTATAGCTCTTTTTCACTTAGCTTATCACTGCTCACCGCTAAAAATGCCAAAGGAGTAGAAGCAGTTGGATCATAAGGCATAATCATAGAAGGAAGTGTTCCGGGTGGCAAAAAATACAAATCCGACATAGCTAAAGCCGAAATTTGCGCAAGTGCGGCACTAGGATCTGTATCTTCAGTAAAGTGGGTTCGAACAATACTAACACCGCCCATTGTTTTGCTCTCTTGTTTAGCAATACCATTAGCTTGACTTGTCCATCGCTCTAGTCGCATTGTAATATCTTTTTCCATCACCTCAGCTGGCATCCCCGGATAGAGAGTAAGTAGCTGTACAGCAGGTGTTTTGTAGCTCGGCAAGATATCAACAGGTATCCGTCCAATAATAACAGCAGTAACAACTGCAATCAACAGCGACAATACAATAATAAAATGTTTGTTTTTGAAGGCAAAACTTAACACATCGCACTCTTTTTGTAAGATTTTTGGGAACTTTACCTAAAGAGTATTAATGTAGTATTAGCGTGAAAAAAGAAGTTCTACCGTTACACCCGCTTCTGTATTATTGAAAATTTCCACCTCTGCTCCCACCTTATCAGCGAGTGTTTTAACAATATAGAGTCCCATTCCCAATCCTCGTTCACTCTCTTTATAAAAACGCTCAAACACTCTATCTATGTGCTTAATACCAACTCCAGTATCAACAATATATAAAGAATTCTCACTATAACGAATTGTCACTTTTCCGCTTGAAACATTGTATCTGCAGGCATTAGAGAGGAGATTATCAACAATTCGCATTAAAATATCACGATTAATTGTAATAACAACTTTTTTGTTACCTTCTATCTTAAAAGTCAGCAAAGGGAAAAGTGTCTGAAAATATCTCATGCGTTCATACAAAAAAGTGTCCAAACTAACATGCTCCTGCTCAATAGGAAGTTCCCGATATAGCACTTCAAGATTTTTATATAAACCGGTAATTGTTTGAGTACTGATGTAAATACGATTAATCTCTTCATCTGGGTACTTTCGTTTCAGAAGCTGTGCATTGAGCAGAATTGAGGAGACTGGGGTATTGAGATCATGAATAATATCTCTTAGAAAATCTTCCATCAATATCAGAGAGCGGCGCATCGGCAAAAGAGTATAACGGGCAAAAAATACCGACAACAGCGCTGTTATTAATCCTAGTATGGCAAACAACATCCACATCTTATGCGACTCGGCATCCATGTATTTTAGATATTTCTCATACGAATAAGAGATTTTTACCATCTCATAATCGGGATTTTTAACCCATGGAAAAAGAGCATACACCTCATTATCAGTAACAATGAGTTCATGCATCGGCTGCTGTTTATCTATCTTTAAAATCTTGTGAGAAAATTCCTTACTCTGCAACGCATAGCTAAATGCATCCATCTCGGTTAGAAGCTGAAGATGGTAAAATCGCTGTTGCTCCTCATGATAAAGCCAAAGTGCTACACTCCCCATACTAAACAATGCTACAAAAAATATAGTAAACGATTTTAAAAATGACTCTCTTTCACGACGATTCAAGGCGATACCCCACACTTCTAATATTCGTAATCGAAATCCCTAGTTTTTGCTTCAAACGATTCACATGGACACGCAATGCTGCATCAGAGGATTTTTCCATAATTTCATAAAATGAATCTTTGGAAACCGTACGACCCAATTGATGTATCAAGAGTGAAAAAATCATCCTCTCAACCGGCGAGAGATCACACTCTAAACCATTGATAAGGACTTGTTTAGTAGCCGATTCAAACACTATATCCCTATAAACAACAACTTTCTCTTTACGCTTCAATACAGCTCGCACACGAATCAAAAACTCATCCAAATCAAAAGGTTTTTTGATGTAATCATTTGCCCCTGCCTTAAAACCCCGTGCTATTGAATCAATATCATTGAGTGCTGTAATAAAAAATGCAGGTGTAGTATCTCCAGCATTTCTCAGTTCGCGTAACACTTCAAAGCCGTTAAATATCGGGATATTGACATCAAACAGATATAGATCATAATGAGTTGAAAATGTCAGCTCATACGCTTCACGACCATTAATTGCTCTATAAACTTCATGACCTTCCGCCCTCAATATACCAAGGATGGTCTGAGACAGCATCTCATCATCTTCAAGAAGTAAAATTCGTCCCATTTATAACTCACCTATCACAAAATGTTTCTTCAATTGTACCATTTAACGCACTTATACTCCGTTAACGGTCTTAAGATACAGTTTCTTATTTTATTGCCAAATCCCAAAGGAACTCTTATGAAACCATTTATTGCTATCACTTTAATAACACTCATTCTCCATGGAGCAAACGATTTACCTACTCCCTATCCTATAGCTAAAAACACAAATTATGTGCCGGGCTTAGGAGACATAATGGGAACTATTCAAATACGACATGCCAAACTCTGGTTTGCAGGAAAAATGAAAAACTGGGAACTCGCAGCTTATGAACTTGATGAAATTAAAGAAGCTTTGGATGACACAGTCAAGTATCATCCAAATTTTAAAGACAAGCCGATTGCAAAAATGATTGACTCAAACACACTACAGCCGACAAGCCAGATAGAGCAGGCAATTAAAAACAAGAATTACAAGGAGTTTGTAAAATCATTTGATAAACTCTCGGATGCTTGTACATCCTGTCATCAAAGCAGTGGGTATGGGTTTATTTCCATAAAACGCCCAACACACTCCCTAATTAGTAACCAAAAATTCTAATATAAAAATTTAAGCTTACATAGCATTAAAAAATCATAACGATAAAAGTGGATTTGGACTTTAAAAAAAAAGAGGAATATTCAAGAGCGCTAGGCTCTTGAGGGAAAGTGGAGATTACTTTGAGTTGTCTGCCATTCTTTGTAGTTTTGCTTTATAAGCTTCAAGATTGAAATCTTTTACTCCGGCAACACCGTCTTCTACAGCAGCTTGCGCTACCGCTGATGATACAAACACAAGAAGTCTTTTATCAAAAGGTGATGGAATGATATACTCTGGTCCAAAAACCATATTATCTCTTTTGTGAGCTAGTTTAACATTTTCAGGTACCGGCTCTTTTGCAAGTGCAGCAAGTGCTCTTGAAGCAGCCATTTTCATATTTTCAGTGATTTTAGTTGCTCTTACATCTAATGCACCACGGAATATGAAAGGGAAACCAAGAACATTGTTTACTTGATTTGCAAAGTCACTTCTTCCAGTTCCAATGATAAGGTCATCTCTTACTGCTTTAGCAAGGTCTGGCATAATTTCTGGAGTTGGGTTTGCGCAAGCAAAGATGATTGGGTTAGCTGCCATTGAACGAACCATATCTTGTGTGATTTGCTCTGGGCCTGAGAGACCAAGAATCATATCAGCACCTCTTGCTGCATCTTCTGGAGTACGATCTTCAGTATCGATTGCATAAGCTAATTTTTGTTTGTTAAGGTCTGTTCTTCCAGTGTGGATAACACCTTTAGAGTCAAGCATAGTGATGTTTTTTACGCCTAATGCTTTGTACATATTTGCACAAGCGATTCCACTTGCTCCGGCACCGATTACAACTACTTTCAGTTCATCAACTTTTTTACCGCTCATCTCTAAAACATTGATAAGTCCAGCAGTCGTAATAACTGCTGTTCCGTGTTGATCGTCATGAAAAACAGGAACATTACAAATCTCTTTTAGTCTCTCTTCGATCTCAAAACACTTTGGTGCTCCAATATCTTCAAGATTGATTCCGCCAAAAGTGTCCGCAATAGCAGCAACTGTTGCGATTATCGCTTCAGTATCTTTTGTGTTGATTTCAATATCAACAGCATCAACATGAGCAAATGCTTTAAAAAGAACACATTTACCCTCCATAACTGGCTTACCGGCTAAGTGTCCAATATCCCCTAATCCAAGAACAGCAGTACCATCTGAAATAACTGCAACTAAATTGCCTTTATTTGTGTAATCGTAAGCAGTGCTGATATCTTTTTCTATTTCAAGACAAGGGTAAGCAACACCTGGGCTATATGCCATTGCAAGTTCCGCAACAGTATCACACGGTTTTGTGATTAGCGTTCCTATTTTTCCATTACCTTCAAACTCATTACGAGCCTTGTGATAATCTAGTGAATCTTGTTCGAAAGAAGCCATTGTTTCTCCTGGGTTTTTATTTTTGTGTGGCGATTTTATCCATTACTCAATTAGAGTTTGATAAATCCAAATATATAACCAAAGAACCACAGCAAAAAGCTTACAATTTGAAACATATCAATAACTTCTTGTAAAATTTAACACTCAAAATGGTAAAATCATGCCACATAAAAAATGGAGAATTAGTTTGAAAAGAAGCTCAGAAGTATTAGCCAGAAAATATAGACCTATTAATTTTGATGAGCTAATAGGCCAAGAGACAATCTCTCAAACCCTATCTTTAGCACTAGATGCAAACAGACTCTCTCATGCTTATCTATTTTCAGGACTTCGTGGAAGTGGAAAAACCTCAACTGCTCGCATCTTTGCAAAAGCGCTTGTTTGTGAGCAGGGCATCACTCATAAACCTTGTGGAGTTTGTCAAAACTGTATCATGGCACTTGAAAATCGTCATATTGATGTAATTGAGATGGATGCTGCTTCAAATCGAGGAATCGATGACATCAGAGTATTAATAGAGCAGACAAAATATCGTCCTGCAGCTGCTAGATTTAAGATATTTATAATAGATGAAGTCCATATGTTAACTCCACAAGCTTTTAATGCACTCCTAAAAACGCTTGAAGAGCCACCAGAATATGTTAAGTTTATACTAGCAACAACAGACCCGCTTAAACTCCCAGCAACTATTCTTAGTCGAACGCAACACTTTAGATTTAAGTCAATTGCACAAAATAAGGTAATTGATCATCTAGCACATATTTTAAATATTGAAGAGATAAAATACGAAAAAGATGCACTAGAGATTCTAGCTAGAAGTGGCAATGGAAGTTTACGAGATACGCTGACATTACTAGATCAGGCGATAATCTACTCTAAAAATTTTGTAGATGTAGCAACTGTTACGGATATGTTAGGACTTGTTGACCCTAAATTTATATCAGAACTATTCAATGCTGTTTTTACCAAAGATTACACAAAGCTTATTGAACAAACAAAAATTTTACAAGATTATGAACCAGATATGGTTGTAGATGAACTCATTGCTTACCTAAAAGACAGAATGTACGCTTCAGATGCGCTATATTCTACTCTTGTGCTAGATAGATTTTTTAGAATTTTAAGCGACTCAAAATACCTTTTAAGCATAAATGCGGATGGCTCTTTTGTTCTCTCACTTATATTTTTCAAAATGATAGAAGCTCTTCGCATAAAAGAGATTGACCAGATGATAGAGTCTCTGCAAAAAGAGATTTACAGCATACCACTGTCACACTCATCTCCAGAATTTAGTTCATATAAAACAGAATCCAAACAAATAAGTGAACCCAAAAAAGTTACCCAAACTTCAAAAAAAGAGAGTGTTGGCGAAAAAAACTTTAATGAGCTTATAGCAAAAATAGAAGATAGAAATTTTGAGTTAGGCGAGTGTTTTAAAAAGAGTATCTCATTTATCTCATACGAAAACGACACGCTAGTTTGGGAAAGCTGTACTAATGAAGAGTGTAAAAAATCACTGACTCATGGCTACTCTGTCATAAAGCAATTAGTAAGAGAAGTTTTTGGATTTGGTACAAGCATAAAACACCAAGCTTGCACAAAAACAGAAGAAGAACCTACTTTGGAACCAGAAACAGAGCCAACCAACCAACCCACAATGCCGTTTGAGCAGTCAACATCTATGATAGAAGATGCAGAGATTGGCACGAGTGCGAGCTGTGTTGCATCATGTGAACAAAATGATTTCGCAAAAGAGATAAATGGAGCGGATATTTTGGATGAGCCAATGGTTCAAAAAGCAACTGAGCTATTTGAAGCAACAAAAAGAACTGTTCAACTAAAGATTTAAAGCTCTAGCCACTTCTTAGCAATCTTTCTAAGTGCCTCTGGATTTTCTGAAGCGAAAAACTTTAATTCTGGTTTTTCGTACTTCTGTGTAAATACAAACTCTCTCTCAAGTTGTTCAACTATCGCATCGCCCGAATGAATAAGAATTGTATTTTTACCAAAATAGTTTTGGAGCGCATCTGAGATTAATGGGAAGTGAGTGCATCCTAAGATAACAGCATCTGGGGATTTTATATCATGAAAATAGTGTTTAAAAGTTGCTTGAATTATCTCGCCATCATAAATCTCATCCTCAACAAGTGGAACAAAAAGTCCAGTAGCTTTGGCACTAAGATTATTATAGCCAATAGCATTTAGCCCTAACTCATAAGCTTTTGAGTTAATTGTTGCTTTTGTTCCAATTATAAGAATGGTTGAGTTTTTATTCTTAAGTGCATTAGCCGTAGCTAAAACACCAGCCTCCACAACCCCAATAACAGGACAAGTTGAGTTTTCTCTCATCTCAGCAAGAGCATAAGCTGAGACAGTGTTGCAAGCCACTATAATGAGATCTAATTCAAAATTTTTGAAAAATTCAACAGCCTCAATCGCATAACGAATGATTGTGTTTTTATCTTTTATACCATAAGGAACTCTAGCTGTATCTCCAAAATAGACAATTTCTTTAAAAAGCTTGTGAGACAGAAGCGATTTTACAACACTAAGTCCGCCAATTCCGCTATCAAAAACACCTACTCTCATAGCTATTGGTTTGTGTTCATGCTTTCTAAAAATTCTTCATTTGTAGCTTTCTTGCCCATCGTTGTGTAGATGAATTTAAGTGCTTCTGTCTCATTATCCTGCTTATGAATCATTTGGCGAAGAATATAAACTTTTTGAAGAACCTCTGAACCAACAAGAAGTTCATCTTTTCTAGTTCCTGATTTAAGAATATCAATAGCTGGGAATACGCGTCTTTCTGCAATTTTTCTATCCAATATAACCTCAGAGTTTCCAGTACCTTTAAACTCTTCAAAGATTACTTCATCCATTTTGCTTCCAGTATCAATAAGCGCAGTTGCGATGATGGTTAAGCTTCCGCCGTTTTCGATATTTCTAGCAGCTCCAAAGAAGCGTTTTGGCTTGTGAAGAGCATTTGCATCAACTCCACCTGACAAAACTTTACCGCTTGATGGAGTAACTGTGTTATAAGCACGAGCCAGACGAGTGATAGAGTCAAGAAGAATCACAACATTTCGCCCAAGCTCTACGCGTCTTTTTGCTTTTTCTATTACCATCTCGGCAACTTTAACATGGTTTTTCGCAGGCATATCAAAAGTTGAGCTATAAACTTCACCCTTAACACTTCTCTCCATATCTGTTACTTCCTCAGGTCTCTCATCAACAAGTAAAACCATCAAATCTATCTCTGGATGATTGTTCGTTATACCATGAGCAATCTCTTTTAAAAGTTCTGTTTTACCGCTTCTTGGAGGTGCCACAATAAGTCCGCGCTGCCCTTTGCCTATTGGTGCAAAAAGGTCCATCATACGACCCGTTAAGCCCTTTTCTCTATACTCTAGTTTAATCTGTTCTTGTGGGTATAACGGGGTTAGATTTTCAAAAAGAGGTCTTTTTTTACTCTCTTCTGGAGGCAAGCCGTTAACGGCTTCTATTTTTATAAGTGCGTAGTATCTCTCTTGGTCTTTTGGAGGGCGAACTTGACCTGTTACAACATCTCCATTGCGAAGTGCAAAGCGTTTAATTTGAGTATTTGAAACATAAGCATCATTTATGCTCTCATCAAAACTTTTATCGATTGAGCGCATAAAGCCGTAGCCATCTTGCATAATCTCTAAAATACCGTTAAAAAGGATAAATCCACCCTGCTCTGTCTGAGCCTTAAGTATCTCAAAAATCAAATCTTGTCGTTTGAGTTCATACGGTTGTTCAATATTTAACTCAACAGCCATAGCTGTTAAATCTTCTATGCTCTTTAGACGAAGATCTTCTACACCAACACCTTTTACTGGGTTATGTGTTCTTGTTTTTGCGACGGGCTTAGTGGTTTTGCGAGGTTGTTGTGAATTGTTTTCACTCATAAAATGGCTACCTTAATTTTTTTGGATTTGTTACCCTGCTTATATGTCTGTATGAAGGATAATGCGAGAAGCTGTATTGTTGTTTACTAAATCAGTGATGGAATTTTACAACAATCAAAGCGTTGATGTCAAGTTTAGAGACTGTTTTTAGTGACCATTTTTAAATCTAAAGCTTTTTTCTAATAAAACTGCTCTAATTTTATCTTTAAGTTCGCCCTGAAATTCCATCCATCCATCCCTGTAAACTCCGCCACAACCAAGACTCTTTTTTATGCTCTTGAGTAAAATTTCTGCATCATCTTTTGATATAAGAAATTCTCCAACTATTGTGATAGTTTTTCCATTTCTTTTCTCTTTTTTAAAAACTAAAAAGTGTTTAGATGGTTCTATCTTTTGGTTAGAAGTGGTTTGGGTAGTAGTGGTTTCCACTTTAGCCCAACCATCATCTATCTTGGCACCAATAAAAAAATCTAACTTATTGCCTCTGCTCATTATAGAACTTGTTGTTTTAGTACGCTCATATTAGCATTATCATAGCTGCCACTATCAAGTTTTTTTAAAATATCACAAGAATCTATCTTGCTTCTATTATATAAAACTACAAAAACTTCATCATTTGATTTCAGAAATGTTTTCTCGCCATAAGGCGTATATCTTGTTGCACCGATGCTTATAACTGCTTTTTTTGGATAATCACACTCTTTTATGTACTCGCTCAGATGCTCAAGTGGTCCAAAATCTACCTGCGTATTTATCTGATTTACAATCCAATCGGTTAGTTTTTCATAAAAATAGCTATACCCGTTTAGTTCAACATCTTCACCATAAGCATGAAACTCTCCATCACGACGCAAAAAACTGCATATTGAGTAACTATCCATAACTCCGCCATCGCTAAACTTGTCAATAGTTATGAGGTTTTCACTTATCCCTTTTGAGTTTGCACCCCAATTTTTTTTATCACTAATTTTTGAAGCACCTGCCACTCTGATGGAGCAGTCATTATATGCACCAAAGTGAGTTGGAGTTACTTTTATAAGCTGATTATTTGCGTACTCAAGCTCACAAACAACCCCAACTTCTGGCTCTGCTTGAACATTTGTTGTGTTATCTGGAAGCTCTATAGTAGAACTAGAAATTGGATAGGTGTTTAAAATCTCTTTGGCACCTGAGACTATTTTTGGCAGATAAAATGGAAACATCCCTTTTGGGGCTGCTTCATCTTCCGTTATTATGTTTTTAAAATCTTCTAGCTCACCAGCTTGGGCAAGATGCAGAGCAAAATTGCCAGCGATTCCTAACCCTAAAAAATCTCTATATTTGTCCATTTGCTTTCGCCTCAGCAAACTCTTCGTACGAGCCCTTGAAATCAACATAGGTTCCATCCGCTCTTAATTCGATTATACGATTTGCAAACGCATCTAGGAGTTCACGGTCATGAGATACACAGATAACATTGCCTTTAAACTCATAAAGAGCCTCACCAAGGGCTACAATTGCCTCTAAGTCAAGGTGATTTGAAGGCTCATCCAAAACTAAAAAGTTTCCACCCTCCAACATCATTTTACTGAGCATCATTCTATGTTTTTCACCACCAGAGATGCTTACAACAGATTTTTCTTGTTGCTCACCACTAAAAAGCATTCGCCCTAAACAGTTTCTTATTTCAGACATATCTCTTTTTGGGTCAAATCCTCTTAACCAATCATAGAGAGTTCCATCTCCGCTTATAATGTCAGCAGTATCTTGAGGAAAATAACTATTTTCTATAGTAGCGCCCCATTGAATCTCTCCAGAAATCGGCTTTATCTCTTCCATTATTATTTTCAAAAGAGTTGTTTTACCAACACCATTTGGTCCTATAAGTGCGACTTTTTCATCTGGAATAAACTTTAGATTTATATTTTTTAATACTTCATTATCACCATAAGAGTGATTGATATTCACAAGATTTAGTGCCTCATCGCCCATAGTTCTCTTCGCTTTAAATACGATACTCGGGTCTCTGCGAGAAGATGGTTTTATATCCTCAATTACAAGTTTTTCAAGTTGTTTTTGTCTTGAAGTCGCTTGCTTTGCTTTTGAAGCATTTGCTGAAAACCTTCGAACGAAAGCTTCTAGCTGGTCTTTTTCTTTCTCTTTTTTAGCATTGTTTAGCTCATTTTGCTTTGCTATAACATTTGCAGCAATATACCAATCATCAAAATTACCTGTAAATTCACGGATTTTTTGATAGTCAACATCTAGTATATTTGTTACAACTGAATTTAAAAAGTGTCTATCGTGCGAGATTACCACCATAGTTCCCTCATGGCGTTGAAGCTCATTCTCTAACCATGTAATAGTTTGAATATCGAGATTGTTTGTCGGCTCATCTAAAAATAGTATGTCAGGTTTTGGGTATAAAACTTGTGCCAAAAGAACTTTAAACTTATCAGCACTATCTAGCGTACTCATCAAATCGTTATGTTTACTTGCTGGTATGCCAACATTTTCTAAGACTTTAGCGATATTTATATCATACTCGTATGTTGGATCTTCTTCAACACAGATAACTTCTAAATCAGCAAGACGGTTATTTACTGCATCATCCTCGAAATCTCCGGTTGCATAAATTACATCTTTTTCTTTGATGGCATCATAGAGTCTTTTGTTGCCATAAAGAACAGCGTCCATGATTGTGTAATTTTCAAAAGCAAATTGATTTTGTCCTAAAACACCAACTTTTAAACCACTCCCGATTCTGATTTCACCTTCAAACTCATGTATTTGACCACAAAGAATTTTTAAAAATGTTGTTTTTCCAGCACCATTTGCACCAATAAGACCATATCTTTTATGACGGTCAAGTTTTAAGTTTATATCTTGAAATAGAACCCTATTTCCATAACGCATGACTAGATTTTGTACAGTTACCATGATGTTTTCTTTCACTTAGGAAGAGCAAAAATGCCTCCCTGTTATTTTTTCGCGATTATATCTAAGAGTTGTTTAAGAGTGGTTTATATGCTATTTAAAAGTGATTATTAAAAAAATTCTACTAGTGCGTCTCTATCTATAAACTTCTTTTTTGTATCTATAATATCTTCATCTTTAAAAAACTTCAAAATTCTAGAAAGTGTCTCAGGTGATACCCCTAAAATTTCTGCGATCTCAATATTTTTTGTTTCAAAAAAATCTTTTGAGTGATCATATATATATTTTGCCACCCTCTCTCTTGAGTCTAAAACCAAGTTAGTTGATATAATGTTTTCAAGATTTTTAATCTTTTTAATAAGGGAAGTTTGGATATTAAATGCTAAGTTTGGATTTAAAAATATAATCTCTTTCAACTTTTCAAAATCTATTTTCATAATCTCTACATCGCTGTATGCCTTCGCTGTAGCTGGATATGGTATGCCTTCAAAGTTTGCAACTTCACCGATAAGCTCATTCTCATGAAAATATTTAAGCACTACCTCTTTATGGTTGGAAGATGTTTTGTAGAGTTTTATTACCCCACTTACTAAGAGATATAGATATTTTGATTCATCGCCCTCATAAAAAACAATATGATCTTTTGAAATTTTATGCTCTTGTGTAAAACTCTCAATCTTTTTTATGATATCCTCATCTACATTTTGGAAAAGCACTATATTTTTAAGCTGTATTTTCATTTTACACTTCTTATGATTTTGTTATATATTAAAACACGATTGTCATTTTTCATAGACTTTTTAAATTTATATGCACTATACTCAAAAGACCCTAAAATAGAGCAATGCACAATAATTTAATTTTAAACACTCTTTTTCTCTTTATAATAAAACGCCATTTGTAAAATAATAAATGATGGCAAAGAGCGACACCAATATAACATAAAGAGAGTTAAATAGAAGTGACATCTTGTAGTTTTTTGCTAGTTGTTTAGTGAAGCCAACGCTCAAACCGTAAAATGTGCCGACAAATAAAAGTGAGTATATTGGGTAACCAACAAAATAGTAATCACTCTGTAAAAAACAAAATGGACAGTGATGAGATGGGAGTTCGTAGATATATGTACCAAAAAATAGTATCAAAGAGATTAGAGATGTCGCTATAAAAACGAGATTTACAACAGCAAACATATACCTGTTTTTAAAAAAATATAGAATTGGCATCAGTAGATAATTGCCATAAAAAATAGCCAACAGAGCTGATTTATCTAATAAAAAAATAGATGAAATTGCAGAGTTTGCCGTGCTTGAATATATGCTTCCGCAACAGCTCACAATCTTGTCAACTTTTATTCCGCTAAACATAAGTGTTTCCAAAACTATTTCAGCAATTAAAAACAGAAAAAGTATGCAAAAAAGAAGGAACTTCTGTTTCGTGTATGGTTGGTTTTTCTCTCTTAAATCCTCTTTGTTTATTTTCAGCCAAAAAGCAAAAAAGTATAGATTTAAAATCTTTAGTATTATCAGATAAGTTCCATATTTTGTGGCATCCACAACTCCTGCTGCACACATGGCACCCATGATTACATTTGAGATTTTATCAAGCGTAAAGATAAAAAACAGAAAAAGTGGGATTTTTATACTAAAGATAAATTTTATAATTGTGGAGGCTAAAAAACTCTGTTTTTCGAGTTGGTATTGGAGCTGCGTGGTTGCATTTATATTCCAGTTTAGATAAATTCTAAGGCTAAACACAAAGGCGACCAAGCCAAAAAGCGCGAATATAAGATTTAGAATAATCATAGTAAGCACTTCTGGCATCAAAAGCATTAGATTATCTCTCCTTGATGTATCTCAAACACTCTATCTACAAAATCAAGGTTAAAAAATAGCGGGTCATGTGTGGCGATAATTATGGTTTTTCCTTGCAATTTTAGCTCTCTTAACATCTCTATAAAGTGCAGCGATAGCTTCTCGTCCAGATTTGCTGTTGGCTCATCAGCTAATATTATCTTAGGGTTATTTATATTTGCTCTTGCGATTGCCACTCTTTGCTGCTCTCCGCCAGATAAATTTTTTACAAGTTGTTCTTTTTTATGCTCAATATGAAACATTTTCAGAACTCTAAAGAGTCTATCTTCTAGCTCTTTTGCATCTAGATTTATCGGGATAAGTGGCAAGATAATATTCTCTTTTACACTAAGTGTTGGAATAAGATTATATCTTTGAAATACAAATCCTATAGTTTCTCTTCTGTATTCTGACGCGAAATTATCTTGAAGTTTAGAGACTCTCTCACCATCAACAACAACCTCTCCAGTAGTTGGTTTGCTCAAAGCCGCGATAAGTGATAAAATGGTGCTCTTCCCGCTTCCGCTAGCACCCCTTAAAACAACCAACTCACCTTCTTTTACAGATAGGTTTATACCCTTAAGAGCTCTAACTATATGGGCACCATTTGAGCTGTACTCTTTTGTAATATCTTTTAACTCTATCACTATCTCATTACCTCATCTGCTTCTATAGTTGCACTTCTCCATGATGGTATTATGGTTGCAGCTATATAAATTGGCACACTTAGAAAAAATATAAGTGCAAGCGTTTGGATATCAAACACAAAAGGAAGTTCAAATGTAGTTTTTAATTTCGAGTATCCCAAAAAGATACTCTGCATAAGAGGCGCATTAAAGATGTAAACGAACGCGAATGCCAAAATTATGCCCACTATATATGAGAAAAGAGAGATTATCAAGCCCTCATAAAACTTCTCCCTTAGCACATCATCAACCCTCCAGCCAATAGCCTTTAATATCCCTATCTCTCTCTTTTGCTCACTGCTAAGTCCGCTTATCTTGTCATAAATAATGATAAAAAATGTAAAAAGTGAGATAGTAAAAAACGATAGAAAAACGCCGCTTTTATAATCAAAAATATTTTGATAGCTTATCTTTAGATTATCTTTTGTTATCACTCTGCTATCTGGATGAAGTCGTTTTATCTTAGATGCCACAGTTGCTATTTCGTTCACATTTGCAACTCTAACAACAATATCTGTAGCTTTTGACTCATCAATATCAAAAATCTCTCTTGCATCATCTTTACTCATAAGCATCACATCGTTTGATTCCAGCTCCGTATCAGCGCTAAATTCACCGCCAATATTCATTTTTTTCAGTTTTCCATCTGGTTTTATAAAGTTAAAATACTCTTTGTAGTAGTTGTTTCTCATAATCTTTTTAACACCAATACCAACCAGCATGGAAGATGTTTTGAAGTTCAGTTTTTGCACAGCACTTTTAAAACTGTTTTTATATTGCTCCTCATACTCATCAATTCCAACTAAAGTAAAATTTACGCCAGCATTTTCAAAATAGTAATAACCCCAAACTCTAGCGGATACGCTCTCAACCCCTGCGATGTCCAAAATCTCATCAACAGCGCTAACATCAATATCATAATGCCGCCCTGCTTTGGTTTTTTGAACAATTATTTCAGGAAGAGAATTAACAGTTGCGCTTAGTTCATATTTTATAGAGTTTGTTATAAAAAAAAGTGAAGCGAGCAAAAAAACCAAGGTGCTCAAAACTAATACGACAAAAAAAGTTTTATATTTTTGACGAATAAGAGAGTTTATGGCGTACTCTACGATGTAAAAATTCACCCTACTTCTCATTTTTATCCCTAGAAAAAACAAAGGTTGATGCAAAATACTCCCTCAAAGTTCCATCATCTCTATATGCCGAGAAAAAATCACTTAGAGCTCTGTGTCTTATAAAAAAAGCTTCTGTTGATATAGCCAAATCAGGCAGTTGAATGACTCCAACGAACTCTCTTTTAGAGCTTAGTCCTTCTCTGCTCATACTTTTTGTGCCGTAAATATAGGCAACTTCAACAAATAAAAAAACAACTAACCCTAAAAAAGAGTAGATTACAAAACGGCTTTTTTTATTTATCAAGCTTTAAAACCTCAGCGTTTTTTATCTCACTAAAACCTAAAATCTTAAACCCTTTATGATCCACGCTAAAACTCTTTGCGCTATTTCTAGAATCAAAAGGTATCAGCTCATCGCCCATCGGTCCATAAATATCACTACCAACGACAAAATAAGCTTTTCTGACATCTAGAGTTTTTTGAGAGTAGTAGTCCGTTACTAAAATTTTTATTACACCATTCTTGTGCGAAAAATAGTACTTCATCATATCTTTTACGCCATCAAAAGATATGCGTTTATCTTTGTAAAATATCTGCGCTACCCATTTTGGATATTTATATACAAACATCCCACAGATTGGGCATTTCTCATCTTTAGTAACTTTAATCACCCCATCAACACTCTTCAAATTGGCAAATCTTTTTACTTCCCAAAGATATAAAGAGAGTGGTTGAAGTTCACTCTCTTTTAGCTCACCACACAGTTTTTTATCTTTTATGGCTGATTTTAGTTCATTTATTTGAAAATATTTATCTATCTCTATCTCTTTTTTGCAGTTTTTGTTAAATATTTTCTCACCCATCGGATAAATTTGTATGCTTTTTTTGCTCTCCAACATCTCCACATCGGATGTTAATGACTCTTTTGCTATATCAATCGCAGTATTGAAATCAACAATTTTTCCACCGTGCTCCATGTTGAAATCTTCTGCTACTTCTCTACTTGCAAAAGCTAATTTGCTAACTTTTGACATAGTTCCAGCTACATCTGAACCAACAACATAAAAAGCTTTTTTTGCATCTATGAGCTTTTGCGTTGAGGCATCTACAACTTTTATGTCATCTATTTTTATATCTTGTTCTTTCATATCAACAACCAAGCATCTCATTGAGCAGTATTGTCTATTTTTATGATTATGCGTTACTGAAGTGTGAGAAGTTTTATAAAAATCCTCTATTTTCATACCACATACTGGGCACCACTCTTTTTGCGAGCCTTCTTGAAGAAGCGTCGGAGCAACTGTTGCAGTTTTTGTAAAACTACTCCCAAGGAGATTTAAAGACAGTAAAAATAGTGTGACAAACAGGAGGGAGATAGGTTTTATTGGCATTGGTAAAGCCTTGTTTTTGAGCTATTTTATCCTAAGAAGCATTAATCTTTTGATAAAAAGCACAAGAATGGCAATAGCTAAAATCTTAAAATCAAGTTCACTTGCTATGTGAATATTTGCAAAAGTATCACTTTGTGTAGCTTCCACGCCGAGCGCTTGCATAGATAGAATTCTTGGAGCATAAACAGCACTAAACATAAGAGATGAAAAAACTACAGTTACGGAACTTCCAAAAACTATACTATCTCGTTGTCCACTTTTATATGCCATAAGCTCATAAACAACGACATAAGCTGCTAGTAGATAGATCCAGTAACTAAAACGGTGAAAAATCTCCCCCATAATAATTCCTGCATTGTAGTTGTCTATGGTCATTCCAATAACAATTCTGTCAGCATGAAAAATAACAGGAGCCACAAATGCGCCTAAAACTATAACGGCTCCCAACGAAGTCGCCAGAACAATCAAATAACCAAAATCTAAATAAATTCGTCTTTTCAAAATTATAACCTCAGTGTAAAGCCTCTATCAAAACCACTGAAATCTTTATAAAAATCTAAATTTTTCAGTGTCTTATCGCTTAAATAATTCTGTATTTTATCTTTTTGGTCATAACCCATCTCACATGTAAAGAGGTTAATATTTCTGCTTAAGAGTTCATCAAGAAGTTTCTTTATAATTTCATCACCAATCTCCCCACCAAAGAGTGCATTTTGTGGCTCATAAGAGAGATTTGACTCTAGTTTTTCATCATCTGCAATGTAGGGCGGGTTTGAAATCAAATAGTCTATATGCTCATGTATCGGCTCCAAAAGAGAACCTAACCTAAGCTCTATTCTATTCTCAAAACCAAATTTCTCTATGTTTATTTTGGCAATATTTAGTGCATCTTGTGAAATATCAACTGCTATAATTTTGGCTCGTGGAAAAAACTTTGCGAGCATTATGGATATAATTCCACTTCCAACACCAACCTCTACAAATCTTATCTCAGAATCTCTATTTGGTGCATTTTTTAGAACTTCATCTATTAAAAGCTCTGTTTCTGGGCGTGGAATGAGTGCGCCTTTAGCTATATAAAACTCTTCGCTATAAAAACTAACCCTCTTGGTTATATACTCCAAAGGCTCATTTTTAGTGCGTCTTTTAACCCACTCAAAAAGCTTTTCAATATTTTCTACACTACTGTTTTGATTTGTCAAAAGCCAAAGTTCATCTACACTCAAATGATACATAAGAAGCAGTTGAGCCTCCCTGGAAGCTCTCTCTATAAAAGGCTCAAGCGCTGTAGTTATCTCTTTTAAAACATCTTTAACTAAATATCCGCTTGACACTGTTCAGCCATTGCATTTTTATCCATCTCTTTTATATCCATACCAAGCTCTTTTAGTCTCTCTAAAACAGGAGGGTGTGTGTAGTGAAAAAATATATAAAGTGGATGCGAGAGTGGGAAACTTCTGTTTTCATTTACAAGTTTTTTAAGTGCGTTTGCAAGCTCAACTGCTCCGCCAATTCCAGCTAGTTCACTTCCCATTTTATCCGCTGCGTACTCATTGCTTCTACTAACAATTCCCATGATTGGCATCATAAAAAAGCCTAAAACTGGCATAAAAAGCATTAGTAAAATCATCATAACGGCTGGAGATTTTGCAACTCCAAGCTCCAAATAAAGTGAATCTGGAAGATTTCCAAATATACCAAACATAGCAAACAGCATGGCGCCCATCAAAGCGATATTTTTATAGATATCCCCATGAGCAAAGTGACCCAATTCATGTCCTAAGACCGCGAGAAGCTCTTTTGTTGTTAGTTTTTCTATCAGAGTATCAAACAGAACAACTCTTTTAGATTTACCGATTCCGCCAAAATAGGCATTAAGTCTTGCATCTCTCTTGCTTGCATCGCTTATAAAAACGCCAGAACTTACAAATCCAGTTCTATCCATCAAGCTTTTTATCTCTTTATCTAACTCCTCATTTTGAAGCGGAGTCAGTTTGTCAAAAAAAAGAGCTCTAAAGGTTGGATAGAGCATATTTATAAAAACTATCACTACAAAAATAAAAATGAAGCTCCATAACCACCATAGAGCTGAGCTTATTATGATGAGATAAACGCCAAAGACAACCAAAGAGCCAAAAATAAGAGTTGTGATAAAGGAGACAAAAGTATCTCTTATCCATTGAGCAAGAGTTGATTTGTTAAAACCAAATTTTTCATCTAGTACAAATTTTTCATAGTAAGAAAATGGGAGTGAAATGATGGAACCGATGATTAAAAATCCAAGAACCAAAGCGATGTTTAAAACTGCTTCATTCTCGAACAAAATAGTACTTTGTAAAAATTTTATACCAACACCCAACCACAAAACAAATATTATGTAGTCAACAAAAGCAGAGACAACGCTCATCTTCTCTTTTGCTACACTATAATTTCCGGCCTTAAGAAAATCATTTTGAGACAAAAGAACAGCGTTACCTCTTTTTGCTCTGTTTACAAAACCTATCTGCATAACACTTGTGTAAATCGTGATTAGTACAAATAGGGTATAGATACCAACTAGAGTCATTAACATTTAAATTGCCTTATTTTTTGCGCAATTCTAACATCATGGTGCCTCTAGCAATCTTAAGAATGACTCTTAAAAATTAAATTTCTCTGCCTTTAACAATCTAAACTTCGTAAACTCTTTACTATCTTTTAATCCTAATTTGTTTGCACCATCTTTGGAGATTATCTGTACGCCAAGCTCCACTTTTACCTCATCACCTTTTTTGATTGTGTAGTTAAAAGGTACAACTTTTTTAGCATAAACCAGTGTATCTTTAAGTGATTTATCTGCATCCCAAGGCATAGTAACTTTGCCATCCTTACCAACAACTCTCTCGAATATAAATGGCTCTAGCTCAATATTTTTGCCTTCTCTGCTAATGGTTATTTTTAAAACTCCCTGTCTAAGAGCCTGACCAAAAAGAGCATGATTTGACTTGTTTGTAACCATAACACTAAAGCTACCGTTAGTTTTAGTTAGATTAAAATCTATATGCTCTCCCATGCTTGTGCTTTTATGATATATCCCAGCAATTCCATGGTATGCGTGAGTTTTAGTCTCGTTGATAGTCACTTTTGTGCCTAAAACTTGAGGCATATGACAAGTTACACAACTATTTTTATCCTCTTTTCCTATTACTGCATCCAACAGTGATATATCAAAACTATGCTCATTGTTTACATGGGAGTGACAACCCATACATATATTTCCATTATAGAAATTCTCATTCGAGTAATCTATTTTATGATAAGGTGAACTCTCTGGCTCTTTTACTAGGCCAAACCATGATTTTTTGGTCTCATATTTTGCTTTACCATGTTTGCCTTTTTCAGCTGTATAGAACTCTCTTTTTTTATTACTGCTTATATTTGTGTTTGTCTCTTCTTGAACATCTTTAATTGTATGACAATATATACATGAGATTGGCTCTTCCGTTTGAATCTCATTTTTAACTAATTTACCACTTTTTAAAACTTCCAAATCATTAGGAGAATGGCATTTTGCACAAGTGTAGCCCTTCTCATCTTTTGGATGTTTATCCCACATGGCTTTATGAATTGGATTATTCTCTGCTGAAGCTTTTCTATGTGAAGATTCATAATACTCTGAGTATATTATTGGATGACATTTTTGACAAACTTTCCCCTCGTTTGCCTCCAGTGAGTTTACTATTAAAATAGCCGATACAATTAGAAATATTTTACGCATCTTTTTTTCCTATATTTTAAAATTTACGAATTCTAACTCATAAAATAAGAAAAAATATTGATAAATATCAGTTTACATTATTATAATCAACAATTTTTGATTCAATAGTTACAGATTTTATCAATTCAATAACTTTTAAACGCTCTGGGCGTGTTGCGTAGGTATCTAATTTTTTCACTTCTACTCTATTTTCTTCTTTAAACCTAAATACTATGATATAAATTATTACACTAAACTCATATAAAAGATGTTTTATAAACTATAATCCAAAAAGTACAAAATCATCAAATAAAAATAAATTTACATATTCTTATAAATTGGTGTTATAATTATGATTAGATTAAATAATTAAGGAAAAATTATGAAAATATTTTTAGGTTTGCTTGCCATACTATCAGTATCAACAGTGGTACTTGCTTCTGAGAGCGCAGAAGATTTAGCAGTGAGAAAGTGTGGAAATTGCCATCTTATGGGAACTATAACAAAAGAAAAAGTGGATAACATGAAAGCTCCACCATATTGGGCAATAGCTAGAAAACTAAGAGAAGCTGAGCTCACGAGAGAAAACAAGATTAAGTTTATGGTTGAGTTTGCCTTCAATCCAAAAAGAGAGAAGATGATGTTTCCGATAGAGACTTTTAATAGATTTGGACTGATGCCATCGATGAGCGGGAAAGTTACAAAAGAGGAGATTGAGAAAATTTC
This sequence comes from Sulfurimonas sp., assembly GCF_028713515.1. Taxonomy (GTDB): domain Bacteria; phylum Campylobacterota; class Campylobacteria; order Campylobacterales; family Sulfurimonadaceae; genus Sulfurimonas. The sequence continues at coordinate 140,891 of NZ_JAQTOD010000001.1, read as the reverse complement.
TACTTATATTTTGGGTGAAACTAGAGAGTAGTCTCTCTAGTTAATGCTACCCAACTAAAGCTATAAAAAAATGATTTTTCGAAGGCTGTACGGCGTTTTTGCAATCTATCCTAATTTTGTTTTTAGCATCTCATTTACCGACTGAGGATTTGCGCTTCCCTTTGATTCTTTCATAACCTGACCAACAAAAAATGCAAAAAGCTTATCTTTTCCGCCTTTATACTCCGAAACTTTATCTGGATTTAAAGCGATAACAGTGTCGCAAATAGCCTCAATTGCACCACTATCACTAACCTGCTTTAATCCAAGAGTATCAATTACACTATCAACATCTGTTTCATTTTCCATCAGATAATCGAGTACATCTTTGGCGGCTTTTCCGCTGATTGTGCCATCCTCAATCCTCCTAACTAGAAGTCCAAGTTTTTTTGCATCAACTGGCGAGTTTGAAATATTTAACTCTCCCTTTAGACGACCTAAAAGTTCCGTAGTTAGCCATGTGAGAGCATTTTTAGCAGTTATGTTCTCGCTCATCATAGCTTCAAAAAAGTGTGCCATCTCAACGCTTGAAGTAAGTACACTAGCGTTGTACTCATTCATGCCATAATCTTTTACAAACCTAGCCATTTTTTCATCTGGCAACTCTGGAATGACGCTATATCTCTCAAGCATCTCGTCAGTTACTACAGCTTTTAGTAGATCTGGTTCTGGAAAATAACGATAATCAGCAGCTTCTTCTTTTCCGCGCATAGAGCGAGTCTCTTGTTTTGTCTGGTCAAAAAGTCTAGTCTCTTGAACTATCTCTTTGTCGTAAACTCCATCTTCCCACGCTTCACTTTGGCGAGAGACTTCAAGCTCAATTGCTTTTTGGATAAATTTAAAAGAGTTTATATTTTTTATCTCAACACGAGTATATAGTTTTTTATCACCCTTAGGTCGGATGGAGACATTTACATCTACACGGAACGAGCCCTCTTGCATATTTGCATCACCAATATCTAGATAACGAATGATTGAGTGGAGCTTCTTAAGATACAAAATCGCTTCATCCGCACTTCTCATATCAGGCTCTGATACTATCTCAAGAAGCGGGGTTCCTGCACGGTTCAAATCAACCTTTGAGATATCACCATCATGAACATTTTTCCCAGCATCCGCTTCAATGTGAGCACGATTTATACGGATAGTTTTATGTGAACCATCTTCAAAATCGATTTGAAGTTTTCCATGCTCAACCACCGGAGTGTATAGTTGAGTGATCTGATACGCTGATGGACTATCTGGATAAAAGTAGCTTTTTCTATCAAAATATGAAGTTTTATTTACTGTCGCATCAATTGCTGTGCCCAGCATTATTGCCTTATGAAGTACCTCTTTGTTTAAAACCGGAAGAGCACCTGGAAGAGCCAGACAGGTAGGACAAGTATTGGTATTTTGTTTGTGATTAAAACTTGTTGGGCAAGAGCAAAAAAGTTTAGTTTTTGTGTTTAGTTGAACATGGACTTCAAGTCCGATAACTGTTTCAAACATAAGATTCCTTGGATAATAATTATGCGGATTTTACCTAACTTATGCTTTTAAGATTCATAAGAACATATTCAATTATATTTTGCATCTATCATGCAAACTCTATAAAGAGCTATTGCCACTTGCTCAAATAGATATGGGAGCTCTCTTGTTTTGCAGCTTTTTTTCCAGAAGAGAGAGCTTGATTTATGCTCTGTTTATCTCTTTTTTTTGAGCTAACATCAACTAGCAGTATTGACGCACTAGCAGTGAGTAGAGTAAACTCTTTTTTGTTGCCCTCTCTGTCAGTCGATACAATATAGCCTGCTATTTTGTCCTCTTTTGAGTATAGCCCTCTTGCATCATCGGCAAATTTTCTTATTATCTCTGAGATATCGCTTATGTATTGCTCTTGAGTATCCTCTTTGCACTCTATAGCAACAAAAAAATCATCTCCCCCAATATGTGCTTTAAAAAACTCTTGAGATAAATTTTTTCTCAAAATATCAGCAAAGAGCTGTATTGCTCTATCACCATTTCTAAATCCATAAACATCATTAAATGCCTTAAAATTGTCCAAGTCAAAGTAGCACAAAATATAGGGGTCACTGCTTGTATTAACTTCGGATATATACTTCTCTATCATGCTGTTTCCAGGAAGTTTAGTGAGTGGATTTTGCTCCACAGCATAAATTAGGTTTTGCTCATTCATAATAGTAATTATTGCCCTAGCAGACAAAAAACCAAAATATTTTGAGTTTTTTGTAAGTACGATTCCAACAGATTCAGGATTATTTGAAAAAAGTTCTATAATAGTTGATATATTGCAGTTTATCTCAGTGATGCCACAAGGCTGGATTATATTTTTTAATTTTGACTTTTTTATACTACTATTTAGCATAAGTGATCTGCCGTATGGCGAGTATACAAGCTCTTTTATCTTACTTTCTTGTAAAATTCCAATAGGTTCATTATTGGAATTTACAACAGGAACAACCACTATCTCTGGATTTTTTTGAAAATACTCCACTATAATATTTAAATCTGTATCAATAAAAAATGGTTCTTTTTTATCCAGATTTGCTTCTATCTTGCAATCGCTATTTGTAGATCTTCGCTCACTTTTCAAAATTTTAGAAATATGTGGATACTCTACAAAAATACTTTCTGCATTAACAGTTGGTTTTTGTACTAGATAACCCTGCACAAAATGGCAACCTATATCTCGGCAGGCTAGAAGTTCCTCTTTTGTCTCTATTCCCTCAGCTATAACTTTTATACCTAACTGAATGGCAAGATGCGTAATACTTCGTGCCATTAATTTTTTCTTAACATCCTTGTTGATATCTGCAAGAAAAAATCTATCTATTTTTATGATATCTGGTTTACTGTCATAAAGAAGCTTATATCCAGAATAACCAACTCCAAAATCATCTATTGCTATGCAGTATTTTTCACTTCTGTAATGAGCCAATATAGCTTCCATATTTGAGCTGTTTGGTATCTCATGTCTCTCTGAAATTTCAAAGCATATACTATGCTTGTCTATGCCATAAAGATTTAACAGCTTACTTGTGTTTCCTTGCCCAAAATTTGGCATCTCAAGAAGTCTGTTATCCAGATTATAAAAAAGTTTTATACCCTCATAATCACTGATTTCTGTAAATTTTCTTAATGCTTTCTTTCTCAGTCTAATATCAAAAGAGTAAAGCATACCATCCTTATATGCTCTATCAAATAGAGAAAATATCGATTTGAATCCAGCCTCTTCATGATTTCTAAGAAGTGCTTCAACTGCAAATAATTTTCCAGTATGTATATTCAGAATAGGTTGAAAAGCAATATCTAAAACCTCTAGATTATTTATCCATTTTTTTGATAGGTCATTTTTCATATTGAAAGTTTAGAGCTAATTTATTTCAAAGAGGTTACAACATAAATAGAAACATCACCTGTCTAAAATCATAACCTTTATACCGTGAGTTTTTGCAACTCTTTTCACTCTCTCAATATATCTCTCATCATCTTTGCCAACTATAAGCGCAACCACTGGCTCTTTGTTTGTTACATCCGCATAGTAAAGTGCTTGACCAATACTCTCTGCCCACTTTTTTGCAAAGTCTACCTCTATGGCATATTTATCGGTTAGGCAATCAACCCTTGTTCTATCAAACAAGACATACTCCATAGTTCCTTTAAGCTCATTACACATTTTGGTTTGATAATATTTTTCATCGTGTGTTTGTGTATTTTGATTTTCAAAATAGGTGCTACAACCACCCAAAATACAGATAATAATTGCAACAATAGCAGAAATAAATGAGAACTGTTTTTTTGTCAAAATTGTTTTTTACTTAGAGCAAATATCTTCAAGTAGTTTTGTCTGCTTTTTTGCCTCTTCTAGTCTTTGTCTATTTATTGAAAAAGCATCAAGCGCTAGAATCAGAAAGAGAGAAATCACAATAAATAAAATAGTTATAAAAAGGGTAATTGGGGTTTCGAGATAAGAGAAAAATTTAAAAGTTATAATGGCACCAAAGAGCAAAACTGCCCATGATGCTCCAAGCAAAAAACCTATAATTCTATCGAATATATCTTTTTGCATTTTTTTGTAGTTTTAGTGGTTATCTTCAACAGTTATTGCACTACCTAAATAAACATAAGTTAGCATCATGAAAATAAATGCTTGAAGAAACGCCATAAAAGTAAGAAGTGCGTATGGAATCATCGGAAGAACCCAAGGGGCAAGCATCAAAATAACCATCAAGAACATATCATCACCCTTAACATTTCCAAATAGACGGAAACTAAGAGAAACTAAACGAGAAAAGTGAGAAACTATCTCAATTGGGAACATTAACCAATACAACCACCAAACTGGACCTAAAAAGTGTTTGAAATATTTCACAACACCTTGATGACGGATACCCTCAAAGTTATAGTAGATAAACACAGAGATAGCAAGAGTTAAAGCAAACTCTAAAAATGCTGTTGGAGCTTCAAAACCAGGAACAACCCCGATAAGATTTGCAATACCAACAAAAAGACCAATTGTAGCAACAAGGGGAAGATAACGACGAGCAGCTTCTGCTCCCATTACATCCGTTCCCATTTTAAGAACACCAGAAATGTATGCTTCCATAACATTTTGAGCTCCTCTTGGAACCATCTGAAGATTTGACATAGCCATTCTAACAATTACTAAGGCAATACCTGCAGAAAGGAACATGTGCGTTAAATAAATAACTGTTTTATATGTTTGTGGATCAATGTGGTGAGATACTCCAAAAATAGTACCTACAAAAGTAAACAACTCAGGCATATAAGCGCTCCCTGTCTTAAATAAATTGCGCAATTATATTGAAAATTGGATTAAACTTTTATAATAGATATAAAAAATTATCTATTTTCTTTTCTTTTCCTTCATCTTAACATCTTTTGCGCTGTAGTTTCTTCCCGCTATGCTCTCTAAAAACACAGTTGCGTATGAACCTTTAGGCAGAGTAAAAGAGAGATTTAACATAGTCTCTTTTCTGATGTATTTACAATCAATATCACTCGGATAGATTAAGGCCTCTCTTCTTTGTCCTTTTTCTTGTAAAAATTCATCATCATACTTTACTTCTATCTCTCTTGCTGCACCTTTTGCACGAATAGTATCTCTTCCACATAAAAGCCCAGTAACAACAGCTCCCTTCATTGGAAAATCTTTGTTTGGAACTAAATTTGGAATTGTTAATTTTTTATCACTTAGCTGATAAACATCCCCACTTAAGAGAATAAACTCAGAACTAGCTTGCTCTTTTGATAAAAGAACTCTCTCTCTTAACCATTCATTAAAATGATAGCTTTGATAAATTGAAATTAGAAAATTTTTAAGCTTTGCATCCTCTACAAAAAGCTCCCCTTTTATCATCTCATTTGCTTGGTTTATACTATCTGCATCTCGTCCAAATCTCTGATAACCAAAGTAGTTTGGAAGCCCTGTTTTAGCTATCTTTCTAGCAATTTTTTCTATTTTTCCAGCATCTATATTATCAACCTCATGAAGATTTATGCTAAATCTATTTCCAGCCAAATCTCCCATTCTAATAGAGTGAGAGTGTCTTATTGTGCTAAGTATTTTTATCTGTTTATGTTGAAATTTTTTAAGTAAATTCTCGTATTTTGTCTCAACTGAAAGATACTGTGAAGTTGTGGCATGTTTATCTTTTAGTCCTGCATAACCTATTTTTTCCGCTGGAATCGCTAAAAATTCTGCGAATATTGCTATCATGTCCCAAGTAGTTAGCTCAACCTTTGATACATGCAAAATCAGATAGTTTCCTCTACCTAAAAACCCAGCAAGCGGTATCTCATCTACTACGAAATCTCTCTCATTTTGATAAAATTTAAAGTTAATATCTTGCGTACTTTGCAAATACTCTCTGTTCATAATTGTAAAAATTTTAGCTCCTTTGAAGCAATCGATATATCTTTTTTAATTGCTACTTTTAACTCATCCATTGAGTTAAATTTTTTATTATCTCTTATAAAAGAGACAAAACTAATCGCCGCTTTATCTTTACATAAAACTTCACCGTCAAGAATATGGCTCTCTATAGCAAAACTCCCATCCGTAGTTACTCTATGTCCGACAAATGAGACAGATGGATGCAAATGCTCTTCATCATCAATACGAGTAAGCGTTGCATAAACGCCTTCTTTTGGCACAAGGTACTCTTTTGCTTCTATATTTATAGTTGCGACTAGCTCTTTTTTGCCTATGCCCTGACCAGAGACAACACCGCCTTTTAGAGTGTAATTATGCCCTAAAAAAGCGTTAGCACCTTTTATGTCGCCAATCTGAAGTTTTGCTCTTATCTTGTGTGAGTGAACAGAGTCTCCATGAAAAGCTACTTCTTTGATAACCTCAACCTCACCATCAAAAATATTTTTTAAATCTTCAGATGAGTATTTTCTATTTTTCCCAAAGTGAAAATCATATCCGACCACTATTTTTTTGAGTCTAGGAAACTTCTCTTTTAAGAAAATCACAAACTCCTCTCCGCCTAAGTGACGAATCTCATCAAGTTCAAGATAGAGTATTGGGTATTGCGAAAAATGCTCTCTTTCTCTCTTTGGAGTAAGATTTGCATAGCCTGTTTCAATAACCACAATTGTACCATCTTTGTCCAGCGCCTTAAAAAGCTGTTGGTGCCCTATGTGCATCCCATCAAACCCGCCAATTGCAATAGAGGTGCTATTTTTTATATCTTTCAAACCAATACTCCTTTATTTGAGCAACTACTCTCCATAATGCGACCACATCCTAAGCACTCTCACGACTTTATCGCTCTCTCTTACTTCATAAACTATTCTATGTTGGATATTTATTCTTCTTGAGTATGTGCCATTTAAATTTCCAGCTAACTTCTCGTAAGACGGCGGATTTTGAAATGGATCTTTTTTAATAATCTCAATTAGTTCTTTTGCTTTTTTATCTAAACTGGCACTAGATAACTTTTTAGCATCTTTTAATGCCAATTTGCTATAAAGTATTTTATTAATTACCACTCTATATCTTCACTAAATTCGCTATCATCCGACTTCATCGAATCTTGTATGGAAGATGCTAAATTTGGTATAGAATTTAAATATAGCGTCTCTTCTATCGCATTCCAATCCTCAAGGGAGAGCATCACGACATTATTTCTTTTTCCTGTTATAAGCACAGGCTCATGACTTTGCGCAGTTTCATCCATAACATTGTAAATATTTGCTCTAACTTCGCTTGCCGACATTACTCTTATCATAGAGGTGCCTTTTCGATTAATTTTGTAAATTGTACTTAATATCGTACGCTATGTCAAGTTGCTAGTGCCATGGCGCAACTTCATGCGTTTTGATTTTTGTTTCTATACCATCTACGAAGCCCATACAAGCTTATCAAAATCCAGATAAATTCTATGATAAAATAGGCGAGATTCCAGTTATACAAAAGTGAATACAAAATAAGCAGTGAACCCACAGCATTAAAAAACGAATACAAAAACCCTTTTGGGTCTATTTTTTCGCTTTGGAGTAAAAAATATACTACCACGACTATAGCTACTCCTAAGATACCGATGATATCTATTGTTAAAGTATCCATTTTTTTATCTCCGTTTTCTAGATATTAAATCAATCAGCAGGCTTTTGATTGGCCTGCTTTTGGTTGTTACGTGGTTTACAACCCATTTTGTATTGCCTGCTTAATTATCGGTGCCACTGTGTTAGGGGTAATATTTCGTTCTTGGCAATACTTCGTTTGAAGCCAAATCGAAAGTTGTTTTCGCCCTTTACTTGCGTTGCAGCCGCAACAGCACAGAGCAATATTTTCTCTTGTAATGATCTTGACATTGTTGATAATATGTTCCCAGCTTGCAGCTGTTTTTTTGGAGATTTTTGAAAGTGTAAACTCAACACCACAATAAACGCATTTTTTGTCTCGCTCTCTTACCTCTTGCTCCAACCATAATGGAATATTCCAGTTATTTGCCATAAGTTCATTCTCTTTCTATACACATAACTATCTACTAAACAGCTATTATATACAAAATAAGTTGATTTGCTAGAGAGAAGCACTCACGGTATACCGCCATCCGTGTTTCTTTATACTTACGCTAAAGCCGTAACTCTCTAGCACCTCTTTTAATACGGCAGGTTCATAAAAATTGGCAGGTTCCCCAAATACTCTTTCCATAAAGCAAACGCTCTTGCCCAAAAAAGTGCCTCTGTCAAAATCATAGATGAAAAGCCTTCCGCCATCTTTTAGTACTCGCACTACTTCGCTAAGCGCGGCATCTATGTCATTGAAATGATGCAGCGACTCCCCCATAAAAACGGCATCAAAACTGCTATCTTTAAACGGTAGTGCTTCTGCTGTGCCTATGTGAGTCTCCAGATATTCAGGGGCGTACTTTAGCATACCCTCTGCTGGGTCAACGGCGACATATTTGAGGGTGTTGTTGCATCTGTAAGCGAACTCGCTCATCACTCCCGTGCCTGCGCCTATGTCTAAGACACTCTCTTTATCGGTAAAGCCATGCAAAAATATACACAAATCCTCTAAGATTGGTTTAGAATATATAATAGAGCCGAAATGTTTAAAGACGAATCCAAGGTTATTAAAAGGCATCATAAAGTATTGCGATTTATCATATTTTACTTCTCAAAAAAGTAACAATACTCCAGATTTCCCTCTTTTCCTGTTAGTTTTGAAGGAGATTTTTTAACAAGTTTCCATCCTTTTAGTTTACACGCATCTTCAAACTTAATCATCGCTTGAAGTATCGCTTTTTCATCTGTCACGACACCGTTTTTGTCTCTTTTTGCTTCTCGTCCCACTTCAAATTGTGGTTTAAAAAGCAAGATAATTTTATCGTTTGAGAGTCTGTCAACATCATCTAAAATGTGAAGCAGGGAAATAAAAGCGACATCGCTGACTACCATATCAAATAGTTTATCGCTCTTGAACTCTCTTATGTCGCACTCTTCGTATGAGAGGACTCTTTTATCGCTTTTTAGAGTTGCATGTAGTTGCTCTCGCCCAACATCAACTGCCGTCACTTCAGCAACTCCCTCCTCCAATAAGACCTGTGTAAAACCGCCTGTTGAAGAACCAATATCAAGTGCTGTTTTGTCTTTTAAATTAATATTGAGTTCATCCAAAAAAGTGCTTAGCTTAAAAGCTGCACGAGACACATACTCTTTATGCTCTTTTACAACAACCTTGTCGCTCCCCTTTAACTTAAGTGAACTCTTAATAATCTGCTCGCCATTTACGCTCACAAGTCCATCTTTTATGATGCTCTGAGCTCTGTTTCTGCTTTCACACAAACCGTTTTCTACTAAAAAATTATCAAGCCTGCTCAATCTTACTCCTCATCTGCTGTTCACTTAAACACTCTACGCCTAAACTAACTGCTTTGTCATACTTGCTTCCAGCATCTTCACCGTAGATAACAAAATCTGTTTTCTTTGAAACTGAGCCAGAAACCTTTGCCCCAAGATTCTCTAAAATCTCTTTAATTGCATCTCTTGACTCACTCATACTTCCAGTTAAAACAACTGTTTTATCTTTAAATGGATTTTCTGATGCCTCGACTCTTTGTTGAGGCTCTATTGGTTTTAAAATCTCTTGAAGTAGTGCTATCGTATCTTTGTTTACTCTTACAAACTCCAAAACAGACTCTGCCATCTCTTCGCCGATGCCATCACATAAGACTATCTCATCTTTTGTTGCATCTACAAACCCGCTTCCAAAATTACTGCTTAATGTTTTTGAGGCAACCTCTCCGATATGCTCAATTCCCAAAGAGTTTACAAATCGCCAAAATTCACACCCTTTTGCGCTCTCTATGGAGCTGAGTAAATTTTGAGATTTTTTCTCTTTAAATCCCTCTAACACTAAAAGATTATCAAGCGTCAACGAAAATAGATCTACAACGCTTTTAACCAAACCTGAGCTAAAAAGTGCTTCGACTATTTTATTTCCTAGTCCATCAATATTTAAGCAAGATTTTGAAGCAAAATAGATGATTGAGTTTATAACTCTAGCTTCGCATCTAAGGTTTTGGCACTTCAAAAGCACACCTTCGTCTAGCAGTTCACTTTTACAAACTGGGCAGAAAGTTGGTCTGATGTATTTAGCCTCGCTCCCATTTCTCTCATGAGTTAAAACTTTTATAATTTTAGGAATCACATCACCGCTTCTGAGGATAATTACTTTGTCGTTTAGGCGAATATCTTTTCTGTCGATCTCATCAAAGTTATGCAAAGTTGCCCTCTCAACAACCACACCATCAATATTTGTTGGCTCCACGAGTGCAACTGGGGTAACAACACCAGTTCGTCCTACTTGAAGAGTTATATCTTTTAGAGTTGTTATCTTCTCAATTGCTGGAAATTTATATGCGACAGAAAAACGAGGATTTTTAACAGTGTAGCCCATATCTATTTGAGCAGATATCTCATCCACTTTTACAACCATTCCATCTAGCATCATCTCATAACCGTCTCTGTTTGCACACATCTCATCATAAATAACTTGAATCTCTTTGGCATCACTGCAAGTTGCACTTAGTGGCGGTTTTTTAAATCCAAGAGAGTAGATATAAGCCATCTTTTGACTAAGCAGTTTATGCTCTAGTGAATTTTCCCCAACTCCATAAGGCAAAAAAACTAAATTTCTTGAGGCTGTTATGCGTGAATCAAGCTGCCTTAAACTACCAGCCGCAGCGTTTCTTGGATTTGCAAAAACAGCTTCGCCATTTTTTGCTCTATCTTGATTTATTTTTTCAAACTCATCTTTAAAAATAACAACTTCACCACGAATCTCTATTTTTTCTTTATGTTCTATTGTCAGCGGAACCGAGCGAATAGTCTTTACATTTTGCGTGATAAGTTCACCAACTTCTCCATCACCTCTAGTTATCCCCTGAGTTAAAATCCCATCTTCATAGATAAGGTTTAGTGATGCACCATCATATTTTGGCTCACAATAAAATGAGATATTTTTATCTAGTTTGTAGGTTTTGGTGAGCCATTTCTCCAGATCTTCAGAATTAAAAACATCTTCTAAACTCCACATACGACTAAGATGGGGCGCTTTAGTAAATCCATCAGAGATGCTGTCTCCAACTCTTTGCGTAGGAGAAGAGTCCAAAATATGCTCTTTGTGGGTACTCTCATATGCTAAGACTTCATGGTAGAGCTTGTCATAAATCTCATCAGTAGTTATTGGATCATCTAAAACATAGTAGTGATACGAGTAGAGATTTAACTGCTTTACTGCTTTTTCATACTCTTGATTATTCATTTTTTATGCCATTTTTTGTGTATTTTGAAGAGTTAATATTGCTAGGCCAAAAAGGTAATATTTTCTCTAATAATTTAAATTTTTAAGGTTGATTATATCAAAAATGTCTATTTTTAAACCTTAGTGTCCAACCAAACTCTCTTTTTGTATATGTAAATATAGACGATTCCTTTTATGAGCGTTTCAATGTTCATAATCATAAAAATCACAACAATTTCATATCCCATTTCATAGGCAATATATGATGGAATTACTCTAAAAAACCAGAGTGAAAAAAGGTTTACAAATAGCGTTGTTTTAGTAGCTCCAGCACCTCTAAGTGCCCCAGAATAGACAAACATTATGGCAAGTGGAATCTGTGCTAAACCAACCAATATCAGGTACTCAGATGCGACCGCAATTGTTGCGCCATCTTTTGTAAAAAACCCAACCAAAAACTCTGGAAATATTATAAGCAAAGCACCGACACTTCCCATAAAAACATAAGCAACTCTTCCACTTATGATGCCCATGTTGTAGGCTTTTTCTTTATCTTTTGCCCCTAAATTTTGTCCAACTAGCGCCATTGCAGCTATAGCGAAACCAAATCCAGGCATAAAAGCTATACCCTCCACACGAAGACCAACTTGATAGCCTGCAAACTCTGCGGTCCCATACGCAGCGATAATTGCCACAAAAAACAAAAATGAGATACTGGATATTCCCCTATCAAGCGCGGCGCTCCACCCAACGCTAAAGACTCTTTTTATATCTTTAAATCTAATTATTGGAATCACATTTAGCTTAGAGTGCGGTTTTTTGATAAGCACAATATATGCAATAACACTAAAAATATAAGCTACAACTGTAGCATAAGCAGAGCCCTCAATTCCCATGGCACTAAATCCATAGTGACCAAAAATAAAAACATAGTTTAAAAAAGCATTAATTGCCGCGGAGACCAGTTTTATGTAAAGAGAGTGGGTCGTGTCTCCGGCCGCCGAGAGAGCGTTGTACAAAAGCGTATCAATAAATATAAAGACAATGCCAAGAGAGAGTATCTTAAAATATAGTGTGCCCTGATGAACAACATCAGCCTCTGCTCCCATAATTGAGTAGAGATATTCACTTCCAAAATATCCGCCAATAGTTACAAATACGGACAAAATAATAGCAAGAATAGCAAGCGAGTACAAAAGTGCTGACGCTCTCCTTTTTCTCCTTTGTCCAATAAATCTCGATATTAAAGTATTTCCACCAACAACATAAAGAGTCATCAAAACATTTATAATCATCATAAATTGCATACTCATACCAACTGCAGCTATAGCTGAGACGCTAATCATACCAACCATTAACATATCTATGAGAATTTGCGAGATATCCACTAGATGCTTGAGGGCCGCTGGGATTGCTATCGAAAATACTTTTTTAGTGTCATTTGAGATTAAAAAAATTGTGAAACCTCTTGAATGGCTAGTATAAGCTCATCTTTTGTTTGAAAATGCAGCTCTTTTTTGTCTCTTACTTTCTCTTTTGGTAGAGTAAAATCAAAAACTAAAACAAACGAAGTTATATTTACCTTATCCTCATTCATATCGGCCCACTCTAGGCTCATCTCGGCAATCTCACCATCAACATTTACAACTGCAGCAGGATAGAGTCTAGTTAATTTACTTAGATCTATATCACCTATTTTTGACTTATAAATCATCTTTTTCCCCATTTAAATTTTTACTCATCTCTCCATTTTTCATTTTCCAAAATGCTAAAAATCCAAATATAACACCAGCAACTGTAAATAGTGTTCCTAAAAAATCACCTCTCTCATAAGCCACTGCAATCCAACAAACATCAGCAAAAAGATAAACAATAACAGCTTCATATATCTTCCCCTTTAGGGTCAAATATGCTCCAACATTTAAAAGCAATCCACCAATAACAGCAAATGTAATCAATATATATCCTTAATCTTTTGAGTTTTCATTACCCATGAAAAGTAAATTCCGCCAACTAAAAATCCTACCCCAATAAGTACAGTGATAAATTCCAAAGAGTGATCACGCGTTGCCAAAAATCCTATCATAAATGATGTTGTAGAAGCTGAACCTAAAAAAAGCATATCATTATAGGCAACGATTCTGCCATAATATTTTTGTTCTATATTTTTTTGAAGAATCGTGTATGTATATGACCAAAGAGTAGTAGTAAAAAGACCAACAACAACACTAGCAAGAAGTGACATATAAAAATCTTTCATTAAAAAAGCCCATAACCAAACAGCTAGTGCTTGAAATATAAATATATAAGCCACTCTTTTATTATTAACCCATCTACTTAACAAAATAGGTCCTATGACTAGCCCCAAAGCTCTAGAAGCGTGCAAAAGCCCTAGGGCCAATGATGTTGCAATCACTGAAGCATAATATTTATCAACCATCAACACAACTAGGGCATCAAAAGCCGTTAAACCAACAAAAGCATGAACAAGCATGAGGTGAATTGCATAGGGAGATTTTTTAAGATATTTAAATGTATCTCCCATCATTTTTATTAAATTTTCACTGCTTCTAAACATTTCTATTTTTATCTTTGTATTGTAAAGCAAAGCAAATCCTACCATAAAGATAAAAGCATCCAAAATAAAAGCTGTCTTAATTCCAAAAAAGTAAACAAAAAATCCACTTAACGCCATTCCAAGAGTATAAGAAAATGACCAAATTATAGAGTGAAGCTCATTTGCTCTTTGTAGTTTTTCACCACTAAGAAATTTTGGAAGTAGTGACATCTCTGTTGTAAAGTAAAAACTAGCGGCCGCCATCTTCACGAATATCAATACATAAAGCAACCATAAATCAGACATATTATCTATAAAAACCAGAGATATAGTTGCAATAATTTCAAAAGATACCAGAATCAACATAAGCTTTTTTGGTTCCATCCTATCTATTATCGAACCTGAAATAGGAGCTTGGACAACACCCGATAAAAAGTGGAGCATTGCCACAAATGCCACAACTTCTGCGGATACTCTCATCTGTAATAGTAAAGTATAGATGGCAACATTGCTAAACCATGCACCAAAATATGATATTAACTGAATAGTCGATAATCGTCTAAGAATAGACTCTGATTTTAATAATTTTATATATTCGTTCATAAATGCAAGATTATCATAAATAGTGCAAAATTTTTATTGCTTAAAAAAATTAAAGTATTTATTTTTTATGCCGATGTGGTTACTGTATAATTTTCTCTAGTAAAAAAAGGGGTAGTCATGGATGGCATAGCAAATGTTGCAAAACAGCAACAAACACAGTTAAGTTCACCTCAAACTCAAAACAAATCTCAAGTTGAACAAGTTAATCAGGTTCAAAAAAGTGATAACCATGTTAAGGAGCAACAAAAAGGTGGTTCTGGTTTAAAAATAGATTCCAAAGAAGATGTTCAAGACTTAGTAGCTAAATTAAATAAAGCCCTAGCTCCAATGAGTACAAATATTAAGTTTGGTGTTGATTCACAAGATGTATTTTATGTATCAGTTGTAGAATCTGAAACAAGTAAACTACTAAGAAGATTTCCAGCGGAACAAGCAGCTGATTTTCTTCCAAAAATGCAAGAAGTTACTGGGATACTATTTGATACAAAAGGGTAATAAAAGCTCTTTTGTATCCGCATTTATTCTTTTAAGATTTATCTAGCAAAACTCTGCACTAAATTATATCAGAGACTTACCCTCGCACAACTAACTCTCTTTTAAACTCTTTTGTTGTAAAATCCCAACAATTATTTATTTTACAAGGGCTGTTATATGAAAAAAAATGTTAAAAAAGTAGTTCTGGCTTACTCTGGTGGATTAGACACAAGCGTAATCTTAAAATGGCTTCAAGACGAGTATAAATGCGAAGTTGTAACTTTTACTGCGGATATTGGTCAAGGAGAAGAAGTTGAACCAGCTCGAATTAAAGCGCTATCTTTAGGCATTAAACCTGAAAATATTTTTATTGACGACTTAAGAGAAGAGTTTGTAAAAGACTATGTATTCCCAATGTTTAGAGCTAATGCCATCTATGAGGGAGAGTACCTTTTAGGAACCTCAATTGCAAGACCCCTAATTGCAAAAAGACAAGTTGAAATCGCTCATATCACTGGCGCCGATGGCGTAAGTCATGGTGCAACTGGGAAAGGAAATGATCAGGTTCGTTTTGAGATGGGTTATTTAGGCAAAGATTCAACGCTGACAATTATCGCTCCATGGAGGGAGTGGGATCTAAACTCAAGAGAAAAACTTTTAGCATATGCGGCAGAACATGGAATTCAGATAGAGAAGAAAGGCAAGAAATCTCCATACTCTATGGATGCAAACCTGCTTCACATCTCATACGAAGGTGGAATTTTAGAGGATCCAAACGCAGAGCCAGAAGATAGCATGTGGCTTTGGACTACAAAACCAGAAGATGCTCCAGATACTCCAGAGTATATCACTATCGGCTATAAAAATGGTGATCCAGTCTCGTTAAATGGAGAAGAGCTCTCACCTGCAACAATGCTTGCTACACTAAATCAAATTGGCGGAAAACATGGAATTGGTCGCGCAGATATAGTAGAAAACAGATTTGTAGGAATGAAAAGCCGTGGATGTTATGAGACTCCAGGTGGAACTATTATGATTAAAGCTCATCGTGCAATTGAGTCAATTACGCTCGATAGAGAAGAGGCACATCTAAAAGATGAGTTGATGCCTAGATATGCAAAACTTATCTATAACGGCTTTTGGTTCTCTCCAGAGAGAGAAATGCTTCAAGCGGCAATTGACAAATCACAAACAAATGTATTTGGAACTGTAAGATTAAAACTCTACAAAGGGAATGTAACTGTTGTTGGTCGTGCATCTGAGTATTCACTTTTCAACCCAGAGTATTGTACTTTTGAAGAAGATTCTGTATATAATCAAAAAGATGCCGCAGGGTTCATTAAGCTCAATGCACTGCGTTTTATAATAGCTGGTAAAGCTAGAAAAAATAGAAAATAAAGAACCAGGAAAAAAATATGAGTATCATTAAAATAGATATGAATTCACCAGAATTTCAAGCCGAACTAGAGAAAACAATTAAATTTACAGATAAAGTCATAAAACAGTTCAACTGGCAATATAATCCTATGGCAGAGATAAATGAAGGTGTACAACTTGGACTTGCTAGAAATAAAGTAATGTACAACAAGAGATTTTGTCCATGCTATATGGTTGAAGAGGTCGATGGAAAATTCCAAAGTACAGATAACAGAACATGTCCTTGCACTATAGCGATTGAAAAAGAGATTCCAGAAGATGGTGTGTGTCACTGTCAGATATATTGTACTCCAGAGTACGCGGAAGCAAAAAAATTAGAGCTTGGAATGGAGAGCGCAGTACACCAACACTCTCGTGGTCTAACAAAAGAAGAGTGCCAAGTATTAGTAAACAAAAAAGAGCTGGATAGCGATGAGCTTGAGTCACTGCTTGAAGCTCGTGCTATTGGCATGGTTGATTTTAAACTAGTAGATGTTCGCGAGCATATGGAGTGGCAAATGGGCCATATCGAAGGTGCAGACAAACTTATACCAACAAGCAGTTTTTTTCCAACGCTCGATGAAGCAAAACTAAGTAAAGATGAAAACATAATTGTTTATTGTCATGTTGGCAGCAGAAGCGCTCACTGTGCAAGAATTTTAAGAGATATGGGTCACACGAAAATAGGGAATTTATCTTATGGTATTGTCTCTTATGGCGGAAAAATAGAGAGATAAGGAAAAAGATGAAAGTATTACTGATTAAAGATGTAAAAAATTTAGGCAAAGCTGGTGAAGTTAAAGAGGTTAAAGATGGATATGGTAAAAACTTTTTAATCGGAACAGGTCTTGCAAAACATGCTACAACTGAGATATTAGCTGGGCATGTTGCGCAAAAAATTCAAGAAGCTAAAGATTTAGAAGAAGAGATTGCTTCACTAAAAGAGATAGCAAAAAAACTAGATAAAGCTAAAATAGTTATCAAAAAGAAACTTGGTCAAAATGGTCATCTATTTGGTTCAATTACAAAAGATGATATTGCCCATGCTTTAAACGAGCAACACAACATAGAGATTGACAAAAAACACATAACAGATAAAGCCGCAATTAAGACGATTGGAGAGCATAGCCTAGATTTTAAACTTGGACATTCGATACACGCAACAATTCATGTTGATGTTGTAGGCGAATAGAAATGATTGAAACAAACTCTTTAGGTTTCAATAAAGAAACTGGCTCAAAAGCTGGCTTCGTCTCTCTTATCGGTCGTCCAAATGCTGGAAAAAGCACACTTATGAACTCTCTTCTTGGAGAAAATATTGCGATGGTTAGCCAAAAGGCAAATGCAACAAGAAAAAGATCAAATGCAATTGTAATGCACGAAAACACGCAAATAATATTTGTTGACACACCAGGACTTCACGAGAGAGAAAAAGTGTTAAATCAGTTCATGCTTGATGAAGCACTAAAAGCCATGGGTGATTGTGATCTAATTGTCTACCTTGCTCCAGTTACCGACAATATTGAGAATTATGAGAAATTTTTAAAACTTAACAACTCCAAGATAAAACATATTATTGTACTTAGTAAAATAGATCAAGTATCACAAGATAAACTTTTCAAAAAAATTGCCCAATATAATAAATTTTCAGACCTTTTTGAAGCACTGATTCCAATGGCCGTTCCTAAAAAAGTTGGTCATAAAGATCTACTAAACACAATATCGAAATTATTGCCTCTCTCTCCATTTCTATATGACCCAGATGATTTAACGAGCGAACTTGTTCGTGATATCTATGCTGGCTTTATCAGGGAAGGTATTTTTGCAAATGTAAGTGACGAAATCCCATACGAGTCTGATGTTTTAATCGAAAAAATTGAAGAAGACAAGAGGCTGGATAAAATATTTGCAACCATTATTATCGAAAAAGATTCTCAAAAGGGAATCATGATTGGTAAAGGTGGTGAAACCATAAAAAGAATTGGCAAATATGCCAGAGAGAAGATAGAAGCACTTAGCGGGAAAAAAGCCTTTCTTGAGTTAGAAGTTAGTGTCAAAAAAGGGTGGAGTAAAGACAAATCATTTTTAGAAGAGATAGGATACAAGTCATGAGAATAGTTTTTTTAATTTTAGTCAGTTTATCACTTTATGCTGGTGATATTTTAACAAATTATAGGCTAAACGGAATAACCGACATAGAAAAACAGATGGATATGGAACTTACAAGTGTTAAGTATTGGAGCGACATCGTTAGAAGCAAAGATACATCTTTTGGGTATCTTGAGTCATACTCAAACCTTCTTATATGCGACAAATCCGAGCAAACACTGGAGTTTTATGCTCAAGAGCAAAATGGTAATTTTAAATTTAAAAAGAGATACAACGCTTTTACTGGCAAATTAAAAGGCGACAAAGTAAAAGAAGGTGATCACAAGACTCCCATAGGAATCTATACGATAGTCAATAAACTCTCAAAAGATACACAGTTAGATCCATTTTATGGACCATTGGCATTCGTGACTTCTTATCCAAATGTATATGACACATACAAGGGGAAAAATGGCTCAGGTATATGGATACATGGTCTTCCAGAACAAGAAAATAGAAACGAATTCACAAGAGGTTGTATAGTAATAAATAATCAAAGTATTGAGTGCTTAAATAGAAATATTGATATGGCAAAAACTCTAATTATTATTGACGATGTTAAGACAAAACAAAATGCACAAAAGGAAGTTTTTGCATCAATACTATCTCAACTTTATGCGTGGAGATATAGTTGGATTTATGATGAGTTGGACAATTATCTTAATTTTTACTCTCAAGACTTTGTGAGAGAAGATGGGGTTGCATTTCAGCAGTTTAAAGATTATAAAAATAGAATTTTTAAAAAGAATGAGAGAAAAAGCATAGTATTTAATGATATCAATGTTATTCCATATCCGAACTCTTCAAATATCTATCAAATAAATTTTAAAGAGTTATACAAATCTGATTCATTCAAATTTAACGGTGAAAAAACTTTAATTATAGAGCTTGATAAGAATAAAAAAATAAAAATACTCACAGAAAAATAAGATATCATGAAATCTATCTTATTAAAAATGCTTTTAGTATCTATTTTTTTTCACTCAAGTGCTTACGCTCAAATTCAGCTAATAAAAAAAAACAACAATGATTCAAACACGACACTACTTGTTATAGGTGGTATCCATGGCGATGAGCCAGGTGGTTATTTTGCTGCATCAATTCTAGCATCACACTACAGAATTAACTCGAAAAAT
This sequence comes from Sulfurimonas sp., assembly GCF_028713515.1. GTDB lineage: Bacteria > Campylobacterota > Campylobacteria > Campylobacterales > Sulfurimonadaceae > Sulfurimonas. The sequence continues at coordinate 121,231 of NZ_JAQTOD010000001.1, read as the reverse complement.
CTCTGGATTGTTCCAAACTTAAATCAAGAAAGTATTCAAAATAACCAAAGAGGCATTAATGGAGATATGAACAGAAAATTCTCTTTAATTGATGATAAAGATAAAGATAAGCAAATTATTCAAGAGATTAAAAATATTATATTAGATAAAAATGTATCTTTAATTTTAAATCTTCATGATGGGCATGGGTTTTATAGAAAAACAGGCAAAGGGAGCATATTTAACCCTAATGCATGGGGACAAACCTGCGTTATTGATCAATGTATCTTGAATAAAGATCAGCCATTTGGTGATTTAAATAAAATAGCACTTGATATTAAAAACAGAATCAACAACAAGCTAATAGAGGACCATCACAGCTTTGATGTTAAAAATACGAATACAAAATTTGAAGATGAAGCCATGCAGTTGTCTTTAACATACTTCTCAGTTAACAACAACAAACCAGCCTTTGCTCTAGAGAGCAGTAAAAATCTCTCAACTCTGTCTCAAAAAGTTTTCTATCATCTCGCCGCAATAGAAGAGTTTATGCACATAATGGGGATAGCATTTAGTAGAGAATTTGATTTAAATGAAAAAACACTTGACAATATAATAAAAAATTATGGGATTTTAACAATAAATGATAATTTTAATATAGATTTATCCAATATAAAAAAATCTTTAAGCTTCATTCCGCTAAAATCAAAAGATAATGTATTTAAGTTTTCTAGCCTATTAGGGAGTGTTATGCAAATTGATGATAGTTTTGTTGTCTCGATTGGCAATCAAAAAATAACGACACTACAAGCGCAATATTTTAAGATGAATGAAAGTTGTATGCCAAAATTCAGTGCTATCGTGGATGACAAACTTATTTCATTAAATAAAGCTTCAGATATTTTTGCAAAAGACGATTTAAGTATTATTAAACGAGATGGTTATCGCGTAAATATTATTGGATTTACCTCAAAAGGTTCTGTTGATGAAAGCGGTATAAAAGTAGGACTTCAAGATATGGATAAGAGATTTTCCGTAGACGAAGATGGCTTAGTTTATAGAGTTGAATTTTATAAAAATAATGAATTTTGTGCGATGTCTAAAATTCATTTTAAAGGGGATCTTAAATAATGAGTAAAAAAGAACATCACTCTTTCTCCAATGTACTTTCTGTTAATCCGTATAAAAATTCATATGTATCAGCGGTAGCCAGTTTTTTAAATGAAATCAATCTACCACAATATAGTAATGAGCAATATGTAATATCTTATCTGAACACAAGTGGATTTATCAATAGTCATATATCGATTAGTAAGAACATTCCAACCGAAGACTTGTATGATGCTATAAACAATAAAGCATATGACGAACTAGGTCTAGATCAAGCAATAACTTATCAAATTCAATACATTGAAACATTTAATAATCTAGATGAAGACAATAGGGTTTATCAAATATTCATAGCAGATCCATTAAGTATTGAAGATACTTTTAGAGGCACTATTGAAAAAGTTAAATATATTGATTATATTATTCCATCTCCACTGCTGTTTAAATCACTTTATGCAAAGGAGATTATTGAAGATATTGGGACACACTGTTTTGTATACTTTCAAGAAAATGACACTTCTATTACAATCTACAGAGAAAAAGAATTTTTATACACAAAATCCATAAACTTCTCTTTCAGGCAGATGCATGAGAGATTTTGTGAACTATATGGCGAATTTGTAGAGTATGATGAATTTATTAGATTTTTAACATTTGAAGATTTAAAAACTACAAATAGTCCTTACAAATTAGACACACTTAGATTATATAAAGAGATATTTGCAAATATAAGCGATATTTTAACTTATGTTAAGAGAGCTCTAGATATTGATAAAATTGATATTATTTATATAGATTCTCAACTAGATAGTGAATCAAAACTAGATGAGATAACCGAAGTAGAACTCGGGATAAAAAGTAAATATTTTAATTTTGACTATGGTTTTCAAAATTCCAATAAACATGTAGAGCATATACACTATTTAATGCATCTTTATACAACTCTTGGGAAAGAAGATAGATATGAGTGTAATTTTACAACATATCACAGACCTCCAAAGTTTGCAAAGAGAGAGAGTGGAAAAGCCATACTTCTTGGTGCCGCTGCACTGTTTGTATCATTTTTATACCCTATTTCATACTGGACATTAACATATGCCCAGACTATGCAAGAAAAATTGTTGGAAAATAAGTACAACGAGACACATAGAATTAAAACAACAACAGAAGCTATTATTAAAAGTATTGAGGCAGATAAAGAGAAAGTATTAACTATCTTAAAAAAAGAGCAAGAAGAGTATACTGAGAAAAAGAATACTTTAATTAAAATACATGATGTTAAAGTAAACTATCCGTCAAAAGCAGAACTAATATATATCCTATCAAAAGATTTAGATAAATATAATGTTAAGCTCGAAACGCTAACATACGCAGAAGCCACAGTAGAAGGCAAAATAGCTTCAACAAAAGTATTAAGACTTGGTCTTGTATCATCGAGCGACAAAAAAATAACAAGTCTGATAGAGTATTTAACTAAAACATATGATGGAAGATTTCATTTTTCTATTGAGAAAATATCATACGAAAATGAATCAAAATTATATTTTGGTGAGTTGAAAGTGAGCTTATTATGAATTTCAAATTAATTACGGAAGAGTTTTTACAATCCATAGATACTTTTTTTAGATTAAAATCTCAAAAAGATGTAAAGATGATTTATATAATGATTGTCTTTATCTCAGCTGCTATTTCATATCCATTTTATGATTTGTCTCTTGATAAATTTAAAATAATTAAAGAGAGAGTGGATACTCTAAGTGCAAAAATAGAAGTTGACAAAAATTATCTTCTTGTAAATACAGAAGCAAAAATAGCCATGTTAAAACAAGAAATAATAAAAGCAAAAGATGAGATTTTAATTACTAAAAACAACAATCAATATATTAAAGGCAAAATAGAAACTATTTCATCTTTAATATATGATGAGCGAACATGGGGTGAGTATCTCCACTCAATTTCAATCAATGCAGTAAAACATAATGTCAAAATTGTTGCGATAAAAAATAAATATGTTGATAGCAATACATCTTTTGGTCATATACTGGATATAACAATAGATGCGACAGGAAAGCATTCAGATACACTAAACTTTATCAACTCACTAGAACAGAGTGAATTAGTTGTTGATTTACATGATTTTAATATCTCCGCGGAAGATAAACTAAAATCAAGATTAGATATCTCAGTATGGGGGATTACATACTAATGAAAACAAAAACAATAACTTTTCTTCTACTATTTTTTATGAGCACTATTTTAGTAGCTACAGAGCTAGAGTGGGTTGATGAGCAAATTGAGGCAATAAAACCACCACGAAATGGCATTAAAATAACAACCATGACTGACACTTTTGTATTTTTAGAAAAAAATAAAAAAGAAAAAAAAGAGGCTAGAAAAGGTCTTGCTTCATCTACCGTGGTTACAGTTATTCAAAAACCTGGACTACCATCAATATTAACAATAAAAGAGAGTGTTAAGAAGAGAGATTATCAACTTATTGCTGTTATGAACAAATCAGCTTTGATTGATGAGAGATGGTATAAAAAGGGCGAGAAAATTGATGGCTATATGGTAGTGGATATTGATAAAAATTCAGTGACACTAAAAGATGGAGGCAAAGAGATTATTTTATCTACAAGCAGCCAAAAACAAACTCTAAAATTTAAAAATAAGTAGGATACATTCATGAAACTTATAAAAATATCACTATGTACAGCTCTTTTGGCTTCACTACTCTCCAGTAGTATTATGGCCGATTGTTCATATGAACTATTCAGCATTAGCTCCACAAAAAATACGAAGATTATAGATTTTGTAGAGCAATTAAGCGATGAGTGTGGATTTAGCATTATTGTAACTGATCCAAAAGCCCAAGAGTTTTTAGAGACAAAACTAAATAAAACAAATTTAAACAATCTTACAATAGATGAAGTCCTAAATATTGTCTTAAAAGAGAATAATTTGTCGTATACGATTGAAAACAATATATTGAAAATCTCTTATCTAACGACAAAGCTGTTTAGTATTGATTATATCTTATCACAAAGAAAAAGCACTGGAGCCACAGATGTAACTCTTTCTTCTGAGGGCGCTGGTGGCACTACTGGCACTACTGGGGCTGGTGGCACTACTGGCGCTACTGCCGGTGGCAACACTGGCACTGGTATCAATCGAGCAAAAAGTGGAAAGTCGGGCATAAAAATAGAGTCTGTAGATGAAGTTCATTTTTGGAAAGAGTTAGACTTAGAGTTTCAAAAAATCTTAAATAGACCTCAAGATATGTATCTAGCTGAAGCCCCAGTTATCAACAAAAACGCTGGAATCATAACAGTAACTGCAACATCTAAGCAGATAGAGAGATTTGAGAAATACTTAAAAGCTCTTCAGGATAAAGTAAAGCTAGAAGTACTTATAGATGTTCAGCTACTCTCTGTTACGCTAAGCGATGGTAAAACAACAGGGGTTGACTGGAGCCAACTTTTTGCGCTCGAAAATATAAATGTTAGTGTTGATAAAATATTTGCTAAAAATGTAAGTGAATTTAAAGATGGAAGAATCACAACTGGAACATATGGTGGTAGTAGTGATAATGCGCATCTTATCAACATTAACGCAAAAGGCACTTTGAATGAAGTTATTAAATTTTTAAAGACACAGGGTGAAGTAAACTCTATCTCAAATCCAAAAGTCTTAACACTTAACAACCAACCAGCTATAATATCAGCAGGAACCGAGTTCTTTTATAAAATACAAAGCTCAAGCACACTTGCTGGTGGAACGACAGGAACCACGAGTCAAGAAGATCAAGTTTTATCTGTTTTTGCTGGTGTTCTTCTAGATATAACACCAGAGATATCTGATGATAAAACAATAACACTAAAAATAAATCCATCATTATCAGAAACAGCTTCAGACATGACTCTTGTTGCTGGTGCAGAAAGAACTATGCCGCCTGACTTAAGACGAAGACAACTCTCATCTGTTGTTACAGTAAAAGATGGAAATAGAATTATTCTTGGTGGACTAATCAATACAAGCTACACAAATAATGTTATCAAGGTACCAATACTTGGCGATATTCCAATAATCAACTCTCTTTTTAAATATGAGAATAAACAAAAAGTTGTTCAAGAACTTATAATAGTAATAGAGCCTCATATCGTAAACAGAGATAAATCAAATCTTTCACTAGAGAGCTTAGGATATCAAAACTTCTCAGAAAAGATATTAAAAAGCGCGAAAGAAGCGACTGTTGGTCTAACGAGTGACTCAAATGACTCAAAAGAGTAAATTTGAGAACTGATATCTTTGAAAACTCTAAAAATGTTTTTTTGGATGCCGTAAACAGTAAAGATTTTATAAAGCTTGAAAGAGTCTCTATTATCTATCAATCTTTTAAAGAATCTTTAAAAAAACCAATAAAAATGATACTGCTTTATGGAAAGCCTGGAGCAGGCAAGAGCATGTTACTATCAAAACTCTACGATGACATCAAAGAATCTCAAAAAATATATCTCTACAAAACTCCAATATTAGACGAGAGTGAGTTTTTTAAAACAATAGCTCAAGACCTATATAATATGAAATATAATGATGAGCTAAATTTTACTCAATTTATGAAGGTGGTAGAAAATAGTGAACAAAAAGAGGTCACTATCCCCATCATAATGCTAGATGAAGCACAGCTATACTCTACGGCACTTATGGAAAAAATAAGGCTCCTATCGGATACAAGAAAAGTAAAATTTGTAATTGCTCTTCATAAAACAGAAAAAGAAGACCTGATAGCTAAAGAGCATTTTCAAACCAGAATATGGGAAAATATAAGACTGGATAATGCGTCCGCAAGTGAACTACAGCTATATATTCAAAAAAAACTTATGTTGGCAAACAATTTAGATATAGCGACAATGTTTACACAAAAAGCAGTAAATTTAATATATAAATTTACCAATGGTAATTACAGAGAGACAAATAAATTAATTTTTACAATATTTGAAATATACGCTTATTATGCGAGTAACGATCCATCAAGAATTGATTCAAAAGAGATATCTAAAAAAATTATTGAGATGTCAGCCATTCACATTGGATTATTAAATGCTTAATATAAATGATTTAGAAAACAGACATAAAAAATATAAACTAAAATTATATACACCTTACATAGTTATTTTCATTTTAGTTATCTTTATTTTACTGCTTGCATATTTTGTAATGATCAATATATACAGCAGTACACAAGCAGAGAAAATGTATGCCGAGCAGAACAAAACGGTAAGTAAAAATAGGCAAGAATATGGTGCTAATGTCTCAACTGTTATTCCAGCAACCGCTACAGAAGATAATGCAAGTGATAAAAACAGAAGCAACAAAGAAGGGCAAATTAACGAAATCTCTTCGAACAATAAAATAATTTTTACTCCTTCTTTTGAGTTTATAAAAAATATACAACTAAGTTCATCTAAAAGTAGCATTATAGACCCTCAAATTACGCGTGATAAAATATCATTGGTCGTTCCCGTGATTGCTCCAGTAAAAAAAGAAGAAATTACAGTAGATATCACTCCAGTTCAAAAAAAACAAACTACAAAAATTGAAAATAAAGCTTCCGAAAAAATAACAATCAACAAAGAAAACAGTGATATACAAGATGTAATAAAAAGATTCAATATAAATAAAAATCCAGCCTTGAGTCTATTTATTGCAAAAAAATATTATCAACTTGCTGATTATGAGCATTCATACAACTATGCACTCACCACAAATGGAATTGATAGCAATATTGATGAGAGTTGGATTATCTTTGCTAAATCACTAGTTAAATTAAATCAAAGAGAAAAAGCAATCCAAACACTAGAGCAGTATGTATCATCCACAAAATCGCAAAATGCAAAAATATTCCTAGATGATCTTAAATCAGGAAAATTCAAATGAAAATATTTATAATTTTATTAATTATAATTAACTCTTATGCATATGATATTAAAAAAAATATGTTGAATCTTTATGAAAATAGAAAATTTAAAGAAGTTTGTAATATTGGATTTAATAATTTTAATTCAAATGCAAACGATGAAGAGTATATATCCTTGTTTGCATTTGCATGTTTAAATGTTGACTACATTGATAGACTTCCAGTAGCTATTACAGCTCTTAGATCCTCCAAAGAGTCTCGCTCAAATGCCTCATATTTCTCTATTATATATATGCAAAAAAAACTTTTATATCATGCATTGCTTGATAACTATAATTTGAAGTCACTAAATCTGCCAACTACAGACCATGTGTTGTCTAAAGTTTTTGATCTATATGTTAAACTAGACAATAACAAGCAACAATACTATCTTCTAAAAGATGATAAAGATAATAGAGTTAGCTACAAGCTATACACCATAAAAGATAAATATATTGATAAAATAGTTATTGAAGAGTTATATGATTCTATAACAATAGCTCAACATATATACTGGTAGGAAAATATGGATAGAATTATTTCAGACTTACTAGCGAATGGCTCGATAATGAAGAGTCAGGTTGATAGATTAATTGCCAAAGGATTAGATAACAACTTAATCTTAAGAGACATTACAATTTCTGGTTTTATGACGATGGACAGACTTATTAGGTTCATTGTTGAGAAAATTTTAAGTGGTGAATACAACCTATCTATAATTGACAATTACGATTATATACATGAAAAAGATGTGTTGATTAAACTAGCTCACGAACAAAATCGCCCATTTTTAGACCTAGACTCTATAGACATGGACTACAGATTAACAGCAAATATATCATTAGCTCAACTCAAAAAATATAATGTCTTTCCAATATCTGAAAATGATTTAAACATAGTTATTGCTTTTAGTGACCCACTAGATTTAGAGGCACAAGATGCCATACAAAGACTTTTTCCAAGAAAACCTATAAAGATAGCAGTTGCAACAAAAAAACAGATAGCAGCTTATCTATTTAAGTTAGAACTAAAAGATAGTGTAAAGGGCTTAGTTAAAAAGATAAGGGATGAACTAAACTCTATAAGCTCGATTGAACAGCAGCAAGAAGCATCTTCTATACTTCTTCTTATTGATGTTATATTAAATGCCTGCATAAAAGGTCGAGCTAGTGATATTCATATTGAGCCAACTGAAAAAAACTGTGTAGTTAGAGCAAGAATAGATGGAAGGCTGGCTGAAATTTTTATATTTGAAAAAGATATTTATCCACCACTAGCCTCAAGATTAAAGTTGTTAGCAAACCTCGATATAGCAGAAAAAAGAAAACCTCAAGATGGAAGATTTTCAACGATGGTTGGAAACAGAGAGTATGATTTTCGTATCTCTACGCTTCCAACAATATATGGGGAGTCTATAGTCAACAGGGTCCTTGATAAAGAAAAGGCTCTAGTGCAACTAGAAGATGCAGGGATGGATGCTGTTAGCTATCAAAAGTTACTAAGAGCCCTCCATGTTCCTTATGGAATCATATTAGTTACTGGTCCAACAGGAAGTGGTAAAACAACAACTCTATACGGTGCCTTAAATGAGCTTAGAAATGTTGAGGATAAAGTAATTACAGTCGAAGATCCAGTCGAGTACAGAATGAATCTAATTCAACAAGTTCAGGTTAATCCTAAAGTGGGTCTAAGTTTTGCTGATGCACTAAGATCTATTCTAAGACAAGATCCAGATAAAATTATGATTGGAGAGATTCGAGATAAAGAGACACTAGAAATCGCAGTAAAAGCTGCACTTACTGGACATATGGTAATCTCAACTCTCCACACAAATGACTCAATCAGCGCTATTACTCGTATGGTTGATATGGGTATACCACACTATCTAATAAGTGGAGCACTTGTTGCAATTCAAGCACAAAGACTTGTAAGAAAAATATGCAAAAATTGTAAAACCGAAGAGAGAATATCAGCTACAACACTTGAAGAGCTACACCATATATTGCCAGAAAATAGCAGATTTTATGTTGGAAAGGGATGCAGAGAGTGTAACGAAACTGGGTACATGGGAAGAGAAATGATTTGTGAAGTTCTCGTAATTACTGATGATTTAAGATCACTAATTGCAAAAGGCGCGTCAATGGAAGCTTTGCGTACACAAGCAATTAAGGATGGCTTTGTTTGTTTGCTTGATAATGGTATAGATAAGGCTCTTGCTGGAATAACTAGCTTAGAGGAAATTTTAAAGGTGGCAAAATAATGAATTATTATATAGCAACTATACTCACAAAGGGTAAAAAAGAGGAATTTGGCATATATGCTGAAGATAGAAAACAGGCAAATGATAGTGCTAAACTAAAATATTCTGGAATTATAATAAAAGTAACAGAAGCAGAAGAACCCCTCGAAGTTAGATTTAAAAGATTTAAAACAAATCTGATGAGTAATGTAAAAAAGAAAAAAATAAAGCCAGATGCTTTAATTGCATCTATAAGACAACTTGCTGTTATGACTAATGCTGGAATTTCAATATATGAATCACTCAATGAAATTTCAAAATCAACAAACGATGAAAACTTAAAATTTATCTTCAATAAGCTAGCCGAGGATATAAATTCAGGTCAGTCACTCTCTAAATCAATGAGTAACTTTAGTTTTGAATTAGGAAATCTTACTATTGCCATGACTCAATTAGGTGAAAAGACAGGTAATCTAGATGATGCACTTTATTCACTAGCGAATATGCTAGAAGAGATTAGAGCCAACTTTATCAAATTTAAAAAAGCTATGGCATATCCTAGAAATGTAATGATAGCAATGGCGATTGCTTTTGTTATTTTGATCTCATATGTTGTTCCTAATTTTAAAACTATGTTTGAAAAACTTCATGCCGAGCTACCTCTACCAACAAAAATACTACTCTACCTTGAGCATCTTTTTAATAACTATGGACTTTATGTCTTGGCAATACTTTTTATATCATTTATGATATTTAGATATCTTATAAATAACTATACCAACATAAGATATGGATGGCACAAGCTGTTACTTAAGACATATTTAGTTAAAAATCTTATTATGTTCTCAACGCTCAGTCGTTTTACACTTGTATTTTCTGAGTTAATTAGAGCAGGTATTCCAATAGCTGAAGCTCTTGACACCTCTATATCGATGATTGACAATCTTCCACTAAAAACAAAATTACTATCCGTTAGAATGGCTGTCGAGAAAGGCTCGGCGCTAAACAAAGGACTTGAGGACACAAAACTTTTTGAAAATATGATAATCCAAATGGTTAGAGCTGGTGAAGATAGCGGTACGCTTGATGCAATGATAACCAAAGTAGCCGAGTATTTTAAAATGAGATTTGATGCCATAATAGATGGTTTATCTGAAGCGGTGGAGCCTATTATGCTTTTTATTATTGCTGGAATGGTTATTTTATTGGCACTTGGTATATTTTTACCTATGTGGGACATGGGCAAAGCCGTAAGTGGTGGGCATTAGAAAAACTCTACAAGAATCACAATAAAAGATTCTTGAGAGAGATTGCAGTCAATTATTCTATATTTGTATAAACTTTCTGAACATCATCATCGTCATCCAGCTTATCCATTATCTTGTCTATATCTGCTTGTTGTTGCTCGGTGATAGAAATTGGAGAATTTGGCATTCTCTCTAAGGTAGCCTTTAAAATCTCTATGCCCAAACTTTCAATTGCCGAGTTTAAAGCACCAAAACTAGTATAATCACCAGTTACAACAACTGTACCACTATCTTCTTCTATCTCTTCCAATCCAGCATCAATAAGCTCAAGCTCAAGCTCTTCTAGGTTCATCCCATCTTCAAGAGCAAACTCTATTAATGTTTTTCTGTCAAACATAAACTCTAAAGAGCCTTTTGTCAGCATCTCTCCACCATGTTTTGTAAGTATATTTTTAACATTTGCTACAGTTCTTGTGTTATTATCCGTCATACATTCTATAAAAAACTGCACTCCATGTGGAGCTTTTCCCTCAAAATTTACCTCTAACATGCTAGCTGTATCTTTTGCTAATGCCCTTTTTATAGCTGCGTCAATATTATCTTTTGGCATATTTTCAGCTTTTGCATTTAGTACAGCAGTGCGAAGTCTAGAGTTTGTGTCAGGATCTGTGCCACCATCTTTGGCTGCCATAGTGATTATTTTTCCCAATTTTGGAAACAACTTTGACATTGCTCCCCATCTTTTTAGTTTTGATGCTTTTCTGTATTCAAAGGCTCTGCCCATTATCTTTCCTTGTTGGTTAAATATGCTTGATAAAAATTTGAAATGTATAATATCATAAGTAATTTACGATGGATTTAAACATTGAATTTCTCTGCGTCAAAAAAACTCTCGTATGATATATTTTTGAATGCAGAATTTAGACTAGTAAATAGAGCTGGGAACTCTCTCTCCATCTTTGCTAACATAACTTTTGTGTTTGCTCTGGCGTGAGGCATTTTAACATCAAACCTCATCGAAGGACAAGCTTCATCGCCAATTGTAGAGATCTCATTATCAAGCACAAATGCAGATAGCTGTCGCTCTCTCATCTGAATCAACGGACGAATCACAATTAAGCCATTTTCTGCTCTATATTTTGGTGCTAATGAGCGCATTTGACCATTATATATAAAATTCATAAAAAAACTCTCTGCCGCATCATCCATATGGTGGCCAAGAGCTACTTTATTGCAACCATATTTTTGGGCAACGCTGTACAAAGAGCCTCTTCTCATGCGAGAGAAAAAACTACAAAATGATGAATTTTTTCTAATTTTTTCTTCTGCAAGGCTATAAATATCAGTATCATGGATTATATGCTCAATGTCATATTCTCTGCAATGAGCGGCGAGTTTATCAAAGTTTTCATCCATACCATAACCCACAGTTACAGCAATAAACTCAAATTTAAAAGGTGCTCTTTTTTGTTGCTCTTTCATAGCGTGAATCATAGTTAGTGAATCTTTTCCACCACTAAGCCCAACTAAAATTTTATCACCCTCTTCTATTAGATTAAACTCGGCATTAGTTTTGCCAAGCTTACTCATGATTTTTTTAGATATTTTAATCAATAAGTTTATCTACCATTTTCATTATAAATTCAGCACTCTCATTAGCGCTTGTCTCTAAAAACTCATCAAAACTAAAACTCGCATCCATATCAGCAGCATCACTAATAGCGCGAAGTATAAAAAATGGCACATTTAGCGCATCGCAAACCACAGCAACACTGGCACCCTCCATCTCAAGAGCATCAGCATTAAATGTTTTTCCTATCCAGTTTTTTCTCTCTTCATTTGCAACAAACTGATCGCCTGTTGCAATAATGCCCTCTTTAACTGTCTTTCCAATTTCAGAAGCTACAGCTTTACTTATCTCAATCATTTTTCTATCTGCCTCAACATAAACCGAACCCTCAGGAACATATCCATAAGGATGGCCAAATGCCGTTATGTCTAGGTCATGTTGAGAGAGTTTTGATGCAACAATAAGATCTCCAACTTTTAACTCAGAAGATATAGCTCCAGCAACACCAGAAAAAAGCATTACACTTATACCAAAATGCTCAATCATCGTTGTGGCAGTAAGAGTCGAGAAAACTTTTCCGATTTTTGAATACGCTACAACCAAATCAACACCTTTGTATGATGCTTCATAATATTTGTTACCAGCATACTCTATTGTTTTGTATGTTTCTAGTCTCTTGAGTATTGGAGCTATCTCTTCTGGCATTGCGCCCATTATTGCTATTTTCATTTTTTATTCCTATATATTAAATGTTTTTGTACTTTTTTCATAGCGAGGCAACTTATACATAATATTTGAGTTTTCATCAATCACACAACTTCCGCCCCAAAAACCAAGTCCATCTTCAAACCCAACTCTGTTGACAAATATAAGTTTTGCACTACATTTTTTTGCAACTTTTTTTATAATATCATACCATTTGTCTTCTATCTCAAGTCTACTATCACTAAAACCTCTCGCAGGCGAAGCAGCAAGAACAATAATGTAGTCTGGGTTTTGTTTAACCAAATCCTCATGAACAGCCTCATGCCATAAATCTTCACAAACGAGCATAGATATCTTTCCAAACCTACTTATGAGACTATCAAAATACTCACCAGCTTTAAAATATCTAGCTTCTTCGAACATCCCATAATTAGGCAGATGTACTTTATTGTGTTTTGCTAAAAGTTCTCCATTTGAAAAATAAAGAGCGCTATTAGAGATAGTTTCATCGCGATTTTTTATTGCAGCGCCAACAACTATATCTATTGTCAAACTAGCTTTTTTAAATGCATCAAACTCGTCTAAGCGCCACGCTTCATCATGTAATCCATCCTGCAACATATATCCATTTAATGATAATTCTGGAAACACAATAAGATCACTTTTATCTTTATATTGCTCGATCAGCGCAACACTCTCTTCGTAATTAATACGACTAAGTTTCGGCATAGTTTGAGCGATTGTAACTCTCATTTAGCTATTTATTATCTTAATTACCTCAGACATAGAAGAGGTATCAAATACATTCAGTGTCTCTAAATCTTTGGCAATTTTTTTATTTAATCCCTTAAGGGTTGTGCCATTTCCAAACTCTATAGCAATGTCTATCTTGTCTGAAATAGCTTGGATTGACTGTTTGTATTTAACTGGTTTTACCAACTGCTCAGTTAAAAGCTCAACTGCTTCATCTTTAGTACTGTATGGTTTTGTAGTAACATTTGAGATAATAGGAGCTTCAAAACTATCCTCAATCATACTTTCCATCAAACTATTTAAAGGAATTTTAGCGGCTGCGAGCAAGTTGCAGTGACTAGCAACAGACATATTTAAAAGCATTGCTCTTTTTGCTCCTGCATCTTTAAATGTTTGTTCTAATGATATCAAATCAGCCTTCATGCCAGCCACAACCAACTGCCCATCTTGATTATAATTTGCTGGCCAAACTTTTTTATCATCAGCTTGAGCATCTAAACATATCTTTTCAACTATCTCATCATCAAGTCCTAAAAGCACCATCATTCCAGCTTCAATATCACTACATGCATCCTGCATCAGCTGTCCGCGTCTATGAACCAACTCTATCGCATCAACATAATCAATAGCGCCACTAGCACAAAGAGCCGAAAATTCGCCCAATGAATGACCTAAGAAAAATTCCACCTTAATATCTGGACAGAGATCCCTAAATAGTCTATAAGCAACCATTTGAGTCAAAAGAATTGCTGGCTGAGTATATTGTGTTTGGTTTATAAGTTCATTTTCGTTAAATATTAACTCTTCAAAATTTATGCCAACTCTTTTTCCAGCTTTCTCAAACATCTCTTTAGCTATGGCCGAGTTATCGTAAAAATCTTTCCCCATCCCAATCGCTTGACTACCTTGTCCTGCAAATATTGCTGTTATCTTTTTCATTTGTCTCCTTTTTTTATAGATACTTACCATTTTCAATAATTTTTTTTCTAAGCGTATTTCTATTTAACCCAAGTTTGCTTGAGAGCTGAAGTTGGGATTTAAATCTCTCTAACCCAGCTTTTATCAAAGGAACTTCATAAATATGCAAAAATTTTTCATAATCGTTATTTGAGCCAAGTTTATCAGCTAAATAATTTTGCATAATATTGATAATCTCACTCTCTTTTATGTTTTGCAGTAAGCAACTAATCATAACTTGTCGTCTCAATGAATCTGCATTTTTACTCAAATCAGGTTTAAAATTTTTCCTATCAAAATCCTCATTTAAAGAAAAAAGCTCCTCTGCTTCTTTTGCAAATTTATTTATCAACGGTTCAACATCCTCTTCTCTTTGCATGAGAGGCGGAATATTGAATTTAACACTAAAAATATCATCTATATACTCATGATAAAATGAGCTTTTTGCAGTAGCAACAACTTTAATATTTTTGCCAATAATCATCTCTAGGATTTTTTTTATATTTGGTGAATTCTCTAAATTGGTAATGATAATTCTTTCAACACTCTCAAGTTCTATTAAAAGTTCATCATGCTTAGATGCGTCAAAGGTATGTGCATCTGGAAAAATATAGCATGCTAAACTTTTTTTTCCAACACCAGACTCTCCAGTTATGAGGGAACTAATATTTAACGGCTTTAAAAGAGTAGCTGTTTTAAATACCTCTTTAGAGGTATCTGACAAAGCTATAAAATTAGTTACATCCACAGCCACCGCCGCCAGTACCACAATGACCTTCATGTTCATTTTCGGCAGGAATACCAGTCATTAGCTCTTGTGTAGATGCCTCTCTTATATTATTTATAGAGACAACAAAAACTAAATTTTTACCAGCCAATGGATGATTAAAGTCAATTATTACATTCTCTTCACCTATCTCCTTAACAATAACTTGAACAGTTTCACCCTCTTCACCTTGGCCATAAAGGGTCATTCCTATCTCAAGATCAATTCCTGCAAATTGATCTTTTGGAACCTCTTGAATTGCGTCATCATTATATTCACCATAAGCATCAGCTGCATTAACCTTAATTTCAGCCTTGTCACCTATTAACATATTTTTTATGCCCTCTTCTAGTCCTGGTATTATTTGACCTTTACCAAACATAAACACTAAAGGCTCATCACCAACATTGCTATCAACAACACTTTTTCCATCACTAACTTCATACTCTATTGATACAATTTGATTTGTTTTAATTGCCATCTTAACACCTTGTTTAATTTTTTATGGATTTTATCGAAATAACATTAATTACCAATGAATCAATATTATTTCTACTTAAGAGAACTCAACTTTTTTTGTGCTATTTTAGCTGAATCACTATTTGGGTATTTGGAAACTATGGCATTATAAAAAATTTTTGCATTTTTTTTATCACCTAGCTCCCACATAGATATAGCTGTATGCAACATCAACACAGGCATATACTGAGCATTGTCATCAAGTGTAGCGCTTTTTTTATAGTAAGATAGAGCTTCAGTATAATTCTTACTACTATAGTTTACTTCACCAGCCATATAATGAACTGTAGCAGGTTTATAATTTTTAGAAATTAGATATTCATATTGCTCAAGTGATTGTGAATAAAGTTTTTTATCATACAACTCTTTTGCTTTTTTATAAATATCTGGGTTTGATAAACTTTCCAGCCTACTCTTTTTCGGCTTTTCTTCGCCTCTAAACTCTTTTGCTACTAAATCTTTAAATTCGTTTATATCTTTAATTAAAACATTAAACTCATCTTTACTAACGAAGGTAGCATTTATTTTGTCAACTATTTTTGAGACTTCAACTATAAGTAAATTTAATTTTTCTATATTTTCTGTATTTGTTGCAATTAGCTTACTATTGGACTGGTTTACATTTATTAATCTTTGACTAAATTCAATATTGCTATTATGCTCAAAAAGCAACTTATCATCCATTGTTTTTAGTTTAAGCTTGTCATCTCTGAGTGTAAGATTTATATTTTCAATAATTGACTGCAATCCATCAATCCTATCTCTAATTGATTCAACTTCATTTGCTTGATTATTGCTTTTTACGACTACTGTTTGGAGTTTTTTATTATTTTCTAAAATTATTTTCTCGCCTGAAGTTAGACCATAAGGGGTTGGATTACTTAAATCTCCGGCTCCGAACGCGGAAGGTTCAGAGCTTAAAAGATAAGATGGAGCAGATATTAAAAAAAATATTGCTAATATATTTAATTTCATAGATTACGGAAGAAGTTTAAAGTCAACTTTACGATTTTTAGCCCAACACTCTTTTGTTTTTTCTGTACACACAGGATTGCTCTCTCCGTAACTAATCATAGATATTCTCTTCTCGTCAACCCCTTCTGCAACTAATCCTTTTTTTACTGCATCTGCTCTTTTTAATCCTAATGCAATATTATATTCATCACTACCAAACTCATCACAATTACCTTCTAATTTTAATGAGAATTTACTAGCTGTACCATTAAGAATAGAAGCACTTGCATTGATTTTAGTCTTGCCTTCTGCATCGATGTTAAATTTGTCAAAAGCAAAATATACTATTGCTAAATCTTTCTCTAAAGCAGATATGCCATTTGAATCTGATTTTAATTCTCCAGCAGAGTTAGATGCTGAATCTTTCATGTCAGATGCTGATGGTTGATTCGAAGAAACTGATTCACTATTTGAAACAATATTTTCTGTTGGTTTTTTAGCGACATCCTCTTTTACTACAGCAGCGCTACTATCTTCTTTTGGTGATGGACTTTTATCTGCACATCCAGTCAGTAATGATAGTGCAACTAATGCACCAAAAATTTTATACTTTCTCATCTTCTATCCTTAGTTTTAATTTGCGTGATTATACTCTTAAAATAATTAACAATCAACAACTAGCAATCAGAAATTTAACACTACCAATCCATTGATTGAATTTTTCCATCTTTAAGTGGAAAAAGAAAGTTTGTGTCATGATTTATTCTGATTACACCAATAGAACTCTGACCTTGAAAATTTCTTATAAAAATAATAGCGTCGCCATCAACTGAAAATCTAGGGAACTCATTAACGCCGACACTAGTCAATCTTTTAGCAAGATCTGAATCTGTTGATGCAAGATATAGATTAAATGTATTGTCTAAAAATTCTGATGAGCTCTCTCTTGCTTTATATACTATGTATTTATTAAAAACGCTACATGCAGAATTGCTTTTTCCTTTAAATATCACTTGTTCTGCACCATTTAAATTATTTTTTTTATAAAAAATATTAGGATAGCCCAATCTATCAGAAACAAAAACAATACCATCTGCTCCAACAAACTGCCCGCCAACATCAATTCCTTTATATTTTGTCAATCTATCTAATTTTTTACTTTCAACTCCATATAAATAAATATCAGGTTGACCATCTTGTGCCATAGTAAGCAGTAGTTTTTTTCCATCTTCACTAACATCAGAACAAACCATCATTCCATCTGATGAAATAACTGCCCTGCTCTTTCCGGTGGTCATCTCAACATATTTTAGCGTTGGCTTGTTCTCATTTAATGAACTAAAATAAAATGATGTCTGCTCTTTGTTCGCCCACTTTGGAAAAAGATTTAATCCACCACTTACAACAACTTGCCGATATGTAAGAGTATAATCTGCTATAAAAATTTCACTTTTTTTAGGAGCAGTCATTTTGGCAAAAATAACTTTTCTTTTAATCCACTCAACGGATGGTTGATTTAAGAATTTATTTATATCGTACGCCATGGAGTGTATAACAAAAATGTATGTTTTTATATTTTTTGCACTGTAATTTTTAATAAAAACTGCACCATTTTTACTAAGTAACTTCATCTCTACATTGAGCGTGCCATTACTGCTTATACTTGTTTTATATCTTACAACATAGTTTACATTTTTATTTTCTACTAAAACAGAACTTGCATCATAACTATTCTTGTGATGGCTGTTGTCTACATTAAAAATAGATAAAACATTCATATCTGCTACAATAGATTTAAAATACATTGTTTTAAACATTTCGTCGCTACCTTCAGATGAATCCTCAATTGCTAAAGAAGGCAATAAATCCGTTTTTTTAATTACCTCAATTGTTGCATCAGTAGAATAAAGCAGTGAAATCAGAACGAAAAGTATCAGTATAACTCTCAAAAGAACCTCTATTCAGATATTAAAATTATTGTATATATACCAGATTTATTGTCTGGATTTTCTGGAAACACAACATTAGCTAATCTATTTTTTATTTTATCACACTCACTGTTTAGCTCAGCATTTGAAGAGTAAGAAATAATTCTAAAATCTAAAACTTTACCAATTTGATTTAATTCAACAATAGCTTTTACTCTCTTACCTTGAGAATTTTTAGGTGGATTAAAATGTTGATAAACAATAGCTTGAATTTTAGCTAGATATTCATTTACTTCTGGGGCAGAACTAGTTGATTTTTGATTTTTATTTTCAGCTTTTATTGTTTTTATTTTTTCTGATATTGAGTCGGTTTTATTTTCAATTGATGGGTTGATTTTTTTTTCAATTTCTAAATTTTTCTTTTGTATTGGCTCTTTTTTCTCTTCATATTTTTGAATTTTTTTTGTTTTAACATCACTAAACAGATCATTCACATCAAACTTCTCTTTTTTAACTTCATTATTATTTTTTTCTTCAATACTATTTTTTGCAACTTCTTCTTTTGGCTTTATTTCACTCTTTTCTACAATTTCTTCTTTTTCTGCGACTTCTTCTTTTTTTACATTATTATCTGTTGATGTCTCCATCGATATAGATATATACTCATTTTTAGTTAGAGCAAAAATTTCTACTTTACTAGATTGATTAACGGCTACAAGAAAAAATAAAATGGAAATAAAAAAAAGCAGTAGTGACAAAACACCACTTGCGTAAAAATAAAAGCTCTCTCTATCCATTGGTGGCAAGTGAAACTTCGTGAAAACCTGCCTGTTTTACAGCAGATAGTATCAGCATTACAGTGCCGTAGTCTAGATTTTTATCTGCACTTATCAAAACAGCTGCTTTTTTATCAAATTTTGATGCATATAGTGAAAAATTATCTATAAATGAATTTAGTAAAAAAATATCTTTATTAATTGTTAACTTCTTATTTTTATCAATAACTAAATGGATTGGTGGGATATTGGATAATTTTGTTGTTTTGGAACTTTGTGGAAGGTTTATCTTTTCCTCATAAACTAAAGTTGGTGCAACAACCATCATTATTGCAAGTAGCACCAACATAACATCAACTAGAGGGGTAATATTTAAATCAGGTTTACTATCCCAATTATATTTCACAATTAAATCTTTCTAGCTAATATAACATCACTTTGCATCTGCAAAACATTAATAATATCAAATGATTTTCTACTTAGAATTTGATGATATGTATATGCAAAAATTGCTACAAATATTCCAGATGCCGTTGCTACAAGAGCATCAGAAACTCCAGCCGCAACAACGGACATTCCTCCACTTGCATCACCTATATGGCTAAATGTTCCAAGGATAGAAACAACTGTACCAAATAGACCAATAAAAGGTGTTGTAGAAGAGAAAATTGATAAAATTGATAATCCCTTGGTGGCTTGGCTTGTCGCGGCTGATATACCTAAATCAAGTATTTCTCTACCTATTTGTGAGTTATTTTTAATAAAATTATTTAAAAATGATTGTGAGCCAACAGTGGATGATCCCAACAGAAGATTCTCAAGGGAGCTATTTTCAATTTCAATCCAATTGCTCAGGGATAAATATCTATAAAAAAAAATCCAGTTTAGCACTATAAAGTACAGTGCTAAAAGAATCATAACACCTATTGTTACTGAATTACTTTTTATATAAAAATCAATTATTGTGTTATACATAAATTACATTAAACTTTTTGCTGCTGATTCTAATTTAGCGGAAACAGTTGCTATTGCAGGATTGTTATCTTTGATAGAATCAATAAGTGCTTTTGCGTCATCAAGTGCTTTTGCAATATCGCTCTCATTTTCACCACGAATTGCGACCGCACCCTCAACTAAAACAACAACTTTAGTTTCATCAACTTGAACAAGACCCCAATTAATCAAAACAGATTCTGTTTTTTTATCTTCTTTTTCTATATCAATAACTCCAGCTTCTAGTAGTGTAGTCAATGAAGCATGGTGTGCAAGGACACCAAACTCCCCCTCTTTACCGGGAAGAGTTACGCTAATCACTTCACCACTAAAAACTATACCATTAGGAGTTAGAATTTCAAGTTTTAACTTATCCATTTTAGTCCTTTATGAATTACTTCATTTTTTGAGCTTTTTCAATTGCCTCATCAATATTTCCAACCATATAGAACGCACCTTCTGGCATATGGTCATAATCACCATGAATAATACCCTTGAAACCTTTGATTGTATCAGCTAAAGATACATATTTTCCTGGTGAACCAGTAAATACTTCTGCAACAAAGAATGGTTGAGACAAGAACTTCTCAATCTTACGAGCTCGCTCAACAACATTTTTGTCCTCTTCTGAAAGTTCATCCATACCAAGAATTGCAATAATATCTTGTAAGTCTTTATACTTTTGAAGTGTTTGTTGAACACCACGAGCAACATTATAATGCTCTTCTCCCAAAATCTGTGGATCAAGTAGTCTTGAAGATGAATCAAGTGGATCAACAGCAGGGTAAATACCCTTCTCGGCAATTTTACGGTTAAGTACCGTAGTCGCATCTAAGTGAGCAAAAACTGAAGCAGGAGCCGGGTCAGTCAAGTCATCCGCAGGAACATATACAGCTTGAACAGATGTAATTGAACCGTTTTTAGTAGATGTAATACGATCTTGTAATGCACCCATTTCACGAGCCAGTGTAGGTTGGTAACCAACAGCTGATGGGATACGACCAAGAAGTGCCGACATCTCTGAACCTGATTGAGCAAAACGGAAGATATTATCAACGAACATCAATACATCAAGACCTTTTTCATCTCTAAAGTATTCAGCCATTGTAAGACCAGTTAATGCAATACGGTTACGAGCTCCTGGAGGCTCGCTCATCTGACCATAGCACAGTGCAACTTTATCAAGTACATTGGAATCTTTCATTTCATGATAAAGGTCGTTACCTTCACGTGTTCTCTCACCAACACCAGCAAACACAGAGAGACCATCATGACCCATTGCAACGTTGTGAATAAGCTCCATGATAATAACTGTTTTACCAACACCAGCACCACCAAATAATCCAACTTTACCACCTTTAGAATACGGCGCAAGCAAGTCAACAACTTTGATACCTGTTTCAAACATTTCAGTAGCAGTAGATTGATCTATTAATGCTGGTGGAGCACGGTGAATTGACCATGTTGGAACATCAGTAACCTGCTCACCACCATCAATAGTCTCTCCAATTACATTAAAAATACGACCTAGTACTTTTTCTCCAACAGGAACCTTTATAGGGGAACCAGTAGCAACTGCATCCATTCCACGAACTAAGCCTTCACTCATATCCATAGCAATTGTTCTTACACGGCCATCACCTAGATGAGCCGCAACTTCTAGTACCAATCTATTGATTGTACCTTCTAAATTTACTTTAACTTCAATTGCTTCATTGATTATCGGCAGATAACCATCAAAATCAACATCAACAACTGGACCCATAACCTGGCTAATTTTACCAATCATATTCTTCTCCATTATTTCATAGACTCCACACCGCTTATAATCTCTATAAGCTCTGTGGTAATAGCTGCTTGTCTAGCCTTATTAAATTTTACATTTAATGACTTAACCATATCTTTTGCATTATTAGTAGCTGTATCCATAGCTTGCATTCTGGCACTATGCTCAGCCGCAACTGAGTCTATAAGCGCATAATACATAGCATATTGTGCATATTTATCAACTACTGAATCTAACATCTTTTCTTCGTCTTCGTCTTCAATCTCTAGCATAGATGTTTGCGTATCACTACACTCAACCTGACTTAAATCTACTGGTAATATCTTATTTATATGTAACTCTTGTGTTATCATGTTTTTATAACCATTATAAACAAGATATAGAGCATCTGTATTTCCATCTTTGAAATCTTCAATAGAAGTCAAGATAAAGTCATCAGCTTTATCTTTTTCAGGTTTTGAGCTTAGATTTATAGCTATATCAAAAAGCTCAACACCATTGTATTTGAAAAATTCAATCCCTTTTTTGCCAATACCACGCAAACGAACTTTTACATTTTTTGCTTTATAATCAGACAAAAGTTTTTTAACAGCCTTTATTGTCTGAATATTAAACCCGCCACACAAACCTTTATCTGCAGTTACAAATATAATGTCTACTATTTTTGGATTTTCAATTTCATTAAAACAACGATTGTTTATTCCTCCAACCTTACTGCATTTTATGCGTCCAGCTATCTCAGAAATAACCTGATTCATTTTTGCTGCATAAAGACGAGAGCGTTTTGCTAACTCTTCAGCACGACGAAGTTTTGCAGTTGAAACAAGCTTCATTGCACGAGTCGTTTTTTGAGTATTGGAAACACTTTTAATTTGTCTTTGAATATCCTTCAAGTTTGCCATTATACTTTCCTTACGCTACCACAAAAGAAGTTTTAAATTCTTCAAGAGCTTTTTTCATCATAGCTGAAGTATCATCATCTACTTTAGAAGTAGTTTTGATGCTTTCAAAAATTTGAGGATAAGATGCTTCAACAAATGGATATAACTCAGCCTCAAAACGAACTACATTTGATGGGTTCATATCGTCCAAGAAACCTTCATTTCCAGCAAAAATAATTAGAACTTGCTTTTCAACAGAAAGAGGAGAGAAAGGTCCTTGTTTTAGAACTTCAACCATTCTTTGTCCTCTCTCTAATTGCTTACGAGAAGTCTCATCGAGATCTGAAGCAAATTGAGCAAATGCTTGAAGTTCACGATACTGAGCAAGATCCAATCTTAAAGTTCCAGCAACTTGTTTAGTAGCTTTAATTTGAGCAGCTCCACCAACACGAGAAACAGATAATCCAACATTAATAGCTGGACGAACGCCCGAGTTAAATAGTTCTGTTTCTAAGAAAATTTGACCATCTGTAATTGAGATAACATTTGTAGGAATATATGCAGCAACATCCCCCGCTTGAGTTTCAATAATCGGAAGAGCAGTTAACGAACCAGCTCCTCTTTCATCAGAAACTTTCGCAGCTCTCTCAAGTAAACGAGAGTGAATATAAAAAACATCTCCTGGATATGCTTCGCGGCCTGGAGGGCGACGAAGAATCAGTGACATCTCTCTGTATGCAACAGCATGTTTAGATAAGTCATCATATACAATCAAACCGTGTCTTGAGCTATCACGGAAATACTCACCCATAGCAACACCAGTATATGGAGCAAGGAACTGAAGTGCCGCCGCTTCAGCTGCAGTAGCTGAAACTATAATCGTGTATTCAAGAGCGCCATGATCTTCTAAGCGACGGATAATTTGTGCTACAGTTGACTCTTTTTGACCGATTGCAACATAAACACAAACAACACCATTACCTTTTTGGTTGATAATAGTATCAAGAGCAACTGTTGTTTTCCCAGTTTGTCTATCACCAATAATTAGTTCTCTTTGTCCGCGACCAATTGGAACTAACGCATCAATCGCTTTAATACCAGTAGCCATTGGCTCATGTACAGATTTTCTGTCCATGATACCAGGTGCTTTTTCCTCAACAAAACGAGTCTCTGTTGTCTCAATTGGACCTTTACCATCGATTGGTTCACCAAGAGCATTTACAACGCGACCTAGCAGTGCTTCACCAACTGGAACACGAAGAAGACGACCAAGTCTCTTTACAGACATTCCCTCTTTTAGTAGAGTTCCTCCACCAAGGATAACAGCACCTACGGCGCTCTCTCCAAGATTCATAACTAAACCTCTAGTTCCCTCTTCAAACTCTACCATCTCTCCAGCCATTACATTGCTTAGTCCGTAAACCTGAGCAACACCATCAGCATAAGAAACAATTTTGCCTGTCTCATTAATATCAACACTTAATTCAAAGTTGTCAATACGCTCTTTAATTATTGAGCTGATTTCGTCAGCTTTAATTTTTGTTATCACTATATATATCTCCTCTCGTGAAGTTAAATTGCTTTTATAATATGTTCTACAATCTGATAATTGATTCTTGATTTAGAAAAACCTATCTCTATCCCAAGATCCTGAACATCTACTTTTATACCATTAAAGCTATTTTTTACAAACTCTAATGATATGGTAGAATCAAATTTTTTGCCCAATCCACTACTTAGGTCTTTTATAACCTTTTCATCGATATCGCTATCACTGTAAACAACACCATTATAATTTTTAGTTTTTGTTGCTACATTTTTTCTCAATACTTCTGCAATTGCAGGAATTATATTAATTCTATTATTTTCCGCAAGTAGCTTGATTAAATTCTCAACACTTTTAGAGTCAGCTGATTTAACTGCTTTCAATAAAATTTCTGATTTATGATTTTTATCAATATTTGGGTTGTTAATAATTTGAACAAACTTCTTATTGCTGAAAGATTCTGCTAATACTGAAAAAACAGAAGCCATCATTTTCATAGACTCAACAGTAGAGTTTTTCTCAATTGCCTTAATATATCTTTTTGCTATTAACTCTTCCATTTATGCCACCTTCTTCAAGATAACATTAGCCATAGCTTCTTTATCGAAACCATCGCTGCTTTGAGCCAATACTTCATTAAGAATTTCTTCAACAACTGTGCGAACCATTCTTTTTTCTTCAAACTTCATTAATGACTCTTGATGTTTAGCTATTATCTCAAGATCAGAATCACAATGAGCCATAATGTTAGCATTTAACATTTTGTTCTCTTTTTTTGAATGGAGACTTAACTCTTCTGCAAATTTTTCAGCATCTGAAATTTTTATCAATGCCTCTTTTTTTTGAGCAGCAGACTCTTTTAATTTATCTTGAACTTTTTTCATCTCATCAGCTATAATCTGACTTCTTGATGCAAAATAATTTTTTGCCGGTTCAGCGATAAGATACCAAATTAGTCCAAAAAATAGTAAAAAGTTTACTGTTCTCTGGACTATGTCAGTATCTGCATGTTCCGCACTACCACTAGATGCTAATGCATAGGTTGACATCATTAGCATAAATACTAAAATTCTACTCACATCAGATCCTTATATTTGACTAAATTTAGCTTTTACAGCTTCTGTGAACAGTGGAATTTGTAATTTCAATTCACTCTTCAACTGTTCTCTAGATTGAGCAAGGGATTGCTCAAATTCTAGATACTGATTAGCTAACTCAGCACGCTTTGCTTCTAACTTACTCTCTGCTAACTCTTTAGCGTCCGTAATAACTTTTTCTCTTATGGCTGCAGCATCTAGTTTAGCTTTTATAATTATTGATTCTGCTTTTGAATGTAATCCATGAATCTCATCATCATTTGAACCTATTCTTTGTAGGTCTTTTTTGATATCTTCATCTCTTTTATTCATATAAGAAAACAATGGATTATAAAGCCAACTGTTTAGAACTGCAATAAGCGTAAGAAATACGATTAATGTAGCTACAAGTAGTATCGGATTTATATCTAACATAGCACCTCCTAAAAGTTGCGGAATTATACTGTTTTAAAATTAAAAGAATTGTTAAAGTAGTTTAAAAAAATTTAAAAAGATAAATTTTTTTAAATAAAAATTTTAAAATTTAATTTAAAGGTTATTTTTTGGTAGGTAATTTAGCAGTTTTAAGACTTGGGCTTCTGTTTCAAATTCTATTGTTAAGCTTCTGTTTGTTGTTTTAATTTTCATCCCTAAAATATCAAAAATATCTTTAAATTTTGTTAAATCAAATGAGGTTGTTTCTGTAGATTTTAAAGAATCAGTCTTACTTGATTTCATACTCTTTATCATAGCCTCTACTTCTCTTACACTTAATTTTTGACCAACTATAGAGTCAACTACTAATTGTTGCTCTTTTTCATCAAGTCCAACTAATACTTTTGCATGTCCAGTAGAAATCTTTCTCTCAATTAATGTTTTTTGAGTTTTTGAAGATAGCTGAAGAAGTCTTATTGTGTTTGTAATATGTGTTCTGCTCTTGTTTATTTTAACAGAAAGCTCCTCATGAGTATAACCATAAAGCTTCATTAATTCGCCATACGCATAGGCTAACTCTATAGAATTTAGCTCATCTCTTTGAATGTTTTCTATAAGAGCAAGTTGTCTCATTTTTTGGTTATCACTACTTAGCACAATAGAGCGGATTGATTTTAATTTTGCTAACTTTGATGCGCGCAATCTTCGCTCTCCAGCTATAAGAACATAACCATCCAGGTCCTCTGTTACCAATATTGGCTGAATCAAACCATCACTCTTTATTGACTCGCTTAACTCATAAAGAGAGCTCTCTTCAAAATGTTTTCTTGGTTGAAAAGGGTTTGGTCTTATGTCTTTAAGTGGAATTTCAATTATTGAGTCTTTTTGACCAAGTTCATTTTCATAAGCCTCATCTATTTCGCCTATAAGCGCACCTAACCCTCTGCCTAACTTTTGTGTCTTCATATTTCTATTATCGCTTGTGCTAAATTTTGATAAGACTCTGTACCACTTGATTTCACATCATACAAAATAACAGGTTTTCCAAAAGATGGGGCTTCTGCTAGTTTTACATTTCTAGGCACAACAATAATCTCACCATTTTTATCTTTAAATAATTTACTACTAAAATGTTGTTTTAAGTCTGCAAAAACTTGTTTTGAAAGGTTATTTTGTGCGCTGTACATTGTTGGAAGAAATCCTCTTATCACTAATTTAGGATTTATTGATTTCCTGACTAACTTTATCGTGTTTAAAAGTTGCGCAAGCCCCTCAAGTGCAAAAAACTCACACTGTATTGGAATTAAAACAGAGTTTGATGCCGAAAGTGCGTTAATTGTCATTGGTCCAAGGGCAGGCGGAGAATCTATGATTATATAGTCATAATCTTTTATTACATTGGCAATTGCTTTTTTCAAAACTAGTTCGCGACCTTTTGAATTTTCAGCATCATAATACTCTTTTTCAATTCCGACAAGACCTATGTTTGATGGAGCCAAATGAAGAGTTGGGAGCTCAGACTTCAAGATAATATCTTTTAATTTTTTTGTACCAATAAGAACATGATAAATATTAAACTCATAATCATTTCTATGAAAACCAAGCGAAGTAGTGGCGTTTGCCTGAGGATCAGAATCAATCAGAAGCACTTTTTTTTCTGCCACTGCAAGAGAAGCAGCCAAGTTTACAGCAGTAGTTGTTTTACCAACTCCTCCCTTTTGATTTGCAATTACAATTACTTCGCTCATCTTAAACTATATATCCTCTCGCCATCAACTATTATAGAGCCATCATCTTGAAGTATAGCTCGCTCTAAAGAAAATCTTAAACTATTTCTATGTGTAAAAAAATTTTGATTTCTATAAAATTCTAACTTATATTTACTAAAAACCTGCTTCCATGAAATATACTTTTCCACATTATGTAAATAGATTTCAATAAAACTTTTTTTATCTATCTCTATGTCGAGTTTACCAAAATCTTCTGGTGATTTATTTGTATTTATTCCAATTCCGCAAACAAACTTATCGTCTAGTATATTTGTAATTATTCCACCTACTTTTTTATCATCAATATAGAAATCATTTGGCCACTTAATCCAGACTTTAGAGCCTAAATCGTTTAGCGTTTCTTTTAAAATATGTGAAAAATATATAGAAGCCGATTCTAATTTTAAATCTTTTGGCAAAGCTACTATAGGTAGTGCAAAAGATAAAAAAAGATTCTCATCAAGACTCTCCCAACTATTACCTCTGCTTCCATATCCAGCCGTTTGAGACTGTGAAACGACAGCAATTGGCGATGAAACCTTGCCACTTTCAATTAACTCTTTTAACTGTTTTTGGGTAGAATCAATACTTTTAAGATAGAGTATCTGCAAGGCTTAATCTCTTTCCATTAATGTAAGAAATTACACTCATTCTATTTTTTGATTCTGGCTGAACCTCTATTATTTTCAAAGTGCCTATACTACAACCAACAATAATGAAGTCTTTCTCTATTTTTAAAATTTTTCCACTCTCATTTTTACTGCTATCTTCTATTAATTCAATTTTTATCAACTTAAGCCCGCTACTTAAATTTACCGATGGCCAAACAGAAAATGCTCTGTATTTATTGTATAAAACAACAGCATTATCAAACTCTACTATAGCATCTTTTTTTTCTATTTTACTGCAGATACTAGAGATGCTATTGTCTTGCTTTACAGAAGTATATGATTCAAAATTATTTAATACATCAACAGTTAAATCACTTGCCGCATCCGCCAATCTATCAAATAATGATTCAGACAATTCAGTTTGATTTATCTCTATTTCATCGATTTTAATTATATCCCCAGTATCCAATCCAATATCCATAAGCATTGCTGTAATACCAGTTCTAACATCTCCATTTAAAAGGGCTTGCTGGATTGGACTTGCACCGCGATATTTCGGCAAAATAGATGCGTGAAGATTTATACAAGTAGCGTGTTGTAGTATCTCTAATGGCAATATTTGACCATAAGCCGCCACGATGATAAAATCGCACTCTATTTTTAAAAGTTCCTGCACAACTTCACTGTCTCTAAGTCTTTTTGGCTGATACACTGGTATTGAATTCTCAAGAGCCAATGTTTTTACAACTGGAGGAGTTACTGTTTTTTTTCTACCCACTTCTTTATCTGGTTGAGTATAAACCGCAACCACCGTCATATTTTTCTCTGCTAATAATCTTTGGAGTATTTTTTCTGCGTAGCTTGGTGTACCCATAAAGATAATCTTCATAAATTAGTTACCTTTTGTAAAACGAGTGCCGCCAATATGCTTGTTTTCAAACATCAGACTTTTTATATCCTTTAAATCATAACCGCTAGTTAAAACCATATCAATTCCACACTCTAAAAGATAGTTAGCTGCTTTTAATTTTGTAAGGATTCCTCCGGTTGCAAACGCACCATGTGGAGTTGCCTCTTTTTCTAGCTCACCTGCATTGATACTATTTACAATTTTTTGTATCTTTGCATCTAGATATATTCTTGGATCTTTATCATAGTAAGCATCTATGTCAGAGAGTATAATCAGCAAATGAGAGTTAGTATGCTTTGTGATATAAGCTGAAAGCTGGTCATTATCTCCTACAACAAGCTCTTTTGTGGATGTTGCATCATTTTCATTTATGATTGGAATAACTCCGTTTGATAAAAGAGTATTTACTGTATCTTTAATTTTGTTTATCTCATCATCTATTTTGAAATTTGCAGCTGTTACTAAAACTTGAGCGGTTAAAATATCATGTGTTGCAAATTTCTTGCTATATTTTTTCATCAGTATCGGCTGACCAATAGAAGCGAGTGCTTGTTTGTTTTGAAGTATTGCTCTATCAAGCTTAAGTGCTGTATATCCAGCAGCAACTGCACCTGATGAGACCAGTATAACCTCGTTTGTTTTTCTGAGCTCTACTAAAAATTCTACTAAATTTCTCATACGGTCTAATGCGATTGCATCATTTTGCGTTAAAACAGCGCTTCCAACTTTTACAACAACTCTTTTCATTTTGGCTCTCACAAATTAGATATTTTTAACAGTTCTTTGTGTTCGAACCAGATTAAACAAGGAGTTTTTTAACGGTTCTATATTTTTATGAATTGCAGAAGATATTGGAACTATAAAATATGGTAAATTTTTATCATATCCGAGTGTATCATCTGGAGTGTTTTGAATAAAATAAGGAATTGATTCATCAAACTCAATATCACTATTTTCATTTGCTTTTACACCAATAAGTTCTAAGAAACTCTCAACCAACTCATTAAGTTCACTTGGCTCAACAACATCAAGTCTAGTTAACGCTATGGCATATTTACTATTTCCAAGTGTCTCTGAAAATGCAGAAATCTCACTCTTTAGTGTCTCTATCTGCTCTTTTAAATCTCTATATGAGTTTAAGTCTATCATGTAAAGAAGTATTTTTGTTCTCTCGATATGTCTTAAAAATTGAATTCCTAAGCCTTTACCTTCATGTGCGCCGCCAATAATACCTGGTATATCAGCCATAACAAACGATTCAAAATCTCCAATGTTAACTTGACCTAGCTTTGGAGTAAGTGTTGTGAACTCATAGTTTGCTATCTCTGGTTTAGCGTTTGAGACTGTTGAAATCAGAGTTGACTTTCCAACATTTGGAAAACCAACCAACCCAACATCAGCAATAAGCTTAAGCTCCAGCTTTACAGTTCTAATATCGCCTTTTTCACCAGGCTGAGCATAAGTTGGTCTTTGGTTTGTGGATGACTTAAAGTGAGTATTTCCAAGTCCACCTTTTCCGCCCTCTATAAACAGCTCTTCTTGTCCATTTTCTAACATATCAAAAATAATTTTATCTGTCTCAATGTCAATAATCTGTGTACCAGGTGGAACTATAATAACTTTTTTGGCTCCAGACTTCCCAGTCATGTTGGAGCCTTCGCCACTTGCACCATTATCTGCTTTAATATGCATCTTCTTCTGAAAATGAGAAAGCGTATGCGTGTTGTTGTCACATTTAAATAAAATATCACCACCTTTTCCACCGTCACCACCGTTTGGCCCGCCATTCAAAACAAATTTCTCACGACGAAATGCAACACATCCTTGTCCACCTTTTCCGGAAGAGACTGTTAGTTCCACACTATCTGTAAACATTTTAAATCCTTGATTGTTTGCTTGAATACTTAAAAATTCACTTATAAATTATAGATAGTAAATTGTTAAATATTTAATTTTTAGGTGTTAAACCAATTTTGTTGAAGTAAAAAATATTTGAGCAAAAAGCTCAAATATTTGTAGAATTATGCAGCAGGTATTATTGAAACTTGTTGACGCTTTTTGTCTTTTCTTTCGAATTTAACAACACCTTCAATTAATGCAAAAATAGTATGATCTTTACCCATACCAACATTTTTACCTGGATGTATCTTAGTTCCTCTTTGACGAATAATAATGTTACCAGGAATTACAGCTTCTCCACCATACTTCTTAACACCAAGTCTTCTACCAGCTGAGTCACGATTATTCTGTGTACTACCTTGACCTTTTTTGTGTGCCATCTTGAATCTCCTTAGCTAATTTAGCTTATGCAGCTATTTTCGTGATAATAACACGAGTGAAGTCTCTTCTGAAACCTCTTTTAACTTTACTGTCTTTACGACGACGCTTTTTAAAAGTTATAACTTTTCTATCACGACCTTCATTAATAACTTCAGCAGTTACAACAACACCATCTAAAAATGGTGCTCCAACTCTAAGTTCACCCGTATTAACAGCTAGAACTTCTTTAATTTCGATGATAGCTTTTGGTGCAAGAGACATATTATCTAATAATAAAATATCACCCTCTTTAACCTTATATTGCTTACCGCCGTTTTTGATAATTGCGTACATGTACAATTCCTTAAATCTCTATAAATCTACAAAAAGTTCGGAATTGTATCTAAACAAGCTTTAAGTTTTATTTAACTTAAACATAAACTTCTTAACTTGGTGTGCCTAAATTGCTAAACTTAAATAATTTTATAAAGAGCATCTCTTGCACAATATATTAAAAAACAAAAAAATTATCTTATGAGTAATTTAATCTTTCTTGTGTATTAATTTTTTACCACAAAATCAGCCGTTACAGCTAAATGATCTGAGTATCCGATGCCTCTATGCTTTTTTACCTTCCCCCTTGAGATTTCCCATCTTTGAACGACTTTTTTCTTAAAAAGATAATCTCTATAAAAATTAGTAATTGTGTCATTTTTATAATAGATATCTTTTTTCTTCAGCAGAGATTGTGACACTAGTATATTATCTGGAGTTTCTCGTTTGCCTTTAAACAGATATGAGTATCTACTCTCATCATCTGTATCATACCAAAGGTTGTAAAAACTTCCCTCTTCGTATGTTGTCTCAGCGGCTCTTTTCGTCTGCTTTATAGTGCCCAATATATGGTTGATGCCAGTTATACCATCTGTATCGTTAAGCTCTCGTTTTCTTACGAATTTTATATACTCTTCGTAATCTGAATTAAAATCTCCCAGCACTATGATATTTTTGTCGTATCCAATCTGTTTGATTCTCTCCATTAGCGTTTTGGCATAGATAATCCTCATGCTCTCAGGACCACTTTTTGATTTCCAATGGTTTACATATATATACAGCTCTTTTTGACCTATTTTAAATTTTGTCTCTAGAATATTTCTATGGTCATTTGATGAAGTTACGCTTATCTCTTTGGAGTATAAAAATGGGATTTTGCTAAGAATTGCTACTTTTACTGATGAGTTTTTACTATCCGCTATTTTATAATATTGATAGTAAAGACCCCTTTGTTTAAGAGCAAATCTTAAATCCTTTAGAGCTTCAAGCGAGCCTATTTCTTGCAATCCAATGATGTCTGCATCCATATCTTTAATGACTTGAGAGATATTTTTTAGCTTTATTTTGTAGTTTTTATCATTCCACTCTGATGGACCGTTTGGTATATATTCTGGGTATCTACTTGTGTCATTTCCCAAATCAAAGAGGTTTTCTACATTGTAAGTTGCTATTTTCAAAGTTGTATCTCCCATAATAAGTACGGCAAACATAAGTAAAAAAATAACTATTTTCACAGGTTTATACCGTTTAATCTAAGCAGACTATCGGGATTTGGTTTTCGTCCCATCATATCTACAAATAGCTCACCCATGCTTTTTGCCCCGCCACAATTTAAAATAAATTCTAAATATTTTTTTGCTGTTGTTGAGTTAAATATACCCTCGTCGACAACACTAAAAAACGCATCAGCACTCAAAACCTCTGCCCATTTATAACTATAATATCCAGCAGCATATCCGCCAGCAAAGATGTGTGAGAATCCATTTTGGAACTTGTTATAGCTAGGTGCTTTTATTATGGAAGTCTCTTCTCTGATGCTGTTTAGCAACTCTTGAATCTCGTCGCCTTGGTAAAGTTTTGAGTGAAGCTTAAAATCAAAGATAGAGAACTCAAGCTGTCTTAACATTGAAGATGCTGAGAGAAAATTTTTACTACGAACCAATTTTTCAATCATTTCATCTGGGATAATCTCTTTGCTTTCATAGTGCATAGCAAAAAGCTTTAACACGCTTGGTTCGTAAGCAAAGTTTTCTAAAAATTGCGATGGAAACTCAACTGCATCCCACTCAACGCCATTTACTCCACTTACACCACTCTCGTTTACTCTACTTAGAAGATGATGGATTGTATGTCCCATCTCATGAAAAAGTGTTACAACATCATCATGTCTTAATAGTGATGGATTTTCTTTGCTTGAGGGTGGAAAATTGCAAACTATATATGCTGATGCTAGCTGTTCTTCGCCACTCTCGTTTGTGCAGTGAGTTTGAATGTTGTGCATCCAAGCGCCACCTTTTTTTCCTTTTCGTGACTCTAAATCCAGATAGAGTTTTGCTCTTAATTCATTTTTTAAATATAGATTATAGGCGGTTGCTTTTTCATCCCAAAGCAGTTCATTAACCTTTTCAAACTTAATTCCAAAAAGCTTATCCAAAAAGTTAAACATACCAACCACAACGCTTTTTTGCTCAAAATATGGACGAAACAGCTCTTCATCAAACTCATATTTCTCTTTTTTTAAAATCTCGCTATAAAACGCGCTATCAAAACTCTCCAGCGGTCTGTCTGAGAGTTTTGCAACCTCGTCTAGCTCTTTTACGGCTTGAGCTTTTGATTTTGTTACAAGTGTTTCTAGAAAGTCAATTACATCCTCTTTCGTTTTAGCCATTTTGCTCTTTAGTGAATATTCAGCATAATCCCCAAAGCCCAAAAGATTGCTCATCTCATTTTTAAGTAGAAGAATCTCATCTATTATTTTGGCATTTTGAGGCGCTCTTGTGGTATATGCTTTGTAGAGCGCTTCTCTGATTTCTCTGTTTTTGCCATAAGTCATATAAGCTATGTAGGACGGCATCTGCAGGGTGAATTTATATTTTATAACCCCATCATCCTCAAATTTTGCACTCTCCAGATCACTCTTTGGTATGCCATCTATGTCTTTCTCGTCCGTAATGATATACTCGTAGGCGTTTGTTGCATCTAGTACATTTTGAGAAAAGTCGTTTGAGAGTTCGCTCTCTCTTAGGTTTATCTCTTGAAGTCTCTCTTTTGTGGCATCATCTAGATGCGCTCCG
Organism: Sulfurimonas sp.; assembly: GCF_028713515.1. Lineage (GTDB taxonomy): Bacteria > Campylobacterota > Campylobacteria > Campylobacterales > Sulfurimonadaceae > Sulfurimonas. The sequence continues at coordinate 86,378 of NZ_JAQTOD010000001.1, read as the reverse complement.
CTTAACTCAAAGTTTAAAATATTTAACTCTAAAACCCTTTTTTGCTCATAGTTTAGGCTTTTGTTTTGTCTCTCTTGGATGGTTTTGTACGCTTTGTATATCTCTATATTTTGTGAAATTTTTGTGGAATACTCAGTTATGATTGGTAGAGAGTTCGAGTAAACTTCTTGTGTCTCTTTAGTGTTGCAAACGGAATTTATATGTGACAATGGTGTAAAAAAATGTCCCAAATACTCATCCATCATCTCTAGCGGTTTTACGAAATTGGCGTAAGTTTTGTCATCTAGTCCTAAAAGCTCTTCTATCTTTTCGTTGTTCTGTTTCGTTATACCCTCTAGCTTTGTTATGAAATTTGCCAAGTCTAGGTTCAACTCTATAAATTTACTCATTTTTTTAATCCTCTTCTTTTTTATGTTTTATGGCGTTAAATCTGTTTATCAAAATATCACTATATTTAATCGAGTTATCAAATAGTTTTGCGAACGCTGTTTTCCCCTCTTCTAGCGTCAGTGACGAGTCAACGATGATGTAAGATAAGTAAACAAAGTTTTCGTTTATCGAAAATCTTAGGTATGAAAACTCTCCATTTATATCAAGTAGATAATCATATATATCTGAAATTTTATCCTTTGGTATGGTGCAGAGCTTAGAATCGCCAATGATAACGCCGTTGTCGTAGTAGTTTATATCACATCTTGTGTCATCATACTCAACTCTCCATGATGCTTGGGACCTTCTCGCTAAAGTTACATTTACTTCAAGCATGGCTAAAATATCTTCAATTAGTTTTGTTGTTCTTGGAGGGTTATAACCTTTTCGCCTCTGCTTTGCAACCTCTAGTTTTGTCCCGCATTTTGGGCAATAATCCTCTTTTATCTCCAACTCATCAATCAAGTTTTTACAAGATATACATCTGATAATGTTCTCTTTTTTTAGCGCTTTGTAACTCTTTAGAGCTTCATCGATATAGTAATATGGAAGAGCAAAACCTAAATTGTTGGAGTTTTGTATAATAAAAGTATTTACTCCAATCACCTCTGCATCAATATTTAAGAGAGGTCCACCGCTATTTCCAGGATTTATGGCAGCATCTATCTGGATGTACTCCAGCTCTCCCTGAACTCTCATTGCTTTTGAGACAATCCCCTCTGTGGCTGTGTAGTTTAGCCCATAAGGATGTCCGATTGCTATTGTTGTGTCACCATCTTCAACACTTTTACTAGAGAGTTTTAGCGGATTTTTGGTCGCTTCAAGCTTGATGCTAAGAAATGCCAAATCAAAATATGGGTCATCGTAAACCACTTTTGCAATAGCTCTTTTTATAGTTTTTGAGCTTATCACAACCTCTTTTAGTCCAGATGCAACATGTGAGTTTGTGATAATTAAATCATCAATTATAAAGCCACTTCCAGTGCCATAAGGGGTCATAACTTGGATGATGTTGTCTATGTAAGTTTCTAAAATAGTTTGAGTGTTCATGGCTATATCTCTTGAAAATTAAGATTTTTTAGTTGAAGATAAAAGCTGTTGCTAAACTCATTTAGTGAAGTGTAGTTGAGTTTATCACCAAATGGTTTTAGTAATTTAAAGTTTTCCTGATATGGCGAAATAGCATCTTCTATCCTTGAAGTGATGGCTCTTTTTGAAAAAGCAGAGCCATTTTCATCGTAAAGCGTAGCGTATCCTATCTCCTTAAAATAGGATGGATTTTGTATCTCAACTAAGATATGGAGCAACTTTCTTGTAACTGGATGCAGGTTGTAGATATAGAGAATATAAAGAGCAATATACTCATAAATGATTGGAATCACAAGATTGTATCTGTTGGTTTTGTACCATCTTATTTTTACAAGTGATTCATTTATAAAAGATTCTATCTCCTCTTGTGATGCTCTGTCTGATTGGTTAAACGAGTATTGTGCATAATAAAAATTTGATCCAAACTCCTCAAAATCCATCTCTTTTAGTTTTTCTATATACTCCCTTAACTCCTCGTTTTTTGCCTCAACCAAGATATTTTCATCACTAAAATACTCCTCTATTTTTTCACTTATTTTTTGATATATATCATATTTTGGAGTTATGAGATAGTCTATTTTAAAAAGTAGATATAGCAGGGTAAAAGATTGCATTGCAGAGTTATCATTTGATGGATATGTCAATATTTTATCCTCAATTTGAGTAATCCATTTGTGCATAAAATCATATTTTATCTTTAGTTCACTGCTCTCTAACGGTTTTAGATGCGAGGTATCTTCTACTTTTGTATCTTTAAATATAGAGTTTATATAACCTTTGTCAAAATCGGCATTTACGGCAAGTTCTCTTAGAGAGTAAAAAACTTTTTGCGGAGTCATTTTTGTGTTATCATGAGATATCTTTAGCTTGATATACTCCTCATCACTAAAATAATAAGCATAAGTCATTTGATAGTTTTTTTCTAAAACATATCTCTTTAGTGCAACACTCGCAGATAATTTTTTTGTGATAATAGACTCCGCATAAAGTTGCTCATTTGTGATTTTACCGCTAACTTTAGCACTTCCTTGAAATATCTCAAAATTTAGTTCATCCTCACTTTGAGAGACGGTTATATTATGGTTTGAGAGACCATTGTGAAAATTCTCAATGGTTTTGAGGTAGAGATTATAAGCCTTTAATATCTCTTTTTGCTCAAACGCTTCGCTAGATTGGTTAAACAGTTCCTCTTCATTTTCCGCAAGACTCGAATCAAGCGCTCTTCCAAATTTATGTTTTTGTTCTACTTTTGTATCAAAAAAATTTAACCAGCTCATATGTCTACTTTTTATGAATTGTTGCTCACAAAAAATAGTGAGGTTTGTGGCTATCATTATACCAAACTTATAATGCCAAACTCTATGATTTAAAAACGCTTTAAAGTTAATTACATAGTTAATCATATATAATTTTTACAACTTTACAAGTAGGAAATCCAGCTAATTTTCGCACAATCAAAGAAGTTTTAGCATAATGGATAAGAAAGATTATATGCAAAAAAATTATCAAGATTTTATAGACATCCTTAAACATCTTATTCGTAAACCATCGGTTGTTGGGGCAGAGCATCCATTTTTTCTCTCTATAAAACGGGAACTTGATGAACTGGGGATAAAAACAACACTTTACGAGGGGCTTTTGGTGGCCGAGGGAAGTGAGCCTGAGCGAGGAATGATTTCTGCGCACATAGATAGACACGGACTTATCTGCACAGGTCCAAATGAGTTTCAGTATGCTGCTTTTTTGGCACAAAACCGTGGAGATTTGACGGGCGATTCATTTTCTGAGCAGACATTTATGAACATTGCAGAGAGATTTAAAAATCAAGTTGTTCAAGCTTATGAGCCATGGTCTGGGAGTTATCTTGGTTTGGGAATAATTGATAACGCTTATATTTGTGAGCGAAGAAAAAATCTTGTTTTTGAAGTTAAAGGACTAGAGCATCTCATAGCTGGAACTCCGGTTGCCTTTGTTGACACTTTAAAACATGAAGATGGACTCTTTAGTGCACAGCTTGATAATGTCGTAAGTGCCGCAATAATTCTCTATATGTACCAAAAAGGGTACAAAGGATTGGCATTTTTTACGGCGCAAGAGGAGTCTGGGAAGAGTTGGCGTTTTCTGCTAGAACATTTTCGTCGTTGGGGCATAACCAGTGATAGATTGTTGGTTTTAGACACAAGTCCATATCCAGATCGCCAAAAGGCCCAAATGCAAGATGTAGTGCTTCGCCATGGAGATGCAAGCGCTGAGTTTAACTCACCATTAACAGGTGAGATAGAAAGACTTTGCAAAAAATATAAAATTATGTATAGTTTTAAAGACTCCTATATTAGAGAGAAAAATAAAAAACTTCAAGAACAGGGGTTAAACCCAGTTTCACTAGGAAGAACGGAGCTAGGAAGACTGATAGTTGCGAGTGGCGCAGAAATACAAGGCACAACACTACAAATCCCAACAACTGGCTATCATACAACTTCTGAAACAGTTTTAGACAAATCACTCTTTAGTATTCTTAATCTGTTGCTGGAGATGTATATTGGCAAAAAAAGGTAGATTATTGTGAAAAAAAAGATGAAACAACTTACAGTTCTCTTGCTTCTTGCATCCATCTTTGTGGGGTGCGCTCCAAAAATGGGGAAAGATATTTTTATAGAACAAGCTGGCGATGTACGACTTGAGAGCTCTGGAAATGATATTTTACTAGGGTTCCTAGCTCTCATTGGTCCTACAGGAAAAAAAGATGGTATCAAGATTGCAACTGATGTAAAAATTACAAACAGATGGCATAGTGATATAATCCTTCACTCTTTAAAGTATAGCCTTGGGGACAACAACAGCTCTGTTGCTCAGGGTGAAATAAAAGCTGATGCAACAAAAAAAGTTATTTTTATCTCTGGCAAAGAGAAGATTATTCCATTGGAGTTTCGTATTGAGCTAAGCAAAGAGAGCCTTACTTATCTATATGGAGCCGTGCAATCAAAGCGAAAAATTTTCCTTAAGGGGGAGGTTGCCGTTGAGGTCTGGGGTGTACAGAAGCATTATAACTTCAAAGAAGATGTGACAGCTCGCCTCTCAAAAGAGATAAATAAAAAATTTGAACTCTTTAGTGGTCTAAGGGTTACTAAGTAGTGGCAAAAAAATGCTAGATAGAAAGATAAAAGCTATTTTAGCAATGTAGTCTTTACTAAAAACAGCTTAGCTATTAATTTTGACATACTCAACTATTTATCTCCTTAACTATTTCCAATACCTTATTAATATTCTTAGACTTATTAGTTCTTATAATAATTTGCTTTATCCAGCCAACTAATTAAAAAACATCTACTTTATAAAACATATTTTGTATTATTCTAATTCTATTATAATTATTTTTTATCAATATCTAGTAATTATTTTTTAAGAAACAAGTAGCTAAACTCTAGCTCGTGTTTAAAAAATATTATATTTTGTAAAGTTAAAAGGAAGAAACATAAATGAAAAAACGAGTTATTATCGTAGATGACTCCAAGGCTGTTATTGCTACAGCAGAGTTGGCGCTAGAGGAGATGATCAGCAGCAGGGCTATAGAATTCATTTCATACTTGAATCCAGCTCAACTACTAGAGGCACTTCAAAATGGAAGTGAAAATTTTGATTTACTGATCAGTGATGTAAACATGCCACAAATGAATGGTTTAGATTTATCCAGAGCAATTAAAGCAGATGAACGATACAAAACCAAGCCTATAATTATCTTAACAACAGAAAGTTCTAATGAGATAAAGATGATGGGAAAAGAGATTGGTGTGACTGGATGGATGGTTAAACCATTTAGTGATGAAAAACTTGTAAAATCACTTAAAATGATATTGGGGATATAATTTAATGGAATTAAACACAATGCTATCAAAAAAAGAGCGCTATCTTACCTTTTTTTTAGGGGATGAACAATACGGAATTGGTATTGATCGAATTAAAGAGATTATCGCCATGATGAAAGTTACTTTTGTTCCAAAGACTCCACCATTTATGCGTGGAGTAATCAACTTGCGTGGATCTATTATACCGATTGTTGACACTAGACTTCGATTTGCAATGGAGCCTAGAGAAGCGGATATGCACACAACAATCATTATTGTTGAAGTTGAAAAAGTAAATATTGGATTTATTGTTGATCGCGTAGAAGAAGTCGCTTCAATTGACTCGTCACATCTAAGTGAACCACCAAAATTTGGTAGTAACATCGATATGGATTTCATCTGCTCCATGGCACAAATTGGCGAGAGCGTCGTGATGATTTTAAATGTGCTCAAGCTTTTTGAAGCAGATGAATTGGTAAGTTTAGAACAGATACAAAAAACACAAACAATCGAAGGAGAATAAGATGAATTGGTTAGAAAATATGATATTAAGAAGCAAATTAATTTTGTTAACAACAGTTATGATGTCCGCAATTATTGTTCTGGGTTACCTAGGATACAACAGCACACTGCAGTGGCAGGCTTCAATGAATGATATAGGCGCCATCAGAATGCCATCCATTGTTGGTGTTATGGATATGCGCTCTGGAATCAACCAAGTTGTTATTCAACAAAATCGTATTATTTCTCTTGAAGGTGATTCAAAACAAAAAGAACAACTTCAAGACGCTTTAGACAAAATTATTAAAGGATTTGAGCGCTACGATAAAGGAGCTGCATTATACGCTCCTCTTCCACAGACTCCAGAAGAAGCAACTGAGTGGAAAAAGTATGAAGAAAACTACACAAAATGGAAAGATTTAAGTGTAAACTTTCGTACCAATATATTTATACCTCTTATCAACAACACTGATCCAGCATTAGAACATGGCTACTTTGTTCAAATGAGAGAGTTTATCGCAAAAAGCCGTGAATCGAGACAAGCCGCATTTAATTCCATGGATGTGATTGCTAAAATTAATATCGATGGTGGAAATCAAGCAGTTAAAGATGCTACAATCAAATCAGCCAATGCTGCCCAGTTATCAATTGTAATCGTTTTAGTTGCTTTAATTCTAAGTTTAATTCTATCGATGTTGATTATACGCTCTATAACTCGTGCAATCACTTCAAGTGTTGGCTCAATTCGCGATGGTGCGATGCAGATTACTTCTGCGAGTGATCAAGTAGCTTCATCTTCTTCATCTCTAGCTCAAGGTGCAAGTCAACAAGCTTCTAGCGTTGAAGAGGTAAGTGCTACTTTAGAGCAGAGTACTGCTATCAACTCTCAAAATACAGACAATGCTAGACAAGCTGATATTTTAGCAAAAAATGCAAATGATTCAGCTCGTGCAGGTTATGAAAAAGGAGAGCAGCTCTCTCATTCAATGCATGCTATTACTCAATCAGCAGCTAAAATCTCAGGAATTATTAAAACAATTGATCAGATCGCCTTCCAAACTAATCTTCTTGCTCTTAATGCGGCCGTTGAAGCAGCTCGTGCAGGTGAACATGGTCTAGGATTTGCAGTAGTTGCAGACGAGGTAAGAAATCTTGCTCAGCGTGCAGCATCTGCAGCAAAAGAGACTTCTGACATCATCGAAGAGGTTGTAGGCCAAATAAAAGAGGGTAATCAAATTGCCCTTGCAACACATACCTCTTTCCAGGAGATTGTAGAACAGTCTAAAAAAGTATCAGATCTTATAGGTGAGATATCAATTTCAGGTAAAGAGCAATCAGAGGGTATGGCACAAATAAATCAGGCTATGGGACAGGTTGACCAAGTTACACAACAGGTTGCTGCAAACTCAGAAGAAGCAGCCGCTGCAGCAGAAGAGCTTAATGCGCAAGCTACAGCAATGATGGAGACCGTAGGTGTTTTAGCTAAGATGATAGGAATGGAGACAGGTGCCGCAGCATCAGCACCAAAGAAAAAGCAGCTTCACAGTTTAGAGATTAAAACGCTTCCTCCTATGCGCAAACCAGTAAAAATGGCTCAAAGCGGAGGAGTTTCATCTAGCAGATCCGAAGATGTATTTCCTCTGCATGAGGACGATTTAAAAGAGTTCTGATATGGAATTTAACGGTGATGAGCTCACTATTGAGCTGGATATGTCGATGGAGGAGATTCGAGAATTTGAACATTTTGTTCGTTCTCGATTAGAATACATCGAATTGATTGCAGTAGAAGAGGGAACCACTCTCAAAAGTAGTGCCCTCTTAGCTCTTTTAGTAAGCCTTAAGCGAACTAAGCCAGAGCTAAAAATCCCCTTTCTTGAACAAGGGATGAGCAACTCGAGCGCTTATGGCTCGATACATTGGATGTGCCATGACTAAAAAAGAACAAGTCAAAGCTATTTTTATAGAAGAAGCTGGTGAAATTATTGAAAAACTAGATGTAGATATACTCCGCTTTGAGGAAGATTCTAGTGATTTTAATCTGCTAAATGAAATTTTTCGTGGTGTTCATACCCTCAAAGGGAACTCCAATGCTTTTGGATTTACACGACTTGGTGAATTTGTACACCATTTTGAGGATTTGCTGGATTACTATCGTACAACTAGGGACGAGATTGAAGAACACTATCTTGATCTTTTTGTAGGTAGTGTTGATGTGGTTAAAGAAGTCATGATATGTGAACTGGATGAAGTTGAGACATTACCTGGTGGCTATGGTGAATATTTGGGGAAAATCAAAGATCTTATTGCAATTAAAACCAATAAAACAGTAGTTACAGTGCCACAAATGAGCGGTGTTGAACCAACAATTGATGCCATATCGATGAGTGATTTAGCGGCAGAGTTTGGATTGGGCTGCCAAGAAGAAGTTAGTAAGACTGTAACAAACTGTATTAAAACAAAACAGATTTCCCAAGAAGATGGACTAAATTTATACCTTATAAACTTAACGCTAGATAGTGATTCATATAAGCGAGGTTTTGATCATCTTATATTTTTACATCTGCTAAAAGAAAAAGCGGCTTCTCTTGATAGCTTTTTTAACATGGAATCTATTGGAACTTTAGATAATTTTTTAAGTGAAGAGAATAAGATTTTAAATGTCAGTATTGTTGTATTAACTTCTCAATCGCTTGAAGAAGTCACTGAATATTTTGAGTTTTTATTTGAGAATGAGTATTTGATTACTTTAGTTGAACCTAGTATTACTGGAGTCATTAAAGAGAGAGATATTGCTCCAGAAAAACCAAATATTGTTGATGCAAGAAAAGGAAGCGATAGAAGGAAAGATGATAGAAGAGAGCCAACAGAAACCTCATCATCAAGTGCACTAACTACGAAATCAACTATCCGTATTGATACCATTAAGCTTGATGAACTATTTGATTCAGTAGGCGAACTAGTTATTGCTCAGAACTTCGTTGCTCAAAACGAAAAAATTCGCGCTATTGAAGATGAGTCTATTAGCAGAGCGATCGAGACTCTCTCAAAAATCACAAAAAAGATACAAGACAGAGTTATGAGTCTTCGAATGGTTGCTATCCGCGACACATTTGACAAGATGAAGCGGGTCGTCAGAGATACATCTAAAAAAACTGGCAAAGAGCTTCGTCTAATTGTCGTAGGAGAAGAGACAGAAATTGACAAAACTATGATTGATAGCCTCTCGGATCCACTTATACACATTATCCGTAATGCCATAGACCATGGACTAGAAGCTGATGCAGCTGAGAGATTGAGTGTAGGGAAAAAGACCGAGGGAACCATTACCCTACGCGCTTTTCATAAAAGTGGCAGTATCGTAATTAGCGTTAGCGATGATGGAAGAGGAATCAATAAAGAAAAAGTACTACAAAAAGCGATTGAACGCGGAGTTGTAACAGGAGATGAAAATCTTACGGATAGTCAGATTTTTGCACTTTTAATGCAGCCAGGGTTTTCAACAGCAGATACAATCAGTGATCTCTCTGGACGAGGAGTTGGCTTGGATGTCGTTAAAACCTCGATTGAAAAACTGCGCGGAAAAATTGAAGTTGATTCCAAAGAGGGTGAGGGAACAGTTTTTTCTATGGTTCTTCCACTAACATTAGCAATTATCGATGGCATGCTTGTACGAACTGCTGGGGAAATTTACATTATTCCAACTCTTAGCGTAGTAGAATCCTTTAGACCAGATAAAGAGATTGTTCACTCTCTTAAAGGAAAAGGTGAATTTGTAAGTATGCGTGCTCAGCATATACCAGTCATTCGCTTAAGTGATGTTTTTGCTCTTGATGTAAAGCGAATAGAGCCTTGGGAAGGGATTTTAGTGTGTGTGGAGACGGGAGCTGGAAGAGTAGCAATTATGGTTGATGAGTTGCTAGGTAGACAGCAGGTAGTTATCAAAACGCTTGGGCAATCTTTATCTAAACTTAAAGAAATTACTGGTGGAGCAATCTTGGGAAATGGAGATATTGCTCTGATTTTAAATGTAGACGAGTTGTGTCCAGTATTTGAATCATAATATGAACGATATTGATCTTAGCCCTAAAGAGTTTAATCTATTTCGTGACTATATCTACGAAAAAGTGGGCATTGCCTTATCGGATCAAAAAAGTACACTTGTTAAGGGACGACTGAACAAGCGTCTTCGTCAACTAGGTTTTGATAATTTTAGAGCCTATTATGACTATTTAGTACACGATCAATCTGGGGATGAGCTTGCCTTATTTGTAAGCGCAATCTCTACAAATGTAACTTCATTTTTTCGTGAAACTGCTCAATGGAAATGGCTTGAGACATATCTACCTCAAATGATAAGTGCAAAGCGTGAAAAAAAGATTCGTATCTGGTCAGCTGGGTGCTCTAGCGGAGAAGAGCCATATACTATTTTAATGTTTCTGCAGCAGCATTTAAAAGATTTTGAGAGTTGGGATATTAAGATTATTGCAACTGATATCTCTGAAAAGGTACTAAAAAAGGCTATTTCTGGAATATATGACGCCACTCAAGTTGAAGCACTCCCCAAAAATACTGTTATTCATGCATTTGAAAAAATACGCATAAACAATATCGCCCATTATCAAATAGTTCCTTCTCTTAGAGAAAAAGTTATGTTTCGCACCTACAATCTTGTAACAGATAGGTTTATTTTTAAAAATCATTTTGATATGATTTTTTGTAGAAATGTCATGATTTATTTTGACGATATAACCCGTCTTGAAGTCATTAGACGCTTTACGACGGTTCTGCCTAAGGGTGCACCACTCTTTTTTGGTAGCTCTGAGTCATTAACAACACATAGAGAATCACTCAAACTAATTGGTTCTTCCATTTATCAACGATTATAAAATTAAAAAGGAAAAAGATGGCTCAGATTATTGAAAATAGAGCAGAAATTTGCAATGACATATGTGGTGAAGTAGCCTTTTTAAGCCGTAAGGTGTTAGATTTAAATAAGCAGATAATTGATAGCGAAAAGGCAAAAACACGCTTTTTATCTTTGATTGCAAATGAGCTAAATAATCCAATGACCGCCCTGCTTGGTCTTATTCCACATTTAGCAAAACAGTCTACTCAACCGCGTCAAGATCTTATTGATACAATTGAAGATGAGGCACTCCATCTTGACTTTCATATTCAAAATCTTGTTGCTGCAACTGAGATAGAGAGTGGTGAACTCGAAATATCGTACTCGCTCGTTAATCTAGAAGATTTAATTAAAGAGGTGTCAAAATCACTTAAATTTCGTATGATAGAGAAAAATATTAAGTTAAAAGTAGATAATCATCTCAAACAGAGAGTCGTTGCTGATGCTCAAAAATTACATTTAATCTTAAAAAATTTGATAGCAAACGCATGTGTTTATGGTGATGCAGACACAACAATAGAAGTTACTATAGAACAAAAAGATGAAAATAAGCTAAATATTTCTGTTAAAAACTATGGTAAAGAGCCAAATGTTAAACATAAAGCACAGGTTTTTACTCGTTTTGCTCATGATCTTAAAGGCATACATGGATTGGGAGTTGGCTTAAGTGTCGTCCGCGAACTATGCGAACGATTTGATGGAAAAATTGATTATGTAGTAGGCGACAATACAGTTACTTTCGTAGTGGTGCTTCCATTAGAGACAAAATCAGCAGACTTTGAAGCCTATGGCTCAAATGAGTTTCTTTTTGAATCTTTTGATAACGCACTTGAACTCTGATGATTCAAGGAAATTCAACTTTCATTCATGTCGGCCAAATACATACAGATTATGGACCAGTAGCAATCTCGACTGTACTTGGCTCATGCGTAGCTGTCTGTTTGCATGATACTAAATTAGGTATAGGAGGAATGAATCACTATCTGCTCCCTTTTTGGAATAACAATGGCTTACAATCTCCTAGATTTGGCAATATCTCGATTCCAAAGCTAATTGAAGCAATGCTGGAGCATGGTTCAGACATTAAAAACATGGAGGCTAAAATTTTTGGAGGAGCATCCATGAATATTTACACTTCCGATACGATGATGATTGGAGAAAAAAATATTTTAGTGGCAAGAGAAATACTAAAAGAGTACAAAATTAGAATTGTTGCTGAAGATGTTGGTGGATTAAATGGTAGAAAAATTCAGATGAATTGTGAGCATGGCAAAGTGTTGTTGAAATATGCTTCTCGCATTATGAATAGTTGAGATTATAAATATGGCTATAAAAGTATTAATTGTCGACGATAGTGCTACAGCAAGAGCTGTTTTGCGTGATATTTTGGAATCAGATCCAGCTATTGAGGTAGTTGGGGTTGCCTATGACGCATATATTGCTCGTGATAAAATATTGGAGCTTCGTCCAGATGTTGTCTGCTTAGATGTCGAGATGCCTCGTATGGATGGAATCACATTCCTAAAACGCTTGATGCACTATATGCCGGTTCCAGTAATTATGGTATCTTCTTTAACTCAAAATGGTGCCAAAACAACGCTAGAAGCACTTGAGTCTGGTGCAGTAGATTTTGTTCCTAAACCTCATTCTAATATTTATGATGGTAAGAGCGAAATGCGTGATGAGTTGCTTGCAAAAGTTAAAATTGCAGCAAAGATAAAAGTACACAAGCGTGAACTAGAGAACACTAGACAGGCAAACACAACATCACTGGCTGAAACCACCAATAAAATTCTAGCTATCGGGGCATCAACGGGTGGAACAGAAGCACTTAAGGATTTATTGATGGGGTTACCAAGAAATGCTCCCGGTATAGTTATAGTTCAGCATATGCCTGCTAATTTTACTGGTCCTTTTGCAGAGAGACTAAATAGCGTATGCGCCATGGAAATTCGTGAAGCACGCAATGGTGATTCCATTACTCCAGGAGTAGCCCTTATTGCTCCAGGAGATTATCACATGGTAGTTCGTCGTTCAGGATCTCGTTATTATGTTGAAATTGGGACTGGGGATAAAGTTTCCGGTCATCGACCTTCAGTTGATGTTCTCTTTGGTTCGGTGTCAAAAATTGTTGGTGCAAATGCTATTGGTGTTATTTTAACAGGGATGGGCGGAGATGGCGCTCGAGGATTGTTAGCCATGCGAAATGCTGGGGCAAGAACAATTGGACAAGACGAGGCAAGCTGTGTTGTGTACGGAATGCCAAAAGTAGCATATGATCTTGGCGCAGTAGAAAAACAACTATCACTAAAAGAGATTGCCAATGGAATTCTTAAGTTACTCTAAATAGCAAATCCACAAACCATAAAACACACCAAAATCAGTCATAATTTCTGTTTTTGGTTAGCTATCATGGAGATTACAGCAAACTACTATTTACTTAAATTGTTATCTTTTTGACTGGTACTTTTTGAACCATCATCCTTTGCATTATTAAATGCGGTTGAGATGTCATTTGTAACACTATCAACCCCTGCATTAAACTCTTTTGCAGAGCATCCGTTAAGCATAAACAACAAAGAGAGCACAAATATCAAATTTTTCATAAACATCCTTTTTTGAAATTATAGCATGACACTCTTTTTTAACAATTGGATTGGTATTATTAAAAACTTTAAAAATATGGATGAAATATGAAAATAAAATCTCTTTATATATCTGCTCAAGAAAAAAATGCTGGTTCTTTGTTTATATGTATGGGAATGATGGAGATTCTAAAACGAAATCTTTATAGAGTTGCTTTTTTCAGACCCATTATATTAAAAAAAGATGTTATTGATGGGGATATTAGTTTTATTTTAGAGAAATATAATCTTAATATAGAGTATGAAGATTGTTATGGTTGTGACATAGAGTATGCGGAGACAATGATAGCAACAAACAGAGTTAATGAGCTAATGAATGAACTTATAGAGAAGTTTAAAAGAGTTGAGAGCAGATATGATTTTGTACTCTGTGAGGGAATCAGGCGTTCATTTTTAAGTACAAATATAAACTATGACTTAAATCTTAAAATTGCGCAAAATTTTGGAGCCTCTTATATAAATATTATAAACGCAAAAGGGAGTAGTGCCCATGATATTTATGAGAGCATTATGATAGAAAATAAAAATATAAACTGCGATGGATGCGAACATTTTGCTACTTTTATAAATAGAGTTGATGATAAAAAATACAATGAACTAAAAGAAAAATTAGCACAAAAATACCCAAATATTTATCTTTTGAGGGAGATAGAAGAGCTAGATATGCTAACTATTCAAGATATCATGGATGGACTAAATGCAAAGAGTGTCATAATGAGAGAAAATGATAATTTAAGGGTTGTTGGGGCATTTAAAGTGGCAGCTCTTGGCTTGGATAATTTTTTAGGGCAGATACAAGAGAATGATTTAGTTATAGTTCCAGCTGATCGCTCAGAGATAATTCTAGCTCTTTTGGGCGCGCTCTACTCAAAAACATATCCGAATATAAGTGGAATAATTTTCCCTTTTAATATTCAAACTCATCCAAATATAAAAAAACTCATAGATGGGTTAGATGATTTTAATCTACCAATATTATCAGTCTCAACTGATATTTATGAGACAGCAAAAAAAATATCTACAATAAACTCAAGGCTCAAAGTAAACAATCACAGAAAAATATCGCTTAGTTTAGGTCTGTTTAACTCCAGCGTTGACATAAAAGCGATTGAGCAAAAAATAGCAACTACTTCAAATGATATTGTAACACCTATGATGTTTGAGTATAAACTCTTTGAGATGGCAAGACTAAATAAAAAAAGAGTTGTTCTTCCTGAGAGTTCAGATGAGCGAATTTTAAGAGCTGCAGAGATAATCTTACGCCGTGGTGTTGCAGAGGTTATCTTTTTAGCAAACCCAGCGGAACTTAAAGAGCGATATATGAAACTCGGACTTGATTTAAGTAGTGCAAGCGTAATAGACCATCTAGAATCACCTCTTATGAAGGAGTTTGTAGATATCTTTTATGAGATGAGAAAAGAGAAAGGCTTAACCATTCAAGCTTCGCAAGATGCGATGATACATGTTAACTATTTTGCAACTATGATGGTCCATCTAGGTTATGCAGACGGAATGGTCAGTGGAGCAGTACACTCAACAGCTGATACTATAAGACCAGCTTTGCAGATTATAAAAACAACCAAGGATGTAAAAATAGTCTCAAGTCTTTTTTTTATGTGTCTAAAAACAAAAGTTTTAGTATATGGAGATTGCGCCATAAACCAAAACCCAAATGCGCAAGAGTTAGCTCAGATTGCCATCTCGTGCGCAAAAACAGCTTCATACTTTGGCATAACGCCAAGAGTTGCAATGCTCTCCTACTCAACTGGAGAAAGTGGAGTGGGCGCCGATGTTGATAAAGTTAGAGTTGCTACAAACATAGTTAAATCATTAAATCCAAACCTCCTTATTGAGGGACCAATTCAGTACGATGCAGCGATAGATAAAACGGTCGCAGAGGTTAAGCTACCAAACTCAAAAGTTGCAGGCGATGCAAATGTATTTATATTTCCAGATTTAAATACCGGAAATAACACATATAAAGCAGTTCAGAGGTCGAGCGATGTCATAGCCATAGGTCCAATCATACAAGGGCTTCGTAAACCAATCAATGATTTAAGTAGAGGCTGTTTGGTCTCAGATATAGTAAACACAGTTGCAATTACAGCAATCCAAGCTGGAGAAAAAAATTGAAAATAGCTGTTATAAATGCAGGCAGCTCCTCGGTAAAATTTAAACTCTTTGAAGCCAAAAGCAGAAGTGTTCTAGCTAAAGTAACCGTTGAGAACATTGGTGCACTTGGATCTGATATAACTATGAGCTTTGAGGGCAAAAAAACCAAGGATTATGCTGTTATAAAAAACCATCATGAAGCTCTTAAGCAGATATTAGAGCTTTTAAAAACCTATGAGTTGCTACTTGATTTTTCATCTCTGTATGCCATTGGACATAGAGTTGTTCATGGAGGAGAGGATTTTTGTAGCGCGACGCTCATTGATGAGCAAGTTATAGAAAAGCTAAAAACACTTATTCACTTAGCACCGCTTCACAACAGGGCAAATTTAGAAGGTATTTTAGTTACAAGAAAAAAAGCTCCACTAGTTAAGCAGATAGCTGTTTTTGATACAGCCTTTCACTCTAAAATGCCAGAGGAAGCCTATCTTTACGCTCTAGATTATGAGCTGTACGAAAAACATAAAATAAGGAAATATGGTTTTCATGGAACATCTCACTCATACATAAGTAGATTGTGTGCACTAGAGATGAAAAGAGATATAAAAGAGCTAAATATCATAACTCTTCATCTAGGAAATGGCTCAAGCGCCTGCGCGATAAAAGGAGGAGTGAGCATAGATACTTCTATGGGATTCACACCACTGGAGGGGCTTGTGATGGGAAGCAGAAGTGGGGATATTGACCCAGCAGTAGTTTTTTATATGCAAAGAGAGCTAGGGCTCAGTGTTGACGAGGTGGAGAATATTTTAAACAAGAAGTCTGGTGTTTTAGGAATTTGTGGAACCAATGATTTTAAAGCTATAGTATCAAGCAAAGATGAAAAATCAAAATTAGCTCTGAACATAATGAGCAGGCGAGTAAAAAAATATATAGGTGCCTACATGGCACTTTTGGGAAGCGTAGATGCCATCGTATTTAGTGGTGGAGTTGGCGAGAACTCCGCCATCGTAAGAAAAAAAATTTTAGAGAATATTGGTTTTGGGATTGAACTAAACGGATACGCAAACAGCTCAAACGGAAAAATTATCTCAACTAAAAACAGTAAAGTCCAAATTATGGTTATAAAAACAGATGAGGAGCTAGAGATAGTAAACGAGTGCTTGAGTTTTTTAAAGAGTTAATTTTTAGAGATTAATGGTTTAAAATTGCAGGTAAAAACCTGCAAAGTAGAGATTATAGAGGTGTTACATTCTCAGCTTGAGGACCTTTTTGTCCCTCGCCAAGTTCATAAGTAACTTTTTGTCCTTCTGCTAGAGAAACACGACCAGCACCTGATCTGTTTACTTGACGAAAATGCACAAATAAGTCTTTCCCGCCATTATCTTGTTGGATAAATCCATAACCTTTTTCTTCATTGAACCATTTAACAGTTCCATCTAGCAATGCTGCCATTGTCGTACCTCGGTGGTAAAAATTCACTTTTATTAAAGTGGAATCAAAATATAGGGAGTCGTTTGTCTGGCAGAATATACTACAGATGAGCTCACACACAAATCTTTCATCGCATAAATTATAGCAAAAAAATTTAAATTTTTAAAAGAAAATAGAGCTTTACTAACTGCGAAAAAATGACGATATTGTTTTACATGCAACAAAAGGATTTAAGATGCAAATATCACCAAATGTAAGTAGCTCTGTCGGTGCAAATACCCAAACACAGGTTAAGAGTGTCTTTACCGAAAAGCTCTCAAAAAGTGAATTGAGTGACATAAAAGAGCAAATTGCCAAAAATGCAAATGAAATCGTGCTAAATTCTATCTCGCTTCAAGGTTCTTTTTCAAACAAAACAGCTAACGCTGATGGCGAGTATGATAAATTTCAAAGTTTTCTAGGCGATATAGGTTACAGCGGAAAACCAATAGCTAAACTATCCAAAGAAGAGGCAACAGAGCTTGTGAGTAAAGATGGTTTTTTTGGAGTAGATAAAACCTCACAAAGAATTGCAGATTTTGTGATTATGGGTGCTGGTGGAGATGAGAGTAAGATGCGTGCTGGCAGAGAAGGCATGATAAAAGGCTTTAAAGACGCGGAAGCTATGTGGGGTGGCAAACTACCTGAAATCTCTCAAGAGACTATGAAAAAATCGATTGAGATGGTTGATAAAGCTATGCACGACTTAGGATTTTCAATAATAGACAAAGAGGTTTAATGGAAAAGTTGATTAAACATAAGCTTAGCGATGAGTATATAGAGCTATTTAAACTCATCAAAGTTTTGGATTTAGTTGATAGTGGAGCGGAAGCAAAGATGATTGTATCTGATGGTCATGTAGTGAAAAATGGGGAAGCAGAGCTTAGAAAACGAGCTAAAATTCGCAGTGGAGATGTAATAAACATTTCGGATATCACAATAGAAGTGGTATAAATTTTATTTTTATCTTAATTTTTTTTAACTCTATATAAAACTAAGAACAGAAGAAGTACTTTGAGATATTATTCAATAATAAATATCAATTAAGGAAACAAATATGTTTAAAGTTATTGTAGAAAAAGAGTGTGGTTGTTTTGTTAAAAGCGATCTAAAAAATGGAATAGAGCTGGATTCAAAAGATGATGCACTTATGAAATCAATCGAGATGAGAGATTTTATGAATGATGAATTTTGTGGCAAACACAGCTTTAAAGTTCAAGAAGTTGGAAATAGCTTTGTAATAGCAATGAGTGATTCAGCAAGCAATGGTTGTTGTGGCGGTGGATGCTCAAGTCACTAACTTAATCTGTAAGTTTTATCTATTTCTTTAGATAAAACTATATTTTTTTTAAAGAAGAAAAGCGCTAACAAGTCCAATAGCCCCTCCAAAAACACCACCCCAAACAACAAGCCAAGATAGGTGCTCTTTAATTAATTCTTGAACCATATCTTTAACCATAAGTGGAGTTAGCTCATTCAGTCTTGCATCTATTACTATTTCGATAGATTTGATAATATCCATACTAAGAGATGATTTTTGCATATGATTTTGCAGTGTTTCATTAAAACTATCACTATTAACTATTGCAACAACAGCACTTTTCATTCTTGCAGTAAAAGGTGTACGAAGAGTCTCCAACACAGCCCCTCCACCAAACATTCCAATCATTCCGCCAAAAGAAGAGCTCATAACAGTGGCACTAAGCGCATCAAAAGCTACTGAAAAGTCCGTCTCTTCTATGATAGGAGTTAAATCTATTTTTTTCTCCTCTGCTTTAAAAAAATTATCCAGCTGTTCTATTGTAAAAAATTGATTCATCATAAGATTTTTTATACTATCTTTAAATGCTTCAAATCTATCAAGAATAACACCAGAACCATAAAGGAATGGAACTTTTTCAAACAGCATATGAATTGCCAGCTGATTAGTTAGAGAACCTGAGAGCGCAAATAAGCCGGTATAAAGTAAAATAGAGGCGAGCAATCCATCGAATTCATACGATACAATTACTAAAAACATGGCAGTTGAGTTGGTTATAAAAGTTTTATCTAGTTTCAAACTAATCCTTCTTGTCAAAGGAAAATTGTATCAAAAAGATTCTATAATCATGCAAATATAGAGATAAAGAGATAAGTTATGAAGCAAGAGAGTTATAAACTTTTTAAAGATGAAAACATAGAGACAATACTGAATTTTCTCAAAAGTGAGCTGGCAAATAGAAACGAATCACCTTTTTGGAGTGATAAAGTTATACCATTTAGTGAAGCGATACTGACTGTTTTGATTCCATTAAGAGATGCGGATATGCTTTTTAATCCAGAAGGTGCGGTGGTTGATAGCCTAACCCCAGAGCTTTTTTTTATGTGGAGCGATTTTGTTAGTCTAAAATCTTTAGCCTTTACAATTCAGAAATCAAATTTAGCAAAAGAGCTGCTCAGAACCAAGCTTGATAGCTTAGTTTGTAAAAAATACAGAGGAATTGATCTTAAAATACTGGGTGATTATTTGGCAAAAAACAGAGTAAATCTAGAAGATGAAAATATAGATTTTCCTATAGCGACCTACAACTTACATCAGGGTGTAAGTAATGTGATAAAATCACTTCTGTAGGCTCCTCCTCTGCTCTCCCCTACTGTTGTCTATATGGCAAAATTGGGAGATGCGCTCGTTTTGCATAAACAATACCATTGGTAAAATTAATAACATTGTAGTTTAACTTTTGTGATAAAAATTGAGCCAATATCTTGGTTCTGCTTCCAGTTCTACATATTATAGCAAACGGCTTTTTGGTATCAACTGCCTTGTTTAGCTTACTGATAAAATCATTTAAGTCATAATTTCCTTTTTCATCAAAAAGCATAATAGGGATAGATTTCTTAAGTAGGCCAGTTTCTCTCCACTCCCCTGGTGTTCTAATGTCAACAATGGGGATATCAGAATCTATGATTTTTTGCGATGCCTCCTCGTTAGTAACGCTAGCTAAAAGTGAAACACATAGGGTAAAAAATAGTATTAGTTTCTTCAAATACAAATCTCCGTAGATTAAAATTAATTGTATAATTATATCAACAAATAAATAATATTAAATTTTACTATTCAAACAATAGTGTAGTTTAATAAAATAGGTTAAAAATGGCATCTCAAAAAGTTATAGATAATTCAAATAGGCTTCGCTATGTAAGGGCTCTTGAGCGATTTCATAAAAGTATAATCTCTTATTTACAGAACACTGCGGAGCTATCTGAAAGCGGTTATGCAAAAAAAATAGAGAGTAGCTTAAAAGTTTTACAAAAAGTAGAAGAAACCTCGCTCTACAAAGGCGATTTGCAAGATTTACAAAAGCTGATTTTCAAGATGATAAATTTTGTGGATTCAGATAAAGATATTTCAGAGATAAAAGAAGAGTTAATCTACACCTCAAATCAACTAGAGAAAACAAAAAATGCAAGACGATATAAAAAAGATAAACACTCCCAATCAAAATTTGATGATTGGGAGTAATTTTAAAGAGTTTAAGTTAGTGTGCTTGCTCTTTTAGCACAGCATCAAGCAAGTTAAACAGCTCATCAGATGCTGTCTCCATACTTTCAAAATTATCTATAATCTCACATGCGTGAGCGAGGGTGTTGCCCTCAGGATTACCCTCTAGGAATTTGATATTTTTATTTGCTAATATATGAAGAGCTGCATGCGGAGCTTCCATCTTAGCGTATGAATGTGCTTTATAAAATCTTGCCTTGCCCTCATTTTGGTACCAATGACCAAGTGCACATTCGGTATGGGTAGCATCTGGAAGAACTTTTTTTAGAGATAGTATAGAGTTATAAGCGCGAGCTTTGTATAAAATATGATAAAGTTTAGCAAGAACTACAAACACGCTATTTTCAATATTGTAAGATGAATCAACAATTTTTGTTGATGTTTCACTTAGCGTTATAAGTGTTTCTTGGAATCCATTTATTTTTTCTGTTGAACCCTCAACTGTGGATTTCATCATATCTGAACTTGTTTGAATCTCATTCATATCCTGCTGAAGTGATTTAATAGATACTGAAATCTCTCCAGTTGCCTTGTGTGTTCTCTCTGCAAGCTTACGAACTTCATCAGCAACAACAGCGAAACCTCTACCGTGCTCACCTGCACGAGCTGCCTCAATAGCTGCATTTAGAGCTAGTAGGTTTGTTTGATCTGCAATATCTGTAATAAGCTCAATAACTGATGTAATCTCATTTGCTTGATTTGTTATCTCAGCAATACTGCTATTGTTTATACTTACCTGCTCACTTAGTGCGTTTAGTTCTTGTGTGATATCAGAAATATCGTTACGAGAGTTTATTGCCAATTCTGAAGCCTCTTTGGTTGCAGAAGTAATTGCTTTTAGATAGTCAATATTTGTACTTAAATCTGTAGTTATAAGTGAGAGTGATTCAGAGACATTGGCACTTTTTACACTAATTTTAGCATTAAAAGTATCTCTTTGTGTCATGGAATTTTGAGACTTCATAAACTCTATGCTTGTTTTTACGCTATCTATTGCTTTTACAAACTCTCCATCTAATCCAGATGAAGAGATTTGATGCGTGAAGATACCTTTTGACGCATCTGTTATGGTTACATTTATTTCATTTATAAGATTTTCTGTATTTTCTATAAGATTAGTCAATCTAATTCCCATGGTTCCAAGCTCTGTATCACTTTGTAGTGAGTTTGATTTATGAGAAAAATCACCTTTTGCAACATAACCAATTAGCGAAGTAAACTCATTTATGCTAGAAGTTATAGATTTTCTAATCATTGTTGCAAAAACGAAAACAACCATTCCAACTAAAATACCGGCTATTAGTGCTAAGTATTTGAAGAAACTAATCTTTTGTCCAAGCTCAGCAGAGTCATTATCCAACTCTTTTGTTTTAAGATCAACTAGTTTCTTAAATGATTCTCTTGAAGCCTCAGCAAACGGCGTCAAATCATTACTATACCTTTCATATAACTTCTCTTTGTTATTTTTTATATCATCCTTATTTAATGATTTCATCATTTTAAATGTATTATTCACAAATAACATTGTAGAAACTTGCGCGTTATCTAGCGTCTTAACAGATTCCGTATCTGTTGTTAACTCTTGAAGTATTTTAAAATCATCTTCAATTTGTTTAATTGTTACACCAAACTTATGAATATTCTTTTCGTAGTTGCCACCAAGTAAAATATCTCTTGATAACCTGCTTACAAAGTTTAGATTTTTTTCTATATCAAGAGTGCTAAAACCACTCTTCATTGAATTTAGATGCAGATGATCATATTTCGTATTTATCATGCTCATTGCAAAGAAGATAGATATTGCAGCAGTAAAAACAGAAATTGTTACCATCGCGATGAAGTAGTTCATCTTTTTTTGAATACTTAAATTTTTAAACACAGCGCATCCTTGATTATGTGATATTTTTTTGATGATAGCATATTTTATACCATTTTTCTTGTGATTAACATTATAAATTGTTAATTTTATTAAACCAAAGACACTTTTAGTAGTGTGCTTATACTTTAGAAGACATACATAAACTGAGATAGTAGAATAATAACAACAACTAAACTAAATGGGAATAGATGGCTTTTAAATACCCAAGGATCTATCTTAAATAGCTTTTGATTGATTCCACGCAAGCCAAGCCATGAGCCTAAAAAAGCTTTTATGCTTAGTAAGATTTGAAAATTAGAGAGCGCACCGTTTTCAATCTTTCCAAAAATTTGAACAATAAGAAAAAGTCCGCTTGCAACTGCAACCATCAAAGCGTAAGGGACAACTTTTCTTACATATATCATAATTGCTTCTCTTGCTTTTTTTTGCTCTTCAATACTTAGCGATCTGTTCATTTTTGATAGAAAAAGAACATCTACAAATAAAAAACCACCATAGATAAAAACCGAAAATATATGAATCGTGTGAATGAGTGTATAAATAATAGGAACTCCTTTTTTAAGGCAATTTTAGCATAAGTTGCAATTTCTTCTCTTTATTTTGTATCAATATTTCATAATTGTATATTCAGTCTTTTTGGATAGAATTTTGCACTAAAAATCAATATAAAGAATTTAAATTATGGAAAATACAAAAGCTAGAGCAAATATTTATGCGTTATTGTCGAGAGTTTTGCTTCAAGAGTTAGATTTAGAGATGTTAGAAATTATTAAAAAAGATGAAAATATTTTAGATTTTTTTCCAACACTAAAAGAGTGGAAACAGCTCTGGGAGGTAGAGGGATCCGTACTTTTAGAGGAGTATTTGAATCCAGATTTTGTGAATTTATCTATACTACACATTATCCCATATGAAACTTTTTACACAAGAGAAGACCAAAAGATAGAGACCGGCGGAGCTAATCCTGTAACTGATATTTACAGTGCATCAAATTTTATAGTTGATTATGAACTTTCAAGGACTGTTGCGGCTGACCATATTGGAATTGAGCTTGAGTTTATGTACCATTTAGTTTCCGCTGAGGAAAAGGCGATGCAGGAAAATGATGCGGATGCGGTAAAATCTATCAGAGAAGTTCAGATGGAATTTTTAAACAAGCATCTACTAAGATGGGCTCCAATGTATCTTTTGAATGTTAAGTTTGAAGCAAGAACACCACTTTACTATGACGCCGCTGATATGGCTTTAGAGTTTATCTTGAGCGATAATGAGTATTTGGTTAAAGAGTTAAGCATCTAAATGATACAACTAAGTGCTAGTCGTTGTGTCCGGTTGCTTTCAAAAGAGAGCGAGTGTAATAGGTGTGAGCTTATCTGTCCAACAGAAGCAATAGTTGTTGGAACAAATCCACTCCCAAGCATAAATTTTTACTCTTGCGTAGAGTGTGGCGCATGTGACGCGGTTTGTCCAAGTGAGGCGCTCTCTTTGGATAACTTTAGTCAAACAGAGTTTTTCTTTTCCTATATAGAAGATGAGCAAAATATTATATCGTGTAGAAAAAATGTACCCTGCATAGCGGCATTAAATATAGAAAACATTATCTCAATGGCTGTTTTAAAAAAAGAGATGATTTTTGACATGGGATATTGTGATGAGTGTGATATAGCTCATAAGTGTAAGCCACAGATTTTAAAAAACTATGAAGAGGCATCTTATATCTTAGAAGCCATGGAAAGCGACGCTGTTATAAAACTTGAAGATGTTAAACATAAAAATAGCGTCGAGACAAAAGAGAGCCCAACTAGAAGAGATTTTTTTAGCAAAGCAACTCTTAAAGGTGCTATAAAAACTAAAATAGAGTTTGAAAAAGAGATACAAAAAGCAACTGATGAGCTGGTTGAGCATACACTACAAAAAAGTGATATTAAACTTTTAAAACAAAAGAGAATTCCAGACAAGCGGAAGCTATTTTTTACAGCCATAAAGAGAGTTAAAAAACCCTCACAATTCCATGTTATAGAGGCAGACGAGCTTACATTTACCTCGATGAAGCTTCTAGATAGTGAGAGTTGTACTGCTTGTCAGATGTGTTATAGAGTTTGCCCGACTGGAGCGCTTACATCTGACCTTAAAAATTCTAAAATAGATTTTGACCCATTTTTGTGTATAAAGTGTCATATTTGTCATGATGTATGTGAGCCAAACGCAATAACTCTTGCCCCATCATATAGAGTTAAGGAATTTTTTGAGCCAGAGGTTGTAAATCTTATAAAATTTAGAGTTAGAAGGTGTGATGAGTGCGGTGTCTCATTTAGCACAAATAGTGTTGAAGCACTCTGTTATAGATGCAAAGCAGAAGAGGAAGAAGCACGAGAACTTTGGGGAATAAAGGGAGATATATAGAAATATGATGAATGACGCAAACGAGATATCTCACCAAACAAAACTTTATGGTTTTATAGGTGAGTTTGCTGGACAGAGTAGTATAAGCGCAGTTTTAAATAAAAAATTCAAAGCATCAAACAAAGATGCCATGATAATTCCTATGAATATTCGTGAAGATGATTTTTACTTTACGGTTGTAAATATGAAAAAATCACATGTAAATGGTGCGTTTATTTCAAGTGAATACAGTTCAAAAGTGGTTGATATCCTAGACGAAGCAAGTGAGCTTGTCCTTAAATTTGGAATCTGCGATGTTTTGATAAGGGATGAGCAGAGGCTAATTGGAGATGTTTTAGGTACAAATGTTTTAATAGACTTTTTAAGAATAAAAGATGTAAAAAAAGTTGCTCTTATTGGGATTTCACCAAGCGCTAAGGCATTCGCCTATTTGGCAGAAGAGTTCACTGTTGACTATTATTACCGCGATTTAGAGATGTTGATGGATTTTACTTCGCAGATACAGCTAGTTGATGCGGATATAAATAGAATCGCAGATTCTATGAGTATTGATTTCTCATCGTACGATGCAGTTGTTGATTTCTCTGATTTTGAGAACTTTGAGATGGTTGAAAAGCTTAGCGCTATCAATGTTGATATGAAGCCAAAAAAAGAGTTTTCTGCCTTAAAGAAGAGAAGTAAAGAGCTAGAGCAGAGTTATTTTGGTTTTGATGAGTTGTTGGTAGAGTTTGGTGATGCTATTTTTAAATATCTAGAAAAGAACAAGCATCTTGAGTATGACAAAAGCAATATGAGATTTTAAGGAGAAAAAATGAGTGTAAATAATTTAGATAGTCTAAGAGCGGAATTTGATAATTTTATAAAGGAAGATTGCTCTATTGGCACAGATGGAAATGTGGCGGACAACAGAGATGCCGGAGACAAAGATGACAACGAGCCTTTTCCACAGTTTGTGGACATCCTTACAGAAAAACTTTTAGCACCTTCAATTAGTGGAGTTTATCTCTCAAGATTAGACATAAAAAGAATCGCAGAAGCAATCGGGGAGTCTATCCCAATCAAAGAGAGAGTCAAAATGGTTCGAGCTCTTTTTAGACACACAACCACAAGAAAATATCTTGAAGATGCTTTTTATGAGATTAACAAACACATAAATGGTCGCATACTTATCTACACAGAACTAAGTGAGGCTTTTCCTTCATCTAAAACTATTTTTGACGAGTATATAGTTAAGGCCAATAAAATTATGAAGACACTTAAGCAGATTGCAGAAGACTTTGAAGAGATAGAAGTAACTGATGATCCAATATCTATTTAGAGTATCTTTACTCTCACAACATTGAAGTTGTGAGAGTTTTTAAAGCATAGTTTGAATCTGAAGAATACCTTGCCAAATGGCAGCGCTTAGTATTCCAGCAACAAATCCAGCAACAATGTCATCACCCATTACTCCAATTCCACCTCTTGCTTCTCTGTCTAATCTTCCGATTATTGAGGGTTTTGTTATATCGAAATATCTAAATAGAACAAAAGAGAGCAGGCTTTGAACTAAAAATCCATTTTGAAAATTTCCTATCTGATCTGCACTTATCGAGATAGCTGGAGCAACGCTAAGCGCAAACCACATGCCGGCAAGTTCATCAATGACTATTCTCTTGTCATCATGAGTGCCACTAACGCTTTCGTATCTATTAATCTCACGAATAGCAATTATAGTAATAAGAAGAGCTGCTAAAAAAAGTGTTTGAGCACTAAAATATATAAGTATTGCCATTCCAACAGGAAGAGAAACGATAGTTCCAACCGTTCCTGGAGCTTTTGGAAAAAGCCCGCTGTATCCTAAAGTTATAAAAAACCAGTTCATTATCTTCCTTTTTTGCGAATTGTATCATTTTCTATAATAAACACTGATGCTACCCACTAAAACGAATAAGTCCGTTTTAGTGAAAGGGACTTATCATCTCTTCCAGCCCTCTAAAGCTACAAAAAAACTCGTTTTTCGAGAACTATAATGATACAATTGTGCCAAAAAAACAAAAAAAGCTGAAAAATGACAACAATAGAACTATTAAAGTATATGATAGAAGCAAAAAGTGAAACACCAGATGATGGTAGACTTTTGGAGTTTATAGAGGGGTATTTACCGGAGTTTACACCGATAAGAGTAGATGTAGAAGATGTTAAAAACTTGTTTATTTATAAAAAGTTTGGTGATGGAGAACATCTCTGTTTTGCTGGACATGTAGATGTTGTTCCAGCAGGTAAAGGGTGGGATAGTGACCCATACAAGGCGACTGAAATAGATGGTTTTATCTATGGCCGTGGAGCGCAGGATATGAAAAGTGGCGTTTGTGCTTTTACTCAGGCCGTTAAAGAAGCCAAGAACTTTAAAGGAACCATCTCTCTTTTGCTTACATCAGACGAAGAGGGTGATGCAGTAAATGGCACCGTAAAAGTGCTTGAGTATCTAAAAGAAAATAGTCTGCTTCCAGATGCAGTTGTTGTTGCTGAGCCGACTTGCGAGGCACTATTTGGTGATGCTATAAAAGTTGGACGCCGTGGCTCAATAAATGGATATATAACTATAAAAGGGAAGCAAGGCCATGCCGCATATCCTGAAAAAGCGATCAATCCTATCCATAACATAGCTGGTGTTTTGCATAAAATGGCTGGTGTAGATCTTGATAATGGAGATGAATTTTTCTCTCCTAGCAAGTTTGTGATAACGGACATTCGCGCAGGAATGCAAGTGACAAATGTAACTCCAAACGAACTCACAATGATGTTTAATGTTAGAAATACAACCATTACAACAAAAGAGGACATAAGAAACTTTGTGGCTAAAAATCTATCTGGGCTTGATTATGAGTTGCGTCTAGTACAAGGTTCTCACCCTTTTAAAACAGATACGAACACAAAATTGGTAAAGAAGATAGATGAAGCAATTATGGATATTGTGGGATTTAAGCCAAAACACTCCACGGCAGGAGGAACATCTGATGCTAGATTTATAGCGCCTCTTGGCATCGAGGTGATTGAATTTGGCGTTAAAAATGATACAATTCACTCCGTAAATGAGAGAACAGGCATAAAAGAAGTTGAAGATTTGTATGCTATTTTTAAAAAATTAATAGAGATTTGGGAGTAAGTTTATGAGATATTTTCTTTTACTAATAGTAATGATAAGTTCACTCAGCGCCGGACTAAACTGGTCAAGTGATTATGACGCGGCACTAAAACAAGCAGCAAAAGAGAAAAAAGATGTTTATGTTTTTTTAGGTTCTGAGTATTGCCCATTTTGTGAAAAATTTAAAAAAGAAGTTTTATCACAAGATGAAGTTATAAAAAGATTAAAAAAAGATTTTGTGCTTGTTTATCTTTCAAGAGACATAGATGATATTCCACCTCACTTAGAGGTAAAACCTGTTCCAAGACACTATTTTTTAACAAAAAAAGGTGAAATAATCTACACAACAATAGGAAGTAGAAGCAAAGAGGGCTTTTATGAACTATTAGATGAAGTAAAAGAAGCTAAAAAATAAAAAAGGAAAAGAATGAAATTCATACAAACAAACAGGGCTCCAGCCGCAATTGGTCCATACTCTCAAGCAGCTATAGTGGACAAGATGGTATTTACATCTGGGCAAATCGCGCTTACACCAGAGGGTGAAATGCTTGGGAATGATGTGGCATTGCAGACAAAACAGGTTCTTAAGAATCTAAGTGCTGTCCTGCAAGAGGCTGGAAGCTCACTACAAAATGTGGTAAAAACAACTATTTTTTTAAGCAGTATGGATGATTTTGCAACCGTAAACGAGATATATGCGGAAGCTTTCGGTTCTCATAAGCCGGTTCGCTCAACCGTTGCAGTTAAAACGCTACCAAGAAACGCATTAGTGGAAATAGATGCAATAGCACTAATTAAGTAGATATTAGAAAAACTATAACCTACTCTAAACCGTAATCTTTAGCATTTTTTGGTTCTCCGTGATAGTATCCTTGGACATAGTCAACTCCAAGTTTTCTAACACACTCAAAAAGCTCTTTCGAGCTTACAAACTCAGCTATTGTCTTAACATTGACGCTTTTTGCAAATCCAACAAGCCCTCTTATCATTATCCTTGCTTTTTCAGCATCTAACAATCTCGTTGTTATTGTTCCATCAATTTTTATATAATCAATATCCAACTTAAATAGATTTGTAAAATTTGAATACCCACTACCAAAGTCATCTATAGATATTTTACAACCGTACTCTTTAACCATTTTGATAAAATTTTCAACTATTTTATATTCAACTATCTCTTCTGTTTCAACTATCTCAAAAGTAATTCTCTCTCCACCATACTTCTCAAGTCTATTCTTTATATACTCAAGCATAGTTTTTGATTTTATATTTTCATATGTCAAATTAATTGATATTTCACAGCTATTATTGCCATAGACAATAAAAACTTTCTGCATCATCTGCCTTGTAAAAAACTCAAATGTTTTATCTTCTATTGCAGTATTTAAAAAATCAATTGGTGAGATTACCCTTCCATCAGGAAGCACAAGTCTTGCCAAAGCCTCATATTTAATTATTTCTTCAGTAGAAGCAGATACTATAGGCTGAAAATACGGGACAATATGACCATCATGAAGTGCAGTTTTGTATACTCTAAACTTGTCGAGAGTTGCCTTTTTAAGCTCTAATCCATCAGCATTTTTATCATAAATCTTATAACGAGATTTAGATAGCACGGCTTCTTGTATGGCTATATTGGCTCTATGATAAAGATGGTCTCTACCATACGAAACTCCGACTGTAAAATCTGATAAAATCTCACCATAAGTTTTGGAATTATATACAGAATTATCAATATTGTTAAAAATAGAAAACTTTAGTATTGAAAAGTATCTATCAAAGAGCGCCTTATCTCTTACTAAAATAGCAAATTTCTGAAAGCTTATACTATAAAGAGAGACACCACTCTCATTTATTATGGATTTTAGCTTACTAGCCTTGTCTGTAATAACTTCTTTTAATACCTCAGCCCCATACAACTGCTTGATAGCATCTGTTTGATTAAGCTGAAAAACAATCAACATAGCCTCATCTTCCAGCAACTCTATATCTTCAATTAAAACTTCTCTGCCAGAAAGAGCGTCTATCTTTTCTACATTTTTTATTTCAAAGCTAATCTCTTCAAGATCTTTAGATTCCAGTATTGTATCAATCAATTGAAAAAATAGCATCTGCTGATTATCTGTGCTTTTTTTATAAAAATCTTTTAATTTCTCAAGATAATCTAAAATATTTCTATCTTTGTTCATGATATTCCAAACCATATAATTTCTAAAATATTTATATAAAAAAATTATAAAACTTTAGCACATATTGCTTTAATGGGTATTAATTTATTTATTGGTACAATTTTATTTTATAGGTCAGGGGCTAAATGCTACTATATATTCATATCCCATTTTGTGACTCTAAGTGTTACTACTGTGCTTTTAACTCTTATGTTGATAAATTTCATCTCAAAAATAGCTATATGCAGGCACTCTGTAACCAACTGGAATTTGAACTAAAAAGATTTGATGTAGTAGCCAAAGAGATAGAGGCACTCTTTATTGGTGGTGGAACTCCGTCTTGTGTTGAAGCAAAACTCTATAAAAAACTCTTTGAAATGCTTTCTCCATATTTAAAAGACGGTATCGAGATAACAACAGAAGCAAATCCAAATAGTGCGAATAAAGAGTGGCTAAGCCAGATGCACAACCTGGGTGTTAATCGCGTTAGTTTTGGCGTTCAGAGCTTCAATGATGCAAAACTAAAACTGCTAAACCGAGCGCACAGCTCAAAACAAGCAAAAAAGGCTATTATAAACGCTAAAGAGGTTGGATTTACAAATATTTCACTAGACATAATCTACGCAACACTAGGTGACACAAAAGAACTCTTAGAAGAAGATTTAAACACTGCATTTTCTCTGCCTATAAATCACTTAAGCGCTTATGCTCTAACCATCGAAGAAGCAACACCCTTTGCTCTAAAACCATATATGTCGAAAGAGAGACTAACTATCACAAAATGGTTGTTTAATAAAATCAAAAAAGCTGGATTTAAACAATACGAAATTAGCAACTTTGGTTCTTATAAAAGCATACACAATATGGGATACTGGCAATACAAAGACTATATAGGACTAGGTAGCGGTGCTGTTGGTAAAATGGATATGAACAGATTCTATCCAACCACAAATCTCGAAGAATATATAATAAATCCACTTAACATAAGCGTGGAGGCGCTAACAGAAGAAGATAAAAAAAGCGAACAAATTTTTCTAGGATTTCGTTCTTGTGTTGGCTTAAATAAAAACCTTTTAAATACAAATGAACTAGAAAGAGCAGATATTCTAGTTTATGAAAAAAAATTAACTCTAAAAGATGGCATATACTACAACAATAACTATCTTCTAGCGGACGAGGTAGCACTCTTTATATCCTAGTTTAATTATTCTTTAGCTAAAATTCGCCCTATTATAATTTTTAAGGATTTTTTATGTTTGGTATGGGTTTTTCAGAGATACTTCTTATCGCCATTGTAGCCGTAATTTTTCTTGGGCCAG
Source organism: Sulfurimonas sp. (assembly GCF_028713515.1). GTDB lineage: Bacteria > Campylobacterota > Campylobacteria > Campylobacterales > Sulfurimonadaceae > Sulfurimonas. Next base: position 54,944 of record NZ_JAQTOD010000001.1, on the reverse strand, counting down.
ATAAGCTTCCAAGCACAATGGTTCAAATAGCTAAATTTTTTAAACAAACAAAAGAAACGCTTGGTTCATTTAAAGACTCAATTGAGCAAGAAATGAATGTAAGAGAGCTAAAAGACGAAGCTCTGGCATACAAAAAAGAACTACTAGATGCAAGCAATACAGTTAAAAGTGCAACTGACACGAGATCTATTGCAGCAAAATTAACATCATTTGAAGATGACTCTTTTATGCACAATGATTCTCTTGATTCATTTAAAGAAAAAACAAACAAACCAGAAGAAGTGACTTTTAAAAAAAACAAAACTAAAGAAGATGTAAATGTTTGATGATATAAGACCTCACTTAGTTGAACTAAGAAAAAGATTAGTAATTTCTGTTGTGACTCTAATTGTTATGTTTTTTATTATGTTCTCTTTTAGCCAGGAACTGCTCACATGGTTGGTTCAGCCGCTGAACGATGCTCTTGTCTCGGTCGGTAAACAATCTTTAACTGATGGCACTGCAAATTTTGCAATTGATGGAAAAGTTACTACAAACCAAATAGGCGGTGCATTTTTTGTGGCAATGACTGTTTCATTTTTTGCAGCGCTCATTGCTTCTTTACCAATCATCCTTGCTCAAATATGGCTTTTTGTGGCTCCAGCTCTTTATGCAAACGAAAAAAAACTTATTATTCCTTTTGTAGTCGGCGGAACAGTAATGTTTGCACTTGGTGCCGCGTTTGCATACTATGTTGTAACTCCATTTGGTTTTGACTTTCTAATCGCATTTGGTAGTTTCAAGTTCACTCCACTTATAAATATAGAAGATTATGTAGGCTTTTTTACAAAAATTATGTTTGGCTTTGGCATAGCGTTTGAACTACCTATTTTTGCATACGGTTTGGCTATCTTAGGTTTAGTTAATGATAAGCAGATGTCTGGATTTTTTAGATACGCTATTGTTATAATTTTTATTATTTCAGCAATACTAACTCCTCCGGATGTTTTAACGCAATCTCTTATGGCAGTACCACTTGTAGTTTTATATGGGGTTTCCATAATAATAGTTAAATTTGTAAATCCTGCCGAAGATGAAGAAGAGGATGAGGATGAAGAAGACACAGAAGAGCCACTAGCGCTAGAGAATGATAACAAATAGTGCTTCTCTACTAACTTCGAGTTATGATTTTTCTCTTCCAAAAGAGCTAATCGCAACTCATCCTGCTTCACCAAGAGATAGCGCAAAACTCTTGGTTTACATCAGAGAAACAGACGAAATCATACACACAAATTTCTCTAATCTTGAGGAGTTTATCCCCAAAAATTGCGCCATTATTTTCAATGATACAAAAGTTATAAAAGCTAGACTTTTTGGTAAAAAAACAAGTGGTGCAAATATTGAACTTCTAATCAATAAGCCCTTAAATGCTCTTGATATAAGCGTTTATATTAGAGGCAAAATGAAAGTAGGCAGCGAACTTCTTTTTGATGAAAATTTAACTGCTATTGTTACCAAACTTAACGAGGACGGAAGCAGAATTGCACACTTCTTTGTTAATAAAAAACCTCTTAGATTTGAGGAGTTGCTACCCATAATAGACAAAATTGGTCATATTCCCTTGCCACCATACATACAAAGAGAAGATAATAAAGAGGACGAGAGTGAATACCAAAGTGTATTCGCAAAAGAAGATGGAGCGGTTGCAGCTCCAACAGCTTCACTTCATTTCACAAAAGAGCAGCATGAGAGAGTCTGCTCGCGTTTTACTCACGCATTTGTTACTCTGCATGTAGGAAGTGGGACATTTAAACCAGTTGAAACGGAGATTATCACAGATCATCCGATGCACTCCGAATACTACAGCATCTCCAGTGAAGCTAAAAATATACTGCTCTCGGATGCGCCAATACTTAGCGTTGGAACCACGACGACAAGAACAGTTGAGTTTTACATGAGAAACAGAGATCTGCAAAAAGGTGAGGCAAATCTATTTTTACATCCAAACAACAAACCACTCAGAGTAAACCATCTTTTAACAAACTTCCATCTACCAAAATCAACACTACTGATGCTTGTGGCATCTTTTGTTGGAATTGATAAAACTCATGAGCTATATAGGGCAGCTATAGAGAGGGACTATAGGTTCTACTCTTATGGCGATGCTATGTTAATCTTATAACAACTCCGTTAACCACTTTTATCTCTCCGTTAAGCTCTGCCTCAAAAACTCTATTTTGATATTTTTTCATAGCCTCTTCATAAGTTGGGTTTTTGCTGCAATAGAGAAGAAAATCATCCTCAACAATCGAACTGTTTTTACCTTTTAAAGTAGTGCTAAACATTGCTACAAACTCATCCATATCATAGATAGCTTTTGCTTTGCCATCTTTTAGCAGTTTATTTGTTCCTTCACTCTCACCTAGTCGCTGTGGAAGTACAAAAATCTCTTTTTTCATCTTTAGAGCAAACTCAATGCTCCTCATGGTTCCGCTATCTATATCTGCTTCACCGACAACTAAAGCATCACCAAGTGCCACTACTAGCTCATTTCTAACAACAAAACTCCATGGCGTTGCTTTAAAACCAGCATCAAATTGGCTAAGCAACAGTCCATCTTTAGCAATATCTTCTAAAAGATTTTTATTTATAGCAGGGTATCTCACATCAATGCCGCAAGGCAAAACAGCTATAGTATTTGATGCTCCGGCCCCACTGTGCGAGAGTGCATCCACACCCATGGCTCCGCCACTAACAATACAAACTCCATTTTTTGAGAGTAAAGATGAGAGTTTTTGGATTTGAGTACGAGAGTATTGTGTTGGCTTTCTACTGCCAACTATAGAAATTTTTGTTCTTTTTAGAAGTTCAAGATTTCCATCGTAAAAAAGTTTTTCAGGATAGCTTTTCATAGATAAGAGCTCTGTGATTTTATCTCGAATAACACTCATCTAGTATATCTTATCTACAAAAACCAGCTCAACACTCTTTAAAAGTTCCTTAGATTCACTAATCGCCAAGATTGTATTTTCATGAGGATGTCCAATTGCTATAGCGTTACCATGTAGTTTTGCCATCTCAACAGCTTTTTTAATTTGAGATTTTACATATCCTTTGTCAGCTTGATGGTCCAAAAATATGTCTCTACCAACATATTTTTTACCGTAGCTCTCCATAACTTTTTGAATCTTTGTTGAAGCCACTGTTCTACTATCTATAAAATTTATATTCTCTTTATCAAGCGCATATATAAGTCTGTTTACAGATGCTTCATCTGATGTAAACTTGCTGCCGGTATGATTATTTATGTAATGCACTCTTGGAAAAAGCTCTTTTATTGCTCTTACTCTTTGGGATATCTCACTTTGAGAGTCGCTTACCCTCAAAGTAAACGGCTCCTCCTTTGTGAAATTTTGAGCTTCCATTGGCAGATGCACCATATAAAACTTCTCATTTTGTGCCAGAATATTTGATTTTGGTCCATTTTCACTTGGTGGAAGAAATGACATTGTGATGGGAAGATTTAGCCCATGTACTGCGCTTACATGTGATTTTATACTAACATCATCAATAATAATTGCTAATTTTGGTTTTTCTGATGATGCACGCACACCTCTCTTTGGAGGTTGCGGCAGAGTTGATGGGTCGTACTCGTGCGAAGAATCTATAGTTTTTAGTGCTGTCTTAGTTTCAGCTTTTAGTTCTTGTTTTTTTGGCTCTTTTTCCAACTCTGCTTTAGGAGCAATTTTTACACTTTCATTAACATCTTTTTCTACTTTTTTTTCAATCTCCTGCTCTACTGCTGGTTCGTTTTTTTTTAAGAGCTCATCAGTTGTTTTATCTTTTCCAATACTCGCGTTTTCAAGTTTTTCTAACATCTCCAATCTTACTTTCTCTTTTTGAGCCATATCCTCTTTTGCTTCACTATATCCAAAATAGTAGCCCCCCAAAAGTGAAAAAAGCACAGTTGCAATAAAAATCAGTGCTATAACTATATATTTTAAACTATTTGAATTTTTACCAGAACTTCTACTTCTTCTTTTTGCCATAAACTCTCCAAAAAAATATTACTATTTTGCCCAAAAAACACTATTCTATGGACATCTCGTTTTATATAAGGGAGTATTATACTATTGTTTTTTTAAGTATTGTTTATGTATAATTCCGCGTTCCTTTCTCTTTGTATCGAAAACTCTCGATATATACTACATCCGAAAGGGAAACAAAAGCCGACTTAGGCGAAATACCAAAGGGAGATTCACTCTATGAGACATTACGAAAACTTAGTAGTCGTAAAACCAACACTAACAGCAGAAGAGATTCAAGCTAACATTAAAGTAATTGAAGAAATTATAACTTCAAATGGCGGAGAAATAGCAACAACAGACTCTATGGGAATGAGAAAATTAGCTTATCCTATAGATAGAAATGAAAGAGGTTTTTATTATGTAATTTATTACACTATAGCTTCTTCGGCAATTTCTGAAATTGAGCGTCGTTTTCGTATCAACGAAAATTTACTCCGTTTCATAACAATCAAGTATGACACAAATCGTGAAATAGTTGCTTGGAAACAGTTAGTGCAAAAAGCTATCAAAAGAGCTGGATCACCAACTTCAACTGAAGCAGAAGCAGAAGTTGCAACTAATGCAGCAGCAGAAGAAACAACTGAAGCAGCAGCAGAGTAATTGGCAAATAGCCTAAACAGATAAGGAATACTCATGTATAACAAAGTTATTTTGGTTGGAAACTTAACTAGAGAAATAGAACTTAAATACTCTCAAGGCGGGATGGCAATTGCCAACACTGCTCTTGCTACTACAAGAAAATTCACCGCAAATGGTGAGAAAAAAGAGGAAGTCTGTTTTATAGATATTACATTTTTTGCAAGAAGTGCAGAAATTGCTAATCAATACCTAAGAAAAGGGAGTAAAATCCTAGTCGAAGGTAGACTTAACTTTGATCAATGGGTTGATCAAAATGGACAAAAACGCTCAAAACACTCTGTAGTTGTTGAAACTATGCAGATGCTTGATTCAAAAAGTGATAGTCATAGTCAAAATGATTATGATGCACCTCAAAGTCAGGCACCACAAGGTCAGTCTCGCACTGAACCAGCTTATCAACAACCGAGCTATAAGCAACAGCCTCAAAGCTATCAAAAGCCAGCTCAGCAGATGCCAAGCAGTAGTCAGATTCCAGTGATCGACATAGATGAAGATGAGATTCCATTTTAGAAACAAGATAACAAAAAGGATATAAGATGGCAGAAAGAAGAAAATACAAAAAAAGATTTTGTAAATATTGTGAAGCAAAAGTTGATTTTATGGATTATAAAGATATTGGGGCTCTTCGCTTCTCTCTTTCAGAAAAATATAAAATTATGCCTCGTCGTTTAACAGGAAACTGTAAACGCCACCAAGATATGATATCTACAGTTATAAAGAGAGCTCGTGCTGTTGCATTGGTTCCATATACTGTAACAAGAAAAGCAGTAGTAACTGCGCCTTTCGAAAACTTAAGATAGATTGCTATAAAGCCTTTTTCTGGGCTTTATACTTCTTTTATATTCCACTGTTTTAAAAAAAATAATCCTAAACTTTTATTCATAAAAATTATCCTGATATAATATAAACAAAAAAGGCTTTAAAATGTTAGCTACCATAGATGGAAATAACTCTGCAATTAAAGATATATTAATACAAGAGGTAGATAAATTTGACTATAGATTTAAAAGATATGGGATAAATTACTCTGTAATGATTGGATTCTCAACTGAGCCTATTGATTTTGCACAATTTTCTTCATCTATCCGAAAAAGCGACTCTTTTGTGCTCATTGCACCAAATTTATGTGCCATAATACTTGATTCTGTGAACAACTCCAATGGGATTAAAGCAGCAAATAAGCTACTGACAAGTTTTCAACAAACATATTTCTCTAAAAAAATCTACTCTTGCGTAGTTACTGCAAGCAATCATGAAAGCGTAAAACAGATGATCGATGAGCTTTACTATCTTTTGACATATGCTATTACGAATGCCATTGACGATACTCTTGTGGATAACTCATATCTATCAAAAATATATGTACAAATTGACAAATAGGATTTTACCTATTTTATCAATATACTTAGTTATGCAACGAACATCATTTTTGCGCAAACAACTATAAAAAATCCTAGAACTATAACTAACTTGTGGAAGTGATTTTGCATAAAAGCTATCTTTTTTCTACCTGTAAGTTTTGTAAAGAGATTATAAAGAACACCTAAAATTATTATAGATGCCAAAGTAATTTTTACGACTAATATTTTTTGCAAATCAGTCTCGAAAAATCCTGCAGTAGAGTTTATGTATTTTGACATCATCATACCACCACTTAAAACTATAAAAAGAAGCGCAATTGGGAAAATTTTAAAGCTTTTAGCTCCCAGTGTTTGCTCTATCTTCTTATCATTTTCTTTACCAAATTTACCTTTTAATGCTGAGATTATAACTAAGTCAGTAAAAACATAACCTAAGAAAATTATTGCCAAAATGAGGTGTATTATATTTGCGTATGGATAGATTACTTCCATTTGAACTCCTATGTTTATTGATGTTATACACAAAAACGAACAAGTCCGTCTTTGTGGTAGGGACTCATCGTCCCTTCCGATCCCATAAAGCTACGAAAAACAAGTTTTTCGATAATTACAAGATATTTTTACGCCATTTTTTACAAAAACGCGTAGTCTCGGTGGCTAATCACGCTTTGTTGTTTTTCTTTTTTTTGACGCTGGTGCTTTTTTAGCCTCTGCTGGCTTCTTTGTACCTACCTTTTTTGAATCTAATTTTTTAAAGGTTGACTTTTTAGTGCTATATTTTTTTGAGCTCTGCTTTTTTTCAGCTGACTTATACTCACTTTTTATTTTTACTTCATCTTGATCTTTTCTTCGTACAGACTTATCTGGCTCAAAGCCCTCAACAACCTCTTTTTGAATCTTCTTTCCTATAAGCTTCTCCACTGCCTTTATATCAAAAACATCATATATATCAAGCAGTGAAATAGCTATGCCATCTTTACCTGCACGCCCGGTTCGCCCAACCCTATGGACATAATCCTCTGGAATTGATGGCAACTCGTAGTTTATAACAAATGGTAGATCTTCGATATCTAGCCCTCTTGAGGCTATATCAGTAGCTACTAAAACTTTTATTTTTCCCTCTTTAAACTCATTTAGAGTTTTAAGTCTATGCGCTTGAGTTTTATCTCCGTGGATAACGCCACACTTTAATCCATCGTTTTTAAGCTCTGCTATCAGCGAATCAGCACTTGCTTTTGTTTTTGTGAAGACTAAAACTTGTCTAAAGTTTCTTGAGCCGATTATATATGCCAAAAGCGCCGCTTTTTTGTCTGTATCCACTAAATACGCAACTTGATTTATTGTCTCAACGGTTGAATTCTTTTTAGAGACTTCTACAAAATCTGGCTTTGTCAGAAGCAATTTTGATAATTTTCTCACCTTATCACTAGAAGTAGCTGAAAAAAGTAGTGTTTGATGTCTTTTTGGTAGAAGTGGGTGGATAACTCTTATATCTTTGGCAAAGCCCATATCCAGCATTCTGTCAGCTTCATCTAACACAAAAATCTCTATGCTAGCCAAGCTAACGCCCTTACTCACCAGCTCCATAACTCTTCCAGGAGTTCCGATAATAATATCAACCCCTTTTTTGAGTAATTTTTGCTGGGTCTCTATATCTTTGCCACCCACCAAAACTGAAATATCAAGATCCATTCCTTTAGCATAATTTTGCAAATCTTCATAAATCTGAATAGAGAGTTCGCGAGTTGGCGCAAGTATAAGACCTCTTATTGCCCTGCTCTCATCTGCAGTTGTTTTTCTAAGTCGCTGAAGCATAGGAAGTCCGAATGCAGCGGTTTTACCAGTTCCGGTTTGAGCAGTTGCAAAAACATCGCTCTTTGCCAAAACTAGAGGAATGGCTCTTTTTTGAATAGTTGTAGGTTTTTCATAGCCTAAATCTTTTATAGATTTGAGAAGTTGTTTTATAACTCCTAATTTTTCAAATGACATTTTTACCTACTTTTTTATTTTGTAGCGAATTTTATCATATTATCACTCTTTATACTGACTCCAGCTAAAATTATCAAATATTGGCTCATTTAGATATAACTCATCTTTGCTTGATATGAAAAAAAGTGCTGGAAAGATTTGCGTGTAAAAAAGCTCTATTGGATAACTATTTTTATTTTCAAAGAAAACTGCTACGGGAATATATTTTTTATTTACAACTCTTATAATCTCTTCTTTTGCAAAAATATCAACCAGTATCTTCTTGGAATTTTCAGAATTATCTTTTAGTATAAGAAGCAGTATATCTTTATTCTGTGCTTTGGCTCTCAGCAGAGTCTCTTCATAACTGTTTTGCCATTTTATATAATCAGAGAACAAGAGTGAAGAGAAAAAGAGAGAGATAAATAGGATTTTTATCACCTGCTTAAGACTCTCTCTATTTTCTGTAACTCCACAACAAGTGGGTTTGGAAGTTGAGGATACATCTTTTTAACCACATCACTCACCCATTGCGGATAGATTCTAAAATTTAATTTTACTGTTACTTTTAGAGGGTATTTTAGCTCTGTTTTTATATTATAACTCTCTACTCGTCTCTCTCCGGCTGGGATTGTTGTATCACTTAAGAGTTTTGTATATCTCCAAAACATAAGCCCAACTGGCTTATTTTCATCGTCACCAAAAACTTTCATAAAGATTCTAGAATTATCTTCAATATTTCCATCACTCTTTAATTTTCCACTAGAGAGCACAACTTTACCATCTGCATCTCTTAGAGTTATATCAAGCCACAACTCTCTCAAATCTGCAACTCCAGTTGGTAAGTTGTGCCCTGCTCCAACATTTTTAATACCAACAATCAATTTCCCATCTTTAACATCAACATCCATTTTTGCAGAAGTTTTTAGAAGTTGCAGAGTTTGTGCTTCTGCTGTTTTATTTTTAAGTCCTATCAAGAAGTGATTTGAGCCTGCAAAATAGTGAGTTTTTACACTATTTTTTACTACTCCGCCATCCGTTGAAGCTCCTTTTAGTGGCGAAAACTTACCATCTTTTAGGTTGCTCATGTGGCAGTCTATACAGCTTTTGTGTTTGGTTTTATCTTTTGGATTGTTAAACGATGATTTTTCCCACTGCTCATAGGTTGATACAATCTTAATGGCTGTTTTTGGATGAAACTCATTGTGACATGAAGCACAGTATCTGCTCTGTTTGTAGAGTGGATTTGAGTAACTGTCTTTATGCTCTTTTGGTTTTGAGTTAATAAACTTCTCCCCAAACCATCGCCCAATATCAGACTTGCTATCTTCCATGACATATCTTTTTCGGTTCTTTAAATCTACTGAGTATGAGCCATTTCCAGTGCTATTTGCATCGGTTATTCTATGACACGCCACACATGAGACGCCCTCTTCTAATCTAAAATTCCCATGAGAAGCAAAATCATTTTTAAGCGACTGTGCACCACCCAGAAACAGCTCACTACGAAGAACATTGCCATCCATTGCATGAGTTGACTTTTCAAGCCCAGTCGTTAGTCCACTTGGATTATGACAGCCCATACACCATTTTCTAAACTCTACTCCCTGATCCTCTCCTGCTAAAGTTTCCATGGCCATATAGTATGGATTTGAACCTGCCATGTGATTATGATTTGAGTCTGCCCATTGGTTAAAAATTTCATTGTGGCATGATTTGCACTTTGTTGAGTTTGTCCAATCTTCGCTGTGACTTCCATTGACTTTAAGCAAAGAGAGTTTATCTTGTGCGTAAGTTGGTGCCGGAACAAATAGAGACAGTGCAAAAAATAGTGTAAATAGTTGTAGTTTTGCACGCTGTAAGTTTATGTGATAAAAAAGAAGTGCTAATAACACAAATGAGCCATAAAGATGTACATAAAAAGAGTATGTGCCCAAAAAATCTCCTCCACGGTTACCAACCAAAAAGAGATAAACTCCACTAATAGTAATTAAAAAAAGAGAGATCGCCAAAACAACACCATCAACAAATCCAGCTCTTCTTATACTTCCCCAATAACGAATATGTCTATAAACAAGTGGAATAAGCAAAAAGGTAGTTATTATTATGGCACCTATGGCGTGAATGACTTGAATAGTTGTAAAATAATTCCAATTAAGCTTTACTAAATCCATCTGCAAAACCCCACTTATAAACATAAAAAGTATGGACATTTTTATACCGCTAATTTTCATAGAGTATCATCTCCTTTTGCTTTTTTATAGTCAATCAAATCTCCGTTTAGTGTTATTAGAAATGCAACTATCTCATCAATCTGCTCATCACTTACATAGCGTCCTGTTTGATATTTTGCCATAATTTCAACAGCTTCTCTTAGCTTAGGTACGGCGCCATTATGAAAATATGGTGAAGTTTTTGCAACATTTCGTAGTATTGGAACCCTAAATAGATATTGATTGTTTCTGCCTAAGAATCCGCCTCTGTTTTCAAATGGAAACTCATACAATGAACCATCATTACCAGATTCACCATGCAAATTAACCCTAAAGTACGAAGCAAGCACAACCATTCTCACTGGAAATCTCTGAATACTCTGACCACCCAAGCTCACACCCGTATGACACCCCTTGCATCCAAAGTTTATAAAGTTTGCTAAGCCTCTCTTTGCTTCGCTACTGATTGCCTTGTTGTCTCCATCCAAGAATCTATCATAGCTTCCTCTCGTAATGAGCGTCTTTAGATAAACCGCAATAGCTTTTGAACTGTTGTTTATATTTGGTTTTTCTCCAAAAGCTTCCTGAAACTTATCTATAAAGTATCTGTTTGAACCAAGTCTCTCCTCCAGCTCTTTTGGAGATAAATTTAGTTTATGATGAGCCACGATGGAATTTGCACTCTGCTCCTCTAGGCTTTTAACCTCTGCATTCCATGTAAAGTATTTTGCCAAAGATGCATTTAGTACGGTCTGCGTATTTAGCAGTTGCGGATATTCTATACCATTATCTCCAACAGAGGATGTAAATCTATCAACTCCGCTTTGGTCCTGCAAGTGGCACATAGCACAATCTGTAAATTTTTCGTTTTTTGATAAAACAACTTTTCTAATAGCGCCTCTGTTTTTTAAATCTCTATCAAAAGAGTGACATGTTGCACAACTTGTAGCTCTGCTTTTTGATAAATTTGTATCAAAAAACAGCTCTTCGCCGAGTGAGATTTTTTGCATAGTTATTGGATTCTTTGGTGAGTCTAATAGCTTTTTGAGCTCATCTAATGTTGTAGGAGTAGATCTCAAACCTCTTGAGAGTGCTATTTCTCTTAAATTAGCATCACTATATTTTGGGAACTTTTTAGCAGGAATAATAAAAGGAATAGAAAATAAAGCGGTAACAAAAATTAGTGGAACAACAACCACATAAAATAAATACTTTTTCATATATGCTCCAAAAATATATTTAAAACGACGATTTTATTTCTACAAACAGCATTGATTACTCTTTGTATTTTACCCTATTAACCCAAATTACTGATTGTATGTGTAGCTAAAACTACTTTTGACACAAAAAGATTGCCATGATTTGATAGTTTGAGTATATAAAAAAAGAGAAATACAATCAAGAGTTTTTTGGCAGTAGAGAGATTTTATTTTAGCAGTAGAGGGATTTTGTTGTGTCTTTAGTCTTTATCATCTGCATAAAGTTTCCATTTTTAAAGTCAACAATTGTATTGGTGCACAACATTTAGCACTTGGTTAAGAAAAGCAGAGATTCATTCACAGTGGCGTTTATATTGGTTTTTTGCAAAGTTTTGCCCAAACCATTTAATGAAGCGATAAAAGAATTATCCCCTTATCGCGTTCATAGGATTTCAATGCCCCACAAAAAGAGCCGGCGTTTTCATTTTTGCAAAATACCCTCAATCTCAACATTGATCTTGACCTCATCGCCAACCATCACACCGCCTGCTTCAATAGCCTGATTCCACATAAGTCCAAAATCTTTTCTGTTAATCGTTCCACTAAGTGAAAGACCTGTTCTTGTATTGCCCCAAGGATCTTTTACTGTGCCGCCGCTAAGTTCAAGATCCATCGGTACATCTTTTGTTATGCCATGGATGGTAAGTTTTCCGTATGCTTTATTTCCAACCACTTTATCAAGAGTATAGCTTATGGTCGTGTATTTTGCCACATCGAAAAAATCTGCACTTTTAAGGTGTGTATCTCTTCTTGCATTATCTGTATTAATTGACAACACATCCACATCGCCATGCAGAGCCTGAAGCGTTTTTGTTTTTTCATCATATACAAAAGTTCCACTAAATTTTCCAAACTGACCTTTAACATTTGAAATCATCATATGTTTGACTTTAAAAGCCACACTCGTATGATCAGCATCCACTTTATAATTCCCTGCAAATAGCGTCCCCACAGATAGAAGTGACGCTAACAAAATAGTTTTTATTTTCATAATAGATCCTTTTATTGTGCTTTGTTTAGTTTTCGAAGAAGTGAAAACAGTGTATCTACCTCATCATCGCTCAAAACATCAAAGTAGTCTTCAAAATTTTTCGCATGATTTGGAAACAGATTTTCTATAATATCTTTACCTTTTTGGGTAATGCAAAGAATCGAACTTCTTTTGTCATTTTCATGTAAAACTGAACTGATCAAGCCATCGCGTTTGAGATTTTTTACCACAACCGTTGTATTGCCGTGTGTTCCCATTGTCAGCTTTGTAATCGCTCCGACACTAAGTTCACCTCTATGGTATAAAACCTCCAGCACCTGAAACTGGTTCATTGTTAAACTAAATGACTGAATATAAGCCGACTCTTTTGCTCGTATCTTATTGTACGAACGAAAAAGCTGAATCCACGCACCCATAATTCTATCAGCCCGTTTGCCATAACTTTTTGTCGGATGAATCTTCATATCAATCACCTCAATAAAACTATATTACTAATTAGTAATAATGTCAAGAGAATGTATTAGTTCACAACATTTGGCACTTGGTTAAGAAAAGTTGGGATTTACTCAGAGGGGCATTTCTCCAGTTTTTTTATTTTTAAAATAGATAAACAAAAATAAAACAAATCCCTTAAAATAGCGATTATAGAAAATTTGTTTTTTGTTTTTTATAAAATTTGTTTTTTATTTGACAATAAAATAAACCATATTTTTCTTTTCACCATCTTTTTCAACTTCACCACTTACTACCATTTTGTAAACCACTCTTCTTAAATACGAAATATCCAAATCATCTATCCTTTGATGAATTTCAGATATTTTACTTTTTGGATATCTCTCTTTGATACAAGCTCTTAGATAAAATTCCCTCTCCTCATCACTTTTAGAAGCCGATAAAAGTAGATGATTTGTCCAAGAAATTTCTGTTACCACTGGCGACACTTTTTCATTGTCTTTGTAAGTTTCATAAAATTGCTTCATACGCCAAAGACTTCTAGCTGTAAATCCATTTATCGTTGGTTCTTGCAACTTGATATAATCAGCCAACTCTTTAACTACACCTTTACCCCAATTTTCTTTGATGGTTTTGGTGCTTATTTATCTTCTTTTCATCATCCTAGTAGCTTTTTAAAATCTTCTTAAAAAACATTGCAACTTGTCATTTTATTTATTGATTTTGTATTTATTTTGAAGGTTGAGCGTTGAAAACGAGGGGAAATGCAGAACTTTTTGACATGTTTTTAAAAATAGTATATAATTCTTCCACAATTCGCCTTCGGGCACACCCGCTTTTCAAGTGGGGTCAATCAATCTCTTTATTTTCTCTTGAATCGTTTTAAAATTTTCCTTGTCAACCATCCCAATTCTTTTCATCAATCGTTTTGTACTAAAAACTTTGACTTGAAGTATCATTGCAGATGTATTTACCATCCTTTTTGATTCATGATTGTATTCAAATGTATGAAAGTAATCATCATGTTTTAGAGCAGTTGCAGTAGGAACTCCTAAAAACAGATCATGTGTCAACTTTCGGATAATAATAACGGGACGCGTAAAGTTTTCGCCTTTGCCATATTCCTCAGAACCAATATTTTGCCCAATCTTTACCCAAAATAGCTCCCGAGATTTGATACCCACTTTTCGTTCATTAACTTCTGTCTTTTTTTTCGTCTCATTCCACGCATCAAACCGTTTACTCATCATCCTCCCCTTTTTTTGTCATACTATCCTCTTTTAAAAATCTCCTTAAAAAACATTGCAATTTGTCATTTTATTTATTGATTTTGTATTTATTTTGAAGGTTGAGCGTTTGGAACGAGAGAAAGTGGAGATTCACTCACAGGGGCGTTGCTTGCACAACATTTGGCACTTGGTTAAGAAAAGTTGGGATTTACCTAGAGAGGTGTTTCTCCAGTTTTTTTATTTTTAAAATAGATAAACAAAAATAAAACAAATCCCTTAAAATAGGGATTATAGAAAATTTGTTTTTTGTTTTTTATAAAATTTGTTTTTTATTTGCCAAAAAATAAACTTTATTTTTCTTTTCTCCATCTTTTTCAACTTCACTATTTATTACCATTTGGCTAGTTCCCATCGTCTTGATGGGAATTCATACATCTATGAGAGATGGATTTGAGTATGTATTCCCAAGCTGGAGCGTTGGGAACGAGGAAAGAGACACAGGTTGTACTTGAAGCCTCTTTGTTTCAAAATATTCTTCTGCTAAAATCGTGGTAATAAAATCGGCTTCTTTATTGGTAAGTTCCGCTACAGCTGCCCTAATCATCTCAAGATCCACTTTGAAGAATTCTTTTCTTAGATTTACTGCGTTGACACGACTATTCATAAATTTCTTGTGAAGTTCCGATTCAAGCTTTGGTGCATCATCAAAAGCAATCATTGCATGAACATCAAATCTAAAAGGCACACTGGCATCCCCGAGCTCTTTGACTCTATCCATAGGGTCAAGTCGTCGCGTCATTCCTATCTTGTAGACATTTTCACCAAATGATCCAATATTGCTGATAATATATACATGTCCTCTTCGTGTTTGTTCAGCCATACTCTTTGCGCGACATTCCTTGTTTTCTGCCTCTTCTAGTTTTCTTTCAAGCTCAGCAATCTTAAATTCTGCAAGAATAATTTCCTCACCACCTGCTTTTGCAAGCTCCTCTCTCGCTTTGCTAAGCAATTCTCGATATAAATGTTCCTCTTTCTCAGCTTCTTGTATTGCCTTCTCGGCTTCTTGCATTGCCTTTTGCTCTTCTCTCATTTGCTCTCTTATGAAACGCTGTTCTTCTTTTTCTTCCTGTTTCTTTAAGGCAAATTGGTACTGAAGCTCACACTCTTCTAATTTAAGTAATATATACTCATTATTAAAACCGAATTCAAGAGTCAATGAGTTTTTTTCGATATCATTTGCTGCTTTACTAATTCTCTCAAGAGTCCTTGCAAAATTACCAGGGCTAACATTTTCAATCAAAAAGTCACATTCAATATTAAATGTTTTTAACATCATAATTATTTGGTTTTTAAATATTCCGCTATCCAGTGATGTGTATTTGGAGATGGTATTTCTTTCTGGAAATAAGACCGCTTTTTTGTCCATAATCATCTTTTTTTGTGTGTTGCGTATAATTTTTATTTCTTCAGCATATCTTGCGGAAGTCTCATAGAGATATTGAGGTATCTCAAAGTGCCCATAATCAATAAATTCATCAATTCTTGAGTAAAGGTCGGCTTTTCTTGTGATATTTTTTATTTCTGCGGTCAGTGAAGCTATTTTTGCTGCGTCTTTTTCCATTTTTTCGTTTGATGCTTGAATAGATTGTCGTAATTGCTCTTCCTGCGTCTTAAGTCTTTGCAGATCAGCTGTTTCCTTGCTTAGGCCATCAAATGAGGCTTTTGCTATTGCTATCTCATCAGAAATTTTCTTTGCTTCAACGCTCTTATTTTGTATATCATCATCAATGGTCTCAAGAGACAATTGTTTCATCTTCAGTTTAGAATCAAACCTTGAGATTTCTTCATTTTTTAACTTCACTTCTAGCTCTAGCTCAGCAATCGCATCATCAATAGAATTGAAATAAGAAATCTTTTCGTTTGTATTCTTATTTCTTTCAAACAAAAATACCATAATTGCTACTACAACCAACAATGCCAAAACGATAAATATTTTTGTTTCCATTCTTCCTCTTTACTTGATATTTTTTCGAATAAATGATTCGACTAGTCGCCGTCTATCGTCTTGTCTTAACTCAAACAATCTCCTTGAAACTTCAATCATGCTATCTAACTCATTCTTGTCGATATCTCTTTGTCTTGCTGCCTGAAGTTTGCTATTCCATCGCCGCTCCTCTTCCTCGATACGCTGTAAGTTAGCTATTCTTCCTGCCTCTCTAGCTTCTTCAGCTTGTTTGCTATTCCGTCGGCGCTCCTCATCTCTTAAAGTCTGTGCTGTGATGTGCCTCTGCCTCTCCTTCTCCTTCTCTATTAATCTTGCCTGCTTTTCTTTCTCTTTTGCAGCTTTTGCATTTGCCTTATTTATCGCTTTAGCAACTTTAACCACTGCACTAAGAAATCCACCCCTTCCCATATCTAATCCTTTAATAATCTTTGAAATTATTTATAATTGAAATTGCTTCAATATCTACATCTCTTTAATTGTCTCTTTTTGAACAGGTCTCTATCTTCCGCAAAAAGCATGGATAAGTGTAGCCAGATCAGTTCGTCAGAGGAGCGAGCTTTAGATATATAACTGAGGTAGTTTTCAAAGATATCTTCTAAAAAACCGTCTTGATAAACCTCTTCTTTAAACCCTTTGATGGCGGAGATTTTTGCTAAGTAGCTTTGAAATTTTGCCCATCTCTGTGCGACGAGACTTTCATCTTGTTTGGTGGAGTTTAGTATTGATTTTTGAAATATAGACATTTTATTACCGTACCGCTAAACTATTTTTTTATATTCTAACACAAATTATTTTTTTTCAATAAATCCTTCGGATAAACACCGTAAGTCTCATAAAAAAACTTTGAGAAGTGACTTTGATATTTGTAGCCGACCTCTTTTGCTATCTCTCCTATATTTAAGAGTTGTTCTCTTAAAAGGAGGTTTGCTCTCTCAAGACGGAGCTTTTGTGTATACTCATATATGGTGCATTTATATACTTTTTTAAAAACCTTTTTTAGTTTTGACTCGTTTGTCGCGCACAGATGAGCCAGAAGAGTGATAGTAGGAGGCTTTACATAACTCTTTAAAAGTATCTCTTTTGCACTCTTTGAGATGCACAGTTCATCATCGTCGAGATCTTTATCTACCATATCAACTAGTCGCAACCTATGGGCAATAAACTCTAAAATATTTTGCTCACACACTATACTCTTCATCACGGAGTCACTCTTTATATTTACTATTTTATCGATTATGTAAAGGCTGAGAGCATCTATGCTTTGAGTGTCTATAAGAGTGTTTGTGCTGTTTTTATTAAGCACAAACTCTTTTTTTGAGATATTTTCGACTATACTTATCTGTGCATATTTTGCTACGCAAAAAACTACCATTCTATCAAGGTTTTTTATAAGAGTGTCAATGTTGTGAAAAAAGAGTTGTACATCTAAAAAAAAGATGCCATTAGATATATCAACTCTCTTTATGTGCTCGCCTGAACTCTCAAAAAGTGTCGTAACTCTGTATTTTGTGTCAGTGATATTGAAAAATAGGCTTTCCACCTATAAACTGTAATGCTCTATAACTCGTCTCTCAAAATCTTCATCACTCAACTCTCTCTTCATAGGTATAAATTTTTTAGCTTTATCACCTACTGTTGCATGAGCATTAAAATTTGCGTTTTGATAACCATCAAATGCCTCTGTAGTCCTTGTAGCAGCATAGACCATAAAACCTTTTAACAAAAAAGCTCTACCGTAGCCTTTCCCATTCCGGAACTAGCCCCAGTTACCAAAATGACTCTATGCGTAAAAAGCTCCTATAGTTTAACTCGAATTTCTAATTTAAAATAGAATAATAATTATTAGATTAATAGAAAAAACTCACAGCGGAATTATTTTATAAATCAAGCGATTTTAAAAAAATCTAAACTAGTGATTTTACTTTACTAATACATCAAACTTGCGCTCACTTCTTTTTATCAAAACTTTTTTCTCAAGTCGGTTCAAAGTGTAAAATATAGTACCCACTACACTCAAGATCAGAGGTACAGCAAAATACCAGTGAGCTTTAATCCATGCAAGAAGAGCAAGCAGATGGTCTCCATAATAATAAGCTGGTACAATCGTAATAGAAGCCCAAATCAAGGCACTTGCTAGATTAATTATAGCAAATTGACGACCTGAATATTTTGTAAGTCCTATTGCCATTGGTATTACAGTTCTCATTCCATACATATATCGTTGCACAAAGATAATTGGCCAACCATACTTTGTTAGCAAAAGATGGGCTAGTGCAAACTTTCTTTTTTGAGAATGAAGTTTTTTATGAATATAGTTTTTGTTGTATCTGCCAATGTAAAAGTAAATCTGATCTCCGACAAAACCACCGAGTGCACCGACAACAAGGGCTATTATAAGGTTCATATCTCCAGTATGGGACATAATTCCAGCCATTACAAGACCAAGTTCGCCCTCTAAAATACTCCAAATAAACAAAACAGCATAGCCGTACTCTTTTAGCCAATCGATAAATAGATGTTCCATAAGAGCCTTTTATAAAAAAATTATTATTAAAAATTTAATTTGCAATGTAACTATTTTACATAAAAAAATTTAAACATAGGCTTTAACTGCCCACTATTGCGCAATAAAGCATATTCTAGATTATTTTAGTACTATTTACTCTTTTAAAATAAATCCATCCAACAAACGAAAATAGTGCCATACCAAGGCTAAGCAGTTGCCCAAAAGTTACAACATCACAGCAAATATAGCCGATTTGAACATCCGGTGCACGCCAAATCTCTGCGATTGCACGAAAAATACCATAACTCATGCCATACACCAAAATCAGCTCTCCGCTAAATTTTTGATATTTCCTATATAGATAAACAACCACAAAAACACCAAAGCCCTCTAAGACAGCCTCGTAGAGTTGTGACGGATGACGAAGTACACCGTTTACTAAAATTCCCCAAGGCACATCGGCTTGTCTGCCTATAAGTTCTTGATTTAAGAAGTTGCCTATTCGTCCAAACACAAAAGCAAGAGGAACACTTATGGCAACTAAATCCATAATTTTGCCAAAAGCAATTTTATGTTTTTTAGAGTAGATGTAAGTGCTAAGTAAAAAACCTATAACAGCTCCATGATAACTCATGCCTCTTATGCCCACAAATTCACCATTTACAACAGGATTAAAAATCTGCCATGGATGAGAAAGATAGTAGAGTGTTTGAGTATCGTAAAAAAGGATATAGCCGAGTCTAGCGCCCAAAATAACGCCTATCTCAACATAGATAAAATAGTTGTCTATCTCACTGTTTTTGAAATCAATTTTATCTTTTTTAATAAAATATTTTCCGAGGTACAAAGCAGTAACCAAAGCCAACACATACATAATTCCATACCAATGAACTGGTAGTGAAAAGATTTTAAAAGCTATTGGGTCAAAAACGGCATATATGTTGTTCCACGCATTCATTATGGGTGTTCTCTCAGGGCTTGGGCGATTAGCTCAATAGGATTTTTGAAAACGCTTTTCGCATCAACATAATTCATAGAAGCATTTATCTGCATTCTGCAAGCGCTACACTCCGAACTAACTATATCTGCACCAGTTTTTTTAATCATATCAGCTTTTGGGATACCAGCGGCTTTAGCAAGATGATATTTCTCACTCTGCATAGTAACACCACCAAATCCACAACAGCTATTTGGGTCGCTCATCTCAACTATTTTGTAGTTTTTACCTATAAGCGCTCTTGGCTCTTTGTGAATCCCCTGCATTTTTCTAGCATGACAAGGGTCATGATAAGTTACTATTTTTGGGTCTTGCTTCTTTGAAGCCAATAACTCTTCTAGATGTGTGTGTTGTTGCAACCACTCCGTTGCCATAAAAATTTTACTCTTAATCGCAACCGCTCTTGCTTGCCACTCAGGTTGATCGTGAAAATAGTGTTCATAGTCTATTTTAAGCATCGCACTACAAGTTGCTTCTGGAACTATAATAGCTTCAACATCTTTTGAGAAACTCTCAAAATACTCTATGTTAAATTTTGCATTGTAATCAACCGTATAAAAATCTCCAGTAAAGTAAGCAGGAGCCGAACAACACTTCTGGTCTTTAGCTAAAAATGCATCTATCTCCAAAGCTTCTAAAATCTCTAAAAGTGAATTACCGACATCTACGAAGTTATAATTACCCAAACAGCCAATAAAAATAGCAACTTTTCTCTTGCCGCCGTTACTGATATTTTCTTCATGCGAATTTAAAAATGATTTTTTTCTAAGGCTTGGAAGAAGTCTATCCGCCTTTAGCATCGGTAGGTTAAAACGAGAACTCATAGAGTCAATATCTGCTTGAATTTTAAATCCACAAGTTTGAAAAACCCAACCGAGTTTAAACGCCAAATCATTTAGCCATCTATGGCGAAGAAGCAAAAAGAAGGCTCTTTTATACCATGCTATACCAAATTTTTGTGCTATATCTGAGCGAACCTGCTCTATTACCATATCAACTGGAAGTGATTTTGGACAAACCTCAACGCAAGCGGTACATAAAAAACAGCTCTCAAAAATGGCTTTTGCGTTTGCATCTAGCTCTAAATTTCCTCGCTGATAAGCACCCAAAAGGTCCAAAAATCCCCTTGGAGATGTTACCTCATCGGCATTTACATTATGAATGGTACAAACAGGGATACACTTTCCACACTTAATACACTCATCAGTTGTCGCGCCAAAGTTAAAAATCTCTTGTGCAGATTTGCTCATCATCAAACCGTTTTAGAAAATGTTTTAGAGCTTTTTGTGTGTTTTTTCATATATGCATCAAATGGCATAGCTATATTTCTTATAAGCAAAGTACCTGTTTGACTACACTCTATATGATTTTCGTCCATAGTGAGCAGTTCATCCTCCACAAATGGCTTTAACGCTTCTACTGCGTCTGCAAAATATGTTTTAAAATTAATATTAAAGAGTTTCTCAAATCTTCTTATGTCAAGTTTGAAGTTACTCATAAGTTCCATAATCACAAATTGTCTGATTTGATCATCATCACTAAGCACAACACCTCGTTCAAACGGTAGTTTTCCTGCGTCAATTGCATCTTCGTACTCTCTCATCTCTTTATGGTTTTGCGCGTAGTAGTCTATGCCCTCGCCAATGGAGGTAAGCCCCACTCCGATTAGATCAGCTCCACCCTTTGTGGTATATCCTTGGAAATTTCTATGAAGTTCACCTTTTTCAATCGCTTTAAACAGCTCATCTTCTGGCTTTGCAAAGTGATCCATGCCAATCATTTTATAACCATTTGAGGTTAAAAAGTTGATTGTGTACTGCATAATCTGAAGCTTCTCATCCGGAAGTGGAAGAGTTGTTTCATCAATCTTACGCATAGTTTTTTTCATCCACGGCACATGAGCATAGTTAAAAATTGCGAATCTGTCTGGATTTAGAGTAAGTGTGAGTGAGAGTGTCTCTTTAAAAGTCTCTAAAGATTGGTATGGAAGTCCGTAAATAAGGTCAACATTAACGGAGTTCATATTGTACTTTCTAGCCAAATCCATAGCTTCTTTTGTTATATTGTACGGCTGAATTCTGTGAACTGCTTGTTGAACTTTTTCATTAAAATCTTGGATACCAAAACTTACACGATTAAAGCCATTTTTACTAAGCACTCTCATCTGATCTTCATTGATGTGACGAGGGTCAATCTCACAACTTATCTCAGCATCTTTAACAAAATTTGGGAAGAAAGCTCTTATCTCTTTTATAACTTCATCGAGTTGCTCGGCATTAAAAAAAGTTGGAGTTCCACCGCCAAAGTGCATCTGAATAACTTCTCTTTTACAGTTTAGATGTCCAGAGAGAATTTTTAACTCTCTTTTTAAATAATCCAAATAGCGAATCATCTTATCTTCTTTGGAGGTGAAAACTACATTACAACCACAAAAGTAGCAAGCATTTTTACAAAAAGGGAGGTGAAAATATAGGCTCAAAGGGCGAGATGAATCCTGAGAATCAAGTTTTTTTATATACTCATCATATCCAAAAGAGTCGCTAAACTCTAGTGCTGTTGGGTAACTTGTATATCTTGGACCTGGTTTTGAGTACTTTGTAAATTTTGCAAAATCTAACATTTTTCATCCTTGCATATTATTGAAACAGCAATAGTCGCTGCAGTTTGCCACTTTTTGGCAAAAAAATTATCTATATTAATCGTAGCGATTATCTCTAAAAAGTGTTGAAAATCTTATTAATTATTATTATGCAATAAAACAAACAAGTCTGTTTTATTATTAATTTAATTCTTCAACTCTCCAGCTAATCTTTGATAAACCTGCGAAGTTTCCATCAACTCATCATGATTCCCACTCGCAACAATTTTACCTTTTTGTATAACTAAAATCTTATCGGCATTTTTTATGGTGCTTAGTCTATGGGCAATTGTTATGGTGATTTTATCTTTTGTATATTCATCAAGAGCTTTTTGAATTCTCTTTTCACTCTCATTATCAAGTGCAGAGGTTGCCTCATCAAAAAGAACTAAAGATGAATGTTTATAGATAGCCCTAGCAATTGCAATCCTTTGTCTCTGTCCACCTGATAGATTTGTACCGAACTCTTCCATTTTTGTGTACATTTTATCCTCAAGAGAGTCCACAAAAGCCGAAGCATCGGCTAACTCAAGCGCTTCACTTACTCTTTTTTCATCTATCTCTTGTCCATAAGCAACATTTGCTGCAAGAGTATCTTGGAAGATGTAAACTCTCTGCGTAACAAGTGAGATATGGTGCTTCAGAGAGTCTTGGTTAAACTCTTTTATATTTGTACCATTTATCAAAATCTCGCCACTCTCTGGGTCATAAAAACGAAGAAGCATATTTATAAATGTGCTTTTCCCGCCCCCACTATCTCCGACAAGTGCAATATTTTGCCCCTTATTTATATCTATATTTATATCATCTAATGCATAAGTATTGTCATATTTTAGCTTTACATTTTTAAACTCAATATGCACAATATCATCTTCTAAAATCTTATCTCCATCCACGATTTTGCTCTGCGTATCAAGTATCTCAAAAACTCTCTCACTTGCACTTGTTGCGTCTTGAATTTTAGGGTAAATGATTCCAATTTGGCGAAGCGGTTGCATCACAAGCCCGATGGCTGTTAAAAAAGCAGTAAACTCTCCAACGCTCATGTTATTGTTATAAACTTCTCTTCCGCCGACAAATATAACCATGGCAAGTCCGACTGCCGCGACTATCTCGGTGATTGGCGAAACTATATCTCCGACATAAGCCGATTTCATATTTATTTTAAAGAATTGCCAGTTTTCTACACTAAATCTTTTTAACTCAAACTTCTGAGTAGCATTTGCTTTTATAATTTCACTACTATTAAACACCTCAGTAAGCCTACTTACAACATCCGCATTTTTTTCTTGCGACCTATGGGCATATTTTTTTAGTTTTCTAGCCACTAAAATAAGCGGATAGATGATAAGCGGCATAACAACCAGAGAGTAAAAAGCGAGGATGGGGTTCAGATATATAACATAAGCTATAAGGGCAATAGCCGTGAGTATCTCGCGGAGCAGATCTGGCAACATGCTTGAGACAAAATATCTAATTCTATCAATATCGTTTACTACTCGTGAAATCAGCTCTCCACTACGATTTGCATACAAAAACGACATATCAAGACTAATGATTTTCTCCAGTAGCGTCTCACGAAGTCTTGCGATGATATGCTGACCAATATATTTTGTAAAAACTGACTGCATGTATCTGCCAATTGATTTAACTACATAGATTCCAATTAGTCCAAACGGTATAAGATAGAGCATTTTTTCATCTTTTGCGACAAACATATCATCCATAAGTGGCTTCATAATATGTGCGGTTGCTGCTGTAGCACTAACAGTTAAAATAATACCCACAATGACTAAAAAATATTGGAGCTTATAATCCTTCATATATGGCGAATAGCGTTTAAAAATTTCTTTCAATAGTTGTTCCAATGGTTTATTTATGCGGGATTTTATCCTAAAAACTTTTAACTTATCTAGTTTTCATACCCATTAGTGTAAAATCCGTTTCATGAAAATATGTATAGTAAAACTCTCTGCTATGGGCGATATCATTCACGCTATGGTGGCTTTGCAATTTATAAAAAAAGAGATTCCAGATGCTCAGATTGACTGGGTTGTAGAAAGCGGGTTTCGCGGTGTATTAGAGAATAATCCTCACATCGACAACATTTTACCAGTAAATCTAAAATCTATAAAAACAAAAAAGAGTGAATTTTTTACTCAATACAAAATTTTAAAAGCTTACTCAAAAAACAACTACGACATCGTCATAGATGCTCAAGGATTGCTGAAATCTGCCATAGTATCAAGGATTATCGGCGGCAAAATTATTGCCGGGTTTGACAAAAACTCTATTCGAGAAGGCATTGCATCTCTATTTTATAACAAAAAAATTCATATAGCGTATCATGAAAATATTATCCTCCGTAATGTGGCAGTGATTTTGGAGCCCCTTGGAATTCATGTAAATACTCGGCTTTTGGATGCAAAAGAGAGTTATCTTTTTTTTAAAGCCGAACCAAAACTCGCCAAACCATATATACTATTTGTGATTGGTTCGTCATGGGAGAGCAAAAACTATCCAAAAGAGCAGTTTACTTCCCTTGCCAATGAGCTTAATGAACCAATATTTTTAGTTTGGGGCAACGAAAAAGAGAGAGAACTAGCTCTCTGGATTGAAACTCACACGCCAAACGCAAAAGCTTTAAACAAAATGAGCTTTGATGAGTTAAAATCCACTATTGCAAACGCATCGATTGTTATCGGCAACGACACTGGACCAACGCACATGGCATGGGCATTAAATGTCCCATCAATAACTCTTTTTGGTCCAACACCAGCGCGAAACACTTACATAACAAACATCAACAAAGCGATAGAGTCTTCATCTGCCGTTAATCCATATAAGCTCAACAAAAATGACTTCTCTATCGGCGAGATAGAACCTAACCAAATCATAAAAACAATCAAGGAAATTCGTGAACAACAAACCAAAATATCATCTCTTTAAAAACACAAAATACGCACTCGATGGATTTTTACATGCTTTCAAAACAGAGAGTTCTTTTAGATTAGAACTTCTGCTGGCGCTCTTTATCCTCCCGACTATATTTTTACTTGATTTTGAACTATGGCAAAAAACTATCCTTTTTTGCACCGCTCTCTTAGTTTTAATAGTAGAACTTCTAAATAGTGCCATCGAGAATGTTGTTGATTTGGTCACAAAAGAGATTCATCCATTAGCAAAAAATGCTAAAGACATAGGCGCCACCGCTGTGATGTTTAGCATAGCTCTTCATCTTGCCTGCTGGTTGATTTTTATTGTTACTTTAAATAAATAGGTAAAAACACATATATGAAAAACTTAAATTTCTCACTCCTTTTTAAAGCGAACTTTCTCTTAACAACTATTTTTGCTCTGTTATTTTTGCGGTACAATGTGGACTACACTACCCTTAGCCTCTCTTTGGCTATAGCTGGAGTTATCTCCACTGTTACAACAATTTACATTCTGCTTTTCATTATGCTATTTCTTTTTACATTCACAAAAAGATTTATCCTTTTCCTCTCAAGTCTCTTTTTTGTGCTTCTAAACATAGCCTTAGTCGTAGATTTTTTCATATACAACCTATATAAATTTCATATAAACGGTATGGTTATAAATATACTAACCTCGCCAGATGCCATGGACTCTATGCAAGTTGGCACAGAACCTATTTTACTTTTTATGTTTTTTGTGGTTGCTCTGGTTGCATTTGAGATATTTATCATTAAAAAAGCCATACTTGCCTCACCAGACAAAAAACATAGACTTAACAGAAAACTTAACAGAATCATCATAATTCCCGTTTTTTTAATCACTCTAACAGATAAAATTTCATACGGAGTGGCGTCTCTGCTTAAAAATAGTGATGTGGTTTCAAAATATGGCGCAATTCCTCTCTATCAACCTCTGACTTTCAACAAAATCGGTGTGAAATATTTTAAAATAAAGCAAGACAAAGAGACTCAAGACAGCATTAAACTAAACGGAAAACTTAATTATCCACTAAAACCAATTGAACTTTGTGCCAATCCAACTAGGCCAAACATAATCATCATCGCTAGTGATTCTGTTAGAAACGCTGTTCTTGGCAGTGAAGTTACTCCAAACATAGAGGAGTTTAAAAAAGATTCTTTAACATTTAACAACCATCGAAGTGGCGGAAATGCGACTAGATTTGGGATATTTTCAATCATTTATGGCGTGAACTCTACCTACTGGTTTAGCTTTTTAGATAATGCAAAAGCTCCAGTTCTTTTTGATGTACTTAAAAAATTGAATTATAAGATAGATATAACCTCTTCCACGAACACTTCATGGCCTGAGTTTAAACAAACTTGTTATGCAGATATACATGAATGCGTAAGCGATAATTTTAGCGGAATTCCATGGGAGCGAGACAAACAGAGCAGTGAACACTTTATAAAACAACTTGCTAACTATAATGGTAAAAATCCAATCTTCTCTTTTGTTTTTCTTGATGCACCGCACGGCTTTTCATATCCAAAGGAGTTTAACAAATTTAACGCAACTGGTAACAATATAAACTATTTAACCGCCACAAAAGGAAGTAAAGAGATTAAAGACGCTTTTGCTAGATACAAAAACTCCGTAGCTTATGATGATATACTCTTTAAAAATATGATAGATGAGCTCAAAAGAAAGAATCTGTATGACAACTCCATAATCATATTTACCTCAGACCATGGGCAAGAGTTTTATGAACATGGCAATTTTGGTCACAACTCCGCATTTTCAAGTGTGCAAACAAACTCGCCTTTTATCATAAAGTTTCCAAAAAATATGAAGATTCCAAAAATTGACACAAATCAGCTCACTTCTCATAATGATATCGTACCAACACTGCTAAGCATACTTGGCGTTAAAAATAATCCATCAGATTACAGTAACGGATACAATCTTCTTGATAAAAACTACAAAAGAGAGTACGCATTTTGTGCTAGCTGGAATAACAACGCCATCATAACAAACAGCTATACATATCTCTTCTCAAACAGACCGGACAAAATGTTCAAAAATGAAATTAGAGATACAAAAACATACGAAAAAGCCGAGGGTGTCAAAGTTGATAGCAAAAAGGTTTTAGATATAATCAACGAAAATAAAAAGTTTTTTAATTAAGTAGAAAATCAAAGGAATTTTATGGCTTTACCGCTTCACTCACGCCTTAGAAGGGATTTAAAAAATAGTTTTAACAAACTTCTATCGCTACTTTTTCCAACCAAAGCCAAACGAGAAATAATTCCAAGTGGGGAGATTCATCGTATATTGGTTATCCGAATCAACTATCGTATAGGAAATATTCTTTTTATGACTCCACTGCTTCGCGCACTAGAGCAACGCTTTCCTGAGGCTGACATAGATGTTCTAATTGGAGCAAAATATCCATCATCTTTGCTAAGTGGTTTTGCTACCGTTAAAAATGTCTATGACTTTCCAAGAAAACTACTCAAAAATCCAATCAATCTATTTCGTTACATCAAACAACTACGCACTCCGCACTACGATCTTGTAGTAAGCCTAAACAGCAGTTCAGCAAGTGACAAGGGTGCTACTTTTTTGGCTCGAAGCACATACAAATTGGGATTTAATTCTCCTAATAACTGGTCACCTTCAACCCATGTTGTTGATTTTCCTACAGTTAGCATACACGAAGCGCTTAAACCCCTCTATCTGATGCAGGCGTTTGGCAATAAACCAAGTGATTACCCTCAGATATTAGACATTGCCCTCAGCGAATACGAGAAAGAACAAGGGCTGGAAATGCTTAAAAAACGGCTCTTAGAACAAGGATATATCTGGGGGGAGAAAAACAAAATCATTGCTATTTTCCGTGATGCCAGATTTGAGAAAAAGATTGACAATGAGTGGTGGATAGAGTGGTACAAAGAGATGAAACAACTCAATCCAAGTGCCGTCTTTATAGATATTCTCTCTCCTGATGTGCTTGAGAAATTAAGCAATGAGTTCTACACCCTTATGGAATCCAACCTGCGAAATTTAGGTGCCATGCTCTCACAAATAGATGCTTTTGTTTGTGGAGACACTGGACCGATGCATCTAGCTAGTGCTTCAGGAGTTCCCACTATTGCTCTATTTAAAACAACCTCTCCAACTCTCTACGGCACACTTGGAATAAACGATCGTTCACTTACACTAAGTGGGTTTACTCCGCAGACAATCGCTCTGCAAGTCAGCAATCATATCGCACACAAAATAGATTAGGAGCTAAAAAATGCCAAATATTTTAAAATTAATAGATAGAGAAAAAGAGTTATTCAAAGATGACATAAAAAAATATGAAAAAGAGCTCTCAAACATTGTGTCGTCTTCAGCATTCTTAGTGATCGGTGGTGCCGGTTCAATAGGGCAAGCCGTTACAAAAGAGATATTTAAACGAAATCCTAAAAAGTTACATATAGTGGATATAAGCGAAAACAACATGGTAGAACTTGTCAGAGATATTCGTAGTTCTTTTGGCTACATTGATGGTGATTTTCAAACCTTTGCACTTGATGTTGGAAGTGTGGAGTATGACGCGTTTATTAAAGCGGACGGAAAATATGACTATGTCTTAAACCTCTCTGCCCTCAAACATGTAAGAAGCGAGAAAGACCCCTTTACTTTAATGCGAATGTGCGAGGTAAATATTTTCAACACCGACAAAACTCTGCAACAGTCCATAGAAAACGGGACTAAAAAATATTTCTGCGTAAGCACCGACAAGGCGGCAAATCCGGTAAATATGATGGGTGCAAGCAAGCGAATTATGGAGATGTTTTTAATGAGGAAATCTCTTCAAATAGATATTTCAACCGCAAGATTTGCAAATGTTGCTTTTAGTGACGGTAGTCTGCTTCATGGGTTTAATCAGCGAATTCAAAAACGCCAGCCAATTGTCGCCCCCAACGATATCAAACGCTATTTTGTCACCCCTAAAGAGTCGGGTGAACTTTGTCTCATGTCATGCATTTTTGGAGAAAATAGAGATATCTTTTTCCCAAAACTAAGCGAGGCTCTTCATCTAATCACCTTTGCCGATATTGCTGTGAAATACCTAAAAAATCTAGGTTATGAGCCATATCTTTGCGAGAGTGAAGATGAGGCAAGAGAACTGGCAAAAACCATGCCAGAGCAAGGAAAATGGCCATGTCTATTTACTGCAAGCGACACAACTGGCGAAAAAGATTTTGAAGAGTTCTTTACCGACAAAGAACTCCTTGACATGAGCAGGTTTCTAAATCTCGGCGTCATTAAAAACGAAGCCATTTTTAATGAGGATAAACTAAATTATTTCATACAAAAAATAGATAGTATGAAAAATGCAAAATCTTGGACAAAAGATCAGATCGTAGAACTGTTTCATGAGATGATTCCAAATTTTCGACACAAAGAAACCGGCAAATATCTTGATGGGAAAATGTAATGAGTTTTAAAAATATTACCACTTTTATTCAACAAACATTTGATACAGAAGCATTTATCCCACTTCATGAGCCTCGTTTTACTGGAAATGAGAAAAAATATTTAAATGATTGTATAGATTCTACTTTTGTCTCAAGTGTTGGAAAATATGTAGATATTTTTGAAAAAGAGTTTGCAAGAACTGTTGGAAGCAAATATGCAATAGCCACCGTAAATGGTACGGCGGCACTTCATATTTCACTACTTTTAGCTGATGTAAAAAAAGAGGATGAAGTGATAACTCAGCCACTTACTTTTATAGCCACATGCAATGCCATCTCTTACATCGGAGCAAAGCAGATATTTGTAGATGTTGATTTGGATACTATGGGCTTAAGTCCTGATTCTTTGAAGTCTTTCTTAGAGACAAATTGTGAATTAAAAGGAAATGCTTGCATCAATAAAACTACAGGGAAAATCATCAAAGCTTGCGTCCCTATGCACACTTTTGGACATCCATGTAGAATTGAAGAGATAAAAAATATTTGTGATATTTGGAACATTGCTTTAGTTGAAGATGCGGCTGAATCACTTGGAAGTTATTATAAAGAGAAACATACAGGCACATTTGGGAAAGTGGGTGCTTTTAGTTTTAATGGAAATAAAATCATCACTTCAGGTGGTGGCGGAGCAATAGTCACCGATGATGAAAATTTGGCAAAAAGAGCAAAACATATCACAACAACAGCGAAAATCCCCCATTCTTACGAATATGTCCATGATGAGATAGGATACAACTATAGATTACCAAACATTAACGCATCTTTATTAGTTGCACAACTTGAACAGCTTGATAATTTCTTGAAATCAAAAAGAGAATTAACCTTGAAATATAAAAAGTTTTTTTCTACAAATAATGAGATTAAATTTATAGAAGAACCAAAAGATAGCAAATCAAATTATTGGCTACAAACTGTTTTGTTAAATGATAAAATTAAAAGAGATGAATTTTTAGATTTTACTAATAAAAATGGTGTAATGACAAGACCAATTTGGCGACTTATGAACGAACTTGAAATGTTTAAAGATTGTCAATGTACCGATTTAAAAAATGCAAAATATTTAGAAGAGAGAGTTGTTAATATACCGAGTTCGGTGAGAGTATAAAAAATGAACGAAAAAATAATTCTTATCGGTGGTGGCGGGCATTGCAGAAGTGTTATAGATGTGATAGAGCAAACAAACAAATATGACATTATTGGTATTGTCGATATAAAAGAAAATATTGGAATAAAAGTTTTTGATTATGAAATAATTGGCTGTGATGATGACTTAGAAACAATTTTTCAAACTTGTAAAAATGCAATCATTACTGTGGGACAAATAAAAACAAACGATTTAAGAGTAAAAATCTACAATAAATTAAAAGGGATTGGATTTTGTTTGCCTATAATTATTTCTCCACTAGCTTATGTTTCAAAACATTCGCAGATAGCCGAGGGGACAATCATTATGCACCATGCTCTCATAAATGCAAATGCAAAAATTGGAAAAAATTGTATCATTAACACAAAAGCATTGATAGAACACGATGCGAGCATTGGTGATAACTGTCATATTTCAACCGCAAGCGTGATAAATGGTGGAGTAGAAGTGAAAGAAAATACATTTGTTGGCAGCAATGCAACTTCAAAAGAGTATATTAAGATATGTGAATTTGTAAAGGCAGGGAGCCTAGTAAAATGAGTAAAGTATTTATAATAGCAGAAGCTGGGGTAAATCACAATGGTTCAATTGAGTTAGCAAAAAAACTTATAGATGTAGCTAGTGATAGTGGAGCTGATGCAGTTAAATTCCAAACATTTAAAGCTGAAAAACTCGTATCTAGGAATGCACAAAAGGCTGATTATCAAAAGCAAACAACTGATAAAACTGAATCACAATTTGAAATGATAAAAAAACTTGAACTTGATTTGGATACACATAAAGAGCTTATCGCTTATTGTAAAACTAAGAATATCATGTTTTTATCCACCCCTTTTGATCATGATAGTATCAACCTCCTTAATGATTTAGAGCTTGAAATATTTAAAATACCAAGTGGAGAAATCACAAATCTTCCATATCTTAGACACATCGGAAGACTAAAAAAACAAGTGATACTTTCAACAGGAATGGCAGATATTGGTGAAATAGAAGATGCCTTAGATGTACTTATTCAAGCTGGAACTAAAAAAGAAAATATCACGGTTTTACATGCAAATACCATGTATCCAACCCCCATGGAAGATGTGAATTTAAGAGCAATGGTAACTATCGGAAATACTTTTAATATTGCCTATGGATATAGCGACCACACATTAGGCATAGAAGTAGATATTGCAGCAGTTGCTATGGGGGCTAGTTGCATTGAAAAACATTTCACACTAGACAAGACAATGGAGGGGCCTGACCATAAGGCAAGTCTTGAACCAAATGAACTAAAAAATATGGTAAAAGCTATACGAAATATAGAGTTGGCTCTTGGAAGTAGTGTTAAAAAACCATCAAAGAGTGAGTTGCCAAATATGAAAGTAGCTAGAAAATCAATAGTTGCAAGATGTGACATTAAAAAAGATGAGATTTTTACAGATGACAATATAACTATAAAAAGACCAGGGAATGGTATAAATCCTATGAGATGGGATGAAATTATTGGAACCACGGCAACTAAAGATTATAAAGAAGATGAGTTAGTATGAAACGCAGAATTTGTGTAGTAACTGGCACCAGAGCTGAATATGGACTGCTTTATTGGCTTATGAAAGAGATTGAAGCCAATAAAGAACTCGAACTTCAAATCATAGCTACAGGTATGCATTTAAGTCCTGAGTTTGGTTTAACTTATAAAGAGATAGAAAAAGAGTTTAAAATTGACAAAAAAATAGAGATGCTTTTATCATCTGATACTTCAGTTGGTATTTCAAAATCCATGGGACTAGCTCAAATATCTTTTGCAGAAGCTTTTGAAGATTTGAAACCTGATATGATTGTGGTTCTTGGAGATAGATATGAAATTTTTTCGGCTGTCAGTACTGCAATGATAGCCCGTATTCCTATCGCTCATCTTCATGGTGGAGAAACCACCGAGGGTGCATTTGATGAGTCTATTCGCCATAGTATTACTAAAATGAGTCATCTTCACTTTACTGCAACAGAAGAATACAAAAATAAAGTGATACAACTTGGAGAGCATCCAGAAAGAGTTTTTAATGTTGGTGGGATGGGCATAGAAAACATCAAGAGATTAAAACTCTTATCAAAAGAAGAATTTGAAAAATCTATTGATTTTATATTGAATCAAAAAAATATTTTAGTGACTTTTCATCCGGTAACTTTAGAAAGCTCCACCGCAAAAGAGCAATTTCAAGCATTGCTTAACGCAATAGATGAACTAAAAGATACAAACATCATATTTACAAAAGCAAATAGTGACACCGACGGAAGAGTCATAAATCAAATGATAGATGAATATGTTGCTAAAAATTCTCATAAATCTATTGGATTTACTTCATTAGGACAACTAAGATACTTAAGCGCTTTACAATATGTTGATGCAGTTGTAGGAAATAGTTCAAGCGGTTTAGCAGAAGCACCTAGCTTTAAGATAGGAACTATAAATATTGGGGATCGTCAAAAAGGACGCATAAAAGCAGATAGCGTGATAGATTGCGAACCTATAAAATCATCTATATTGCAAACATTTGAAAAGTTATACAGCAAAGAGTTTCAAGACATACTCACGGCAGTTAAAAATCCTTATGGCGATGGCTGTGCAAGCAAAAAAATTATCGAAGAGATTAAAAAAGTAGATTTGAATAATATTTTGAAAAAGTCATTTTATGATTTAAAGGTTTAAAATGAAAAATATACAAAACATAAAACTAAAACCAACTGCAACCATAAGAGAAGCGCTTGCCGTCATAGATAGTGGTGCGATGCAAATTGCTATCGTCGTAGATGATGAAAACCGACTTCTAGGAACGCTTACCGATGGAAACATACGCAGGGGCTTACTAAGTGGTCTTTCTGTCGATGGCGGCATCAAAGACATATATTTTAAAACACCAACCGTTGCAAAGATGAGTGACACAAAAGAAGAGATTCTTAAAGTTGCGCTTGCTAAAAAACTTCACCAGATACCGATTGTCAATGAGCTAAATTGTGTGCTAGGAATAGTGGAAATAGATGAGCTTATAAAGCCAAAAGATAAAACAAACAGAGTTGTTCTTATGGCAGGCGGGCTTGGGACTCGTTTGGGCGAACTGACAAAAACCACTCCAAAACCGATGCTTCATGTCGGCAATAAACCAATCCTTCAAACCATCATCGAAAATTTTTCAAAGTATGGATACACCAACATTATCATTAGCGTAAACTATCTCTCTCATGTAATCGAGGATTATTTCGGGGACGGCAGTACGCTTGGTGTCTCAATTGAGTATATCCATGAAAAAGAGCGAATGGGCACAGCAGGTGCACTAAGTCTAATGCGCAATCTTTTAAAAGAACCATTTTTTGTAATGAACGGCGACCTGCTAACCAATGTAAACTTTGAGCACCTTCACGATTTTCATAAATCTCAAGAAGCTATTGGCACTATGGGGGTTCGAGAATATGACTTTCAGGTTCCTTATGGGGTTGTTAATATTGAAGATGGTAGAATTTCTTCAATAACCGAAAAACCTACACACAAGTTTTTTGTGAGCGCAGGGATTTATATGCTCTCACCAAAAGCGTTATCGCTTATCCCTGATGGAGAATTTTTTGATATGCCATCTCTTTTTGAGAAGATTATAAATGAAGACAACAAAGCGCTCTCATTTCCCATACATGAGTATTGGCTAGACATCGGACGAATAAATGATTACGAGCAAGCCAATAGTGAGTATTATGAGGTGTTTTAATTGAAAATATTGTTAATTGGATATGGTTCAATTGGCAGAAGACATGAGGAAGTTTTATTCTCTTTTAGTACAATAAAAGAGATTCATATTGTAACCAAGCAAACAGTACCAAATAAAACAACCTTCAAAAACCTTCAAGAAGTTGACAATTTAGGGCAATATGATTACATTGTTATCGCCAGTGAGACATATAAGCATTTTGAGCAGCTAAAATATTTGGAAAATAATGTTTCCAATAAATTGATTTTTTGCGAGAAACCACTTTTTGAAACAGACAAAGAGTTGATAATCTTAAAAAATATAGTTTCAGTAGGTTATGTGTTAAGATTCCATCCATTGATGCAAAAATTAAAACATTATCTTAAAAATGAAAAAATCATTAGCTCTACTATTGTTTGTGGACAGTATTTACCAACATGGCGTAAAGAGATTGACTATAAAACATCATATAGCGCAATCAAAGCTCAAGGTGGTGGCGTACTTTTGGATTTAAGCCATGAGATTGATTATGCTCAATGGTTATTTGGAGACATGATAGATATTAAAAGTTATCAATTGAAAGTTTCAGATTTGGAGATAGATTCTGATGATTTAGTTACTCTTATCTCAAAAACTCAAAAAGGTGTTATTGTTACTCTATCTATTGATTATATTAGTAAAATTACATACAGAAAAATGATTATACACACTATTGAAAATACATATGAATTAGACTTCATAAGCAATCTGCTGACTCAAAAAAACAGAAATGGATTAGAACAAAAACATGAAGCAAAAAATCTAGAAAGAAATACAATGTTTGAAAAAATGCATATATCTATATTATCAAATCAGCACGATGTCTGCACCTACGAAGAGGCAAAAAATGTTATGAAAACAATCTCAATTATTCAGGAGCAAAATAAATGAGCAATATTTTATGTACAATCTGCGCCCGAGGTGGCTCCAAAGGTGTTAAAAATAAAAATATTAAACTCCTAAATGGCAAACCCCTTATTGCTTACACTATTGAACAGGCGAAACAATCAGAGTTATTCGAACATATAGTTATCAGCACTGATTCCGATGACATTGCTTCAGTGGCAATAAAATACGGGGCAGAGGTTTTTTTTAAAAGAAATCCTGAAATGGCAAGCGATACTGCAGGAAAACTTGATGTAATTCGAGATGCTTTTGTTAGAAGTGAAGAGCACTATAATAAAAAATTTGATTATTTAATAGACCTTGATGCGACGGCACCACTGCGCGCCACAGAAGATATTACTGCATCATTTGCACAATTCCTAGAGGATAAAAATGATAACCTCATTACAGCAATGCCAAGTCGCAGAAGTCCGTATTTCAACTTAGTTGAAGTAAACAGCAATGGACAAGTATCTTTATCTAAAAAATTGAGTGACTCCATTGTCAGAAGACAGGATGCCCCTAAAAGTTACGATATGAATGCATCGATTTATATTTGGAATCGTCATGCAATCTTAAACGAAAACTCTATTTTTCTACCAAAAACTGGTCTATATGTAATGCCCGAAGAGCGTTCAATCGACATTGACACAGAACTTGATTTCGAGTTTGTGGAATTCTTAATGAAAAATAATAAAAATGCTTAAGGAAATTATTAAAAAATACAAATTCGATAAAAGCGCAGATAGACTTGGTCCTGACTGCCCATTTACTCATTGGTATCTATATTTTTCTTTAAGTAAAAAAAGAATTTGCAAAAATAAATTTGGAACTTATTTGGAAGGTGCAGATTTTCGCGCTGGGGCCTATGCCGTAACTTGCTCTAAAATTCATTTGGGCAAAAATGTAGTAATTCGTCCAACAACAATGCTTTTTGCAGATCCTAGAGA
Source organism: Sulfurimonas sp. (assembly GCF_028713515.1). GTDB lineage: Bacteria > Campylobacterota > Campylobacteria > Campylobacterales > Sulfurimonadaceae > Sulfurimonas. The sequence continues at coordinate 18,412 of NZ_JAQTOD010000001.1, read as the reverse complement.
TGGGAAGGATGGCAGCATAATCATTGAAGATGATGTAATGCTTGGTTCTGGTGTTCATATATATGTGTCTAATCATAAATTTGACAATACATCTATTCCTATCCTAAAGCAAGGTCACAGCGATCCGAAAAGTGTCACTCTGAAGCATGGCTGTTGGATTGGAGCAAATACTATAATTTTACCAGGGATCACTATAGGTCATAACAGTGTAGTGGGCGCAGGCAGTGTAGTTACTAAGTCTATTCCCGAAAATACTGTATACGCTGGGAATCCGGCCAAACTAATCAGACAATTAAATTAATAAAGGATATTTTATGCTTAAAAATCAAGTTATCGTTATTACTGGCGGAGCTGGTCTTATCGGAAAAGAGTTTGTAGCATCCATAGTAGAGCAAAACGGTATTGCTGTTATTGCAGACATTAACTCAGAAATTGGTAATCAAGTTAAAAATGATTTATCTACCACGCTAAATACGCAAAATATTGATTTTATAGCACTCGACATCACCTCTAAAACATCATTACAAAACATGATTACATATCTTAACGCCAAGTATGGCAGAATTGATGCACTTGTCAACAATGCCTACCCTCGGAATAAAAACTATGGGAAACATTTTTTCGATGTTGAGTATGATGATTTTTGTGAAAATATTAATCTCAATTTAGGAGGCTATTTTTTGACTTCTCAACAGTTTGCATCTTATTTTAAAAATCAAGGCTATGGAAACATTGTCAACATATCATCTATCTATGGGGTAATCGCTCCAAAGTTTGAAGTTTACGACAACACCTCAATGACAATGCCAGTGGAGTATGCCGCAATTAAGTCTGCACTGGTTCTTTTAACACAATATATGGCAAAATACTTCAAAGGAATGAACATCCGCGTAAATGCAATTAGTCCTGGTGGGATTTTTGACAATCAACCGGAAGTATTTTTGGAAGCTTACAAGAAGCAGTGTTTGAACAAAGGGATGCTAGATAAAAATGATTTAAAAGGTACACTTATATATCTTTTAAGTGATATGAGTCGGTATATGAATGGGCAAAATATCGTTGTTGATGATGGATTTAGTTTATAGAAAAGTGAGGATGTTTTAATGACTACAACTTATAACCTCTTCATAGTAAGAAGTCCCCTCCAACTAATGAACGCAATTGAAGCAAAAGAGCACTTCTCAACAAAACACAATATATTATTAATTATGCATGATTCAACAATAAACCCAATTAGCACAAACTCAACTCAAATGCAATTGGTTTCAAAACTTTCAATGTTTGATGAAGAGATAGACTTTTATTACCCAAACAAATCTAAATTTTCAAAACTTTCATCTCAAGCAAAATTAATTAAAAAACTACAACAAAAAAACTATGAACATATTTTCACTGGCGATTATGGAACCATAAACCAACTTATTATTGCCAATTTAAAAACTATAAGCACATATCTATTAGACGATGGCACTATGACTATGACAACACACGCCAACAAACTGCATCCAAACCATAAATCATCATGGGAACAAAAAATAAAACTATTGCGATACAAAATCTTTGGTTTAAACACCAATCAAAATAACCCTGTAAATTTATTTACAAATTACCACATCATTCCACACGGTCATGAAAAAATCATAACAAACAACTACAGCTATTTCAAAAAAACATATACAGAAAAAGCGTTTAAGGATGAGCGTATATATTTGCTTGGCCAATCATTCACAAGTGGCAAAACAATGACAGATATAAAATATGTAAATTATATAAAAAAAATCATAGACTACTATAAAAAAGAGATTATCTACATACCTCATCGTGCAGAAATCATTTCCGATCGGCTTAAAGCTCTTACCTCAGATCAATTCACTATTCAAAAAAATGAAGGTCCAATAGAGATTGTCTTTTTGTCAAGAAATATTTACCCAATGCATGTTGTCTCTTTCTATTCCTCGGCTCTTTTTAATTTAGAGAAAATTTTTGAAACCACAACAATAGATGCAATTAAAATTGATAGTAAAGACCTGCTTAGATATCATGATGGCATTCATCTTTGTTATGAGGGAATGAAAAATACAAGAATTAATGTTATTGAGCTTGATGTCACCTCAATCTATGAAGATAACAATTGAAGAGTTTTATCTTCATGGTAATATTTTTTTGTTATCATACTCAACCTTAATATTTGGATAATTCATTGACTAAACTTTATTTTTTAAAAAATTATTTCCTTATTTTTATTGTCGCTTACCTTGTCGTACTTATTTCAAAATTTATTTTTTTATTTTATCTCTCTGACAGCTTCAATGGCATACCGTTTTCATCACTCTGCTACGCAATTTTTTGGGGATACAAGTTTGATTTCGCAACTGCTTCGTTAATTAGTTTAATTGGTTTTCTTTTTGCCTCGAATCGTAACTATTTTGCCATTGCCTCTTCTTTTTTACTATCTTTTCTTTTTCTATCCCAAAGCTCGGATATTATGTATTTTTTTGAGTCTAGCAGGCATATGGGATATGAAGTAAGTGATGCCTTAACTGATGCTTCTGGCTTGGCAATGACAGCGGCTTCGCAACATACTTTACTTACGATTAGCTCACTTATTTTCAGCGTAATTCTTTTTATTTTAATATATAAACTTTTGGTTAAAAAAAGTTTAGTGATACCTTTTAATAAATTCTATTTACCTAAACTTTTAGTCATACTCTTATTTACACTATTTTTTATGCGTGGAATGGCGCAAAATATTCCTCTTACTCCTTGGCAATCTAGCCAAATAAGAGATAGCAAGCTAGCGACTTTAGCACTTAACGGTACTTACAACGCAATATTTTCACTTACGAATAGAGATAAAAAACTCAAACTACTAAAGATTCCAACCATAGACAAAGATGTGATGCAAAGTGAGATGCAAAAACTCTATCAAAATAGTTATACTCCTTACAATAGACCCCTGCATAAGCCAAATGTTGTGATATTTTTCCTTGAAAGTTGGAGTGGAGTCAATATCAAAAATTATGGGTTCAACAAATCATCTATCTCTACTACTCCATTTTTTGACTCCATCTTAGCGCAATCAATCAGACCAAAGGCAATGATAGCGGGAGGACATAGAACAACTGAGGGGATATTTGCAACTCTTTGTTCATTTCAAAATCCACTAGGAAAGACAGTAGCAAAAACACAACTACAAGATTTTAAGTATGAATCTTTAATCAACATTTTCAATCAAGCAGGATACAGAAGTGCATTTTTCCAAGGTTCAGCCAAAGAAACAAGCGGAACTGGAGCTTTTGCGCAAAGTATAGGATTCCAAGAAAGTTATGGGAAAAAAGATGTGATTAAAAGGGCATATGAACAAAACAATTGGGGAGTTCATGATAGCGATCTTTATAATTTCACAATCGATACAATTCAAACATCAAATAAGCCATTTATAATAGGAATAAATGGAGCCACAACACATGACGATAAAATCCCACAAGGGGTAGAAAAAATCAATTTTGTAGCAGATAAATCACTAAACAATCAACTAAATGCTCTTCATTTTTCAGATATGGCACTCCAAAAATTTGTAGAAATAATGAAAAAAAAATATCCAAATACACTTTTTGTCTTTGTAGCTGATCATTGTGGTGGAGTAAAAGGAAGTAATTTTGAAAATTATCTAATCCCTTTTGCACTTTATCACAAAGACTTAAAGCCTTTCTATAGTAATAATTATCTTTCCCAAAGAGATATTGCCCCAACTATCTTGGACGCTGTTTTTGGTGACTACAAAAAGATAACAACTAAGTTTAGTGGTCGTTCTTTGTTAAGTGAAAATGATTTTTTTGCTGACTATTATCATAATGGTTTTTTAGGCTGGATTGAAAAAGATAATCTTCTTGAGATAAATACAGCGACCAATAAGCATAAATGTTACGATATATCCACCTTTACAGATAGAGAGATTGGGTGTACAAATGATATAATAAACTTCAAAAACAGAGCATTAAGTTTTACAAACGCCTCCCAAAAGCTTCTTTTTGATGGAAAAACAAAAAATTTCAGACAGTATAAAGGAAAGCAATCAGAGTAAAAATAGCGCGTATTTGCTAAAATTTTATCTCTTATTTTTTACCAAGAATCTTATACAGTTCATGAGTTGAATTTTCTTGTAAAATAAAATGTTAATCATAATGGAATAAAAAAATGAAACTTGAATCAGTAGATACCAACTCCAAATTATTATTAAAAAATATAAAAAAACATTTCAAAAACTCCGATAACTCTATACATAAGGCGAGAAATGAGATAAAAGTTATAAACTTTGAAAACAAAGAATTAATTATAAAATCTTTTAAAATCCCAAATATCATAAACAAAATAGTTTACTCATTTTTCAAAGACTCAAAAGCAAAAAAATCTTATGACAATAGCTTAAAGATAGTAGATTTTGTGCCAAAGCCTATAGGTTTTATTGAGTTTAAAAAATTTGGCTTAATTAATGAGAGCTATTTTGTAAGCGAGAAGTTTGGCTACGATTTTACAATACGAGAGCCTCTACTAGATAGAGGTTTTTCAGACAGAGAAGCTATTTTTATGGCTTTTGCAAAATTTACATTTTTACTTCATGAAAGCAACATCTTTCATCTTGATTACTCTCCGGGAAATATTCTCATAAAAAAAGAGAGTGATACTTACACATTTAAAATCGTAGATATAAATAGAATGCAATTTAAAACTCTTACTTCAAATGAGAGACTAAAAAATTTTTCCAAACTTTGGGCAAAGGATGATGATTTAAGATTTATCGCAAAAGAATATGCAAGACTTGCGGGCTTGGATACACAAGATTGCATTGAAGTTGCACTTAAATACTCACAAACTCACAAAAATAAAATAAATACAAAAAAAAGATTAAGAGGAATCGAAGTTGTTGATTAGTGTAATGTATCATCATGTAAACAGTGACAGATGCTCGAATAATTTAGAAATATTTGAGCAACACTTGTCTTATATACAAAAAAATTTTACGACTGTTCTACCTGGTGAAAGAATAGATGAAAATTCTATATGTCTAACTTTTGATGATGCGTATAGTGATTTTTATTTTCTTATATACCCTCTTTTAAAAAAATACAACCTAAAGGCGCTTCTTGCGGTTCCAAGTAATTATATTTTAGACTATTGCGATTTAGAACCAACAATAAGAATGGGATTTGAGCATAATGACCTTTTCAAAAATTACACAAAAGGAACATTTTGCACATATACAGAGCTTCTTGAGATGATAGGTAGTGGACTAATAGTTATTGCTTCTCACTCTTGCACACATTCAAATTTAATTCAAAAAGAAATTAATTTGGAACAAGAACTAGAGCATTCTAAAAAAACACTAGAATCAAAGCTAAATGTGACTGTAGATAGCTTTGTTTTTCCATTTGGTAAATACAACAAAGAAATTTTAAAAGAAACAAAAAAGTATTATAAATATGCTTTTAGAATCGGTAATGCTGTCCAAGAAGATTTTTCTGGTATCAATGGCGTAATCTATAGAATTGACGGGGATAAACTCGATACCAAAAGTAGTATTTTTGAGTGGAAAAAGATTCTCAAGTATAAATTTAAAGCATTTACAAAAAAGGTAACAAATGGCTAGTAATATATCGGTTGTAATGATTGTAAAAAATGGCGCTCTTACAATCAAAAACTCTCTTGAAAGTCTTATAGGTTTTGATGATGTGGTTGTTTATGATAATGGCTCTGAAGACGAAACAGCAAATATAGCATCAAAATTTTCCAATGTTAATTTTATTCAGGGAGAATTTATTGGTTTTGGAGAAACAAAAAACAAGGCAGCTAGCTATGCAAAACATGAATGGATACTTATTCTAGATAGTGATGAAGTTGTGGATAGTAATCTTTTTAAAACTCTAAAAAATACAGATTTAGATAACAATAGTGTATATTTACTAAATTTTCATGCTTTTTATAAAGAAATTCAGATAAAACATTGTGGCTGGAATAATCAAAAAATAAAACGGCTCTATAACAAGACAAAAACAAAATTCAACTCAAATTATGTTCACGAAAATATAATAACCGACAAGATGAATACCGTTGAGCTTAATGGTGGAAATATTCTTCATTATAGCTATCACTCCATAAGTGATTTTATTAAAAAAGCAGATAGATACTCTACGCTTTTTGCACAAAATAATGTTGGTAAAAAAACATCTTCGCCAGCAAAAGCGCTTTTTAATGGAATTTTTTCATTCATAAAAACATACTTTTTTAAACGAGGTTTTCTTGATGGTTACGCTGGGCTCGTTATTGCATTTTCTCATATGGCAACAAACTTTTATAAATATATCAAGCTTTACGAGCTAAATCATGAGGCAAAAAAGTGAACCTACTTATAACAAGACATGACAAAATCGGGGACTTTGTAGTAACTCTACCTCTTTTTAAAGCAATAAAAGAGCAGTATCCAAATACAAAAATAACTGCGCTCGTATCAAAAATAAATTATCAATTTGCATCACAAATAGATTTCATAGATAATGTGATTTTGTATGACAAAAATGATTTTATGGGAACATTGCGCAGAATCAGAGCCCATAAATTCGACGCTAGCATCAGCGGATTTATAGACACAAACCTCGGTGTTCTTCTTTTTTTAAGCGGCATAAAACAGAGGGTTGCACCATCCACAAAACTTGCCCAATTTTTTTTCAACAAAACAGTAGCCCAAAGAAGAAACAAAGCAGAGAAAACAGAGTGGCAATATAATCTTGATCTGGCAAAAGAGATTTTTGCGGATATAAAGCTTGATTTTTCAAGACCTCTCATAAAATCTTCGTTTTCTACTCCTTCCTCACAAAAAACGGTTGCCCTTCATCCCGGTTTTGGCGGCAGTAGCGATGGCAACTTAAAACTTGATGACTATTTACGCCTCGCAAAAAGAGCAAGCGAACTCCAAAACACAAAGGTAGTTTTTACTTTTGGTCCAGATGATACAAAGTCAAAAGAATACATAGAAAGTCATCTTGATTTTAAAGCTGAACTTTTAGTTTCAAAGATGAGCCTCATGGAGTTTTGCCAGTTTTTGGCTGGCTGTGAGCTGTTTATCAGCACCTCAACCGGGCCCATGCATTTAGCCGGTGCCGTCAACACGAACACACTCTCATTTTTTGGCAACACTCTTTTTGCAAGTGCCCTAAGATGGGCAACCGTAAGCGAGAAAAGCAGGCAACACAATTTTATGATACCTGCCGATTATGATGAAAACTATTACAATACAGTCGAAAGCAAGATGATTGAAATAGTTACAAGCAGATAATCAAATTACCAACCATATCAAACTTACTAAAAACTACTCTCTTGTTAAACCAATTTTGCATTTCACTTGCTTGTTTTCTTTTACTTTGTTGAAAACTTTCATAGATTTTTCAGCATCGGCAGGACTATACACCTCTTCATGATAGAGATGAAACACAAATGATCTATTTCTTATACGCTTAAAGTTACATCCCTTTAATCTCAATCTATACTCTATATCTGTATCTTCGCCGACCGATGGAGAAACATAATCTTCATTAAAGCCATTTATTTCAATCAAGTCACTCTTGTTTATACCAAAATTACATCCAAGAACTGATGCCTCTTTACCTTTATGTTTTAGATTAAACAACAAGTCTCCTAAATAAATTCCCTCTTCAAAATGCCTAGTGTTGTCCTCTCGAAAATTAAATATATTTAATAAATAGTTCTTTTGAATATCTAGAATATTTAATTTTCTCTCTCTTATCTGTTTTGTAAATCTACTTCCAAGCTCTACTCGTCGTCCACACAACACCGTGTTTTTTTCTTTTTGCTTATTGTACTCTCTAACAAAATGAATATTTGGTATACAGTCACCATCTATAAACAGTAAAAAATCAGAACTCGCGACTCTTATGGCATTGTTTAGAGATGAGTTTTTTCTCCAACCAACATCTTTTTGAGTGGTATGTTTTAAATTTAGATGTGCATAATTTTTTATACAATTTTTAATTTCATCAGATTCACAATCCTCAGCAACAATAATCTCAAAATTCTTATAGGACTGTTTCTCCAGCGCCTCCAAAATAAGACTCAAAGACTGGGCATCCTTATAGACAGCTACAACCAAACTAATATCTGGGGAAACAGGTTGCATAAACACTCCAACATACAAAACTTTATTTTGTATATTTTAACAAAATTGTGCTAAATAAATACTAACTAATCCTCTGTGGTTTTTGACTGGTTTAATACCAAAAAAGATATAATTCTTCTTATGAAACAGCCTTTTATATGGGATAACTATTCCGACCAGCCATATCCACTAAAAGATAAAATCTATAAAAAAAGCATGAGGAAGAAAGAGTTTTTATCTCTTTTAAAAACATTCCTTATATCAATTTTTACATTACCGATTTCGCTCCTTGCTATCCCGTTTGTACGAAAAAAGAGTATTAAAAATAGCGACTTTTTCTGTATTGGTGTTGATTACCAACGCGAAAAGGATGTAACGATAGAGCTCATTAATGAACTCGGAGCAGAAAGAGTTTTGGTGCGTTTTAAACTTTGGGAAATGGAAACCCTTAATGAGCTCAAAGAATTTATCCTTGCCATGAGTCAGAGAAAAATAACTCTTAAAATTCTTCAAGATAGAGAACATATAGAAGATTTGGGGCTTTTAAAAAAAGATTTAGACACCATTTTTAGTACACTTCATGAAATAGTAGATATTTTTGAGATTGGCTCAACTATAAATCGTGCAAAATGGGGATTTTTTAGCGTAGATGAGTACAATCGTTTTTATAAAGTCGCATATAATCTGAAAATTTCAAAATTCCCACACACCAAGCTTATTGGCAGCGGAGTCATAGATTTTGAGTACCATTTTACCGCTCATACTCTTTTTAATTTTTTTAGATACCGCTATGACGGAATCTCTTCGCTTTTATATGTTGATAGACGAGGTGCACCGGAAAATATGCAGCTGGGATTTAATCTCTCAGATAAAATAGCACTGCTTAGCGCTATGGTTTGGCTTAGTCCAAAAAGCACCCATGAACTTCACATCACAGAGACCAACTGGCCAATTACGGGTACTGCTCCATACGCTCCAACAAGTGAGCATGAGTGTGTAAGCGAGGAACTTTATGGGGATTTTATGCTTAGATATTATCTACTTGCTTTTGCTTCTGCTCAGGTTAATTCAGTCTCGTGGCATCAATTAATAGCCCCAGGCTATGGACTTGTGGATAACAGGGACGGTATAAGAAAACGAACAGCATTTACAGCCTATAAGTTTATGGTAAGTAGTCTGAAAAATGCACAGTTTTTGAGACTTGATATAAAGCGTCATTACTATATTTTCCAGTGCCTTGTTGATAACAATCTTTTACAAATTCACTGGTCACTAAAACCAACAACTCTAAAAAATGAAGACTATTTTGAAGTATTTTCTAAAAATGGTAAAAAAATCGAAAATGAAATATTAAATATCGGCTCATCACCAATTTACATCTACATAAAAAATGGAACTAACTAATGAACATACTAATTATTCTGCCAAACTGGCTAGGAGACGCCGTTATGGCAACTCCAGCTATTGAACTTTTAGCAACCTACTATCCAGATGCGAACTTTACTTTTGTTGGCAGTTACGCATCAATTGAGGCATTAAAGTATCATCCTCTCTGCAAAAATGCAATAGTGGACGAGACAAAAAAAGCCAAAAACAGGATTAAAGCAACTTATGAGCTTGCAAAAAAACTAGGCAGTTTTGATATAGCAATCTCTTTTAGGAATCAGATTCACTCATCACTGCTTCTTAGACTAACGGGCAGTGTGATTTGTATTGCAAAGCGTTCATGGCACTCCATGTTTTTGCTCTCACACGCACCAAATATAAAAACAAATAAACATCTCTCCAAACAGTATGCGGAACTCGCTATGACAAATACAGATTTATGGGACGGTAATACACCAAAACTTAAACTCTATATAGAACCAAAGAATCTTGAAAAACAGACTTTAGGAATTAACGCAGGTGCAACATATGGAAGTGCAAAAAGATGGTATCCAGAACGATTTGCCCAAGTAGCTCATGAGCTTAGCAACAGATATGATATAGTTATTTTTGGCGGACCAAACGAGACCGAGATGGCAAACGAGATAGAGTCATACCTAAAACAGTACGGCGTTAAAAATTACACAAATCTAGCAGGCAAAACCACCATAAAAGAGCTTTGCGAAAACATAGGCGGATGTTCACTTTTTATAACAAACGATAGCGGTCCCATGCATGTAGCAGCAGCTTATGGTGTGCCTAGCGTATCCATCTTTGGGCCCACAAAACATACGGAAACTTCGCAGTGGATGAATGAGAGAAGTAAAATTGTAAGACACGAGATGGAGTGCTCACCATGCATGAGAAGAGAATGCCCTCTTGGTCATCATGAGTGTATGAAAGGCATTATGTCGCCAGAAGTCATTAAAGCTGTACGAGAATTAGATATTTAAACCTATTCTCCAAGTCACAATTTAGAATATATTAAAATAAGAATCTAAAACCACCGTAGAATGATTTGTTATACTCAACATTTCCACTCTCATAGTTTGTATTCATATCTCTAAATCCAACTGTTACAAAACCATTTTTTATAACCTCAGCATCCACTGTCACACGATACTCTAGATAGTTATCAGCTTTTTCAAAAGCAAGAACTCTCGGAGCATAATACAAGCTACCACCAACATAAAACGGCACACTAGACTCTATTGGCAACTTATAAGCAGCCTCTACACCCAGAGGAGCTGATGTAAAATCTTTTGTGTGGTTCAACTTTACGCCAAGTCCTATTTTTAAATCCTTGCTTGCATTTTTCATCATTAAAAAATTCGCCTCATAATAATCATCTACATTAGAGATATCACTGTGGCGTTCATCAACATTTAGGTATTTAGCTCCTATAAATATTGTATTTGGTTCAACTTTTTCATTTACTTGACCGATATCAAATTTTGCTGAAAGCTCTAAATCCGTATTATTTACATTAATCTCCGCTGAATGCATCGCAAAAACAGAGACTGCTGATAGTGTCAATAAACTTACTTTTTTTAACATGAAATTCCTTGTATTTTTTCTATAGTTTTTGTTGTGCTTTTTCCATTAATAAACTCAACAAGTTTTAATTCTCTAGCAAATTCTGTTCCGACAACCTCTTTACCCTCATAGTCTCCGCCTTTTACAAGGGTATCCGGCGCTATCATTTTTATAAGCTCATACGGCGTATCATCACCAAATGAGACAACAAAGTCAACCGCCTCAAGAGCTGCCAACAGATACGCTCTGTCTTCTGCTACATTTACGGGGCGGGTTGGACCCTTAATCCTCGATACAGATTCGTCGGAGTTAAGTCCAACTATCAAAACATCTCCAAAACTTTTCGCCTCTTGCAGATATTTTACATGTCCCACATGAAGTATGTCAAAACAGCCATTCGTAAATACAATTTTTTTACCATTTTTTCTATATCGCTCTACTATATTTTTTATATCCTCAAAGCTCTTTATGTGAGCATCTGAGGTGCTTTTATGTAGAGTTGCTTCATACTCTTCAATCTCATCAAGTGTGACAGTTGCTGAGCCAATTTTTCCAACAACAACACCAGCTGCAAGGTTTGCAAATGCCGATGCTTCTTCGATATTTTTACCAGCACTAATCGCAAAAGCAATGGATGCTATGACGGTATCGCCTGCTCCAGTTACATCAAAAACCTCTTTTGCAACAGTAGGAAACAGTTTTAACTCATCATCATAAGTGGCTATTCCATCTTCTGATAGCGTGATTAAGGAGATAGCCAAATTACAATCTTGCTTTAGTTTTAAAAGTGCACTTTTTAATGATTGAGTATCTTTTATATTTATACCAGTGGCAAGAATCGCCTCTTTTTTATTTGGCGTTAAAAGATAAGCTCCACTATATTTGCTGTAGTCGCTTCCCTTTGGATCAACTAAAACTTTTATGCTATTTTTATTGCAAAGCCCTATAACTCCTCGACACAAATCGCCACTTAAAACACCTTTTCCATAGTCCGAGAGCACAACTACATCATAATCACAAATAACACCAGCCAAAGAGTTTAAAATCTCATCAGATGCAGATTTTGATATCTGCTCTTTGCTCTCCATATCATACCTAAGCACCTGTTGTGAGCTCGCTATTACACGGCTTTTTTTTGATGTTTTTCTATCTTCTAGTTTAATAATTTTAGCTGTATCTACACTTATATTCTCTAGCATCTCAAGTAGTTCTAGTCCGTTATCATCGTTTCCTATAACACTGCTAACAAAAACTTCAGCCCCAAGAGCCCTTAGGTTATTTATAACATTTCCAGCACCGCCTAAAACTGTTGTCTCATTTTTTATATCAACAACTGCAACAGGCGCTTCTGGAGAGATTCTATCACAGCTTCCCCACAGATAGTGATCTATCATCAAGTCACCAACAACCAAAATCTTAGGGGTTAAATTTTTAAAATTTTTCATCTCTTAACTTCTTCGTTATAAACTCTTTTGATTTCATCTATGTAGGATTTTATACCATCTTCCATCTCAAACTTAGGTTCATATCCAAGAGCATCTCTTGTTGATGAAATATCAGCTTCTGTATGAAATTGATAACTTCCAACAAATGGGTTTGGGATATATTCACAGACAAGAGAAGTTTGAAGTTCATTTTGTAAGATATCTACAATATCTTGAAAACTTCTAGCTTTTCCTGTTCCGACATTATAAATTCCGCTCTCTTTTGGCTCCATAGCTTTTATATTTGCTTGGATAACATCCTCTATATATATAAAATCACGCAAAATTTTGTCACTATTTTCAAAAAGTCGTGGATTTTTACCTGAGAGTATCTGATGACCAAACTGCATAATCATAGATGCCGTTGTATTTTTAAAATACTCTCCTCGACCGTAAACATTAAAATATCTGAGACCAACAATTGAGATACTATTTTTTTTCATATATTCTCGGCTCAAATTATCCATACAAAGTTTAGAAAATCCATAAACATTTTGTGGTGCTTCACGCCCTACTCTTTGTGGTGACTCGGCATTTCCATATGTTGCTGCTGATGAGGCGTAAATCATGTTTGCGTTATGTTTGATTGCAATTTTAAGCAGATCTTTGTAAGCATTAACATTTGTTTTTATCATCAAATCTTGTTCTTGTGCTGTTGTATCGGAAATTGCTGCTTCATGAAAAATATAATCAAATTTATAGTTTGCATCCAAACTACTTAACAAGCTTTTGTCATTAATATCACCGCTTATGATTTCTCCTGTAAAACCGATTAAGTTTTTAAAATGTCCAAAACTTTTTAAATTTCCATTTGATAATTTCTCGCCACTTCTAAAGCAATCAACCACAACAACTTTTGCATCAGGATGGTTATTTTGAAAATAAAATGCCAAGTTAGAACCTACAAATCCGGCTCCGCCGGTAATTAAAATCGTCTTTTCTTTTAAATCATCTTTTATATATCTCATCTGCTCACCGTAGTTATTTATTTAGCAAGATGATAACAAATAAACAATTAACATCCATTTAAGAGAAACATATATATAATTTCGGTCGAATCAAATCATAAGGAAATAAAATGAAAAAAATCGTTATCGCTTCAATCGTTGCTTTAGCTGCAACTTCTTCTTTAATGGCTGCCGTAAACGCTGCTGCATGTGTTGGTTGTCATGGTGCTGACTGGAGCAAAGCTGCTCTTGGTAAATCTAAAATTGTTGCAACTTTACCTCATGCAGAAATCGCTGCTGCACTTAAAGGTTACAAAGTTGACAAAGGTGGACCAATGAAAGGTCTTATGAAAGGTCAAGTTTCTAAGTATTCTGATGCTGAACTAGATGCATTCGCACTAACTATCGGTAAATAATTTACCAAGCAAGATTGTTCATTAGACAATCTTGCTACTCTAGAATAAAGAATTATTCTGGTCTATACTCTCTCTTTAATTTATCCTTCTTTTGCTCCTGCTTGGCCATATCATTTAACTCATCTTCTCCATCAAACTTTACACCATTTAGAAATTTCTCTTCATCATCAAACTGACCATTTTTAACAGCCCATAAAAATCCAAAAAGTGCAATCGCCCCTAAAAATATAGAGACACCTAGCATCATAACAATTACCCAGCTATCCATTTTTGCTCCATTTTTTACGATTTCTTATAGAGTTGCCAACAACTAAAAGGGAGCTAAAAGACATAGAGATTGCTGCAAAAAGTGGTATAACAAACCCAGCCATTGCAAGAGGAATTGTGATTGAGTTATATAGAAGTGAAATAGCAAGATTTTGTTTAATCAAACCAAAAGTGCCTCTGCTTATTCTAATAGCATCATTTATTGACTTTAATGAATTATCAAGCAGTACGACATCACCACACTCAACCGCAATATCGCTTCCACCGCCCATAGCAATAGCAATATCAGCAGAAGCTAAAGCAAGTATATCATTAATACCGTCTCCAACCATAACAACTTTTTTCCAATCGCCATGTAATCTATCTATGTATTTTGCTTTATCTTGCGGGGTTTGCTCAAACAAAAAATTCTCTATTCCAGTCTCTTTTGCCACTTTTTTTGTTATGTTTTCATGATCTCCACTAAGCAACACTACTTCTATCTTGTATTGCTTCATACTATCCATCAACTCTTTAATTCCACTTTTTATCTTGTCTTTAAGCTCATAAATCGCCACAACTTCATTATTTACTGCAAAATAAAAAATTGACTCTTCAGCCACAAAATTTGTTTCTATGCCATACTCTCTAAGCAGTCTAATATTCCCACCTAAATATTCTATGCCTTTATATTTTGCCCTAATTCCTTTAGCTGGAATTTGCATATATTCATCAAATAGCACTTCTTCAACCGTACTCTCTTGTTCTTTTATATATTTTGCAACTCCACTAGCCATTGGATGGTTTGAAGTTTTTACTAGTGAGTAGAGCAAATTTTTATCAAACTCACTATAAAAATTTCCCTTTATGACCTCTGGTTTTCCTTGCGTAATCGTCCCTGTTTTATCCAAAACAAGAGTATCTATTTTTGCCATTGTCTCTAAAAATGCTGCCTCTTTAAACAAAATACCTCTTGAGGCACTTGCACTTAGTCCAACAAGGGTTGCAACTGGAGTGGCAAGTGCAAGGGCGCAAGGGCAAGCGATAATTATCACAGATATTGCTACCATAAAAGATATCTCAAAATTATGTGATGTTATCCACCAAAAAGCAAATGTAGCAAAAGATAAAAGCAAAATTATTGATGAAAAATACTCAGAGAGCCTGTTTGCAAGTTGTTCTATTTTTGGTTTTTTGTTGATTGCTGATTCCAACAGAGAGATAATATTTGAGAGTGTAGAGTGTTTAAAATCTTTTATTGCTTTATAATGTATATCTGCATCTATACTTGTTGTACCGCTTATTACACTATTGCCAATGGTTTTATAAATCTGATTACTCTCGCCAGTTAAACTAGACTCATCAAATGAGCCATCACCTTTTACAATTACGCCATCGAGTAAAATCCTCTCTCCAGAAGACACAATAACAACATCTCCAACCATCACATCATCAAGCGCACATATAACTATCTTCTCTTCTTTGATTACTTTAACTTCTGTCGGAATATTTTTTGTAAGAACATCAAGCGCGTCGGAAGCACTTTTCTTACTTAAAACTTCTAAAAATTTACCGATAAGAACAAAGGTAATTATCATACTAACCGAATCAAAATACGCTTCGCCAATGTGCATAATCGTTACATATATTGAGTAGATGTAAGTAAGAGTTGAGCCTGTTGCAACCAAAAGGTCCATATTTATAGTTTTTCTCTTAAGCCCATAATAAGCGCCTCGAAAGAAAATCCAACCGCTATAAAAAAGAACTGGAGTTGATAAAATCCATTCTGCAATATTTAGTATTGTTTTTATATCCTGAGTGATTCCACTAAAATAGCCAGCATATTGAGCAACAGCAATCCACATAATATTCATAGATGAAAAAATAGCAACTGCCATTTTTAGATAGTAAGCTTTTCTCTCTTTGTTGATATAGAGCTCTTGTAGCAAAGGATCATATGCAAAAGCATCATATCCAACAGACCTTATCATCTCAATAATTTCAGATAATTTTACAATGCTGCCCGCCCAAACAATGGTTGCCTTGTTATTTGTAAAGTTTATATTTGCTTCTATAACTCCATCCATAGAGTGAAGTGCCTTCTCATTTAACCAAATACAAGCCGAGCAGTGAATACCTTCTATTATTAAAGAAACTCTATTAAATCCGTCGCTATCTGTTTTTACAAATCTCTCATAAAACGATGCAACATCAAAGTTTGACGAATCTGTAAAAGTTTCTGGCGGAGGAGAGAGGGTTGCATTTTTACTTTTATCATAAAAGCTATCAAATCCCTTATCTTTAAGAAGATGAAACACACTTTGACACCCTTTGCAGCAAAAATAATAGACATTAGAGCCAGATGCAGAATCCGTTTTATCAAGAGAATGCTCTTCCTCTTGAATCATTACCCATTTATCAAACTCTATATGACAATGGGAGCAAGCAACACTATTGGACAACTTCAAATTTTCCAAATTTTCTGTTTTTTACTAATTTATTCCATGGTTGGACATATCCACTCATACATATATAAACACCTGCACCTGAGACACCATTTGCAAAACCGATTGCCATTCCAATATTTAAAGCTGCTTCAACATTGTCTATCTCAAAAGGCTTCATTGCTCCCACTAATACAATCTTTCTATCGTCAAATATTGTTGATAAAAACTCAGCGGTGGTGTGCATGGTGTCAGTTCCATGAATTATTATAAACTTATCATCTTTTGACTCCATGATAACTTTTGCAATTGTTTTTCTGTCATCTAGTGTCATGTCTAAGCTATCTTTGTAAACAATTCCTGCAAGATCATAAATATTGCCAGTGCTCTCTAGTATAGTTTTTATGGCGTTGTTATCAAATGGAACCATCAGTTCGCCATTTAACGGATTGTATCTTTTATTGAGGGTGCCACCACTATTTAGTATTAACATTATAAATATCCTTTAAGCTAGAGACTATTTTTGTGGCTCTTGAAAATTTTACTTTTTTTGTCTCATCAAAAAGGTAACTCTCTTTAAGTCCAGCACCGATAGCCGCCTCAATGTCACTCTCTTTATCGCCAATCAAAATTGAATTTTCCAAATCAATATCAAACTCATTCCTTGCTTGTAACAACATTCCAGAATTTGGTTTTCTACAACTACATTCGCCGGATATCTCAGGAAAATGTGGACAGTAATATGTTTTTTTTATCTCAATGCTATGCTTTAAAAACTCTTTTATCATCCATGAAGTTAATGTATTAAAATTTTCATCCGTATAGTAACCTCTAGCGATTCCAGATTGATTAGTTACAACAAATAAAGCATAGCCTAACTCTTGATAATGCTTACACAATTCGAATATTCCATCCACAAATATAAAATCTTCAATTTTATAAAGATAGTTAATTTCAATATTTACGACACCATCACGATCCAAAAAAAGTGCTTTGTTCATAAACTGCTAGTTAACTCTAGTGCCAAAAAGCTCTTTTTCTATGATGTCGCACATAATATGACCAATCAAGATATGAGACTCTTGAATTCTTGGAGTAGAATCAGATGGAACAATTAGTGATATATCAGCTATTTTTGCCATATCTCCGCCGTCTTTACCAACTAAAGCAACTGTTGTAATGCCTTTTTCTTTTGCTCTCTCAAATGCATTTATAATATTTTTAGAGTTCCCAGAGGTTGAAATTCCTATAAAAATATCCCCTTTCTGCCCCATTCCCTCAAGCTGTCTTGAAAAAATTTTATCATAGCCGTAATCATTTCCAATTGCCGTAATATTGGATGTGTCTGTCGTTAACGCTAAAGAAGCAAGTGAAGGTCTATCAAAACCATATCGCCCAACAAGCTCAGCGGCAATATGTTGCGCATCAGCAGCACTGCCGCCATTTCCAGCCAATATAGTTTTATTTAAACCTTTTTTATAGAGTTCTACACAAAGAGTAGTTACTTCTTTGATTTTATTGATTAAAGATTCATTTTCATATATTAGTTGCTTTGTTTCGTAAGATTTTTTAATCTGATCTTTGATGTAATTATTCATGTGGCATCCTAAAATAGTATGCAAAATAATACCACATAATCAATTGTTATATTTTAAAGTTTACACCAATATTTCGGCTTACTTGATAAAATTAGCGTTAAAACTAAAGAAGAGTGAAGAAGATTAAAATTTTGATTATTAAAAGTAAG